>NZ_JBMDYO010000007.1:0-98367 GCF_049310885.1 Pleomorphochaeta sp. DL1XJH-081
TTCGCCAATGGATACTTTTACGCCCATGTGCTTGGCGGAGGGGCCTCCGATTGGAAACGCTCGACCAACGGAAGCGGATGGGTAGCCGCAGGTTTCACCTGTGCCCATCCATTCCCATCCTACAATAACGATTTCATGAACTCGCGAATCGCATACGGAAACGGCGTCTACATCCAGGTAAGCTATGTCACCCTCTCATCAGCATCGGTGTATCGAAGCACAGACGGGATGAACTGGAGTGCAATCAATATCGCCAGCACGTGCCCCAGCAGCATAGCTTGGGGCAACGGGTTCTTCATCGCCTATGAATACGGCAGTGCGTATTACTATGTCTCGGGCAACGGAGGAACCATCTGGTCCAAACGCTCCCTGGGCTACACGCCCACCAAAATGGGAGCTGCCGTCTATGCCGCCAGTGGAGCCAATCCCGTTTCGACGGGTACCACGCTACAGCGGGTGTTCTACGCCATCGACAGCGCGGGGTATCTCAGTGCCCTAACGCTGGGTGAGGCAACACCCACCTCCTATACGGCCGGGACACTCAGTGCAGCCTACAACTACAGCGCCTATGATGTGGGAGTGAACCTCCTGGATGGGCAGGGGGCAAAGATCAGCAGCCATACCACAGCAAAGGATTATTATGCCGGCACGTTCATCTTCGACGGGACCAACCTTTCTGCAGCTCTAGGCTCGTTCTACTACAAGTTCGCAGGCATCTTCAAAGCTGGCACCCAGGTGGCTGCCGGGGCCTTCGACATGTTCCAAAGCATCGCCATTGCCTGGAGCCGCATCTACAACAGCATCGAAGGACCTGTGGCGAGTCCTGCGATCGTAAGCTGGTCGGGAACCAGTTTGACGATCACCGGTGCCGGGGGAGTTACCTCTCGCATCCGCAGCAACGACCTGTTCTCTGCCCTTTCGATCTCCTTCACCGTGATCGCCGAGGCGAAGGGAGCATATACCAAGGCCCTGTATCCCCAACAAGCCAGCCAATTTGATATCGGCGTGTCCTCGAATCCATATGCGAATGTCCATGCGAACACGTTCCATGGGAATCTGCAAGGGAGCGTGAGTGGGAATGTGAGTGGCAACGTCACCGGTAATGTGACGGGAAATGTGAATACACAAGGCACCGCCAACAAGGTGTGGGGGGCTGTATGGAACTAGGAGGAACAACCATGCAATGCAATGAATGTGGACGGCAGCTGACCAAGCTGCCCTTTATCTTGGACGACAGTGAGATCGCCGACATGCAACTGGCGATCGATAAGATCAATACCGCACAGACCGCCCTGAAGGCTGAGGTGTACGCATCCTACCGATTTGAGCAGGACAGGGACATCTACGCCTACTTCAAGGCTGTCTTCGACGAGATGGCGGAGGGCAGGTTCCTGTATGCCACCTGGGAGCGTCGCGTCCGTAGCCATTACAATTACCCGGAGGGCGAGCTCCTGGTGATCAACGGTGAGTGCTTCGCCCATGAGGAGCCGTGATGGGAACCTATAATGATATCAAAAGCCGCTTCGAGGCGATCCAGGAGGCCTTCCTTGTCAACGGCTACCAGCGCTACGACAACTATTATGTGTTCTCCCCGCCTGCTGGCTTTGCCATCGGCCTTCCCATGAGAGCCTCGGATATGAACTCGATGAAGGATGCTCTGCAGGGTAATACCCGCGCGCTTCTGTACACCACCTACCCCATCTCATCGGTTGCAACGGGGAGCCTGATCAGCGCCAATCTGCTGAGCCAGATCGACCAGTACAAACAGGACATCAATGATCTGCGCGGCTGTGCCAATTGCAGCAATACGTGTACCTCGACGTGCTACAACGGCTGCCACAATTGCACCGGAGGATGTACCAGTTCGTGCACCGGGTGCAGCGGTTGTTCGGGCTGCAGCGGATGTTCGGGCAACTGCTACAGCTGTAAAGGGGGACTGTGGTGTGTTTCGTGCCATGGGTGCAGCGGATGCGGAGGATGTCGCGGCTGTGGTGGATGCACCGGCAATTGCCAAAGTGCCTGCTCGGGCTGTACCTCCTGCAGTACCAACTGCAACGCCAGTTGCAATGTGAACTGCTCGGGTGCATGCAAGAATTCCTGCTCGAGCGGTTGCTCGAACTCATCCCGCATTGGAGGCTGATATGCTCATTCCCTTTAGAGAACCCGGCTTGTTCAACGTGACGCTGAACACCACCGAAGACTGCAACCTCAGGTGCACCTACTGCTATGAGGTGCACAAGAGAAGAAGAACGCTTTCGATGGAGGATGCGAAGGCATTCATCGGCCACATCCTCACCGATCCCGATCCTGCAGGGCTGCTCGATGATCCGGATCCAGTGTTCCGCAAGGCCTACCAGAAAGGGTTGGTTGTGGACTTCATCGGTGGCGACAGCTTCATGGATGTGCCGTTTTTGGATGAGATCTGCTCCTACACGCTGGCCAAGGTGATGACCACCGATACCCCCAATGCCAAAAACTGGCGGGGCAAGCTTCATTTCTCCATTTCCACCAACGGCACGCTCTTTTCCGAGCAGGCCAGGCGGTTCTGCGAGAAATACAAGGACCTCTTGCTGGTGGGCATATCGCTGGATGGCTGTCCTGAGATCCATGACGCAAACCGGGTGTTCTCCGATGGGTCCGGTTCGATGCAGAGCATCATCCGCCATTGGCCGTGGTATAAGAAGACCTTCCCGATCCAGTCGATGCAGACAAAGTCCACCGCAAACCGCCAGAGCATCCCCTACCTTTACGACTCGCTGGTGTATTTGCATGAACAGCTGGGACTGCGGTACATCAACCAGAACTTCATCATGGAGGATACCGGATGCACACAAACCGACTATGATGAGTTGGACCGTCAGATGGAGAAGTGCACCGCCTATGTACTCGAGCATCGCGACGATCTGTTTTGGAGCATGCTCAGCAAGGAGCAATTCGGCTACGCACACCTGTCCACAGGACCTGACTGGGACTGTACCGGCCACTGCGGAAGCGGAGCCATGCCTGCCCTCTCGGTGGACGGTAGGATCTATCCGTGCATCAGATGGCTGCCGCATACCCAAATCGACAAGGCAGAGTTCATCGTCGGGACCGCCAAGGAAGGGTTTACCCACAAGGAGAACTTTCTGAGAGTGCGCGAAGGCGCCTATCGCTCCAATTGCTCACTCGACGAAAAGTGCAGGACCTGCGAGGTGGAGAGTGCCTGTTCATACTGCATCGGAGGTTGCTATTCGGAGTTCGGCGAATTCAGGCGGACGACCTACATCTGCGAGATAACCAAGCTGCTGGTCAAATGGGCCAGACGGTACTGGGACGAGTACAACCGGCTTGAGGGATTGGAACCGATCGACTGGGCTGTTGAAGCAATGGAGAAAGGGAACCGGCATGGGATCCAGAGTATCAAACAATGAACGGCATTGAATATCCAATGCTTGGGACGATATTCTTAGGGATGAAGTAAATTACTCTTTTGCTAGAATCGTCTCTGTTGGAAACTCAGAAAGATCTATATGTCTATCATCGTTTTGAACCTTTTGCTGCGAACTGATCTGGTTTGCAATCTTTTCAATAGTATTAACTGTGAGGACAGCTCTTCCCAATATTTCATTAAGATTGTCTGGCAGTGCAATGAAAAATATGCTGATCGTCACCACAAGTGCAGCTCTCCACACTTGTATGAGGATGCATTGCAAGACATGTTCGTAAAAGCGGTCAACAGTATCATCACTCGTAAGGATGAAATCATAGGAAACTTTGGGAAGCTAACCGAAGAAATCTTCAACACTTCCCAAAATGAAGCACAGCTGGAAGCGGTGAGAGTTGAACGTCGCGAAATTGTCTCACGCATGGAAAAACTCAATACCGAGAATGCCAATGTAGCAATGGACCAGCACACATATCAGGACCGTTTCAAACAACTTAGCAGCGAGTACACCGAGGTCAACAAACATCTGACAAATTTGGAAGGCGCGATACATGAACGGAAGTCTTGAAAGACAAAAACAGAACTGTTTCTCAAGGGTTGAAGAAGCAGGAGGGTGTGGTTACCGAATTCACCGAGCACCTTTGGTATTTCCTTGCCGATCATGCTGTGATCTACAGCAAAGAAGATGTGCGGTTTATTTTCAAGAATGGGATGGAGATCCAAGTATAGATTATACCGTATGAAGACTTGTCGCTTCTTACACCTGTAGTTACTTTAATTACCGTCGCAGAAAAACTGGTTCCACGCGTAACTGTTGTAGGTCTCGTCCTCCGAGGAACTCCAGCAAGACCAAAATCAGAAAACCCGCCCAATCCTGTATCCGTGCTGTATGCCATAATCTATATACTGTTCGACTATTCCTTCTCCCTCAAGGTAGGCAAGCTAATGGTGAAGGTTGTCCCATACCCCAACCTACTCTCAACGCTTACTTCACCAGAGTGTTCGGCGACAAACCACTTGACAATCGAAAGCCCCAACCCGGAGCCCGACGATTTACCGGAACCTTTGTAATATCGGTCGAAGATGTGTGGCAAATCGGCTTCAGCGATGCCTGTTCCAGTATCACTCACGGTGAGTTGGGCCGTCCTTTCATCGGAACACAAAGACAAAACCACCCTACCCGAAGGGTCGGTGTGACGAAGAGCATTATCAACCAGATTTAGGATAACTTGCTTGAGTCTGTCCTTGTCGCCCATCACTTTTGTGGAATCACACCGCTTTAAAACAACCCTTGTTTTGCCTGGCAAGAAAATTAGTTGTTCGTAGACACTCAAAAGGATCTCATCCAACTCGAGCGGTGTTGGTACCATTACCAGACCGGCATCCGCCTGGGCAATTAAAAGAAGGTTTGTCACGAGACGGGTGGTACGGTCAGTCTCTTGTTTAATACCTGCAATAGCCAAATTCCTCCGCTCGGCATTTTGTCCGAAGCGAACCAGAAGATCGGCATTGCCCCTTATGGTCGCCAACGGCGTTCGAAGTTCATGAGCTGTGTCGGCGATGAATCTTCGCTGGTAATCAACTACGGTTTCCAGTCGCTCCATCATCAGATTGAATGCATGCATAAGCTGCCCAATTTCGTCACCAACATTTCGATACTGTAATCTTGCTTTCAGATCGACGGATTCGGAGATAAAAGTCGCAGTTCGTGAAATCTCCACAATAGGCCGTAGACTCAGTTGAAGCAAGAACAAGCTGATTCCAGTTCCCAGTAGGAGGGTTACGACAATCCCAATCATATAAAGAGCTTTCAACCGCAACAGCGTTTCAGTCAATTCCTGAAGTGATTGACCCACTTGTACCACACCCACTGGGATTCCATCCCGAATAATAGGCTGATAATAGAGTCTAATCTGTTGATCGTTTAAAGTAGTCGTTGTGTAGGGTGTATCGCCACCGAGAACTTGGTCAATAACAGCTTGGTCGACTGGGAGACTGTGCGGTCCAATGTTATAAGAGCGAGCAACTACTTCTCCATCGGGTTTTAAAACTTGGACATAAACCCCCAACTGCGTAAAGTCGTCAGTTGCGCTATCTATCATATCAAATCCTCGGTTTGGGACCTCCTGAAGGGCTTCGGATACATGTTCTGCCCTTTCACGCAATGTTTCATCGATTCCAGATTCCATACCTACAGCTAGGAAGCTGTACGAAATGGCCGCAAATGACACCAGTGCTGTTACAAAGAACCCCATTTGCCATATAATCAAACGTTGACGCAATGATAACATCATACTCGGTCGGGTTCCCGTAAGATATAGCCAAGACCGTGAGCTGTCTCTATCATATTCGGAGGGCCAAGTTTTTTTCTAAGCCTGCGAATGTAAACCTCAACGACGTTCGATTCCGGCTCATACTCAAATCCCCAAACATGAGATAATATTGTCTCTCTGGGGACAATCTGCCGGGGGTGTTGAAAGAGCAAGTATAACAGTTCAAACTCCTTTGGTGTCAGTGAAATGGTGATGTCATTTCTTCGAATTCTTCTCTCTTGGGAATAAAGGCTCAAATCACCAAGACATAGTTGATCGCCGTTGGCACCTGTCCTGCGAAGCAGAGCTGAAATTCTTGCAATAAGTTCATCAAACGCAAACGGTTTCGGTAAATAGTCATCTGCGCCTGCATTCAAGCCCAATACACGATCAGATACATTGATACGTGCGGTAAGCATTAAAATGGGCATTTGGTGTCTTTCAAGCCGAAGGGAACGGCATAAACTTATTCCATCCACGTCCGGCAATCCAACGTCGAGAATCACAAGGTCTGGATTACTAAGCAAGATCAGATCCCAACCCTCCTCAGCATTCTGCGCAGCCGTTACTTTGTATCCTTCATAACTCAGGCCTCGACACAAGTAGTCCGCGAATGCAACTTCATCATCTATCACCAATATGCTTGGAACTGTTCCTCGGGCTTTCAAATTTTTCCGCGTTGACATGCAAATAATCATATGTGGGAATGGAACTAATATCAAGCATACTCAATTACCTATCACTGTTATTGAGGCACTAAGGGAACCATTCATAACCAAAATCTGATGCGGCATGTATCTTACCAACCTTCCTTATCAAACTTCCCTAAACCAGGAAAAGATGCTTGAACACACAATCGGTCTGGATAATGATACACCAGTAGAGTCCAAGGTGTAATTGTACCTGTCTATGAACACGATCCCTGCCTCTCGGATTCTGATCATACCCGCCGTCGAGCTCAGTCACTACGTCTCCCTAGAGATCCTTAACGCGGTCAATGATATAATTCAAAGAACAGGAAGGCTAATAGTGCAATCGAATCCAACCGTTCGTGAATATTTAATTTTTACTCATCGAAAGCCGCTTTCAGCTCTTTCTCATAGAACTCGACATCGTACCGCTCCATGAGCTTCGAAGACAGTCTATCGCGAAGCTCCTTATGTTTCTGGGAACGCAAATCCTCATCCAAGAAATGTTTGGCTTCTTCAAATGTAAGTTGTTCTGCTTCGGTCCTGTCCGTAACCTGAATGATATAGATAGCCCCATTCCATTCAAACGGTCGGCTGATTTCTCCAACATCGATCGCCATAACCGATTGGTGGAAACTATGGACTTCCGTTTCCATAAATAGATCAGGACCTTCACCAATCCAGCCCTCCAACAGGCCGCCCTGCTCGGCGGTGGTCTCATCGTCAGAATATTCCCGAGCAACATCGGCAAAATCCGAACCATCTCTGAAGAGACCAGGAACAAGCAATTCGTAGGCTTCCTTTGCACGATCCCACGCACGGCGAGAATCTTCTTCGGACTGGCCTAAATCCACCATGATGAATCGGATTTGGGACTGTGGTGGTCTTACAAGCTTTTCCTT
This sequence comes from Pleomorphochaeta sp. DL1XJH-081, assembly GCF_049310885.1. Classification (NCBI taxonomy): domain Bacteria; kingdom Pseudomonadati; phylum Spirochaetota; class Spirochaetia; order Spirochaetales; family Sphaerochaetaceae; genus Pleomorphochaeta; species Pleomorphochaeta sp. DL1XJH-081. Next base: position 7,328 of record NZ_JBMDYO010000007.1, read on the forward strand.
GATTTCCTCATAATATGTCTTGGTCTCTTGTTCAGTCACCTCAATGAGATCGTCAACCTCTTCCTGCTCCATCATTTGGGCAAGTACATCGAGTTGGGCTTCTTCAATGGCAATGGAATCATCGGAATCTGTCAGTTGCCTCGAACTGTCATCCAATAGCAAAAGACGATCGATTAATCGTTCAGCAAGGAGTTTCCACCCTGGTATGCCTTGATACTCCAATGCAAAACTTGTCGGGAGTTCCTTGAATTCCTGCCAGAATTCTCCCACAGTCAGTCGTTGGCCATTAACGGTCAACAAAGTTTGATCGCTCTTTGAATCAAACCATCGGTCCTGTATTTCCGGAAGAATAATAGTCCTTATGGCTGGCTTAGCCTCGGAAAGTGTCAATGTCCGCTGAGGTTCTCTCGAGATCAGGCGAAGAATGTAGAAGGACTCTCCTGCCAGGAACACTTCACTGAACTCTTTGTAATCCAAGTTGTCAAGAACTTCATCGTAACCTGGTGGGTTCTGGCCATTGTTCACAATCAACCCCGATTTTACAGATGTTCCCGATGTCGTACCAATGGCACCCAAGGTCTCACCTGACCGTAAACGAATAAGAATTTGGGAAGCCTTGTTCCTTGCCGCTTCGATATCAGCACCAACGGGTATCCGGATTTCGTCCACCTGTATCCTTGCTGGTACTTGAAATTTCTCCTCATTTTCGGAAAAAAACCTGAGGTAGTCCGACTCGCTAGGTTCTGGTACTTCAAGTAGCTCAAGATTACTGGTGATGCTGGCATTAGTCCTCAAATTATCAATGTAAAGCTTGACAAATTCTCCTTCCCGCTGTGATTGCAGGAACAACCGGATATCATCCTTTGCCTGGGTAAGTGTCAGTTCACCAAAATCTTCCCGATTGGCATCGTAATACGACTGGAGATCCTCCTCACTCACCCCCATCCCCTTCTCGTGCAGAGCTGCATCGATATCTCCAAGGTTGATGTCCTCTTCGATGTGCTCCATCACATGGCGGAAATCTTGTTCTTGCTTAACATCACGTGTCTTCGACCATTGCCGCACCAACTCGTCCGATACCATTTCCTCAACCATCGCACGATAACCTTCAATAGTTTGCAGCTGTTCGTTCAGTTGAGGTTCATTCAGCGCAAGTTCCTCGATGTGCTTTCGTATATCCCCAACAGTTACTTGCCCCCCAACAAAAGTCGCTACGACTCCCGGAGCCGGTGCGCTTTTGCCGAACAACTTCTCACCGAACAACAGCGAAGTGCCAATCAACACCACGATCATCACAACAATCCACCACTTCACTGTATAGCTAACGGAAAACCCTTTTGCACGAATCTTGCTTTCAGCCATCTTATTGGTTTGCTGTTCGCTCAGATCAGACACCTGTGGCGAATCGTCTTCAATATTCTTCTTCGTACGTGTCATCTCAAGTATCTGTGCATCACTTCCATGGACCGGTGGTTCTCCTCCCGCCAGTTGCTCAGGGTTCCGTTGATCACCGTTCTGTCCCGGATGTGTGTTTGATCCATTTACCGGCAATTTTAAAGCAGCCCTAATGTCACGTAATATCTGTCGCCAGCCTTCAATCATGCTTTCGTTCTCCTCTCATCTGTCCAGTTTTGGTGGAAAGGTTGACGTTCTACTTCCATTCAGAATACGCAGATCAATTTTCTCGGATGGCGGAACAACATACGTGTTCACCTTGGGCAGAACCTTCTCCATCTTCTCCAGATACAATCGGAATTTGGTCACATCCTCTCCAAAAATCTTGCTGTTCGTACGATATTGAGCCAGTACGGCATTAAAACTCTGGGCAGCACCTGCGGCTTTATCTTTTTGAGCTTGTGCCGCGCTTTTTGCTTGGGACAGGATGCTCTTCGCCTCGCCCCTTGCTTGTGGGACCACACTGTTGCGGTACCCCTCAGCGTCGTTTACCATCTTATCCTTGTCTTCTCTTGCACTCGAGACATCACGAAACGCGTCGGCTACAACTTCTGGGGGATATGCCTTCTGGAAACTCGTGCTGATGATGCGAATGCCGCTATCATATCCGTCAAGCACGGATTGAGCCTTATCACGCACATCGTTCTGCAATTGCTGTCTTGCAGTTGTCAAGATATCGTCCACTGCTGATCGCCCGCTGAGACCAGCGACCGCCGATCGAACACTATCCCTGACCAACTGGTACGCGGGATAGTCGATATTGAACAGATAAGCAACAGGATCATTGATTTGATACTGGACAATTACCTCAAAGTCGATGATGTTCGTGTCTCCACTTAAAACCTGCAGTTTTCGAGGACCATCAAGGTGAAGCGGATGTTCCTCTGATTCCGATACTCCCACGCTCTCTCGGCGAACCTGTGCGATATTCACAACTGTTTCAGACTCAATGGGCCATGGTAAACGATAATGCAAACCGGCGGGCACATTTGTCGCGATCACCCGGCCAAACCGTTGAACCACTCCTATTTCTCCAGGTTGGACAGTGTATACGCCTGATAGTATGTAAACTAGAATGATCAGCAATATTGCTGCCATTACAATGAATCTAAGGTCCAGATGTTTAAACGCACTCTTCACATCGTCCAATGGTGACAATCCGTCTTCCTGTGATTCAAATCCCTTCCTCACCATTCCACGAACACGATGGATAACCTGACGCAACCTATTCAAGACTGGTTCGGATTTATTTGCGTTCATGTCCTCTGCAACCTGTTTCGAATCTGCTTCGAATTCCGGCGAAGAATCGTTTTTCGAATGTCTGTCATTCATCATGATCTCCTCATTTTACGCTTTCAGGCTCCGGGTCGGACGACTGTGCCATCAGCATCGAGATACTTTAGCAACTCGGAGTCGGAGGGAAGAATGAGCGTCGTTCCCGGTGTAATGACATCGTCATAGGCTTCGAGAGTGCGTAGGAATTGGTAGAATTCCGGATCCTGGCCAAATGCCTCGGCGTAGATTCTAATGGCTTCAGCTTCTCCTTCTCCCCTGATACGTTCTGCCTGCTTCTGGGCTTCAGATAGGATTGTTGTCCGTTCAGCCTCCGCCTCAGCACGGATGACGGTAGCCAGCTCAGTTCCTTCGGATCGTAGCTGCCGAGCGATTCTTTGACGTTCGGCACGCATCCGCTGGAAAACACTCTGTCGGTTCGCCTCTGGGAAATTAAGCATCTTGAGCCTTACATCTGTAACGGAAAATCCGTAAGGTGCCACTCGAAGTGCAACTTGGTTGGTGATCCGTTCTGTCATGGTCGTCAGTTGCATCGATGCGGGATCTGTCGTGACCAGATTTGTCAAGTCATATTGGCTCAGAGCCACCCCCAATTCAGACGACATGATGTCAGAGAGACGGCTATTAGCCCCCGAAGGATCGCGTACACTCGTGAAAAATTTTAGCGGATCGTCAATTTTCCATGTTGTATAGGCTTCGACCAAGATATTCTTCTTATCTTTCGTAAGCAATTCAGTCTCCATTACGTTGTACATCTGCAAGCGCCGGTCCAGTCGGATGACGCTCTGTACGGGAGCAGGCCACTTACCATACAAACCTGGCTCGGTAATCGCCCTGACTGGCTTGCCGAACTGAGTAACAATAACATATTCAGTAGTGTCTACCTGAAACAGTGATAGTCCAACGACAATGACTGAAACTGCAATCAGCGCCGGAATAAGGTAACGAAACACACGCATAACGTTCCTCCTATAATACTTTGGAAGGGCATCAAGTCCCTCCTGGCATCCTTTGAAATGGACAAATGATCCTGATCGAGAGGCAATTAAATTTCCGCAGAGACAATGCTCCTTGACATCATTTCGTTGCCTCAGGATTCGTGAGCCACAACTCGGTACCGTCGGTCCGTACAGTCGGATCGATGATAAATTTGTTGACACTTGGTAGTACTCTCTCGAGCGTCTCGAGATAGAGACGGGTTCGGGTCACACCGGGAGCAACCAGATAGGCTGCCAGTTGAGACTCGAAGCCTGCCGCTTCCCCAATCGCGAAATCGATCTTTCGAGTCTTTTCCGCCCGCGCGGTCTCTATAATACCAACAGCCTGGCCCCGGGCAGACGGGATGACTTCATTTCGGTAGGCCATCGCTTCATTGATGTATGTGCTCCTGTCTTCCCGCGCACTGGATACATCACGGAATGCGTCTGCAACCGAGGAGGGAGGATTAACCGCGAGTAGCTGTACATTTACAATCTTCAACCCAGCCTGATGCTCATCAACCAGCGCCTGGGTTAGATTCTTCGCTTGGTTATTGATCTCCCCCCTTCCGGTGGTTAGAAGCTCATCAACACTTCGCTGCGCGACAATCTGTCGGACGGATGACTCAGCTTCTTGTTCTACAAGCTGCTCGGAGTTCACAACATTAAAAAGGAATGCATTTGGATCCGATACGATGTACTGGACACCCACCTTGACTTCGATCAGGTTGGTGTCTCCGGTAAGCACCAGAGTGTTCTCGGTCTGCAGTTGCCTCACCCGGTCGAGAGCTACCCGGTCCATCCGGCTGACCAACGGCAATCGATAATGCAAACCCGGTCCCACATCAGCAACTACTTGACCAAATTGCCGAACGATACCGCGTTCATCAGGTTGAATGGCATAGACGCCTGATAAGAATATCCCGATTATTAGTGCCCCAATACCGATAGATGCGAAGCGCTTGGTATGGCGCCTCACGCGAGCGATATTATCCTCCTCCAGATTGAGAAGACCACCAGAGAAGAGAGCTTTTATTGCCGATGCTGCTATCTCCCATCCAGATTTGAGGACGAGCAGAATAACAGCAAGTGAGACGATAAGATCCAGGGAACCGAGACCTAGAGCGGAAGCGATCAGACTCGTCACTACCAGTGCTGAAGCGTACATATCCATTCGGGAATGATAGCCACTTGCAATCAGACTTGGAGAATTGGTGGCTTTGCCCACATAATTTTTAAGCCGGGCAATGAAGTAGGTTACCGCAATCGTAAGTAGGGACGTAAGCGCCACCAACCATGGATTGCGCAGTCCGGCTTGCTCGCCTGCAAGAACTACCTCAATGAAAATAGTATACGCCACGTAGAAAATGAATCCTGAGACGACCAAGGCAACGATATTCTCTATTAATCCCACGCGATGACGTCGTTTTGCCTCCCAGCGACCAGCAATCAGACCTGCGAGTACAAAAAGGGAAATGAACACATCACCCATGGAATGCCAAGCACTTGCCCGCAATGCAAAACTGCCGGACCAAATCGCCAGTCCGAACTTTAGGCTAACCAACAATAAATTGGCAACAATGGTAACCAGAATCGTATTCTCTTTTCTGTTCATACCTCACCTCATATACCGTTCGTCAGTTGGAATTGACCCCGGCCTACTCACCCGGCGATTTGCCGTGATTGTCCAGTATTCACACAAGCACATTCATGTCTTTGAACGTTAATGTCTCCATATGAACAAAAAATGAATTTTCAACACATGTTTATCCTTCATAAAATTCTCTCTAGTAAACCAAGGCAATCAGTCAAGTGACTATTGCCACCCTTTTAGGTTGCGGTAGATTCACCGGAGGAGTTAGCGGTAAGTGTTGGTTGATGAAATGTATGCCGCCTGTGGACGCTTCTGGCATGTCTCGTTCCATATTGCCCAATGTATCCGCTACTTTCATAAAGGGGACACAACTGGCTCCTATTCGTCAACGATTGTATCTATTGTTGCCTCGATATAAACGTGACGAATGAAGTCGTGTGGATAATACTATTCTCCGTTCAGCCTCAAACCTTGAAGAATTTTTTGGGGAAACAGCCAAGAGAAGCTTTTGATCTTGAGCAGTAGTCAATTACTTCTACCATCGCAATTGCTGTCTGGGGATATGTAGTCCGGGTCCCAATGCTTGAGCGGTATCCCCCATTCCCTTGGGCCCAAATGCAAACAGATTTAAATAATGACGAAACATATCGGAGATACCCGAGGCGAGGCAGTCTGTTATTGCCACTTGGATAGTTTTCCATTCCAGCAAAATACCCCTGCAGTTGTTTCATTCCGCCAAGGGGACTAGTCATTGCTGGCTCCCCCGTTGGCATCAGTTGTCAAAAATTATCAAAACCTATTCCTTTCGGATATTCAGTTATTACTGTTACAGCAATGATGATGAACCGTGGTATATGGAAACTTGTGTTCTAAATAGACACCTCGACCGCACTTCAATCTCACTGTGATTACATCTCATGCAAGCCAACGATGTTTCCGATACAATCATCGGCATCATGCATTACTTTGGTCCATCACCGATTCGTCGCGAATACCGCAACGTCCGTGTCGAGTTGAGGACAGCAAGCAGGGAGACCCCAACATCCGCGATGACCGCTTCCCACATGGTAGCGAAACCGACCGCACCGAGTGCCAGAAAGGCAAACTTGACTAGCAGCGCAAGGGAAATATTTTGCATGACCACCGACCGGGTATGTTTGGCGACACGTATCGCTGAGCCGATTCCGTTGACTTTGTCATCCATAAGAACCACATCGGCAGCTTCTATAGCCGCATCCGAACCGAGTGCGCCCATTGCGAATCCGACATCCGCACGCATAAGAACCGGAGCGTCGTTTATGCCATCTCCCACGAACGCCAATCGCTGCCCCTTCGGGAGCTCTTTAGAGAGTTGTTCGACAATCCTCACCTTATCTTCAGGTAGTAGCCCGGCATACCACAAATCAACTTTGACAACCTCGGCGACACTGCGAGCAACCGCTTCATTATCTCCAGTAAGCATCACCACCCGCTGTACACCGGCAGCCCTCAGGTCAGCTATAGCCTCGGCGGCTTCCGCTTTGATCTCATCAGCAATTACCAGATGCCCTACGTAGCTTTTATCCAACACCACATACACTACCGTTCCTTCCGCGTCGCAGTCGCCATGCTCAATGTTTTCACGGTGAAGGAGCCGATCACTGCCGGCCATAACCTTCCGACCCCCTACATGAGCGATCACACCATAACCCTTTTCCTCTTTAACATCAGTGATTGTCTCCATGTCGATGTTGTGTTTGTATGCTTCCCTTATTGATCGTGCAATCGGATGCGTCGAATGGGCTTCGGCGCTTGCCGCCAAACGAAGCACATCATCGGCGGTGAAGCCGTTTCTCGGCACCGTCTTTGTCACCTTAAAGACGCCCTTCGTAAGTGTTCCCGTCTTGTCGACGACTACTGTAGAGACATCCCTGAGGGCATCAACGTAGTTTGCTCCCTTGATAAGTATTCCTTTGCGTGACGCACCTCCGATACCCCCAAAATAACCGAGCGGTACCGAAATGACCAAAGCACAGGGGCAAGAGATGACAAGGACAACAAGAGCCCGGTAGACCCACTCACTCAAAACGGCACCCGGAACAAACAAGGGGGGCAAGAATGCGACCAACGCAGCAAGACCGACAACAATCGGTGTATAGACAGATGCGAATTTGGAAATGAATTTTTCTGTGGGGGCCTTGCGGGCGGCGGCGTCCTCCACTAGTTCAAGGATTCGGGAAACTGAAGATTCCTTGTATGGCTTAGTAACCCGGATCCGTATCGTTCCCGAGTCGTTCACAAAACCTGAAAGTACAGTATCACCAATCCCAACCGATCGCGGGACCGACTCACCGGTAAGCGCGGATGTATCAACAGCCGATTCGCCTTGGGTAACTTCCCCATCAAGCGGGATACGCTCTCCTGGCCGGACCTCGATAATCGCACCGACCTCTACAACGTCGGGACTGACTTCTCTCATTCCGTCGTCTGAGATAACGCGCGCGGAATCCGGACGGAGGTCCATCAAAGAGGATATCGATCTACGCGACCGACCGACAGCAAGGTCCTGTATGTACTCACCGATGGAATAAAAAAGCATTACCGCGACCGCTTCAGGTAACTCATGGATGGCAATAGCTCCCAATGTTGCAACGCTCATCAGGAACATTTCGTCAAACAGGCGACCTCGAAGAATATTCCTTCCTGCACTCAGCAGCACCGGTCCGCCGACGAGCAGATATGCGGAAAGGAGGACAACGTACTCGGCCACCTGATACTGCGTCGCATGAAGGGTCTCATTGAAGATGATTCCAGCTCCAGTAAGAACGAGGGCTAGCACCATACGTACAACACGCCAACCTGTATTTTCGTCATCTCCAGAAGTTCCGTTATGATCGTGGGAGTGGCCATGGTCGGTATGTGTATGTGAATCAACATTGATGCCAACGATTCGCGCATCCGGTTCAATTCGTGCGATCACATCTTGGGCAGTCTGTAGGCCGGATTCAGGAATAACAATCGACTCGGTTCCGAAGCTGACCGTCGCATCTTCAAAACCCTCTATCTTACGGAGTCCCGACTCGATCTCGTTCGCACACTGTGCACAATCCAGACCATTGATACGATACTTCTTCATATTTTCTTTCTTTGACATAGTTTAACGCTCCTCCTTATAGTGTTCTTGACTTGTCTTGATCAGAGCCAGCACATGCTCATCGTCAAGTGTGTAGAACACCTGTTTGCCTTCCCGTCGTGCTCGAACCAAGTGTCTCATCTTCAACAATCGCAGATGGTGTGAAATCGCTGGTGAAGACATCTCCAATAGATAAGCAAGATCACAAACACACAACTCTTGCTTGGAAAGCAAGAAAAGAATCTTCGTTCGCGTCTCATCGGCGAGTACGTGGAATAACTCCGAGAGCCCCAATACCTCAAAGAGCGAACTGCGAAGCTCACCCTCGTTATCCCTACAGTTTATGCTGTACTCTGAACATACATCTGGGTGTCGCTCAAGAATCTTTTGTTTCATAGAAGTTTCTCCATATCTACAACAATTAAATGTTTGTTTAATTGTAACAAGTCGTCCAGATATTGTCAACTGCACACGCTTGAGATGTGGCATTCTATGGAATCAAGACGTTTCTACCGGAAGCGACTATGGCAGAAAAGAAGGAAGCATAACGAGAAGCAGGTGGCAATCACTATCCATTGCATCCTACAAACTTGATGCTCTCTTATCTGGAAAGGTAATATCTTCACTGAACAACCACAAAGATTGATACTTCACCTCTCGATAATACAAAACAGGTTGTACTGTGCTATGATGCTCGTATGTCCAGCAGCCGGTTGTGTTCAATCTTTCTGGTGTTCCTCACCCTCTCTTCGCTCTTTGGCGCCTCGTTACGCCAAGAACCTATGTTCACTGATCCGTATGCGTCAGAAAAACTTCTGGAAGGTAGAAACTTTCTGCGGGACCTGGCACCTGGTGAAGCCGAACCTGTGAAGGATTTGCGAATCTCGTTGGTGACAACGGGTCGGGGCGATCCGCTTTATAGTTGGTTCGGCCACTCGGGACTTGTGGCCACAAACACAAGTAACAACAAAAGCGTGATGTATGATTATGGAATTTTCAACTTCAAAGACGATTTCTACCGTACATTCGTGCTTGGTCGGCTCAGTTATGAGGTCTGGGCGACATCCACCCCGGCACGCATCGATCTCGCCATCAAAGAAAATAGGGATATGACCGAGATTATTCTTGACCTTCCTCTTTCAGCACGACTCGAGGTACTCAAATTCTTGAACTACAACATCCAGGAGGGTCCTAATACCTACCTGTATCATCAGTATGAGGAGAACTGTTCGACGAGGCTCCGCGATATTATCGACAAAGCGACTGACGGCCAACTTCGGGCTTGGTCCACCTCAATCCCAATGGAGGAGACGATTCGCATGCTCGTCGGTCGGTATACCCGAACAAACCCAGCAATCGAATGGATCCTTGACTTTCTCCAAAGCGGCTCGATTGATAAACCCATAACCCTATGGGAGGCTATGTTCCTCCCGCAAATTTTCGAATCGGCGCTCCTCGGGTTCACCTACATCAATACAGAGGGCAATGTTATGCCGTTGACCACCGGACGTCAAATCCTGAATATGGCAACTGGGGGGATACGGGAAAGGCCACTCGATTCCTGGACAAGTTATACCATTCGGTTCACCTTGTTTGGAATCGGCACCGCGATACTGACCATCCTCCTTGGAGGGTTCCAGAAGACTCAGTTCCCGATTCCGTTGCGCCGCGCACGACGATTCGTCTACGGTACAATCAATTTCCTTTTATACACTACAGGAGGTGGGCTGGCTCTCTTGCTTACGTTCATGATGATTGTCAGCAACCATGATGTGACTTACTTCAATGAGAACATCATTTTTATCAACCCGTATCTCATGTTGATGGGAATTCAGGCACTTCGCGGAGGATTCGGCCACAACCGCCCCCTCGTTCGATTCCGCCGGGCCAACATGTTGATGGTAATCATCACCATAACCTGGATGGTGATGAAGTTGGTATTCATCGACCATCTGATCCAGCAGAATTGGCATATTGTGCTCACCGTTCTCCCGCTCTATTTGGCAAATAGCACTATACCGTTCGAGCGACTCCTCATTCCTCGCCACCGTACCATCGACGATTCCGATTCCTAAACTATTGTCCCCTTTGTCCACCTGCTATGGTGGAGCAGTTTTGTTACGTGTCTGTGATATTAGTAATTTCTTGACCAGAGGGCTGGTTATATCTTGCTCGGACACAAGCACCATTGGATTTCTAGCTTGTTCGGCCCGTAATGTATTGGAAGCAATCTCCTGGATGTCTTTGTCTTTAATCTCAATATCTGGATTGTTGAAAATAGCTGAACGTTCTTCTTCTGCTTTTCTACGTCTTTCAAGATCATCAAGGGATGATTGATTTTTCCATAGCTCATACTTGGTGAATTCCACCTCGGGTAAAGGTATCTTCTTGATTAACTGTCCAAGGCTGATTTTCCTCCAGTAACCTCTCGGAGGAACAGGAACCTTGAGCCTCTCACATAATTTTGCCAGCCCTCTTCCTGATATTCCAAATTCTTCGGCCAATTTCATCATAGGTTTTGACCAAACAGCCCTATACAAATCCTCACGTGATTTGATTTCCTCAGACATCCCATTCCCTCCATAATCAGACATCAGGTTTTTTAATGCTTGAGTCTATTTCTTCTTTCTTGGATTTCCTTAATAGTCACTTGCTTTCCATTACCATCTAAGTACTTTCCATTATCGGATCTCCAGAAAACCAAGTCATTCGGATAGTCGGGTTTATCATTATGCCGAAAGCCATTGATTGAAAAATGCAATGCTTGTTCAACCGAGGGATAACTATGCAAATCCCGATAAGGATCAAATTGGCCGGGACCCCAGAATGCATAGTTGCACTTACCGGTAAACATACCATCCTTGAGTGACTGTAAAATCTCCACCTTAAGATCTTTGGGTGCCCTATAATATTTGATGTAATAAGTAGTCACCAATTGTTCGATCTCATTAATACCCGAAAGGCTTACAATTTCTGAATAATCGATTGTGCTTTTCATATTTGAACCATCCTTTAATAGTAGACTATGGTAACACTATGAGGCCATCACAGTAATTGTCAATCAACCAAGAAAATAATGCAGCTGTTTTGGGATACGATAACCGTGTTACCCATTCCTGAGTCCTTTGGATGAGCAATCATTACCTTATTTTTTGGAAAGCTTATGGAAGAACACATAGGACGAAATGAACTTATTCCACATCAGTTTTGGTCATTACTGGATACTTGATGTGAAGCTGTCAGCGGTATGCGATGATTGCTGTTCATTTGCTATCATGACAGTGACAAGAAAGCGGACTCCTTCTGTATAGTCGAATAAGTATCTTTCACCTATGCTGAGGATTACCAACTTTTCTCTTTATAACGTTTTATCAAGTTGACTTACATCCCACTTGTAGGAATGTATAGACCAACAAATTAAACGAGGAGAAGGTAATGACTGATCAACAATCAACGCAGATTACGAACATGAGAGAAAGTGGCTTTGGATATTCTACGATTGCAAACCAAATAGGGCTTCCAAAGGAATGCGTAAAATCTTATTGCAGGACTCACGGACTTACGGGGAGGAGATCCTCCTCGCATGTGGATAAGGAAGTGGGTAACAACACTTGCCGAACTTGTGGGAGATACTTGCAGCACACTCCTGGAAAGAGAAAGAAACAGTACTGCTCGGATGCTTGTCGTATGGATTGGTGGAATGCGCATCAGGACAAGGTGAAGCGAAAAGCATACTATTCGTTCACATGCGCCGAATGTGGTAAGACCTTCAGCTCATACGGAAATGCAAAAAGAGTCTACTGCAGCCATTCTTGCTATATCAAGGCTCGTTTTTCCAAGAGGGAAAAGTAGCAGGGGTCCCAAACTTCGATTAAGGAAACGAACCTTAAATCAGTTGCTAGGGATTTTGTTGAAACTATCCAAGGAATAGTATTCTTTGGAATCGTGTTTGGCCGGTTTTTACCGGCCAATCTTTTTAATTACTCCCAGCAATTACCATACCAAGTAAGAGTTGTTAAGCATCTCCCAATTTCACGAATCCTCTTCATTATCGCTGATTCAGCTCTCAACCTCAAATTTCAAAACCCAATGATTCCTGCAGATTACTCCAATGTAGTTCATCAGAGTAAGCCATAAGGATTGGAGCAGAAGATTGACGATAGTTCTCTTGTTCCCTTGCCATTCAGGGGCTTCAAAAAACTTCAGGGGTACGGTTCTCCGGTATCAAGCAGGAGAACACAATGACTGAAAAAGAAACTACACAAATCACTGAAATGAGAAATGATGGTCTGGGATACACCACCATCGCATCAAGGCTCGGGTTATCCAAGGATTGCGTCCGGTCCTTCTGTAGAACCCACAATCTCAGGGGTAGGAGATCTCCTAGCCATGTTCCTCAAGATCTGGGAAAAGATTATTGCAAGACCTGTGGTAAACGTTTGGAGCATACTCCCGGCAAAAGGAAGAAACAGTACTGCTCGGATGGCTGTCGCATGGACTGGTGGAATGCCCATCAGGATCAGGTGAAGCGTAAGGCCTTCTACCAATTCACCTGCGTTTGCTGCGGCAAATCATTCTCGGCATATGGGAATGCCAAACGCAGTTACTGCAGCCACGAGTGCTATATCAAAACAAGGTTCAAGAAGGAAGTAAGCAAATGACAAAAGAGCAGTTCAAGGCAGAGGCCGATTACCAGATGGCTCTTTTGCTCATCAAGAATCTGTTTGCTCAGGGCCTGTTGACTGACGAGGAATTCAAGACTGTCCAAGGAAAACTCATTGTTAGATACCAGCCAATAATTGGCAATCTATCTCCTTGACATGACTTGATTTAATCTCAATTCGTAGGGATGTATAGACCTAGGAGGAACCAGTGAGAACAATTAAGCTGATACAAAAACCAAAGCAACTGGCAACCAAAAATCGAAAAAAGCGAGTTGCAGCCTATGCACGGGTCTCTACGGTACATGAACGACAAGAGCATTCGCTTGAATCCCAGGTCGATCATTACAAGAGACTGATTCAAGCTAATCCTGAATGGGAATACCAGGGGATCTACATTGATGATGGCGTCTCTGGAACACAGATATCTGGCAGAACGCAATTCCAAGAACTCATCACCAAATGCGAGCAAGGCATGATTGATATTGTGCTGACGAAATCGATATCGCGATTTGCCAGAAACACGGTCGACTTGCTTGAGACTGTAAGGCGGTTGAAGGAACTCAACATCGATGTCAGGTTCGAGAAAGAAAATATTGAAACAATCTCGAGTACAGGAGAATTCCTTCTGACCGTCTTGGCATCATTTGCTCAAGAGGAAAGCAGAAGTACTTCTGAAAACCTCAGGTGGGGAGTCAGAAAGCGTTACGAGAAGGGAATCAGCCTGCATCACCGCGTCTATGGATACCGGTGGACCGGCAAGGAGCTCGTCATTGAACCGATGACCGCAAAGGTAGTGAGAAAGATATTCAGGGATTATCTGAAGGGAAAGTCGATGAAACGTATTGCAGACGAACTGAACAATCGTTCCATCCTACACTTTGGGAAACCTTTCAATGATGTGGCTATCCATACCATTCTACACAATGAGCGTTATATCGGTGATACCTTGCTCCAGAAAACGTATTGCGTGGATTTCATGTCCCAGCCCCGGAAGAAGAATCGCGGGGAGCATCCCATGTACTATGTCGAGGATACGCACCCACCGATCATCAAGCGGGAAATATTCGAAGCCGTCTCGAGAGAGATTGACCGTCGAAGGGAACTCGGGGTGTACAACATGCCCAAGGTGAGTCGGCGTTGTTTCACCGGTAAAATCATCTGCGAGAAATGCGGAAACAACTATATCAGGACCTACAAGACACCAACCAATGCGAATTGGAGATGCAAATCCAACCGAAGAGATGGAATCAAAGGATGTAGGAGCATCGGTATCAATGAGGAACAGTTGAAGATCCTGTCCAATTTCATGTTGGGGATCGACGAGTTTGATGAGCAAGCCTTTTACAAGGAGGTGGATCACATCTCCGGTGATGGAGAGGGCTCATATACCTTCCATTTTCGTGATGGACGGCAAATCAACCGGTTCTGGCCTTCCCGGGAAAAAGCCTATAAGGCAGCAATCGATAGAAGAAGAAAAACCAATGACAACGGAGCGCATGCATGGCAAAGGTAAGGATAATTCCAGCAAAGAAAATCATAACAAACAATCGCAACAACCCCCATTCAACGAAAAGAAGGGTCGCCGGCTATGCCCGGGTTTCAACAGACAGTGATGAACAGTTCACCAGTTATGAAGCCCAGATCGAGTACTATACCGAATTCATCAAGAGTCGTCCTGATTGGGAATTCATCAAGGTCTATACCGATGAAGGCGTGAGCGGGACCAGCACCAATCGCAGGGAAGGCTTCAAGCAGATGATAAACGACGCTCTGTTGGGAGAGATCGATCTTATCGTCACCAAATCGGTCAGCCGGTTTGCCAGAAATACCGTTGACAGTCTGACCACCATTCGCATGCTCAAGGAGAAGAATGTCGAATGCTACTTCGAGAAGGAAAATATTTGGACCTTCGACGGCAAAGGTGAATTATTGATAACCATCATGAGCTCAATCGCACAGGAAGAAAGCCGGTCGATCTCCGAAAACACCACATGGGGTAAGCGAAAGCAAGCCAAGGATGGCAAGGTTTCAGTTCCCTACAGCAACTTCCTTGGATATGACAAAGGACCTGATGGAAACATGGTCGTGAATGAGGAACAAGCCGAATTGGTAAGGCTCATCTACGCTCTATTCCTTCAGGGAAAGAGTCCGAATGGGATCGCCGAGATTCTCACCGAGAAAAACATCCCCTCACCCGGACGTGGGAAACAATGGGTTTCCTCCTGCATAAAGAGTATCCTGCAGAATGAAAAATACATCGGAGATGCTTTGTTGCAAAAAAGCTTCACCGTAGATTTCCTCACCCATAGGCAGAAGGTGAACGAAGGTGAGGTACCTCAGTACTATGTGGAAGACCATCATGAACCGATCGTATCCAAAGAAATGTTTGCTCTAGTCCAAACCGAGATGAAACGGCGCGATGGAATGCCTGGCAGACGAAACCGCAGGAGAATGCTTTCAGGACGAATCCTCTGTGCCCAGTGCGGATCTTGGTTTGGAGAGAAAAAATGGCATCCAAACAGCAAGTATCAGAAAGTGGTTTGGCAATGCAATGGAAAATATGATAAGGCACACTCCCAATGCACCTCAGGCAATCTGATAGAACAGGATGTCCAGAGAATGTTCGTGATAGCGGTCAACAGACTACTGAAGGATTCATCCAGCATCCTTGAAACACAGAAACTTGTCTACGACACGGTTTTTGATACCGCTGGTCTGGAAAGGGAAAGGACGGCACTCATAGCTGACATGAGTGTTACAGCCGAACTCATGGAGCGTATGTCGAGCGGAGAACCCAGCTCAAGATCCAATGGATATACCCATACTCAAGAGTATCAAGCACTACAGATACGTTATGAGCAGGCTGAGAAACGCAAAGAGGATCTCGACAATACTATCCAGGACAAGATAGCCAAAAAAGCACTTGCAACTTCATTCTTCGATAACCTCAAGAAGCAGAATAGCCAGGTCGTGCGGTTTGATGAGGACCTATGGAGCGGGCTGGTTGACCATCTCAAGGTGCATTCTCCAAATGATGTCCGATTCATATTCCGCGATGGATCTGAAATCAAGGTGGACTTATCCGAAGAGGAAAAGAAACGCCCTCCTCTCACAGAGAAACAGATGACTGAGATCAGCAGTCTTCGGCGAGAGGGAATGTCTTATGCGAAGATCGGAGAAAAGCTGAATCTTCCTCGTGGACAGGTTCGCAGCTTCTGCCTTTCCAGAACATTGGAAAATGAGGCAGCAGTACAAGAAGATGGAGAGCATGTGCTCTGCAAGACTTGCGGGAAAGAACTTGAACACACCCCCGGTTTTAGGAAAAAGATTTTTTGCTCGGACGGATGCAGGCAGGATTGGTGGAATCGGTATGCAAAATTCAAAGCAGGCGAAGGACGGGCTACAAACAAAGTTACTTGTCAAAACTGTGGCGAGACGTTTGTGACCTACGGCATCAACCGAAAATATTGCTCCCGAAAGTGTTATTCCGAGCACAGGGGGCAAGAAGGAGATTCAAGGGACTGACCTCTGCTTTTTAGAAAAATCATGTAAGGCAGGTTTTGCATCAGCATAGCCTGCCTTCAGTTATCTGATTGATTGCTATCGTGCATCAGAGGGCTTGTCTTCCAATCGGATAATCAGACAGCCTTTCTGGCATTGGACATTGATTTCCTGACCAACAGAAAAGCCAAGCTGTTCAAGCCATTTCCCCTGCAATCTTATTGCTGGAACAGCCTGGTATTTATAGCCGCTTTGGGCACAGATCTTCAGCTTTCGGTGTGTTTTAGTCTCCAAACGATATTGTTTGATGGTGCCAAAACGTGGCTCAGGATAGGTGATTTCATCAAGCACGTTATCAAGATTACCCCGATCCGCTCTCGAGTGAAGATCCAATATTGAAAAGACTTGCATCAATTCATCATCTTGATAATTCATGGCGACCTCCCCTACTTAAGCCATAGCAATACACAGTTAACTCGTTACAATATATAGAGTTAGAAATACAAACGTCAATAAGGACAGAATTCAAATTATTCATAGACACTCCTTTACCGGCATCCCATTATGGGCTGTGGTACCCATACTACGGCTGGAGCACTACTTTTGCTTCAAACATCCCCAAACAGTTCCTCAAGTTTGTGAATCAATTCCCGTATCCGATTGTCTTTGAGCGTATAGATAATCTGCTTGCCTTGTCGTTCTTTGCTGATGTACCCGGCAAGTGTCATGATTTTCAGCTGTTGGGAAACATTTGAGCTCCGACTCTCACTTACCACCATTAGTTCCGATACAGAGAACGGGCCCCTTTCCAGAGCACAGAGGATATGGAATCGGACTGGATTGGCCATGATAGACAACATCTTTTCCACCAATGCACATTGGTCCTTATCAAACTTTTCCTTCACTTCGTTCAATAATTGGGTTTTATCGTTATCGTGCTGCATCATCACTCCAAGATAGATCACATAACATTGCCGACCAGTTATTCATGTCGGACACATACAGCGGCATGGTACCCCATTGAGTTGTGTTTGTCCATTTGCCCCATAAAAGGTGTTGCAACTTTTTTATCTGCCCTCGCTTCGTTTGGGTATTATTCAGCTATGTTGTTCAGGTAGATATCGATCCCTTTTGCCGCCGAGTGACCATTGGCAATCGCACTTATGGCATCGCGCTTTGGGTTTGTAATATCTCCCCCGGCATAGATTTTGGGTATCGCTGTCCGATGGAATTCATCGACTTCTACCGCACCCCGTGATCCCAACAACTTAGATACCATATCTTCTGGAAGATAAGAAAAATCCCCTGATTGACCGATTGCGGGAATGACCGTATCACAAGCAACCTCGAACTCCGACCCCTCTATCAATACTGGTTTGGGTCTTCTTCCCGGACCATCGGAAACCATTTCAGCCTCTCCCCAAAAAAGCTTCAGTCGAGTATGGTCACCCTTCTCTATCCTCAATGGAATTGCCTGCACGATTATATCGCACCCCTCTCCACGAGCTTCATGTATCTCTTCACTATCGGCCGGCATATCGACCTCTCGGCGTCTATAAAGAACGGTTACGTCCGCTCCATAACGACGTGACGTCCGTGCCGCATCCATTGCAACGTTTCCACCACCGACTACAACTACCGATGATCCAATCTCGGGTTTCGTACCATTCGTAACATCAGCGAGCATCTTGAGCGGAGACATCACACCGGGCAAGTCCTCTCCTACAATATCCAATGCATACGGATTAGTAAGCCCGGTGGAGAAGAATATCGCATCATGTTTTCCATAGATCTCCATGAAATCGATATCGATCCCGATCCGGACATCCTGCTTGAATATGACCCCTAAAGATTCAATGAACGCTATATCCTTTTCAACTTGGTCATAAGGTAAACGATATTCTGGAATACCATAACGAAGCATACCACCGGCCTTCTCATTCGCATCGAAAATCGTAACTGCGTACCCGAGCAACCGTAGGTAGTATGCGGCACTCAAACCTCCAGGACCCGATCCGATTATCGCGACACTTTTACCATTATCCGGTTCACATTCCTTCAGGATGGAACCATAGTCTCCCAGATAGATTTGATCTACTATGTAGCGCTTCAACCATCGTATGGAAAGAGCCTCTCCCTTATGCTTCATGGCACATACGTATTCACAGGCATGAGAACACACCCGTCCACAAGAAGCAGGTAGAGGATTGGCTTGGTATACGATCTTGAGCCCCTCTACCATATCGTCATCACGGATTGCCTTGATATAATCTGGAACCCGCATATGTGCAGGACAAGTGGCTACGCAGAGACCACACGAAATACAACGGTCTGCTTCTGCCTTAGCCTGTTTAGTAGAGTATCCTTGTACCATCTCTACAAAACTCTTTCTACTCTCCTCGAATGACAACATCGGCATAGGTACCCGTTGTCCCTCAAGCAAATCGTATCCTTCAGCGCGATGATATCCAAGTTCACTCGTATTCCAAGAGGTTTCATCAAAACCTGGAGTAAAACGATACACTTCAGGATCGTCGTCTACCCAAAGGTATTCATTGCTCATACCCAAGGATCCTGAAGGACAGATATCTACGCAGAGTGCACACCAGCAGCAGCGTCCATAATCAATTCGAGGACGCAAGCCAGAATCTCCATGCTGGGTCTCTTTCACCGGAACCATATCGATCGCCGCATTTTGACAAATTTCTTCGCATGTTCCACACCCGATGCATGTGTCGATATCATTCTTGTGGAATCCCCGATAACGGGGAGCACCTGGTCTGCTCTCAATGGGCTTCTTATTCGTATAGGGTTTTTCAAATACCCGTTTCCACACGGAAAACGGAGCTATGATATCCTTTAAACTCATCTACTTACCTCTCTATCTCGGGCGGATACGTGTGCAGGGAAACCATGAGCCCTGCGGTATCGGCAATATTCACATGTACCGCAAGTTTCTCCATCAATGTGACCGCATGGGTATAGCTTGGTCCCCTGACGTAGACCCTTCTCGGTAACTCGGAGCCATCGGATACCATGAAAAATCCATACTCTCCTCGAGTACATTCAGCTCTCCTGTAGGTTTGTCCTGCAGGAATCTTCCAGTGCAACACATTCGGCAATCTTTGGAAGAATGGACCTGAAGTCGGCATTCCTGACACTATCTGACGAATCAAATCAATCGACTGTCTTGTCTCTCGAAGTCTCACCCAAGTCCTCGCATAGGCATCCCCGCCCTCTTCGGTAACCACCGTGAAGTCGAGTTTATCGTACACAAGATAGGGAGTATCCTTCCTAATATCTCTTGTAATCCCACTTCCCCGTGCATTCGGTCCAGTGATTCCATACTCATCTACTATCGATGGTGTGATTATCCCAAGCCCTTTGGCCCGTTTCTTGAAAACAGCATTGTGCATCATTACCAGTTCGACATCATCAAGTACTTTTTCGATCTGTTCGAGAGTCTTCTCTACACGGAGGGCAAAACCAGAGGGCAAGTCGGATCGCACTCCACCAGGAATTATATACATATGATAGATCCGGCCTCCGCTGAGTTCTTCGAACAGGTCGAGTACATAGTCTCTCATGGTGACTGTCCATTGTCCTATCGTAGCCATTCCAAAAGCTCCCGCCTGTCCTCCGATCCACATGAGGAATGAGGCGAGACGCGCCATCTCCAAGGTCAAAGTTCGATACCAGATGGCCTTCTCAGGCACTTCAATTCCGGCTAATTCCTCCGTACATTCAGCAAAAAGATATTCGTTGAAATCGGGCTCGGGAACACAGATCCTGCACACGAGTGGAAAACACTGGATATACCGTCGGCGTTCCATCAGTTTCTCGAATCCACGATGGAGATATCCGACATGGGTCTTGCACTCGATCACCTCATCACCGCAGACCGTCAGCTCGAGTGACATGTTACCGGTAATACCGGGATGTTGCGGTCCCTGCCAAATTTTCAGATATTTCCCACTATGCAAGTCGTATCGACTCTTACCATCTTCGGCATTCACAGGGGGAAACTTGCCTCTTGGGTCGTGTGTAAGCATTTCTACCATGTCTGGGCCTCACTGGGATACAAATTCTCTTTCATATATTCGGTAGTATCGTGGGTGACTCTCCCAGGTCTTGGGAAATAGGTATTCTCAGAATAGGCCTTGGTATCGAACTCACGTCGCATTGGTGGAATCCCGGTCCAACCCTCCAATATGAAATTGTCATCGACACCGGGACTTCCAGGAAAATCGATACCGAACATCTCCTTCAGTTCCCTCTGGTAAGTCGTTGCATGAGGCCAGAGGTGATGAATAGATTCCATGCTTGCACCATCTCGAGGGATATCGACCTGCACACCAATATCCGATTGCTTGGTAAAGTTGTGTACCATATACGTGAGTCTGAATACTGCGTCTTCGATGTAATCGATCGCAGTTAAAAACACGAGATGCGTATATCCTTGGATATCCCTCAGATGGGTGATGAAAGAGACTGCATCCGCTGCCTGCACACTAATGAATTCCAACCCTGTTCGTTGCCGACCCGACTGGATATTATCTTGTACTGTCTTATTCGTATTTTCAATCGTCACTCCCAAACCCCTTTTTTACCAGTTGTAGTCCGGCATATTCCAATCATGGATAATCTGTTTCTGGTTCGCCTTGTACCAATCGAAATCATCAACATATTTATTCATACCTTCACACTTTCCTTCCCGGATCATCTGCTTCAATCTGATGAAACCACCAAGCAAAGCCTCTGGACGAGGCATACATCCGGCGATATAGACATCGACCGGTATGTAATGGTCAATCCTATTAATCGTATTGTAGCTGTCCCAGTACATGCCTCCATTGATAGTGCAACTTCCCAAAGCGAGGACAAACTTCGGCCCTTGCATCTGTTCATAACTCCTGACAATTCTTTTCAGCGTCTTAACCGATGCATAACCACCAATGATGAAAACACAGGATTGTCGAGGCGTAGGACGGGCTTGTATTCCATACCGGTACATGTCGAACCGTGATGTCATGAGAGGACGAAGTTCAATAGCTCCACACCCCGTCCCGAATCCGAGAATCCATAAAGATTGTGAGCGTGCCCAGTTAGCAAAGGTCTCCATGATTCCCTTGTATGGTTCTACACGTTGGGGTCTCACATCACAGAAGTAGGCTTTATCACTATCTGGAAGACCACTATTGGCCAATCTCAACTGCTCAGACAATTGCTCCAACTGCCTATCTGTGTCTGATCCCATTGTATGCTCTCCATCCATATTCGATCCTCCCAATCCCAAAGTCTTTACAGCATCTGAAGTACGACAGCGGCAATTCCAATGAGTGTGGGAATTCCCAAGAAAAATCGGATCGACTGGTCGGTCCGAAACCGCGGAAACGATGCATCGATAATCACCGTGTAGAGGTAGATTATAAAGGTCTTGATCACCATCACCCCTATATGTGTTGCTCCACCAAAGTAGAGATTCATGAACAATACCAATTTGGCACCATTGAAGATGGCTCTATTAGTTTGGAGCATCCCAAGAAAACTCGATTGCATCTCTGTAGGTGGGCCTATCGGAATTTCCTGGGGAGCTATGACAACACTAAAAGGATTTCCCATCGACATACCGAGGAACGAAATCATTCCAGCGATCATTGCAAGAGGATTAGTAAAGGCAATCCAATTAAAGATACCTCCCTGTTGTACAGCAACTAATTCGGTAATGGAGAGGGTCTGGTATTGTGCTGCTATGGAGATCACCGATAAGGCGAAGGGAACTTCGAATGCTGTCATCTGAGCCAAACCACGGGAAACTCCGAGTGGACTGTATGGATGCCCACTTTGTCCAGCCCCCAAAGCCATGCCCAATTGTCCGAAGAAAATAAAATACATGACCAGTAAGAGGTCGCCTGAGAAAGAGAAATTTGAAAATATCACCGAGCCATATACAGCGGGGATGAACAGGTATGTCCCTAAGCCTCCTGCCAATCGGAAGACAGGTCCAAGGTAAAACATCACACCATGGTATATTCCTGTTCGCTTGAAATTATTTTTCAGGATATCGATATAGGGTTGCCAGACCGGTTGTCCGACCCTTCCCTGCACTTTGGCACGTACCCTGGCCATGGTCCCCCCAAGCAATAATCCATAATTGGTAATCACGAATAGAGAGATGATGGTGTAGCCGGCCTTTACCAATAATTCATTCATATGTTCACACCCCTCTTTGGACTAGCAACAATAGGATACTGAAATAGAGTACGATCCAGAGCACATAGGTCTGGATATTGCCACTGTAGAGCCGGCGGATCATACCACCGAACACATCTGCGATAGAGACTATCCGATGCCAGAACCGGGTCACACTTGGATGTAGGAGAAAACCCAACGCCTTCTCATAGGGAGAGAAGAAATTGTATCCGAAATGGGTAGTCTCAGGACGGTAGGGACGTTCCGCAGCATATACGATATTGAACTGTCCAACCTTCTGAGTATGTTTCCTTTGTACTATCAACAACCAGGCAAGGGGTACGATGAAAACACCCATAGTCACATACATGACTGCCGTTCCATTCCAGTATCCTAGTGTGGAGAGCACCGTATACCCCGACCACTCCAAGGTCCGTTCGAAATAGGGAGCTACAGCTGCCTCGAGCGGTTTGAGCAATACTGTTGGATACATGGAGATAATCATGATACCGACTATGCCTATAATCTGGGGAATAAGTATCGGCAGTGGAGCCTCTTTGATATCCCGATGAGCATCTTTCAATTGACCAAGGAATATCGTATGGATGAGTCTGAAAAGATAGAGGAATGCAATCCCGCTAGCAAACATCGCAAGCGCTGCCTGTAAATACCACCCCTTCTCGATCAATGCAGTATAGAGCATCCACTTGGCTCCAAAACCCGTCAGAGGAGGAACTCCTGATACAGCAATAATACCAATCAAAACCGTTAAGAATGTGAGGGGCATCCGAGAGATCAGTCCACCCATCTGGTACATCATTCTTGTCTTTGTACGATACACTACACCACCTATTGCTATGAAAAGCATCCCTTTGAACAGAGCATGTGTGATTGCAAGATAGAGACTGTTCATCCAACCGAGTTGAGTCATAAGGGCGAAAGAGAGCAACATATAACCCACCTGCCCCATAGAGGAGTAAGCGAGTGTGTACTTGATATCCTCCTTGAACAATGCCAAAAATGCACCAGCGAAGGCGGTACATGCACCTAACCATCCCAGAAGATGGGAGAATGTAAAACCAGTGAACAGATCTGCCAGGCGCCCTTCTTGCAGGAGTTCGGGAGAGAATACCTGTTGGGCAAATAGGCCGGCAAAAACGAACATCATCAGAAGACCAGCTTTGCTCAAAATGGAAGAGAAGAACGTGGACAGATCGTCATCTGCCTCTGCATAAGCAGCTGGCAACCAGATATGGAATCCCAACGCTCCCATCTTGATCAAGAAGCCGATACCGAGCAATACGGTACCGATGGGACCCGATTCCAACGCCAGACCAGCAAGAATACTGAATGCACCAGATAAAGAGAACACCAGATACCTCAATGAAGCCCCAGAGGCATGTTTGCCCCGGACTACCAAAAAGAATGAGGTGATAGTCATCAATTCCCAAGAGAAAAAGAACTCCAACGAGGAATTTGCGAACAATAGGTTCCCTAAGGAAAAGACCAAAGCAACCAACATACCGGCTAGTGCGCGATGCACTCCGCGACGGATGAATAATGGTATCATTTGCACAGCTGAACCAACGATGAACAACAATCCGAATATCAAAGCGATACCATGCAATCGTGGGATGAATACCAAGGCATATCCGATCGTTGCCAAGAAAGCCAGACCAATTTGCAACCTGAAAGGAACACCCATCATATCGAGGAGTGTCCAGAGTACCAACGCTAGCAAAGGAAGGAGAAGAACCATCCCATGCAAGTCCAAGGAGGTTCCAATGAACATCAAGGAGAGAAGAAGACCACTTGCCGATAGTAAACACGCTGAAAGGACAGGGGCGATGAATCCTCCCGAAGATTTCAAATTTGAGGAAAAGATAGGGGCTCCGGTTACAATTTCTTGGAAATCGGAAGGAATTTGTTCATCGTGGATAGTTCCTGGATCTTCAGATGATTTCTGTACCGACAGGAACCACTTGAAAAGATACGCCGATTCTACGAGTGATCCGAACAGGATCACGAAAGCCCATCCATACAATTGTTGTGTAATAAGCGTGGTAACCAACAAGAACTTCGCCCAGAATGCCGGAAATGGAGGAAATCCCGCTAAAGCAGAAGTGAGAACCCCCTGCACTCCGATTCCAGCTCCATGAAGACGATGGCTACCCTGTCGACGTATGCTCGCAAGGGATGTCTGGTTTGTGACACCACTCATCCAGAATAAGCCGGTTTTGCTCAACAGGTGGTTTGCTACCAAAAGCAAGATCACAAAGAACATCCCCTGTGATAACACAGTTCCCCCTATCTCCAGACCAAGCCCTCCCAGACCAACAACAAGAACTAACAATCCCACCTGTCCGATTGAAGAGAAGCCCAACATCCGACGTATGGAATCCTGTTTGTAAGCAACGAATTGTGATGCAATGAAGGTCACACCTCCACTAATCGCGATTGTGTTCAGAAGCCGAATATCCAGAAGTGGTGTGATCTTATACAGAACGAAAATAAACGCGGTTGCACTGGTACCACTGATCAAAGAGGAGACATTCGGATCGGCTGCCTGATAGACATCGGCACCCCACCCATTAGCGGGAAAGGGTTTTAATTCGATTAACAGCGATATCACCATAAGAAAGAGCGCAGTAATTCCCACTTTTCCTTCTAAGAGATGTTTTGAAACTACCATTTCATCCAGATTCAACGTACCGGTTATCCTGTAGAGAAAAACGACTCCTATAAGGAACAATGCAGAGGAGATACCTCCAGCAACCATCAGTTTTATACCGGCTTCAAAGGAATTACCCGTTCTGGTGGTGGCAACCAGTGCATAGAGAGATAAAGAGGAGATCTCCATGAACACGAACATGTTGAACAAATCCCTTCCCAATACCAGTCCATTCACCCCCAGCACTAGCGTCATGAGGAGTATCTGTGAAGAACCTTCCCACGCTTTGGAGGATCTGCGAATCGCGTATAATGCACTCAGAAGAGCCCCTCCGTTAATAATCAAGAGAACAAGGGCTTCCTCGACTCCCAACCGAAGATTGATCGATAGCGGGGCTGTGAAGCCAGCAGTGTGGAAAACCACCGTCTGCATCGTACTGAAATCCAACGCGAGTAGCCAATGAATTGGAAGAGCTACTGTCAGAACGAGAACCGAAGTCACCAGTAACCGACCGGCTTGATCACTTCGGCGACCGATGAGCGGATGCAGAAAAGCAGAAGCCAAAAGTACTGCAATGAGATATAGTGGATTTACCATTTCAACTCCTTCAGCTCATCTGCAGCCAAGCTACCTCTCGAAGCATGTAATCTGATGGCAAAACCAAGCATCAATGCAGTAACCGCAAGACCGATAACAATTGCGGTCAATACCAAGGCGGAGGGAATTGGATCGACTACATTACCAATCGCCCCTTCTACTGCAAGCCCTTCATCGAAAATCGGTGCAGTCCCCCCAGGGATATATCCGATAGCTACCATCACCACATGGACACCAGTATCTAAGAGAGAGAAACTAATGATCATGCGAAAGATATCTCTTCTTGTCATCAAGCCCCAAAAACCAATACAGACAAGGAGAAACCCTATCGTGAGTACCATATGCATCATGATTGGCACCTCCTCATCGAATCGATGATTCCGGTCAACTCAGAACCGACTTTGATTCCTACCAGAATGTAGATGAGGGGAATTGCACCAGCACTGAAAAGCTGTCCGAATTCTCCTGCAGGGAGGAATCTGGGATCAAGGAATCCTGCCGCCAACCAAAGACCGAGCAAGCCTACCGCTACATAAGCTGCTCCAGAGAAGGCTTCGGCCCTCTTTAACAGCACATGGTTGAGTTGGATTCGACAATCTGAGAACAAGAGGAGCAGGAATGCTGAAGCTAGTACAACACCACCTTGGAAACCTCCACCAGGAGTTAGGTGTCCATTTAAGAAGATATAGATTCCGAACAGGATTAAAAGGGGAAACAGGAAAGCTGCACCAGTAGCTAACAATTCCGATCCTTGTCTCCTTCCCTCCTCCACCAGATCGTCATCCCTCTTCTGGGAAGTTGGATGAGTGGAGCCCAAAAGTGTAGTCACACCGGTAGTGGCCGTAAAAAGTACGAGAATCTCTCCCAACGTATCCAATCCACGATAACTTACTACCACCGATGTTACGAGATTGGCTGCTCCCAATTCTTCAGCTCCCTTTCCGACATAGTGTTCAGCGGTATTCGTCAGGGTAGAGGCTTCGGATAGTTGGGTTGCCAGCGGAAAGAATCCCAAGGCAATCGCGACCAAGGCAATAACAATGATTAAACGCTTCATCATAACTTCTGGTCCTCCGACTCGTCGATTTGAGGATCTCTCTTCTCTTGAGAACGTTGCTGTATCCTTGACCAAGAGAACAAAAATACCACCGTCGTCAGAGCAGAACCAATTGCAGCCTCGGTCATAGCGACATCCGGTGCTCCCAATAACAAATAGATGAGACTTGCCACCAGGGAGACAGAACCGGCTGCAAGAATTGCTGATACCGTATCTTTCAGATGTAGTGCAGCAATTGAACCAATGATCATTACCAACCCAAAGAGTGCGACTAATATCAGATTCATGTCTTGCTCCCCATTGCTTCTCCAGAGTTTTTCATGGAGTGCGATTCATCATCGGCAAGGTCATCCCTGACTGATGTTCCCGAATACTGTGGAACTATTGGACTTTTGCCGATGAAGTGGAGAGCTCTTGCAAGTACATGGGATGAGAGTGGATTTGTAAGAAATACAAACAGTGTTAACATGAACAGTTTGGTCCACCATGAGGGGTGAGCCATTCCGATCCCGATGAAGAATAATAGGCTTCCCAACGTTGTCGCCTTGGTTCCCGTCTGCATACGATTATAGGTATCGGGCATTCTGATTATCCCGATCGCGGCCAAAAGGAGAAACAGGGCTCCTACCAGAGAAAATAATGATCCTATGATAGCTAATGCTTCCATGTCACAGCCCCCTTTCCATATATCTAGCGACCGCAATCACGCCGAGGAAGCTGATCAGCCCATATACAAGGGCTACATCGAGGTAGATCACTCGTCCCAACAGATGTGCTAAGAATGCGATAGCCGAAAGAGCCATGATGGTCATTGCATCAAGTGCCACTACCCTATCTCCAAGATCAGGGCCCACGATAATCCGGATAAAGGCTATAAGCATGGATACCAACATGATCGCCCCAGCGATGATAAACAACGTATTAGCCAAAGATAACCTCCAGATATTTCTCAAACTGAGTCACGATTTTCGCTGTTGCTGAATCGACATCATCGGCTGTCACAGAAATCCAGTGGACATACACATCTTTGCCTTTGGTTTCAACGGTAATAGTACCGGGGGTGAGGGTTATGGAATTCGCAAGTACCCACCTACCCAATCTTGACTGCAACTTCGTTGAAACCTTCACGATACCGGGCTGGATGGGGATCACCGGTTTTATTACTCGTAATGCGACATCGATATTCGCCATGAGTATTTCTTTCAATAACAAGATTATATAGAGAAGGAAATACAGAATCCGTTTTGGAGCTAAAGGAATTTCCCTATACACGGATAAGCCAGGTAAGGGTAAAGAAGCCAGCAAGAACACCAGCACAATACCCACTACAACATCCTGTAGCGCTAGCGGAGCCATGAGAGCCAACCATACAAGAAACAAGACACCCATTGCTTTCAATCGGACAACAAAACCTTCCATCACAGATCCCTTCTATGGGGAAGTGATGGATTGGACCCATCACTTCATTTTATCATTTTAGAACATGTTAAGTTGTTAAAATGTAGATGTCAAGAATTTTTTATCTATTAACAAAGGAGCGCATATCCAGAAGGAACTTGAGTAGAGTGTTGGTTATCTACCCTTCAGACGATAGCTAAGGAGTCTCATCCCATTGAGAATAACGACTAGGATGCTCGCTTCATGGACCAACATCCCTATGGACATATTCATCCATTCACTGAAAAACACACTGAACAGAAGAATTAGCACTACACCAACAGCAATTGCTATATTCTGACGCATATTGTTAGCAGTGGCCTTTGTCAGCCCCAGAGCATGAGGCAAACGACTAAAATCGGAATTCATGAGTACGATATCGGATGTCTCTATAGCGACATCGGTACCATTACCCATGGCTATTCCTATCTGGGCTAGCGCTATCGAGGGACTGTCATTAACTCCATCGCCTACGAATGCCACGATTCGACCTTCAGATTGCAACTTCTTGATATACTCCGATTTATCCTGGGGCAGCATATTGCCATGAGCTTCGGTAAGATCCAATTCCTGCCCTACCAAGTCAACTGTTCCCTGGTTATCACCCGATAAGACTACCAGATGCTTCACTCCCAGCTTTCTCAACTTTCTAAGATCGTTGCCCACATCGTCACGTATGCGGTCACGGATTCCCATGACTATGGCAAGATGGCCATCGACAGCAGTGAGTACTATGGAATCTCCCCTCTTCTCGAACCGGAGGATATCTTCCAATGCGCTGTCGGGTATGTGCACACTTTCTTGGGACATCAACGTCCTATTGCCTACCACAACCCTATGGCCATCGACCATGGCGCTAATTCCACCACCTTTGACAACATCGGTGTTTTCAACCAGAAAGGTCGTCTTGGAGTCGATAAAATCGACAATAGCTTTCGCCAGCGGGTGATCGGATTCTTTCTCCACACTGGAAAGATACCCTAGAGCGATTTCGGTATCGTTACTATAGAACTCTGTATCGGCTACCTGCGGGTTACCCATAGTAAGGGTTCCTGTCTTGTCAAAAACGATGGTATCGACCCTACTAAAATCGTGGATTACCTCACTCCCTTTCAACAACACTCCATGACGGGCTCCATTTCCTATGCCTGCTACATTGGATACGGGAACTCCGATCACTAAAGCACCGGGACAGCCCAAGACAAGAATGGTTATTGCCAGCTCCAGATTCTGAGAAACCAACCATACGATAACAGCCAAGGCCAGTACAGCAGGTGTATAATACTTGGAAAACCTATCTATAAACCTCTCCGCTTCCGATTTGGAATCCTGAGCCTCTTCAACTAATTCGATAATCTTGCCGAAGGTGGTATCTTCGCCAACGCGATCAGCTACAATCTGGAGCGTCCCATTTTCCAAGATGGTCCCTGCAAATACCTTCGCATCACGCTTCTTGCCTACCGCAACTGATTCACCGGTTATACTGGCCTCATTGATATGGCCTTCACCCGAAAGGACTGTGCCATCTACCGGAACCTTGGCTCCGGTTTTTAACAGAAGAATATCCCCTACATCGACAGAATCGACATCGACCTCTTCGTAGTCACCGGCATCTGTCTGCTTTAACGCACTCTCGGGAACCATTTCGGTCAACTCTTTGATCGCACTGCGGGTCTTGTTCAAGGTACGTTGTTCCAAATAGGCTCCAAAGAGGAAGAGAAAGGTTACTATCGCAGATTCCTCGAAATTCCTGAGAAAAAAGGCTCCGACAACCGCAACCGTGACAAGAACATCAATGCTGACGATCCGTACCTTCAAGGCTTGGTATGCCTGTATACCGATAGGCGCCACTGCAATCACAGAGGCTATCGCCAACGACCACATGGCGATCACTTCATTACCAAATCCCAGGTCGCTGGTAAAACCGACCACGATCAACAACGCACTGACTGCAGTTATCCAGTTCTTTTTCCCCAGTATAAATCTTTGCATGACTACCTCACTCTACCTTCGATAGGCTTCGTCGATCTCTTCCAACATCCGGTATACTGCCTCATAGCTTTCACACACATCCTCAGGTACCAGATAATTATGTGAGATTTCGCGTAATTTTGAAAACTCTTGATCCAATTGGACATTATCGGTCTCAGATTGCTGTATTTTCTCGACGAGCACATCGAACACAGCACGGATTTCATGAAATTCAGGATGATTACCGCCATGGACCCGTGCGACTACGGGAACATACTGCTGCAGTGTCTTGAGATACCGATCCTTTGCCTGGTCAAATGATATATTGCTTGACATATGAACTCCTTCTTCCCAATGGTTTGTACAAGAAATGTAGCATCGAAAGAGTAATTGGGAATTGACCTAGAGCAATTTTGGAGATTTTAATTTTGGATACTAGTGGCCTTTTTCATTTTTTCTGCTAATCTGGACTCGTAGACTGTAATACTTGGTTGTTTTACAGTCCACATGGAGGCCTTACCATGCAGAATATCACAGTCCTTTCCCTTGGCGGTTCGATCATCGCACCCGATGCCGTGGATCATGAGTTCCTAAAGCGCTTTGTTGCAGCCATGGAGAAATATCTTAATGATAACCCCGACCATAAGGTTATCCTTGTAACGGGAGGAGGAGCTCCTGCCCGTAACTACCAGAAGGCCTATAAAGCAATCGCTGAGCAGCCCGATGCCGATCTACTCGACTGGCTGGGAATAGCCGCAACCCATCTAAATGGGACGCTGGTCCGCTCGCTCTTTTCCCGGTATTGTGATGATGCCTTAGTTACCGATCCCACAGCTCCAATCGTTTTTTCCGGTAACATTCTGGTCGCTGCAGGCTGGAAACCGGGATTTTCTTCCGATACCGATGCTGTATTCCTCGCCAAACGATTCGGTGCCCGAAAGGTAGTGAATCTTTCAAATATCGCTAAAGTTTATACCGCGGATCCCAAAGTCGACCCCACCGCAACACCTATCGACCAGATCGGCTGGGCGGATTTCAGGAACATGGTGGGAGATACCTGGATCCCTGGGAAGAACGTCCCATTCGATCCAATCGCCTCAAAAGAGGCTCAAGAGGGGAATTTGCAGGTAATCTGCGCAGATGGCAGGAATATCGAGAACACGTTCGCCATACTGCGGGGAGAACCATTCGAGGGAACTGTCATAGGATAGTCAACTGTTTCGCATCTGCAGAAATTCCGGCAGCACTTCAGCAAACGATTCAGGGAAGGGATTATCCCGGGTAAAATCGGGTATCCAAGGAATATTGTCAGCCAACTCCTGAACGAACCCCTCTTCTATCTCCAGTTCTTCCAATAAATCGATCAACTTATCGTATGTCTCTTGGGAAACCTCATCCAAGACTTCTTCGGTCTGTACAGGAGGTACGAATTGTACCATGAGGGAGAGCCATGCGGCATGTTTTGCATGTTCGGCGAACCAACGAAGGACTGCTTCGGTAGCCTCGTACGTTCCAGGAAAGAGCAAATGACGAATAATTGTCCCATGCAGAACCCCGTCAACCATTTCAGTGATAGGATGTCGTTTAATTAAAAATTCAATAACAGGTACGATATAATCTGCATAGGTGGCGAATCCACAAAATCTGTTCGCTACCGAAGGATCGAGTGTCTTGAGATCCATCAGATAGGTGTCGATGTAGGGATCGATCAGATCCAATGCTTCCACAGACTCGAATCCCGAAGAATTCCACACGATTGGCAATGAAAAACCCGCGCTTCGAGCCAATTCGATTCCCTCGATTATGGAGGGAATGAAGTGCGTTCCAGTCACCAGATTGGCATTGGCAGCTCCGAATCGTTCCAAGGAGAGCAAGAGCTGAGCAAATCGCTGTGTATCGACCGGAACTCCAACGGTCGAAGAGCGGCCACTGATCTGGCAATTTTGGCAATAGGCACAGTGAAGCGGACATCCGGTAAAAAAAATCGTTCCCGATCCATGTTCTCCAATCAAAGGAGGTTCCTCTCCCCTATGCAATCCTACCCAAGCGATACGCATGGTAGAACCCTCTCCGCAGATACCGAGCTTACCGGCGATCCGATCTACCGCACAGGCGTGAGGACACAACCTACATGAACTATACCCGATTTCTTTACCACTCATAGCCTCTCCGACGGGGTGGTTCTCTTGACCACTAAGGCCAAATATACCATGTTTATCAACATGGGACTACGAAACTATCTCAAGAATCGCGAACTCAAGCGCCTAGGAGAAGACCGCTATATCCTCTGTTTAGATGGAGGAGGCATGCGTGGTGTCATTCCCGCGACGATACTTGAGCATGTGGAGAACCTCCTGCGCTCCAAGGGCGACGACAGACCGCTCTATTCTCACTTTGATCTGGTGAGTGGGACCTCGACTGGAGGGTTGATCGCATTAGCTCTCACCAGTGCGAATAGTGATTCCTCCCTACTCGCAACACGTCAAAGTCCAACAAAAGAACAACAATCTGAACCCTCCTCAAAAAAGAGTAGGAGCCAGACATTGTATCCTGATCCTGGCCCGGATATCAAAAGGATTGCCGACATCTATTTGAAGTACGGAAGGATTATTTTCCCCCGAAGCCAGTCGTTTTTCCAACTGAATATGATTAACCAGTTGTTCACACACAAGTACGATGACCTCTCATTCAACCAATTGTTGTTCGACATCTTTGGAGAGAGGAAAATTGGACAAGCACTAACTCCCACCATGGTGGTAACCTACGACTATGGTAACGATCGCCCCTACATCCTTTCTAACTACGGTACCCCAGAGGTTCTTCTTAGGACCGCCGCAAGGGCAACTAGTGCAGCACCGACCTATTTTTCACCCACAACCATACACGATCCCGTTTCAAATCAAGCCATTTCTCTCTTAGATGGTGGCGTGGTAGCTAACAATCCCGTCCTCTATGCTTATAAGGAGGCCAAACGTCTCTATCCGGATGCCAAACGGTTCCATGTACTCTCTCTCAGCACATCCAGCGCTCCGTACCGACTTGATCCCGCGACTACCGGTAGTGGTGTATTCAGCTGGCTCGATCCTGCCAAAGGTACTCCTATCTACCGCCTCTATGCATCATCCCAGATGCGCACATCCCATGAAATTGCCTCTGCTATTGGTGATATGGAGTATATTCGCATCCATGGGGATCTCCATAAGCGGGTAAAACTGGATGAGACTGATCCTGTTGTCCTCTCTCATATGATTAAACGGGCACAGCAGATCTTCACTGAACATGAACAACAGATTACAGCCCTTTGCGACCAATTCATACAAAGACCAAAGCATCCCCCTCGCTCTTGGACCCTACCCCAAAGTGAGACACCGAAGGAGCTTGTATGAGTTTGATGAGTCCACAGCAACAGATTTTAGAGGATCATATGCGTAGTCTATGTGATGAACTGGATCATTACTTGGAGGATCGCTACGGAGACCGCTATCCATTGCATCCGAACCGTCCTGAACGAGGAAAAGCAGCCAGGGTCTCCTATGACGGCCTATTCAGTACCGGTACGAAATTCACCTTGGGCTATGGAAGCGAACATGGAAGGGGTTATATGGTGGATATCGAAATGTCAACCCTTGAAAAGGTCCATCCCAATGACCGTTCTGAGATCGAAAGCGCCGCAATTGAATTCTTGGAGGAACAATTACCGCGTCATTTTCCCAACCGAAAACTACAGGTGGTAAAAGACGGAAAGGTGTATAAGATTGTAGGCGATTTTTCCTTGCGCTAAAAACACTTGGCGATAAGGGCGAAGATAGCATGGGATGATTCGGTTAGAAATCGAGGTAATGAACTCACCCGTTGTCCTGTCCATACATCGCTCACTGCGCGTATGATTGAAATCGGAGTCTGGGCACGCTGAGCTGCCGCAACCATTGCATGACTTTCCATATCGACCGCATCCACATGCAGTTCCTCGACTAGAAACGCATGACTAATGCGGTCTTCTGGAGTAAGAAATCGATCAGCACTGCCAATTGTCGCATTATGCAGTACTGGCTGACCTGCAAGTGTTTCGGCTGGATTCGCATGCATAACGATCGAGGAGTCTATGGACAGAGGGCCTACCTTCTGGCCATTGTTTCCGTAAACGGTACCACGTGGAAGACCAAAACGACGAAGATCAATATCATATTGTAGCAGATGGGTTGGAATGATCAACGCCCCAAGTCCAATATTCTCTCTGAGCGCACAACAGCTTCCGATGCCGAATACCCTCTCTGGCTTATACGTTTTAATAGCCTCGAATGTACCGATAGCCGCCTGAACCTTACCGACACCTACACTTACAGCCACCAAAGGTCTTCCATCGGGAAGTCTCCTGAATACTTGTCCCTCTTCCACGGGAAACTGCTGTGCTCCCTGTAGTTCACCTGCAGATGAAGCTACTACCAAAATCATCCGACTACCTTCACCAAATCCGACATAACCAATTCGATGGCTACCCCGCTGCGAATTTCCGTACCGGTTTTCCAGGTAGCATAAACTGCTTTGCTTACCATATCCGTAGCCTGTTCAACCGCATGGGAAAAGGAGAGACCACGTACTAAAAGAGCACAGAGGATACTTGCAAAAAAATCACCACAACCGGGATAAGACACGGGAGCATAGGTCTGCCGGATGTGAAAACCGCTTTTCTGGTCAGCATCATAAGCAACGACTATACCATCGGATCCATCCATTACACTGGTAATTGCAACATACCGTGGGCCAAGGGTACTCAATCGCTTTGCCCAATGCTCTGCCACTTTCAGCGGTAAGTCACTATTGAATTGCTCTCCGAGAAGAAGCGCGGCTTCGGTGAGATTTGGTGTAATTACTGTTGCCATGGTCACCAGATCGTGCATACGTGCGATCAATTCACTGGTCATGGGACCATAGGGCTTACCCTGGTCACCTAATACAGGATCGACCACAACCAGAGGTTGTCGACCCCCCTGGCGTTGCCACCCGATGAAACTGGATACGGTATCGATTTGCCTATGGGATCCGAGGAATCCGGAATAGATACTATCGAACTGGAGACCCAACTTCTTCCAATGTGCTATGACATCCTCCATCGTCTCGGTAAGATCGACATAGGCATAATTTTCATACCCATCGGTATGAGTCGACAACAATGCTGTAGTTAATACCGATGCCTGTACCCCCAATGCTGCCAATGTGGGAATTACAACGGTAAGGGAAGATTTCGAGTGACAGGAGATATCGTGGATAGCGGCTACGGTTTTCATATCTGGCAATACAGTACCAGTCTTGCCGACACGAGACAAGGGGGATATACTCGCTTCATAAGGAGTCAGCAATGATAACGACACATCCAAAAACCGGTTTTCCCATTGCAGATAGCACCAAGGATCCCTTGGAAGGAACAGCTGTAGCAATAACTGATTTGGAGACATCTTACCAACAGATGGTAATCAGCGCTTCGGGATGGAGAAAAGTATTTGCAGCATCGAACGATGAAGAAGATAATGGGGCCAACATCTCGAAAGCTGACGCGTATATCGTTGCCATTGCCACAGAAGCCTTCTATCGAGAAAGAAAACCCCACTCGGTCATCCTTGCCATGGATAGCCGTCCTACCGGCCCTGCGATCGCCGACATAGTCTGCCGTATACTCATTTCACATAACGTTGATGTCAAACACCTCTTTATAGCCGCAGCTCCAGAAATTATGGCGTATTCTTACTATCATAACGAAAGCGATTTCTTCTATATAACTGCTAGTCACAATCCTATCGGACATAATGGATTCAAGTTTGGGAAAGCGGGAGGAGTGGCTAAGGCAGAAGAAGCAACAAAAGTCATAGCATCATTCAGAACACTGTTGGCAGATCCGGATATTCCTCTTCTCGTACAGGAACTCAGTGCCTCTGTTGCTACCGATATTTACGATGCCATCCTAGAAAATTGCGGCACAGAGAAAGAGACGGCTGAGATTGCCTATGAACGATTAGTTTTAGACATTGCCACCAATTCCGAGGATGAAGCGATATTCGGCGATATGATCGCCGAGCTGAGAGGCGATATAGCACACAATCCGATAGGGATTGTGGGAGAGCTGAACGGGAGTGCTAGAAGCCTTTCGATAGACAAGGAATTTTTGGAAGGCCTTGGTATAGCCACTCGGTTCCTCAACGATCGCCCTCGCTCAATAGTTCATGCCATTGTGCCAGAGGGAGAGAACCTACAGATGTGCCGTCGCGCACTGGAAGAAGCCCATAAGGAAAATTCCTCTTTCATGCTCGGTTACGTTCCCGACAATGACGGGGATAGAGGTAATATCGTCTATTACGATGAATTGGAGGATAAAGCAAAGATCCTCGGGGCACAACAGCTGTTCGCACTCGTAGCCAGAATAGAACTCGCTCTCTCAAAAAAAGATAACACTGCACAAGCTATCGTTGTCAATGGACCGACTTCATTAATGATAGATACGCTTGCGACAGAGTTGGGGGTAACCGTTTTCAGGGCTGAAGTAGGAGAGGCAAATGTTGTCTCCCTCGCTGAGCAGGTCAGGAAGGACGGTTACACAGTAAGGATTTTAGGTGAAGGCTCCAATGGTGGCAATATCACCCATCCTGGGAAAGTCCGCGATCCATTGAATACATTGGTATCGCTGATCAAACTGCTCAGTTCGCCAGAGAGATTCCGTGCCATCACTGGCAAGCAGGTACATGCATCGGAAAAACCATCTATTGCGAAGGCTATAGCGACCCTCCCCGCCCGGACCATTACCGGGGGGTTCTCCAAAGATGCGGTGATGAACATATCGACACATGACCACGGCAAACTCAAAATGGCTTATGAGAAGCTATTTGTGATCGACTACGCTGAAAGAAGTGATGAATTGGAAAAGCGTTTCGGCATCTCAGGTTGGAGAGAAGAACAGACTGAAGGAATCCACCAGCGTACCGGTTTGGGACCAGCGTATCGCAGTGCTCCCATGCGTGGAGGGTTGAAGATCATCTTCAGCGACAAACTGGGAACCGATACCGACTTCATCTGGATGCGCGGAAGCGGAACAGAACCCGTATATAGGGTAATGGCGGATGCATGGGGAGACGACCAAGAGAGGCATGACTATCTTTTAACATGGCAACGTGATCTGGTGCGTAGAGCAGACTTGGAAGCTGTATCAGAGAAGTGATAGTCCCGCGACTGCAGCCCCGATGGTAGGAGAGTCATCGATATTAACGAATCGTACGAAGCGATGGTGCCTACGATGGAGGAAATCGGTCACATACTGTTTGGTATAGAGATCAAGATTCTCGGTCTTATAGAATGTAGTTCCATCCGCATTGATGCAGACCGGATACCGAGGATTTTCTCCCGATCCGGATTTCAGTACAGCAGCGCTGAGATTGATTGCCGTGAGCTTCGCAGCCCTAGCTATAATCGAATCAAGAATGAGATAAAGCGCCGTCGCATCGGCCTCATTGGT
Source organism: Pleomorphochaeta sp. DL1XJH-081 (assembly GCF_049310885.1). Lineage (NCBI taxonomy): Bacteria > Pseudomonadati > Spirochaetota > Spirochaetia > Spirochaetales > Sphaerochaetaceae > Pleomorphochaeta > Pleomorphochaeta sp. DL1XJH-081. The sequence goes on from NZ_JBMDYO010000007.1 coordinate 45,347, forward strand.
GATACATGACACCATGTTGTACGATTGGTTATGCGGCATTTCAAGATAGTGGCTCATACGTGTTGTATCTAACGGTGGTATGGCAAGGAACCGCTCTGCGAACTCTTCACTCAAGATTCGCTCTGCTATAGCCTCCTCAAGGACCACCTGGCTGAATGAACCGAGGTACGCCCCACTAATCATCTTCTCAAAATGATAATTCTCCGGTTGCTTGGTACTGTTGATGAAACGACGGTCCAACTCACCAGGAATCAGCTCATAATTTCCCGACTCCACATTGATTATCTGGCTCCCACTGCTGAGAGAGGACAATTTGGCAATCTGGCTGTTGCTCTCCACATATGCGGTATTGGTTCCCGTCCCAAGGATGAAACCGATATACCCATCGTAGGGAGAGACGCCTGTGGCGACTTTGCCAGCCAGTAGTGTTGCCACGGTATCATTCACGACGGCAACCCGTTTGCGTGATACATCATGCCCACGCCTTGCGAGTTCGTCGAGCAGTGATTTACCTACTGGCATACCGATCACTTGGGGAGCTTTTATCTCTTTGGAGAATACGAGGGGAATTCCATCATGATCCTCTGTTATCTCGGCGGCATATGAGAAGCAGAATCCTATTTGGTCACTCTCATCGATCAGTGGTTCAACTTGATCGGCCAAAGCTCCGAAAAACTCAGTTGCGGTGACTTCATGATGGACCCCGGGCATCCCGGTCTTACGGTAGGAGGATATGGTGGGAACCATCGTATCGCTAAAGGAGACCACACAGGTACGAAAATTCGTTCCACCCGCATCTAAGACAATGACCTTTCGCTCTGGTTCTATCATTGTGTCAGCAGAAGTATAGGTAGGAATCATGGCAAGTGAACCGACTCCTTTTGCTTGAAGACCAAGTTCCATCTCCTTGAGAAAATCATCACAGCACTTTTGCATATCGATACTATCGGGTGTGATACTCCACTCGTGAAGAAAAGATTCTGTGCGTGCCACTATGTGTTTCATGCCTTCCCCCTGCTGTAGATGTGTCCATATTCTAGGCCAGTGTTGCCAATCTGTCCAGCTTGGACATGAGTTCTACAGAATCAGTTGCAGCTGGGATTCGATATCGACACCTGCAGGAATCTTGAACAGCGCCCTTGCAACATGAAGGTAGTCAGTTCCATTAGCCGTTACTCGAAGGGGAATGATAGCGGAGCCTGCTGGGCCTTCAAGGGGAATCACAAACGTGACATCGAGGAAAAACGGCTGGGAGAACCTGCTACCTGAGACCTCCAACGAGGCAATTCCTTCATAGCGAAACGGATAAGGATAAGAGAGCCGTACCGCTTCAACAGTCCCACTGAGGATCACTTCTTCCTCAAGAAGACCTTGGGGCTTGAGAAATTCCACCATTCTGGCATAGTCGGGAACAAGGGGAATGACGGCGGTGAACAGCGCTTCCAAAAAACCCATCTGGCGTGGTGGAGGTTGAGGATTTTCCAATACCGTTTTCCGTAGCAGCCCTACATCGGCATTATCCAAGGTGAGTTGAAAATTCGCTAATGAGGAATCGGAATCGAGAATTGACTCGGCGAATATCAGTGGAGGAATCAGATTCCCTGCTGCAGAGGTAGCTGCACCTGCCACGAGAATCGACTGAAGAGCCACCTTTACTTCGGAATCTGATGGACTTGGAGAAATGTTGGAGAAAGCTGGCGCTACCGAAAAAACCAGCATAATAGAGAGACAATAGACAATCCTTCGCATGCGCGCCAACTCCTTGTAAAGACGATACCGTACGGTGGTCCGTCTGTCAAAACAAACAAGACTGTGGTACATTGGTGACATGAAACGGAATGAAACTTTCTTCTGGTATGATCTGGAGACCTTCGGCCTGAATTCCCGTTACGACCGCATAGCCCAGTTCGCCGGTGTCCGTACCGATATGGATCTCGCGGTGATAGAAGATCCGATTGTACTCTATTGCAAATTGAGTGATGATTATCTTCCCGATCCTCTCGCTTGCATGGTTACTGGGATTACACCCCAGGAAGTTGAGGAAAAGGGTCTCATCGAGAGTGACTTTATCGCACGGATAAACGATATCTTCAGCAAGCGCGGCACCTGTGCGGTAGGCTATAATAGCCTCCGTTTCGATGATGAATTCATTCGTAATGCACTTTATAGGAATTTTCTCGATCCCTACCAACGGGAGTATGACCAGGGTCGTAGCAGATGGGACCTTATAGATCTAGTGCGCGCTGCTCACGATTTGCGCCCCAAGGGAATCGTATGGCCGAAAAAGCCGAGCTCAAACCGTCCTTCATTCAAGCTAACCGATCTCACAGAGGCAAATGGCATTTCCCATGAACACGCCCACGATGCCATGAGCGATGTCTGGGCTACTTTGGAGCTCGCCCGTCTCATAAAGAGGAAACAACCAAAACTCTTCTCTTACTATCTCGATCTACGTAACAAACAGAAGGTAAAGCAAGAGCTTTCGACACCCATGGGACCTCCTGTACTCTACACAGGTGCAGAATTCACTCGCGAAGAGGGGTGTTCCACAGTCGTGGTACCGATCACCGGATCCTATAAGAACAAGAACAGCATCTTTGTTTTCGATCTTCGCAATGACCCTTCCATGCTCATATCCGCCGCAAAAGCGTATGGGGAACTCGAAGAGGTGAGGAAGACGGAGGATACCTTCAGAACCATCGCCCAACGGGCTCGAAAAGCCCTTCTAGAGAAGGAAAATTTAGAACAGTCACTTCAGGAAACTACAGAATCGTTGACTGAAGCAGCCAACCTTTTGGCAAATTTACCGAGTCTGGTAAGTGCCTCGGACCGCCTTCTCCGGGTACCCGGTCTGTATCGGGTATCAATCAACAGAGTCCCCTTCATCTCTCCCTTGAAGATTTTAACCGAAGATCCTGCGATAGCAACACATCTGGGACTCGATCTTCAGGTGTGTGAGAAACATCGGAGACAACTAGCCGAACATCCGATTCTTGCAGTAAATATTCGAAAAGCAGCCGATTCGGATGAGTATCCTCCGGTCGATGATGTCGATTTCGCACTCTACTCGGGATTCTTTGGTGATGCAGATGCTCAAAGATTCTCCCAGATCCGCGATATGGAACCTGAGGAACTGCTGCGTAGCACTATCACATTCGATGACCCGCGTGCTTCTGAATTACTTTGGCGTTATATCCGTAGGAACTGGCCCCACGTCTTAGATGAGAAAGAGCAACAATTGTGGCATGAATTCTGTGAGAACCGACTCAACTTCGCACCTGGGGATACATTAGTAAACCTTGAATTCTATGCCAGAAAAATTACCGAACGCCTAACTTCCCAAGATACAAGGGAAGAGGATAAAGCTGTTATGGAGAAACTGGAACAATGGGGAAAAGCTCTCTGTAGCAAGTTAGGGATATCCTACCCGAAGTAGCGTGCCGTTACCGCCGTATCAGCTGTTCTCGGACCCTGACAAAGGCCTCAATGGCTAAGTCGACATCCTCAGTACTGTGAGCTGCCGATAGTTGCACTCTGATACGAGCCTTTCCTTTGGGAACCACGGGATAGCTGAATCCTATTACATAAACACCCTCGCCGAGCAATGCATCGGCCATTTCTACAGCCTTCCGTTCCTCATAGAGCATCACTGGTACAATTGCCGTCTGGCCAGGAACAAGGTCGAAACCGGCTTTCTCCATCCCCCTCCTGAACTGGCGAGCCCGGTCCATGGTCCTTTCCCGATAGGGATTCCCATCGGAGATCAATTCAAGTACCTTCAATGTGCCTCCCGCTATTGCAGGGGCAAGCGTGTTGCTGAATAAGTAGGGACGTGCCCGTTGGCGTAAGATTGCCACGATAGGAGCCTTTGCGCTTATACAACCACCGCTAGCTCCCCCCAACGCTTTTCCGAACGTTGTGGTGATGATATCGACACGTCCCTCGACGTTGCAGTATTCTGCGGTTCCTCTTCCATGCTCACCGATGTATCCAGTTGCGTGGGAATCGTCGACCATCACGAGGGCATCGTACTTTTCGGCAAGGGTGCAAATGGCATCTAATCGGGCTATATCGCCATCCATGGAGAAAACCCCATCGGTACAGATCAGCCTCCTACGGCAATCTCGCGCATCGGCCAATTGTCGTTCCAGATCTTCCATATCACTGTGGGCATACCGATAGCGTTTGGCCTTGCACAGGCGTACCCCATCTATTATGGAGGCATGGTTGAGGGCATCACTGAGAATGGCATCCCTTTCATCCAAGAGAGGCTCGAATAGTGCTCCGTTGGCATCGAAACAGCTCGAAAAAAGGATCGTATCTTCCATATGGAGAAACTCACTGATTTTTTTCTCTACCTGTTTATGGAGCTCCTGGGTTCCACAGATAAAACGGACCGAAGAGAGTCCGTATCCCCATTTTTGCATAGCGATAGAAGCAGCCTCGATCACCTCTGCATTATTGGCAAGACCAAGGTAGTTGTTGGCACAAAAATTCACTACCTGTTTCCCTCCAACAGAGATCATGCTCCCCTGGGGGCTCTCGATTACCCGCTCATCCTTGTACAGACCCTGCTCATGCAGCTCCTCAATGAAGCTCTCCATCTCTGTAATCATGGTGTGATGCATCATGGTTTGGGACCTCCCTTATCCATCCTTTCGCCTATCGTCTTGAGCATATCGGCAGTCATACTGGACAAATCATAAGTCGGTTTCCACCCCCATTCAACCCTTGCAGCATAATCCTCCAAGCTATCAGGCCATGAATCGGCAATCGCCTGTTTGACCGGATCCACCCGATAACTGATGGTGAATTCGGGAATATGGGTTCTGATATAGGCAGCCTGCTCCTCGGGGCAGAAACTCATGGCTGCTACATTAAAGGCATTCCTATGCCTAAGGCGAAAAGGATCGGCTTCCATAATCTGGATTGCAGCATTGACTGCATCAGGCATATACATCATATCGAGGTAGGTATCTCCTTGTAAAAAACATTCATAATGTTTCGACTGCAGTGCTGCGTAGTAGATTTCCACTGCATAGTCGGTCGTACCTCCTCCTGGTGGGGTCATATTGCTGATAATTCCAGGATAGCGTACCCCCCTTGTATCCACATCATACTTGTGGTGGTAGTAATCACATAAGAGCTCTCCAGCGACCTTTGTGACGCCGTAAATGCTCGTCGGTCTCTGGATCGTATCCTGTGGGGTGAATTTCTTTGGTGTAGTCGGACCAAAGGCTCCTATTGATGAGGGTGTAAAAAGTGAACAATGGTTCTCCCGTGCCACCTCCAAGGCGGTCATAAGGCCATTCATATTTATATCCCAAGCCTGCTGTGGGTTCTTTTCAGCAGTTGCGGAGAGAATTGCCGCAAGATGGTAGATCGTATCGATACGATATTTTTTAACCAGTGCGGAGAGACTGGCACCATCCCTACAATCGACTGTATAGAAGGGGCCACCTTCCACCAATGGTCTATTCACATCATTGCGAATATCGGCAAGTACCACATGGGTATCACCGTAGAGTTGTCGTAGACGTAGTGCGATCTCTGACCCCAATTGGCCGAGAGCTCCGATCACAAGGATATTTTTCATGCAGCCCTCCTCGGAAAGCTATTCCTTGACAGCAGGAATACATCATCCTACAATGACCTTGTTCAGTATAATGAACAAATTTTACTATGTCAAACACAATGGAGGCTCCTATGGAACACCCCCCAATGATAGGAAAAAATATTCAGAAATTACGCTCAGCCCGGAATCTTACACTGAACGTGCTGAGCGAACGCTCTGGTGTCTCCAAGGCTATGCTCAGTCAGATCGAGTCAGATAAGGTAAATCCGACAGTTGCCACGGTCTGGAAGATCGCAAGGGGACTGGGAGTGGATCTGCACGATCTTCTCGATGCATCTGGAGGGCCAAAGCGAAAATTCGTGGTCAATCGGAGCGAAGCGATAAAAGTCCTTGATACCGATGAGCACGGAGTCACGATAAAGGTATTCTCTCCTCTGGAGATGGCGGGTGACTTGGAGATCTATCTTCTACAATTCGAACCCAATACATCGCTACCGAGTGATGCCCATTTTCCCAACACTGAGGAGTTCCTCACGGTTATGAAAGGATCTGTTGTCGTTACCGCAGGAGACAATAGAGTCGAGCTCCATAAGGGAGACTTCCTTGCATACCATGCCGATATAGAACACACTATCGCTAATGAGAGCGCCAGTAGTGCTGTAGTACATATGGTAGTGCGTTATTCACCTTCTAATCCGTGACATACCAAAATTGTTGCCCTAAGAGCAAATCTGTGCTTCTATAACTGAAAAGGAGAGCCCAAATGGTGAAGAAGTCCAAGATAAGCTCCGGTGTCATGGCATCCTATGGTGTAGGAAAATTCCTCGCCGAGTTCCTTACCGGTGCCTTCGGTGCTGTCGTATTCAAATTCTACGAGACAGAAATAGGTCTTTCGGCAGGATACGCCGCACTAGCGACGATCCTCTACTCTCTCTGGAATGCCATAAACGACCCTGTGATCGGTTATGTGACAAATAGGAAGGCGCCATTCTCGCGTATATTCGGCCGCAGGTTCCCGTGGATCATCATAGGACTATTTTCCAGCGCTCTCTTTTTTGTGCTTATCTTTTCGGTACCCCAATCCTGGCGACTTGAAGTGTCATCCAATCCATTACCGGTCTTCTTCTGGATGGTCGTAACCATATGTCTCTTTGATGGTTGCTATTCACTTTGGGAGGTAAACTACCAATCGGTCTATCCGGACAAGTTCCGTAGCCAAGAGGTCCGTACGAAAGCCGCTGCCATCAGCACCGCTGTGGGTGTACTCGGTGTCGCTGCGGGATTCGTGATCCCTCCCCTCTTCTTTTCATACGGAGATGTCGGAAGTTACCTTACCAGTGGATGGGCAGTGGCAGCTTTTACCGTTGGTGGGATCCTGCTGATTATCCCAGGGATTCATGAAACCAAGGAGATGATTCAAAGATTTTCCAAACACCAAGAGCAGTTGAAAGCCGAACCGAGAAAGGAACATGCCTTCATACCTTCCATGGTACGGGCATTGAAACATCGTGATCTATTGGCATTTATCCTCCTGCTATTCCTTTACCAATCGGGAGCCATGTGTATGACCAGTTCGGTCCATTATGTAGGCAATTATATTCTCAACGTTCCCAGTAGCGGTACAACGTTGATCTTTGCTGGAATGCTCATCGGTACCCTCGTATCCATTCCCGGATGGGCGCTCTTGGCTAAACGGATAGGTAACAACCAACGTATGCTCTTGATCACCGCATTGGTGATGGCTTTCTTCTCCTTCCCCATGACCTTCGTAAGCTCCATCATGGGTTTTACTATCTGGATGGCGCTTTGGGGGTTGGGCTTCGGAGGTTTCTGGACCTTCATGGGACCAGCTATGGCCGATATCGTCGATTCCATAGTGGTTACCGACAAGAGAAGGGATGATGGCGTACTCATGGGGGCGCTTTCTTTATGCGCTTTTCCTATGCCAGCCAGGCAGTGGTCTTCTGGTTGATTCACACACTGACCGATTTCAATGCAGATCCTACATCAAAGGCAGCAAAAATGGGAATCAGTCTCCACATGGCAGCCATTCCATCGCTCTTTTTCCTCTTTGGGGCAATCGTGTTTTTCAAGATGAACACGCTCGATCCTAAGAAGATCGAAGCGAATAAGCGCCTTCTGGCCACGCTGGACATCTGATGCGGGAAATCGTTATACTTGGTTCCCACGGAACTACTTCCCTGAATGGACGTTTTCAGGATAGTGGCTTCGGGAGGAGCTGATGATGATAGAGATCCTGCAGAAATTCGAACCCCAGTTTATCGAACTCGAGAAGCGCCTTTCGGATCCCGATATTATGAAGGATATCGACGAGTACCGAAAGATCATGCAGGAGAGATCACACCTTGAGCCGATCATAGAGACTTTGCATACACTTAGGGATCTTAATGAACAGATCGCTGCTGCCGAGACTATGGTAAAAGAGGAGAAGGACGAGGATCTGGTTGCAATGGCGAAGGAAGAACTCGAATCCCTAAGGGAGGAACGTGACAAATTGGAAGAGCAGAGCAAGATGCTCCTCGTTCCACCCGATCCTATGGAGGGAAAGAATATCATCATGGAGATCCGTGCAGGTACGGGAGGCGATGAAGCAGCCCTTTTCGCCGCAGATCTTTTCAGGATGTACAGTCACTTCGCCGAAAGCAAAAGATGGAAAATTGAGATCATCAGTATGAACGAGACTGGAATCGGCGGTTTCAAGGAGATTATCTACTCTATCTCTGGAAAGGATGTCTATGGGAATCTTCGTTGGGAGAGCGGTGTTCATCGTGTTCAGCGTGTCCCGGAGACCGAATCGGGAGGACGTATCCATACCTCTGCAGTTACTGTGGCTGTTCTTCCGGAGGCCGAGGAGACCGATATTGAGATTAGGCAAGAAGATCTCAAAGTAGATGTTATGCGTAGTGGTGGTCCTGGTGGACAGTCGGTCAATACAACCGACAGTGCGGTTCGTCTGACCCACCTCCCTACCGGCCTCGTTGTAATCTGTCAGGATGAGAAATCACAAATCAAGAACAAAGCCAAGGCAATGCGTGTTCTCCGATCTCGCCTTTACGATCTGGAAGAGGATAAGAAGGCACGGGAAAGGGCTGACAACCGTAAGAGCCAAGTAGGATCGGGAGATCGTAGCGAAAGAATCAGAACCTACAATTTCCCCCAGAACCGATTGACCGACCATCGTATCAATCTCACCCTCTATAAACTTGAATTAGTTATGGCAGGCCAGTTGGAGGAGGTTGTCGATGCCCTGAGGATGGCTGCAGGTGAAGAGGCTCTGAAGGAGCTACAATGATATCGGTCGGTGAGGCACTCACAAGGGGAACGAAGGCGATCGACGGATATCGCATATCCCAGACTCCATTACTGGATGCATCACTATTACTCTGTAAGACCACCGGTTTGTCACGTGAGCAACTCTACAGCAAATCGGACAGTCTTCTTTCGGATTCGGCTGAATCGCTGTATGTATCTCTCATTAAACGTCGTTGTGAACATGAACCGATAGCCTATCTTATCGGTGAAAGGGAGTTCTTCGGTAGAACATTCACAGTGACACCTGATGTCCTTATTCCAAGAAGTGATACCGAGATATTGGTTGAGACTGCCTTGGAGTTAGTTAAAGAAAAACCAGCACAGCGTATCCTGGATCTATGTACGGGTAGTGGATGCATTGGCATTAGTCTCGCGGCTGAATTACCCGATTCGGAGGTAACATTGGCCGATATATCCGAAGGAGCCTTGCAAGTAGCTACTGAAAACGCACAACGATTGCTCAATAGGCCGGTAACCATACTGCAATCGGATCTCTTCTCTGCATGTACCGATACGTATTTCTCTCTCATAGCCACCAATCCGCCGTATCTGACCCAATCATGGTTTGATCAGACAGAGGCGCAAGTGAAGGCTGAACCGGCTCTCGCCTTACTTGGAGGAGATGCCGATGGTCTAGCGATTATCCGCTCGATTGTTGATCAAGCACCGAAACACCTGCATCCACGAGGAATTTTGTTGATTGAATGCGATTTCCGTCAGCAAAGCGCTATCATGGACTTGCTTTCTGAGCGGGGTTTCTCACATATTGAAAGCAAGAAGGATCTGGCACAATTGCATCGCGTCGTTTGGGGGGTTTTGGATGTATGAGGAATTGACCAACAGATTTGTCCAAAAGACCTTCCGCTACTCCAAGGCGGAACAGGAACGTATTCGTGATGCCGCAATATTCTCCTGTGAAGCCCATGGTAACCAAAAACGGCAGAGCGGAGAGCCCTATATCATCCACCCTTACGCAGTCGCCGAAATTCTCATATCGATCCGTATGGATGTCGATACGGTGATTGCTGGACTTCTCCATGATACGCTCGAAGACACATCCACGACCTATGAGGACTTAGTAGAACGTTTTGGCCAGACTGTAGCCGATCTGGTGGAAGGTGAGACGAAGATTAGCACCCTGAAGGTAAAGAATAAAAGTCAGCAAGAGGCTGAGACTATCAGGAAGATGTTCTTTGCCATGAGCCAAGATGTCCGGGTTATCATTATCAAGTTGGCCGACAAACTGCACAATATGCGCACATTGAAGCATCTGAGCCCAATACGAGCACGTGAAATCGCCAATGAAACACTCGACATCTATGCCCCGCTTGCTGACAGATTGGGAATGTCATGGTTGAAAGGTGAGTTGGAAGACCAATCACTCAAGATCCTGAAACCAGAAACTTTCCAGTATATCGAAGAGTACCTCCTATCCAAGAAAAGCGAGAGGACCGCATATCTAGGAAGAATCGAGAAGATCCTCTATCGTGCATGTGGTGAACAGGGATTGGCTAATGTAGAGGTGCAATCACGAACAAAACACACCTACGGTGTCTACCTGAAGATGAAGAAGCGAAAGAAGGAGTTGGAGGAGATTGGTGATATCCTCGGAGTCCGAATCATCTGCGATACCGTGAACGAGTGCTATACACTACTTGGCCTAGTGCATAAAGTATGGCCACCCATTGAAGGTCGTTTCAAAGACTATATAGCTATGCCAAAGGCAAACAACTACCAGAGCCTCCATACCACGGTTATGGCACTCGACGGTAAATTGTTGGAGGTCCAGATACGTACCCGGGAAATGCACGCTACAGCAGAGTACGGTGTCGCTGCCCATTGGGTCTATAAAGCAGAAACCGGTGTATCAGATGGATCCTGGATGAAACAGGACAGTGAACAGTTCACACGAATTCTCCATAAACTCAAGAGTTGGAGCAATGAGATTGAACAATCAGAGAGCTTTCTCGATGACATCAAAGGAGAATTACTCAAGGATACCATCTACACATTCACTCCCCAAGGCCACATAGTGGAACTTCCAGCCAATGCTACGGCACTCGATTTCGCTTACCATATCCATACCGAAGTAGGAAATCATACGACTGGGGCTAAGGCCGATGGATCAATTATCCCTCTGAGCCAACCATTGAAGAATACTCAGGTAATCGAGATTTTAACGAGTCCGAACGCCCATCCCAATATCAACTGGCTACGGCTAGCGAAAACGACGAATGCCCGAAAGAAAATCCGCTCATGGCTTAACAAGAACGATGACAGTTTGATCATAGATAAGAACATCATCGCAAAGAAGAAGGTCGAACCGGTATCGGCCGAACCAACCGAAATCGCTACTCCTGTAGTAGAGGGAGAGATCGTCCGTTCGGTGATGGATCAGAGCAGACTCACCTTCAAGGTGGGCGATGAAAAAAATATGATGATCTCTCTAGCCCAGTGCTGTAATCCACGGAGGGGCGACGATATCATCGGTTATGTTTCACGGGGACGAGGGATTATTGTACATAGGAAAAATTGCCATAACCTCAAGCATATGACCGAGATCAAGGAGAGGAGTATAGAGGTCGAGTGGGAAACTGCCGTTCCCCGTCTGACTAGACGATTCAGGGTCGTAAGCCGGGTTACCCAAGACCTCTTTGCTGAGATCGAAGGTGCTATTAGAAAGTATCGTGGGCATTTGATCGAAGGAAGACTTGACGATGGAGAACAGGATCGTCTCATGGGAAGTTTCACCATGGAAGTAGCCAATGAGGATGACTTCAAGAAGGTCGTGAAAAGTATAAAATCGATACCATCCATTGTCTCGATTAACTCCCTGTAGCGATTCAACGACCCTCTTCTATTACCCTCAATATCTCCGGAAGCAGCTGCTTCTTTCTCGATAGAACATCTTTCAAGATATACTTACCTGGCGATTCTTGAGGATAGATCAGCGCCTTTTCCTTCCTGGGAAAGGGTGTCGTAAGTAAAACGCTATCTTCCTTGATCACATCGGTTACCAAAAGCAAGGCCCAATCGAGACTGTGATGCAACCTAGTTTTGTCGAGTTGGCTCAGAATGTTCTCCTTCACCTCATCCACCTGTTCGAGGGTTGTAACTTCGACCTGTCCTATACCGAAACGGATACCACTTTCATTGTATACCTTAAAATCACCCTCAACGACCTTCTTAGGGTCGGCCTTATTCAGTACACTGGCAGCGCTGAACAAATCTTCCCCAAATTTCTTCACATCGGAGATCTTCGCGATTTCACAGAGGGCTTCTACAGCAATGATATCTGCTTGTGTCGTGGTGGGACTCTTCATGATTACTGTATCGCTGATAATACCTGAAAGGAGCATAAAAGCAGTCTGTCTGTCCAGAGGCGCCCTCCACCGCAAATATTGGTGATAGATGATAGTACAGGTACTTCCTACTGGTTCAGATGCGATGAATATGGGACGCTGTGTCTTTTCGGCATCAAGCCGATGATGGTCTATGATCTCAACGATATCGGCCTCATCCAAGCCTTCGACACTCTGCTTCAATTCATTGTGATCAACCATTACCACCCTTCTACGGGGACGTTCCAAAAAACAACGGCGAGTGACGAATCCAATAAACTTCTCACCGTCGAAAACGGGAAGTCCACGATAGTCACTCTCCATGAGCATCCGTTTGGCATCCTCAAACAAGTCATCCACCGCAACACGGGGAGGAGCACTTGCCAGCAATCTCCTTACCGGAAGACTCATGCGTAGCAGGCGAATGGTCTCAGCAGTATCTTCATATGATTTATAGACAATCCCCCGATATGGTTCCAAATCCACCTCGATGGGTTCATCGATTCCCAATCCTGTTATTATGATAGCCGGAAATTGATTTTCCACCGCATATTCCAAATGTCTTCTTCTATTTCCTACCACCAAAACTGGAAGATCGGGAAGAAGAGCATTCAAGCGATTACGATAGACATCGAATTCCATGGCGCCAGTCATGATATAAGCATCGAACCAACGGACATCGTTTTTCAGGATATATTCACCCCGGATCACCTTACTGAAATTCTCTGGATAAAACCGATAACGAGGTCTGTCCTCAGCATTCTCTCGGAGAAAAAAGGCTGTTATCTCATCAAGACTCAACAGTCCATGAAAGGAATCACCATCCAAAAGAGGTACAACCGAAGAATGGCGATTACTCATCATGGTGACCAGACTATAGACGGGGTCTTCAGGATGCAAAGACCAGAAATCCCTTGTCACCACATCGCCAACTTTCGCCCTCACATCCTTGACGAATAAGGGAGGTTCGGCACCTGCCTTCTCAAATTGTTTTTTTGAGGTTTCGTTCATGTGTCCGATACGGATAGGAATATAGGTATTGCCAGGATCAACGATACTCTTCAACCGAGCATAACACCATGCTGAACTGACCGAATCGAGATCGGGATTGCGATGACCGGTGACATAGATTTCTTGCATATGGAAGCCCCCCGTCCACATCGTAGTCAATCAATCACCTTCGCGCAATAGTAATTATTCAGACAACCACGAAGAGTCGTAAAAGGAGAAAAAATATTGCCTGCACAACAACAATCAATGATGGTATGAAACTGGTTGTTTTAAGTCGCATGGCCTCAAAAATCCGCGTGAAGGCATATGCTATGAGAAACCAGGCGATATAATTCTGCAGAGGTATCTTGCCTCCCGACCAACTCCAATAGTCGAGCGCAATCGCAACTGGTTCCATGATCCAGTCAAAGACTACAGTGATTGTAGCAGTTCCCAATGCAATAAGGGATGCATGGGAAGTTAGTCGCTTCACCATAGAGAGTGCTCCCATGATTATCAATGTCCAATTGATACCAATTAAAAGGGGTACCTCAAGCAGGGAAAAACCAAGAGTCTGTCCATAGGTGTAAGCGCCGAAAATCATTCCTGTTGCGACACCAAGGATCTCAAGGATGAGCGTACAGAGGAAGGTGATCGCAGCCCATATCAGTAAACGATTATTATGTGCCTTAAAATCGGGCAAAAAGCCTATCACAGCGGTTGCCAGTATCGTGTAGGGAGTCATGAACAACATTAATGGGTAGGTCGCATCAATGAGATGGAAGACAAATCCCATAAGATAGAATATGGGTAACAGGAGCATGACAAAGCGCTCAAACCGATTCTCCACTAACATCCGAACGCCATCCCCAACGTATGGGCAAGTCCCTTGCGGAGTATGCGAAACTTCGCCGGCTTGACCCGCTTGTCAAAAACAATCATTGGATCCTTGGCAATCTGGCGAGCTGTCCAACAATACATATCGGCCGCAGTCATGATCGGAATCCGATAGCGACGTGGAATATAATGATAACCTTTTTCAGCCTCACGTTGCCACTGGGAATATCGGGCGATCTCTTGCCTGATAAAACGCTTGAATTCTTCCTTTTGTGCAAGAGCATCCTCCTTGGTGAGTCCTCTAAGAGAGGTCTCTCCTAAGGGAAGATACCGCCTCCCTAGCATGTTATCCTCTTCGATATCACGAATAAAATTTATATATTGCATGGCTCGGCCAAGCATTGCAGCTGCTTGGAAACTCTCCTCTGGAAGGTCCATGATACGTGCCATGAACAATCCAATGACTTCCGCCGATCCATAGATATAGGTCAGCGTCTCATCGAGCGTATCACATGAAGTGGATACCAGATCATGTTGCATGGAATCGAGAAAGGCTTCTGTCCAGAGGGGATCGAAATTCTTCCTTTCTTGCAGTTCGAGGAAGGCATCGATGATGTGGTCCCCGGTCGGCTGTCCAGTCAACAACCCTTCACTGTACAAGGCCCGGAACGTCTTGAACTTATCCGGATCGACCGGAATATCATCGACCAGGTTGTCGGCTACACGTACAAAGCCATAGAGCGCGTAGACATCTTCCCGCACATACTGGGGAAAAAATCGCGAACTGAAATAGTATGTCTTGCTTCCACTTCGGAAAATCTCTTCATGCTGTTCATGGACCATAGGACTTCTGTATCTCCTGTGCAACGATTTCCGAAGCTATGAGTACCATCGGAACCCCAACACCTGGGTGAGTATACTGTCCGGTGTAAAAGAGGTTTTTTATCTTCTTACTCCGGTTAGAAGGCCTGAAGATCGCCGTCTGCATCAAGGTATGTGATAGCCCAAGAGCGGTACCCTTGAATGCATGATAATCCTCTATGAAATCCCGATGGGTATATATCCGCTTTACTGCGACATCCTTGGTAAGATCCTCACCCGTAACTTCCTTCACATGCTCCAATACGTGAGCAAGGTAGGCCTCCCGCTGTTCGTCGGAATCATCCAAGGCTGGTGCAACAGGAACAAGGAGAAATACATTCTCTCCACCTTCGGGAGCCGATTTAGGGTCGGTCTTTGAGATGCAACTCAAGTAAAAACAAGGATTCTCAGGCCAAGCAGGATCCTTGAAAATCGTATCGAAATGGGCATGCCAATTTTCTGCGAAGTAGAGATTGTGGTGCTCCAAGTTCTTTAGTTTCCGGTCAATTCCCAAGTAGGCAATGAACATCGATGGGGCCACCACCCGATTCTCCCAATAACGATCGCTATACTGAGATTCATTATCATGGAGAACTTCACGATCCATATGGTGGTAATCGGCCCCCGAGACAACTACATCGGCCTCATAGTATCCCTTGGAAGTCTTGACCCCCATAGCCTTCCCGGCCTTGGTCTCAATTTCGACAACCTCCTCTCCCGTGACCAGAGTTACCCCCATTTCCTGGCAGAGTTTCACAAAACCTTGGGCAGCTCCTGCCATTCCGTCATTGGGAAAGAACACTCCCAGATTCAGATCAACGTGGCTCATGATCGAGTAGATGGCAGGGGCTTCTACTGGATTAGTGCCCAAGAATACCATTGCATACTCAAGAATCTGTCGGGCTCGACGATCTTCAACATAGGAACCGACGAATTTATCCAATTTCTTGAATATACCGAGTCGTAAACCTTCGGTCATGATTCTCTTATTGAAAAATTCACCCAAGTGTTTGTAGTCTTTGTAAAGGAATTCTTTCATGGCTACCTCGTACTTGTAGGTAGCTTGCTCCATATATCGGGAAAGGGCTTCGCCCCCACCACTTTCGAAAGATTCAAAGAGGGCAATATTTTCCTCTTTTCGCGGACTCAGGGAAGCGGTCTCATCATTACCAAAGAAGACCTTGTAGTAAGGATCGAGCGGCAGGAGGTTAAAATAATCTTTCCTCTCCTTGCCAAAAAGGGAAAAATAGCGCTCGAAGACCTCTGGCATGAGATACCATGAAGGCCCAAGATCGAAGGTATAACCACCCGATTTCCAGTGTCGTGCCCGACCACCGAGTGAATCGAGTTTCTCGAGGAGTGTGACTGACCAACCATCCCGAGCTAACAATGCCGCACTACTGAGGCCTCCGAAGCCTCCACCGACCACCACTGCCTTCTTTTTCATAGATTGACAATACAAGATTTTTGAACACATTACAAGAAATATATGCTACCTTAGTGCCATAAGTAGTTGTAACGAGAGCCTTTTTATCCGAATGGAGGGTCTGTATGAATCTATACCTGAGCATCACCATTGCAGTATTGGCTGCTCCCTTAGCCCTCTCGTTCGACAAACGGGTTGCCTACTACACCCATTGGCGGCAATTGTTTCTCTCCATGATACCGGTGAGTACACTCTATATCGTTTGGGATATTCTGGTAACAGAACGGGGGGATTGGGCTTTCGAAGCCGAATATGCCGGTTCTATTAGGATTTTTGGTCTTCCTCTCGGAGAGTGGATGTTCTTTATAGTAGTACCGTATGCATGCATCTTTATCCTTGAGGTCGCAAGGGCTTATTTTCCTGACAGAGAGTACAAAAACCCAAAAATGATCCGATATGTGGGAATCACTGCTGTAGGTATCTTCCTCGCTCTAGCTGTGCTGTTTAAAGATCTTGATTACACTATGCTTGCCTTGCTTTCCGTAGCTGTGTGGATCGGTGTGGCACTTATAGCAACCCCGTGGATATTCGGGCAAATACATACGCTGTGGTATTTTTTCCTCTCCATTGTAGCATTTCTACTAGTAAACGGAGTCCTTACCTACCTTCCCATAGTTACCTATAATCCTGAGGCCATTTGGGGTGTCCGAATCGTGAGTATTCCCCTTGAGGACCTCTTTTATAACATAGGCATGTTGGGACTTTTTCTCGTCAGTTATGAAGCCTGTGGACGGTATTTGATAAGGAGAGAACACTGATGGCATCCGATAAACCGATACGGGTAGTAGGAGGAGGATTCGGTGGGCTATCAGCAGCGATCGCTCTCGCTTCAGTTGGAAAGAGGGTCATCCTCCACGAAAAGCAAGAACAATTGGGAGGAAAAGCCAGTAGTAGGACCATAGGTGCATTCCGATTCGATACAGGGCCATCCCTTCTTACTCTTCCCGTCGTATTCGAACGATTGTTTGCCCTATCTGGTCACAAGATGGAAAATTATATTCCGATCGTACCGCTCTCTCCCCTTACCCACTATTGGTTTTCCGATCATACCCATTTCACGAGCGATCTATTGGAACGATTCATTCCTACCCTGACAAAACATCTTTCCGTAACAGAAAAGGAGGTCTCACGCTACTTCTCTCATACGAAGAAAATTTGGGAGATCACCAACGGTGTTTTCCTTGAGAAATCCCTCCATACGGCATCGACCTACCTGTCGAAGAATACACTCGGATCGCTGTTGGGAATTGGTTATATTGATGCTTTTAGAAGTATGCATACAGCCAATGCCACCTCATTTTCTGATAGTAGGATGATCCAATTGTTGGACCGATACGGAACTTATAACGGATCCGATCCGTACAAGGCGCCTGCAACGCTCAATATGATTAGCTACGTGGAGCATGGATTGGGTGGATTCGGTGTCTCAAACGGCATATATGGCATTATCGAAGGAATGGAAAAACTTGCTCGAGAGCTTGGTGTGGAGATCGAAACGAAGAGTGAGGTGGAAAAAATACTCTACAATCACTCCAACAGGCATATTGAAGGTCTTTTGATAGCGGGAGAAAAGATCGAATGCGATTGCGTTGTTTCGGGTGTGGATGTCTCCACCTTATATGAAAAATTGCTGGATGACACCGAAGCCCCTTTAGCACAACGTTACAGGAGGCTGGCACCATCCTCATCTGCCCTAGTCTTCTATTGGGGAATCGATCGATCGTTTAATCAGCTCGGATTGCACAATATCTTCTTTTCAAGCGACTACAAACGGGAATTTGAGCAGATCCATCGATTTTCCCAAGTCCCCCTTGAACCAACGATCTATATCAATATCACCAGCAAGTTGACCCCAACCGATGCCCCACTAGGACAGGAGAACTGGTTTGTCCTAGTGAACGCACCATGTGATGATGGACGGGACTGGCAAGCCGAACTTCATGAGACTCGTATGCACATCATAAACAGATTGTCGAATATCCTGGATGTGGATCTAGGCACACATGTAGTGGCGGAAGATTCATGGACTCCTCGGCAGATAGCGGATGAGACAGGAAGCTACCGGGGAAGTCTGTATGGAATATCGTCGAACACAAAAATGGCAGCATTCCTCAGACACCCGAATTTTTCTCGTAGATATCGCGGGCTGTATCTATGCGGAGGAAGCGTCCATCCTGGTGGTGGCATGCCATTATCTGTGCAATCGGGGATGATCGCCGCGGAGTTACTGTTAAAGAGGAAATATTAATGGGAATTGCTATTGCGCTATCCGTTATCGTGGCGTGGGCTGGACATCTTGTATGGATCCTCTCAATCGATTCACCCGACCTCCTGTCCGTCTCTACCTATCTACATATCATGGTACAAGCCTATCTCTACACAGGATTATTCATAACAGCTCATGACAGTATGCATGGTTCAGTAGCAAAAAACCGAAGGATAAATGATGCTATAGGTCAGTTGGCTCTCTGGCTGTTCGCTGCATTCCGCTATAAGCCAATGTTTACTAAACATATGGCACACCATCGAAACCCAGGTACTATACAAGACCCGGATTTCTCGCCGAAAAGCCAGCATCCGATAATCTGGTTTTTCCACTTCTTCTTCAATTATGTCACCATACTGCAACTGGTTACCATGGCAATCCTTTTCAATATCGGCCGCTATCTTGTGGGTATACCCTTGGCTAACCTGTTGTTGTTCTGGGTCCTCCCTGCCTTCCTCGGGACTTTCCAACTCTTTTACTTTGGGACCTACCGCCCCCATCATCTTCCTCACACGGAGAACATGGAACCTCATAGGGCACGAACCCAAAAGAAAAACCATATGTGGGCAATGGTAAGCTGTTGGTTTTTTGGATACCACTGGGAGCATCACGAGTTCCCTCGCACCCCCTGGTGGAAACTCTATCGGAGCAAAGATCGAATCGGCTCCCTATAGGCTTGACCCTCCTTGCGATTAGCACGAAAATATGGAGAACATAAGGAGTGTTGAGATGAAGAGAGTCGTTCTAGCAAATGACCATGGTGCTGTTGAGGTCGGTAAAGAGATATCAGAGCACCTAAGATCACGAGGATATGAAGTAAAGCATCTGGGAGTTTTCTCCGCTGATTCGGTCGACTATCCCGATATGGCAGCTCAAGCTTGTGGGGAGTATCTCTCTGGTGGCTATGAATTCGGTATTGTCTGCTGCGGCACGGGTATCGGAATCTCGATTTCAGCCAACAAGATCGACGGTATACGTTGTGCGCTTCCCCAAAACGTATTCGCCGCAAAGATGGCAAGGAGCCACAACAACGCCAACTTCATTGCATTCGGAGGAAGGATCGATTATCCTGAGCCGATTATCGATATGCTGGATGCCTTTATTGACAGTAAGTTCGAAGAAGGCCGACACGCCAAACGAGTCGATAAGATCATGTCCTTGGAGGGTGGTACCTGCTAGTGCTCCATACCATCCTAATCTTTACTTCTTTTGGGACTATCGATTAGAGCACTAGTCAACTATGCCGATGTCTTTGGGTAGGAAAGATGAACGGATGCGGCAACAACTCGTCGAATCGGAACTGTCTGCCCTTACCCTCCGTATCGTAAAGGAACACTTCGGTATCGCTCTTCGCGAATTCAGCCATGACCTGCAGGCAAAGTGCACAAGGTGGCGCCGGTGGATCGTCATCGGATACGACAACAACCATATCGATCCTAAAATCGCCTTCTGAAGCGACAGCTTCCATCATAGCTCCCCGCTCGGCACAAATGGTCGCTCCATAACTACTATTTTCTACATTGCAACCACGGTATACACTACCGGTCGAGGCACTTACGACTGCCGCTCCAACTTGGAAATGGGAATAGGGTGTGTAGGCATTCAGTCTCACTTGACTGGCGATTTCCCTTGCCTTGAATCGCAGCAATAAACGATTAAATTCGGAGATACTAGAAAAATCTTCAAAATCATCCAATCCTCCGATGATGAAATCAGCACCTACTGCACGCAACTGCTCTTCCGAAAAGCTGGTCGTAATTCCTCCACAGAGACTTCCAGCAGCTTTTGCGGCCTGTACCCCATTGGTAGCATCTTCGAAAACGATACATTCACCATTCTCAACTCCCATATCGTTGGCAGCCTTGATATAGATATCAGGGAATGGTTTCTTACGTTCTAAATCCTTCCCATTGACCAGTACCTTGAACCACTTAGGATCGAGACCCATGACTTCAAGGTTGATTTCCATTTTTCGTCTATCGGCACTGGTGGCAACAGCCATGAGCATTCCCGCCTCATGGGCATTGGTGAGGAATCGTACCACTCCAACAAGCGCACTCTCCTTACCCATAATCAATTGTTCATAGATATCGTAAGTGTCGAGTTTAGCCTGTTCTATATCGAGTTTGATACCATACTTTTCAGCTACTCCCCCAATATAACGATCTTCACCAGCTCCAACGAAGGGAATGAAGTCTTCCGCCTTGACCGTAACACCGATACTGGCGAAATAAGCGATCGCCGCTTCGGAGATA
The DNA here is from genome assembly GCF_049310885.1 of Pleomorphochaeta sp. DL1XJH-081. Lineage (NCBI taxonomy): Bacteria > Pseudomonadati > Spirochaetota > Spirochaetia > Spirochaetales > Sphaerochaetaceae > Pleomorphochaeta > Pleomorphochaeta sp. DL1XJH-081. The sequence continues at coordinate 66,291 of NZ_JBMDYO010000007.1, forward strand.
TATTCTTCGGAGTCGATGAGAACTCCATCCATATCGAACAAGATTGCTTTGATCATGTTGTATCCCTCGATTTCTGTTATCAGAGCGGTTCTACCGCTTCATGCAATAGACTGATCAGTGGTTGGTAGTCACCCTCCAATGAGGCTATATCGGCTTCCAATAATCGGCTGTCGGAGGTATCCGATGGATTAATTCTCCATCCCGCTGCATGACTCAACTGTTGGAAAAACAACCTCATAGTTCGAGTATTTCCATCAAGGAAAGGGTGCAATGCGTGGACTTCAGCCATAAAGTAGGCAAGATTGTCAACAAACTCATCCAGTTCCTGGTTTCTTAGATAATGTTCATCACGCAACTTGTTGAAGATATCTTGTGCCACCGATGAAATATACTGGGGCAAGCAGAAAATAGTCGAACGGGTAATAGGAATGTAACGGACCATGCCTGCAAAGGGATAGATATCATCGAACAGTCTGGCATGAAGGGTTTTCAGATGGTCAAAGTCGAACTTCCATTCCTGCGGCCCCATGAGAATCTCGGCCATTCTGACAGCCACAATCTCGGTCTCCACCGAATCGAGCAGATCCTGGTCTTTTATACCAAAATAGTTGATATAGACCTCAGTCCCGGGATAACACCCATCGGAAGTCTTCTCTCCACCATCCTCCTTTACCAGTCCATAGGAGTCCATGATGTTGTTTATAGCGACGTCTCCTGTGACCTCTTCATCCAAAACATCGCGAATAATCTGTTCAGTCTTATCGCTGACGGGATAACTTTCAGTCTCCATTACAAAACAGATGAAGTCCAGATGCCTACGCAAGTGACTTTCTTTCATGAATCCTCCATAGATCAGAAATCGTATCCAACACCAAGTCTGACAATGCCTGTCAGCTCATAGGGTTTAAAATTCCCTCCAAACAGCAATCGGGTTTCAGCTTGGAGCCCTACCGACCAACGTTCATCGATCAGGTAGCGACCATTCAATTGGACCACAGGACCAAGGAAGAATCCCAACTGATCTTTTGCAGGAGTATGGATATCCTTACCGGTAAACATAAATGAAAGTCCACCGGATATATCGAATAGGAATCTCTCCGAGATAGGATACTCCAGTGTGACCATACCATGGAGATCTATTCCTGCAAGAGGTGTTGTCCCGATTTCATAACCTGTAAAGCCAAAACCTGCACGTATTCCTAGGTCGAACGCCTTATTATTAGGTTTGAAGTCGGTGTAGACGAAATCAGCAGTAAGAGAGGGAAGAATACGCGTTCTTGGGTTGGCAAAATCGCCATCGGGATCGAATGCCGACTTCCAGATGAGATTGTCAGCCTTGCCACCGACTCCGATAAAGAAATCTATTCTCTTACGGGCAGGATTATCTTGTACAGGAGTCGCAATAGGCATTGCCTGCACCGGTTCTCCGAAGACAATCTCTTCTGCTTCGAAAGACTCGGTACCAACATCTCCATCAGCAATGACAAAATCATCAAATGTTGAGTTATCGATGGGTTCTTCAATCTCTCCTGGTTCAGTCGTGACAACTGTAGCATCCGTCTCTTCCAATTCGGGTTGAATTGTTGTCTCGGCAGGGTTCGTTAACTGTGCTGTCTTTACCGCTTCTTCGGGTATCGGCATAGATACACCGAACTCGACAGGATCATAAGATAACAAAGCACTTGGACTCCAGTTCTCCGAATCATAACTCTGTTGTACATAAAGTGTGTGGTAGGAGGTGTCCTCGACAGGACCGAATGTAAATCCGTTTACCGAAGCTTCGACCACCGTCCAGCCATCAGGATCTTCGGCATCCAGCTGGTATCTGAACGCCACAACATCTTCATCCGCAGCATCCCATTCCCAATCAATGGTGATCAGCTCGGCGAACAGCGGGCTTGCACTACACAGTAGGAACACTACCATGAACACGAGACCCATCCGTAGCGATGTCTTCATATGCATACACCTCCAATCCCTTTTCAAGGGACGTATGCATAGCGTAGCCATGGATAGTGACTTAGGTCAAGTGCAAGGTTGGACACAGTAGGCGATTATCGGTCAGTTTCCTATCAGTTTACGCATCCAGTAGGCTGCCCGTTCGGACTCACCCTCTTTCAATGGTCCCTCCTGCCCTTCTACGATAAATCCGATGGGAGGAGAAGCCCTATGGAATCCTCTTCTTGTCATGATCTTATCCATTGGCTCTGCTGCATAACCGAAAAGTGATACCATGAAAGTTAGAAATTTAGATCCTACATCGACAACAGAAACCCGTGTATCGAAAACGGCATATCGTATTTTTTCCGATAATGAGCCCGAGGGAAGGCTCCTAATCATATCTACTATTGCTTTTGTTGGACGGAAGGCTCGCGTCGGGCTCCCAATGACCAGCAGGTCGCAAGAATAAGCCCCATCACGGGAAAAATCCTGAACTTTCACCATAGTAGCCACATGAGGCTTTTGTACTGCATCACAAAGAGCGCGGGCAATTGCTTCTGTATTGCCGAAAAATGAATCGTAGACAATAAGTATTTCCATCGGACGAGTCCTCCCAGACGCAATGGTATCACGAAAGATACACTGGCCATATCCCTTAAATACAAGGACTTGAAAGATACAGCGGCAACATGATAATACTTCGCTACTTCTTGCCCATCGAAAAGCTATGAGATATGCTTTGCAGATGAAAAAAACGTCCTCTCTTAGAAATATCGCTAATCTTTGTGTTTTCTGTGGCTCTTCGGAGGGTCGGAACCCACTCTACATGCAAGCAGCTCATACCTTGGCCATAGAAATGGCTAACCGACGGATCAATTTAGTCTACGGCGGGGGAGGAGCTGGAATCATGGGTAAGCTCTCATCGACTTTGCGCCACTTGCCGGTTTCGGTTGTTGGCATCATACCTGATCGAATTTATGAGATGGTACGCCATTTGGACCATGCGGAAGATGAATTGATAGTGGTAGGAACTATGCATGAAAGGAAAGGGGCCATGTACGAACGTTCGGATGCGTTTGTAGCCCTTCCCGGTGGCATCGGTACTTTGGAGGAATTGATGGAAGCTCTTACCTGGTTACAATTGGGCTACCACGAGAAACCGGTGGGTATTTTAAACACTGCTGGCTTTTTCGATCCATTGATTGCCATGTTGCACCATATGGTGGATGAGGGTTTCCTTCGTATGAACATGCTCGAATCACTTGTCGTGGAATCCGAACCCAAAGCACTACTCGATTCCTTGGAAAGAATTGATCTGACGATTCCACAAAAGATTTCCACTTGATATAATCTTTGTATGAAACAGCTGTATCACTTGAGAGATTTCCTATTCATAATCGGCGGCTCCATGGTCACCGCTATAGGTGTCGCGGGCTTCATCACACCAGCAAAACTCGCTGGAGGAGGCGTCAGTGGTATTTCAGTTATCCTCTACCACCAATGGGGTCTTGAAGTAGGGCTGACTATCTTTCTTCTGAGTCTTCCCCTCTTTATAGCTGGAATCCGGATATTCGGAACCCGATTCGGCTTCAACTCACTTCTGGGGACAGTTCTATTATCGCTTTTCATCTCTTTGTTCGGTCTGCTGATAGGATATGAAGGTTTTCTTACTTACCAGGATTCTGTAGATACCCTACTATCCGCACTATTCGGGGGATTCCTCAGTGGTTTCGGCATGGGGTTGGTACTCAAAGGAGGTGCCAATACCGGGGGAACTGATATCGCAGCCCAGATTATAAGCAAGTACACTCCTATTCCGACCGGTAGTGCACTTTTCCTTGTCGATGGTCTGGTTATCGTTGCAGGTGGACTGGCCTTCGGTCTGGAGAGCGCCCTATTTGCCACCATAACCTTGTATGTGACCAGCGTTTCGATTAATTTCGTCCTGCTCAATATGGGCACTCGCTATGCGAAGACGGCACTTATCGTAAGCCAAAAGCACCATATTATCTCCCAGCGTATATTGGATGAATTAGGTCATGGGGGCACCTTGCTGCAAGGCAAGGGAATATATTCCAAACAAGAGAGACCGGTTCTCATGACCGTGATCCCAAACCAGAAGATTACACAGCTGAATACCATTGTAAAAGAGGAAGACCCCGAGGCCTTCATGATCATAGAAGAGGCCTACGAGGTCCTGGGAGAGGGTTTTGTTCCCCTTAAGGGTAAATCGAAATCCTAGATATCTCCAACAGCATGAACCTTGTCAGTTTTTCCATAGTTTTTCTGGATATATACCCTCTTCGATCTTTTTCGCCAGTTCATCCTTTACAATCTGACGGTCTTCTTGGTACGTCATGCCAAACCAGCGTTCAGTCGTTGTATAAAATCGCATTTTCCCGATACCTTTATTCACCATGACACTTGCTCCCTCAGGGAGGTAACACTCCTCCTTTTCGGTGGTAAGTCCGGACTTCAGGAACTCATTGAAGTACTCCTGATAGAAATCGAGAGCTGCGGGAGAAAATCCGAAATAGTTCATGGATACCCATTCATCACCAGTAAGGATCTTGTCTTCACCATCTATTGAACTGATGATCTTATCCCCTTCATGGAAAATCTTTTTATTCTCACGCATGGATACCAGATGCCCATCCTTGACATTACAGATTGCCCGTGAAACGGACCCGCTGCGACTTGTGGTATTCTTGAGCACATAACCCACCATTGCATGTTCGGTGGAATCATTGGATATGGAGGCTAGATGCTTTCCCATGATCTGATAGGCTTCCCTTCCATAGTAATCATCACTATTAATTACACAGAAAGGTGCATCTAATACATCTTTCGCACTCAGGACCGCGTGTACTGTGCCCCAAGGTTTCTTCCGTCCTACAGAAGCCTTTACCTGCTCTGGAGTCAGAAGTGTATCAAGTTCCTGAAAAACATATGTAGCGTCGCAATTCGCGGCAACCCTATCGAATATACGGGAGCGAAAATCTTTCTCTATATCCTTACGAATGATGAAGACAACCTTTCCGAATCCACCTTGTAGTGCATCATAGGTCGAATAATCGAGCAGGGCTTCATTGTGCATCCCTACTCCGTCAATTTGTTTAACGCCACCATAGCGGCTTCCCATTCCTGCTGCCATGACCAAAAGAATCGGCTTCATTGGGACCTCCTCTCAAAATTCTGGGTCTAGTATACCATGATGGGGAAAAAACCACTACAGGAGAGCGTCTACCTTTTTCAGTCCGCAGAGACTTCAACGGCAATCGAGGCTTCATAGGCACCGAATGTGTACCCTTGGAGATCAAAACCCTCTTCGACTGTGGGAAAAGTCACATAGATGATTCCCTGTTCCGTGGATCGAGATCCCTCCCGGATACCAATGCTCTTTTGGATGGCATCGAAATCTTCGTTGGAGATTCTGTCTAGATTAGCCCTATTGACCAGACTCAATTTAAAGGGGATTGGAGGAGAATTGTTATCCGCACCAAGGCCAACACTCCTGAATGCAAATACATTGGCTCCCAATTGAGTAGCGAAGCCGGGTGATAATCTCAGTTGATAGGCGACATCGGGACTATTAGAGAAAAACTCATACGTAGCAACCTCATGGGTAGTTCCTGCCATTTCCTGACTAAGCGTGAATTGGATACGTTCACGTACATTCAACGAAAAACTTTCTTGCAATTCAATGTGTCCCTGCATGGGGATAGTTTCGCTAAAGAGGCTTCTTTGGGCTGTAAGGGGAATGGTAAGGAGTTGGAGAAGCGATAGTACCAACACCAGTCTTCTTAACATGCACCCTCCTTATCCCTTTTTGAACCACTAGCGACAATACTCATGGTAATAAAAAACACCAAGTGATGTCAAGAGATATTGTTTTTATTGACCATTGTAATATATTACCCAAGTATAATTTTTTTAATTTTTTATATTATATTTATTTATACAATTTTAACTTATGTCATAAAGTTGCCAATATTATGTATTTCCTCATGTTAGCCTAAGGGAAAATGCGATAGTGCTATTGACAATGTCAGTGGCAATCCATAGCATACGTGAATCGGATGCGTAGCTCAGCTGGATAGAGCGCTGCCCTCCGGAGGCAGAGGTCGTGGGTTCGAATCCCGCCGCATTCAATCGTACTTCCGATAATTACTATACGCCAGTACTCTTTTCCCGTACCTTTCATGAAAGGAGTAAATTTAAGATCCATGAAAACAGACAGCACAACTGTTTCCGAATATCTCCAACAGATACCTCCTCGATGGCAACCCACGCTATCCGATCTTCGCGATCAATTGAGGATCCATGTGGATAAAGGATTCGTCGAATCACTTCGCTGGGGAATGATCACCTATGAAGTTCCCCTCGAGATCTCGGGACCAACATATAATAAGAAACCGTTGATGTTCGCCGCACTCGCAGCACAAAAGAACTATTGTAGCCTTTACCTTATGGCAATCTATGCTTCACCGGAGAAGATGGCCTTCCTGGAAAAAGCATATTATTCAAAAGGCCTAAAACCCAATATGGGAAAATCTTGTATCAGATTCAAAAATCTTGAAGATATCCCTCTCTCAGAAATTCTCCAATTGCTCAAGGATATATCGGTAGAAGATTTTCTTGCCATGACAAGAGCTTGAGCAAGTTTGCAAAAAGAGGCACACTCAGTAAAGGTATCAAAACCCCATGGCAAGAGGTGGAAAAGGAGGCGTTGCCTACATAAACACCCCTTGGGGCAAGGTAAAGACCTTATTCGAGGATGCAGTATTGTCCCAATTGCCAGTTGAACAAAAACGCCCATTACTTTTCTCAAACAAGCAACTTGTAACATTGATCATCCCTATTGTCATTGAGAGGATTCTCGATGTCTCCATAGGTTTTGCAGATACATTGATGATCTCCTCCGTTGGTGAAGCTGCTGTATCAAGTATTTCACTTGTAGATTCGGTCAACTATCTATTCCTTTTCCTTTTTTCAGCACTCGCAGCCGGTGGTGCGGTTGTTGTTGCCCAGTATATTGGCCAACGTAACGCCGAACGTGCTGGGGAAGCGGCAAAACAACTAATTTATACTACGACACTCGTAGCATTGATGTTTACTACTGCTTTCCTAATCTTCAATCGAACTATCCTCATAGCCCTATTCGGTTCGCTTGATCCTGAGGTACTTGACCAAGCACAAATCTATTTTGCATTCACAGCCCTCAGTTTTCCATTTCTTGGTCTTTTCAATAGTGGAGCAGCTCTTTTTAGATCGATGGGCAATAGTCGCATAACTATGCGGGTCTCAGTGGTCATGACGCTATCTAATATTGCAGGGAATGCTCTTCTAATCTACGTATTCAATCTAGGGGTATTGGGAGCTGGTATTGCATCCCTCGCGTCACGAATCCTGGCATCTTCGATCATGCTATCGCTTCTTATGAACAAGACAGAGATTATCAGGATAGAACGGTTGCTCCAAATCAGATTCGAATGGACTATGGTGAAAAGAATTCTTCGCATTGGTATTCCCAATGGTATTGAAAGTGGGATATTCCATATCGGCAAAATTCTTGTACTGAGTCTGACAGCTACATTTGGAACGATAGCCATTGCGGCGAATGCGATAACGAACTCAATCGCCTCTATGACAAATATTCCGGGAGGAGCAATCGGTTTAGCAACCATCACTGTAGTGGGACAATGCATGGGAGCGGGAGAATTTGATCAGGCGGCTTATTATGCGAAAAAGCTTCTAAAATCAGCATATTTCACCATGGCTGCATTAGCAGTTATCCTCTTTATCCTCGTAGAACCGATGGTCCACCTATTCAATTTAAGTGAAGCGTCTACTACTTTAGCAATCCAAATACTGAAGATAATGTACGTAATGAGTACTCTTCTATGGCCTGTAGCATTCACGCTCCCCCAAGTACTTCGCGCCTCTGGTGATGTCAAATATACCATGACGGTGTCCATCATTTCCATGTGGACATTCCGTGTAGGACTAAGCTATATCTTCGGAGAAGTTCTTGGATTAGGTTTACATGGTGTATGGTTCGCGATGTACGTCGATTGGATCTGTCGATCAACATGTTTTGTCACTCGTTTCCTTAAGGGTACATGGAAAACCAAACGGGTAATTTGACTAACAGATGTAATTATAAGAAGCAAACGGTAACTCGATGCTGTTATACCGGTATGAACAAATATACAAACCATACCGTTACGGCTACAGACATCAAGGAACTGCCCACGGAACAACGCCCCCGTGAAAAGCTACAACGCAAGGGTGCCGAAACCCTTTCGGATGTAGAACTCCTTGCCATATTAATCGGAACTGGAACCACCAAGCGTCCTGCCTTTGTCCTCGCTCAACATATTCTGGATCTATTGGACAGAAATAGTGGAGGCTCGGAGGTCCTGATTGAGGATCTCACGGCTATAGAGGGAATGGGGGTAGCCAAAGCGACTCTCATAAGCGCCGCTCTCGAACTCGGCAGGAGACGGCTTCCATCTAAACGAAAACAGATCATTTTCCCTGGAGATGTCTATCCACTCATACGACACTATGGAAATCGTCCCCAGGAGTATTTCCTTTCGGTCTCCCTCAACGGTGCACATGAAGTCATTGCAGTGCAGGTTGTTTCGATTGGACTGGTGAATCATACGTTAGTACATCCACGAGAGGTCTTTGCGTAGGTTTTGATACAATGATTTAGAGGTACTATAGGCATAAAACCCCTCTAGAATGCGCTAGTTTGAGGTTTTCATGCCATCACGGCCTTAATTGGAGAAAGCTTTTTAGCGAGGAAAGACTCGTGGAATTGAGAGCTTGTGTATTTTGAAACCATGGGATACGCACACATAGAAAAAAACTATTAGTGTACCCCGATATTAAAATTTGAAAACGTTGAAGTTAGTTAGATTGTCGGATCTTCACCAACTTGATTGCTATAACCCTTTTAGTATCACCTAGATTACCGTGAGCGATTTGAGATTTTTCTGAATATTGCATATCTCGTTTTACAATCATTACTTGATGATTATTACTCTTTACTTATCCCTATCTGGATAATAAGCTGAGTTATGGTTAAACCTCTTGGAGGAATTTCATGATTTCAAATATTAGACTTAGTACAACGAATTCATTTGATGGTTATCAAATAACTCAATACTTAGACATCGTCTATGAAAGCATAGTTGTTGGTACAAACCTTTTCAGTGATTTCTTTGCTAGTGTCTCAGATATATTTGGAGGAAAATCGCGTAGTTACCAAAAACAACTATACCAGTTACGCAAGTACGCCTTAGAAGGCTTAATTGAAAAAGCAAGAGAGAAAGGTGCTAACGCAATCCTTGGAATCAAAATAGATTCTGATGAAATTTCTGGCTCTGGAAAATCCATGTTCATGATCAATGTTGCAGGTACTGCAGTAGTAATAAAAAAGATAGACGATACAAGATCTGAAGTGCAACATTTAATGGTTGATGGTGAAGATGTAAAAAAACACATAAAGATGCAAGAAATCGAAAAAAGATACACTAAACAGAACTTTCAATTGGAAGAAGATGAGATTGATATGCTTATACATGGTGAATTCCCAGACGCAGCCAAATTTTTCCTTAAGTCGCTATTCACAATCCAAGAAGGGTCTTCAACTTTTAACCGAGAAGACTATAACGAAAACCTTTCTTCTTTATTAATGTATCTAGGTCAATTCGAGCCAAAAGAGCAAGCATCCTTTCTTTATCCTTATATTCCGGACTATTTAAGACTTGAAGAAGCCATAATGACCATTCTGAATAGTTTAGGCCTTGTTGATTTTAGTAAAATCGCTGATTGGTTCTATTCAGATGCAGTCGACCTCCAACACTTTGCACTGAATGTATTAAAAATAATTAAAGCTGGGTATTCTACAGAAGATATAGTTGCTTGTCAGAATCTTATACATCTTCTGGAAAAGAAATATTCCATGGACACCCTAGAAGACGATGGAAAGAACTGGGAATGCGCCTGTGGGAAGATCAACTCAACTAAACATTCCAATTGTAGACGGTGTAACAAGAACAGATTGGGATTTTTCGATAACGAAGTTCAACCTTTAGAAGTAATCAATATTTTGAGAAATGAATTATCTATAGTTAAAGTGCTGTTGAATGATGACTAATCAAAAATTATTTGAAGGAGGCAGTCAAATGGGAAAATTACATAAGCCGGGAGAAGACAATCAGAAGCCTGGCAAATATATTGAAACCGGTCCACTTGGAGGAGATTTGCCAAAACCAAAAGTGGTAAAAATTGATCCAGGTGATAGACTCCCGCCCACTAGCAAACCTGGGAATAAATGGAAACATAAATAGGTTGAAGTTAGAGCATTGAATTAGCAATTTTCTTTCGGTAGAGGTTCTTCAGTCAAATATTGCCCCAGCGTTGCCCCATCGTCAGTGACCCAATAATCATTGCCGTTTAGACTAGCCCCTCCAACAAAACCTGCGGCTGCAGAAGGGCTAGTGAATCTAATTTCCTTCGATAGGACAAACGAATTGTCGATAATATCTTTGTATTTCTCACGTAATCTAATCACTTGCTTCGGGGCACTTCTGACCTAAGCCCTTTGTCTAGACAGTTGGTTTGAAATCATACGAAAATCAAGCCACCCGTTGTTCCATTTCCTTGATTGGAAATGCTCCATAATAGACTGCATCTGGAGTTTGATATGCCAACCCTTGATGCAACCTTTCTCCATTAAAGAAATCAATGAAGCCCTTCAAGCCCCTTCTCAACTCACCGAGAGTCCGGTAGTCGTGAAGGAAGATATGTTCATATTTTTGGGTTCGCCACGTTCTCTCCATGAATACGTTATCCAGACACCTGCCGACTCCATCCATGCTTATTTCAACTTTTAGATGCTCAAGGATTGCTAGGAACTCAATGCTAGTAAATTGGCTGCCTTGATCACTATTAAAAATGGCCGGTACACCATACTGATCAATTGCTTCATACAGACATTCCTTGCAGAACGCCACATCCATAGTATTACTTACCCGATGGGATAAAATCTTACGGCTAAACAGATCGATGATGGCCACCACGTAGACCATACCACTGGGAAGCCTCACGTAGGAGATATCTGTTGCCCAGACTTGGTTCACATGCCGTATCTTCTTTCCTCTCAATAGGTAGGGATACTTCTTATGTTGCTTTCCTTTCCCTTGTCGAGAGGTGTTCGGTTTAGGAGAAATACCACGAATCCCCAGTCGTCTCATAATCTTTCTTACCCGCTTCTCAGTTGCTCGTTCATACCCATCTTGCTGTAATTGTCGAGCCAGTTTCTGGTACCCAGTCGCAGGATGATCTGTCCACCAATTGAGAACAACCTGTACCAACGCAAGTTCATCATCACAGAACTTGATCTGATCCTTGTGACGAAGCCACCAATAGTAGCTACTTCTCGATACACCTAACAGGCGACATTGCTCGGCAATACCCATACTAAAGGTTTTACCATGCAGTTCGATCGAAAGCCCAGGAGTGATGATCTGCTCATCTCTTAGTCCTGGATTTTCAGTTTTTTTTTGAGTAGCACGTTCTCCAGTTGGCTCTTACCATACTCTTCAAGTAGCAACTGTTTCTCCCGTTCAAGTTCCTCTAGGTGCTGTTCAAGCTCCTTCTGGATCTTCGATTTCTCATTGAAGAACCGAGGCCCTTCCTGTTGGAGAGTCTTCTTCCAAGTACTTACCAAACTCACAGAGATGTTGTTTTCCGCAGCAATTGCCTGAATGGTCTTCTCGCCAGCGAGTGCTTCAGAAGCTACTTTTAACTTGAAATCGCCAGTAAATGTCCGTTTTTTCCTTCCCATAGGTCCACCATACGCATGTTACGCATCGTGGGCAACTCTATTCGTATCTTTTCGACTCCTCCTGTCCAAGATTCGGTCTTAGTATACTAGAATAATTTCATTGGGCTGGGCAAATTTGATTAAATAGATTATCAAATCATGAAAAACTACCTTGAGTTTTAGTAATTTTCATAGCACGACTGTTGTATGACGTTTGGGGATAGGTAACAAAGTAGAATAAATATCCCAAAATGGGAACTTCATATTGATTATATTAAAAAAGGGATTATAATGTATGCATGTGATATCAAGAAGGTGTCTAATTGAGTTTGGTACTAATCACCCAGATGTTAGAGGAGAACTAAATACATGGTTTCACATGATGGAAAGGGGGAAATATCCAAGCCCCATCGCCATCAAGGAGGTCTTTAGGTCAGCAGATATTATTCCTAGTGATAGAGTAGTATTCAACATTAAAGGTAATTCTTACAGGATCATTGTGAAAATAAGATATTCCACACAAACTATGTTTATCAGATTCATAGGAACCCATGCAGAGTACGCTAAAGTAAATGCGGAGAAAATATAATGAAACCAAAACTATTGAAGAATGATCACGATTATGAGATGGCCCTAAAATATATAGAGTCGCTGATGGAACAACCTGAATCGAAAGACACCAACGAAGAAATTGAATTATTTACCTCATTGATATCATTCTATGAAGAAGAATCTTTTCCTGTTGACCTCCCTGACCCCATTGATGCAGTTTTATTCGTTATGGATCAACAAGGACTGGGAAGAAGAGACCTCATCCCTATTATTGGTAGCCAGAGCAAGGTATCTGAAATTCTGAATAGGAAACGGCCACTTAGTCTTTCTATGATCAGAAAACTTCATGAAGAACTGAACATACCAGCTGAAATTCTTCTTCAGGATACACAGCAGAACCAAGTTCCAGAGAAACAATTCACCTATGAAAATTATCCCGTTCCTGAAATGTTTAAGTTAGGATATTTTTCCAGTTTTAATAAAATTTCTCAAGTTAGAGAGTACTTTGAAGAAGCTATGTCTAACTTATTCCGTCAATTTGGTGGTAGAATTCCCCAGACAATTTATTGTAAGCAATCATTAGAAAAGGCAAAACCAAATCTTAATGCATTGCTTGCTTGGCAGGCGCATATCCTTCAAAAAGCATCTTCAGACGAGGTAGATGATTTCTCTTTAGATTCTCTCGATAATTCATTCTTCGAGGAATTGCTCTCATTCAGTATGTACTCCAAAGGTCCGCTATTAGTAAAAGACTACCTTAAAACATATGGAATCCGTTTTGTTATAGAACAACATCTCTCTAAGACTTATGTAGATGGTGCAGCTTTCAAATCTCATGATGACAAACCTATGATTGTTCTTTCTTTGAGACATGATCGAGTTGATAACTTTTGGTTTACCCTTTTACATGAGTTAGGGCATGTCGTTAAACATCTTTATAACGAATCGGATAATAAAGCATTTTTTGATGACACTTCTCCTAGTCCAAATGAATGTGATTCCCAACTAGAACAAGAGGCAAATCATTTCGCTATGGAATATTTAATCCCACCAACAAAGATAACAGTTAGTGAATTAAGTGATGCATCCTTTTGGTCTCCCTCTAAAATATTAACAACATCAAAAGAGCTAAAACGTTCTCCCGCTATTCTTGCTGGCCGTATACGATATGAAACCGGTAACTATTCTCTATTCTCCGAGATGTTGGAGACAAGAGGTTTAAAATGCTTGTTTCAGTAAATTGTTTTCTTAGAATATAATTGGCAGTTCTTTTACAAATATGATCTATTGCTAAAATAACCGTCATGCTTCATTAACCAAGGATTGACTGGTAGATGTAGCTGAGGTGCTGCGTTTGAGCGAGAATGAGAAAGCAAATATGTATGACAAAATCATCAAAAAAACCTGCTCGCACCGGATTTAAATTCGTATGCGCCCAAAAGGCACCTGAACGCTACACTCAAAACTACCAAAGTTCTTGGAAACGAATGTAGAAGATTGGTTATTTTTCATCGAAAAGTAGAATCTCAGTTCGATAATCTGTGAAATACTAAAAGGTTAGAATTATCTGATAGTTTAATCATAATACAATTCGGTCTACCATCTGAAGCGCTATGCCTACGCTCTTTTTTCCTTACGTATTCAATTATAAGCATCGCTTTTATCTCATATGGTTTATATAAAACGCTATTACCCAGCTTTACTTCCACATGAAAAGGCCCATTAGTATGGGCAAAATATCGTTCTTAATCCGTATTGCACTCATTGAATTGAATACGTATCCTTGACATCCGGAGGCAACCTAGTTAGCATTCATTCACGAGAACAACTTGTGTGTTTTCCCAAACGTTGAAGCAACGACTGTTCCAAGATGCAGCCGTTGTTGAGTTTTATAAGGGTTCGACATTTACCACAACTTGGATAGATTGTGAATCGAAAGAAAATGTCTTTTTTAAAAGAGCCTGTTTTTTGGCTCATTAAGGTCTATCCCTATTCTCATTAACCCCAGAAATACTCACTGGACCGTTTTTCATCTTTACATACAACTAATGTAATCAAAATACATTCTCTCAGTCAGTCCCTCTCCCACAACTCCTATGGATTTCTTAAGTTGTTTCGTTTTTCTCATTGTTTGTCCTTTCCCAAGAGAGGACTTCCTAAAACTGGTTTCGCGCCAAGCTTTCCGGCTTGGTAGAAATTAGCCAGATTATTGTTTTTGTGGAGTTTGAAATCTTGTGCGCTGTAATACTCACTTGTGCCACTATCCTGTTTCTCACAAAACCAAACCATGTCATTGCGCATATAATCCTGTTCCATGAGGTATTGTGCATGGGTGGTGACGATGAGTTGGGAGTTGTTGGCATTCAGCAAGAACATTTGCAAGAAAAAGGAGACGAGATCTGGATGCAAGGAAGATTCCAATTCATCAATCGCGGCCACATGAGAAGACCCAATCAGCTGCTGTAGCACACCTCCTAACCCGAAGTAACGCATGGTTCCTGCAGATTCATCCTCTGAAGAAATCTGATAGGTTCCTTGGGTTGTAGCGTGTAAAAATAGTAATTCCTTTACTTCCAATTGGTTGTCATTTTTCAATTTTTCCAAGAGACTTTTCGGGGCGCCCTGCTCTGCAAACTTATCCAGTAGGGTTTCATCGATAGGAATGATCCCGTTCCGTATCTCAAGGTCAGCTATCTGAAAGTCGGCTTTTGCCAAGAATGTCACAAAAAACTGTTTCTGTTTGGCATCTGCTTCCAATCGATTTCTACTCCATTCCCTCAAGCGATGATTTGGGGTGATTAGGGGCATCAGGTTTTTCCTGAAATATGAAATGACGGTATCCAGTACCGGAGAATGGATATTACTCTTCTGATAGGCAAATAACGTGGTGGAGTTCTCAAGGGTATTTCCATTCAGAATCGTCCTTTCCTTTGCAGATAGAGTGCATTTGGAGCCAAAATTGAGTTTAGAAACAGATTTCTCTGTGTCATAATTGCGTGAAAAGAGTGTGGCTATCCTTTTCTCTGGAGTAAAACGGAGAACTTCCCATAGTATTCGCTGTGAATCCAAGCAAACTAAGTATTCATATTGAATACCTTCGATGTAGAAAATCAATGAGAATGTTCCCGGTTGCGCTTGGGCTATAGGATCCAATAAGAATGGAGTGAATCCGGTTTCCTCATCCTTGGTCTCCGGACCGGATAATACCAAGTTCCGTACAAAGTCCAGTGCGTGTAACATATTTGATTTCCCCGATGCGTTGTACCCATACAAAACACAGACCTTGAGGAGACTCACAGAGCTATTGATTCGGGTGAGAAGATACTCATCCGACCCATTATGTATTTTACTATTTGGAAGAAAACTTAGCGTCTGTTTTGTCTTGATAGAACGATAATTTTCTACAGAAAATTCTTTTATCATATTTTTATTTCCTTTTCACGTATTATTTCTACGTTTAGTTAAATTATATTTCATATTTTTAATATTCTCAAGGAAAATCTTTATAAGAATATTTTTGCGCGCGGTAAAATGAAATGCACGCCAAAAGGGCATTTAACCGAATGGAAAATCTTCTTATAGGAGATCTTCTGAATCATCAGATAGAACGAAAACCTACGGAACAATTGAAGATTTTGGCGACGGATCTAAGAGTGCAGGAAAAATCAGCTCTTGTAGAGTGCGACCTATCAGAACATTCTAGTCACTCACAAAAGCAAAAACCGTCATATTAGGAAACCACTGTAACGGATCGCGTTCGGTGGTTTCCTTCTCTGTATCTGTTTTACCTAGTAATAAATACTCAGAACATTATCACATTCCCGCCAGTACAATCCTTAGGTAAGTTCTGCTAAATCTCAGGCCATAGCCTGTACATTATTAACACCATTACTCATCGAAAAGTAGAGCAATAATGGAGAAGTAATTAAATCAGCCACAGTCGATCTGGAAATCCTAAAGGGTGATGCAAACAAACTGGGGGAAGTACTCAAAGGTATATTCGCCGATGGATCGTA
This sequence comes from Pleomorphochaeta sp. DL1XJH-081, assembly GCF_049310885.1. Taxonomy (NCBI): domain Bacteria; kingdom Pseudomonadati; phylum Spirochaetota; class Spirochaetia; order Spirochaetales; family Sphaerochaetaceae; genus Pleomorphochaeta; species Pleomorphochaeta sp. DL1XJH-081. The sequence continues at coordinate 82,641 of NZ_JBMDYO010000007.1, forward strand.
CAGAGCAGTGAATGCAAGACGCTACTTGTGAAATGTACTCTTTTACCTTCCCAGCTTTGAAACCGAATAGATTCTCCCGGGTGTTTTATTAAACTCCCACATGATCACTACCGCGGGAGATTATATGTGGTCGGAGATCGCAAGTAGGCGGTGTTTCTGCCGTTACCTTGGCTGAGGATGTATCCCTCTTCCTTGAGGCGCTTAAGCGCAGCCTCTACTGAGGAACTTCCGATACTTGGGCAGAGCTCAAGGATCTGTGCTTTGGTGAACACTCCCAAGGTGCTGTCCACAGCTTTGCGCACGATCTCATATGGGGTACTTTTATAATCCATCGAACCAAGCCTTTCCTCGAGGTCACGATAACAGTTCAAAACGATGCCGAGAAAATATTTGATGAAGGAAGTGTAGTCGTTCTTACCCTCATGCCATCCGCTGGAGACTTTCTCCAATACGTCGTAGTACGTATCTTTAGTTTTCTCAATCTTCTGTTCGATACTGATGTATTTGCCCACCATGAAGCCACTTTGGTACAGCAACAGCGTGGTAAGCAGTCGACTCAACCTCCCGTTGCCATCATTGAATGGATGAATACACAAAAAGTCGCAGATAAATAGGGGAATCAAGATCAGCGAATCCAACACTTGCTTGGCAAGAGCCTCCCGATAGCTAGTGCAGACCGCATCTACGGCTTCCGGTGTCTCAAATGGTTCAATCGGAGTGAATCGGGTGAAGGAACTACCGTCCGCATGGGTCTCGTTGATGTAATTCTGGGTGTTTTTAAACTTCTTCCCGAACGTCCTGTCGGTATACGAAAGCAGGTCCCGGTGCAACTGTAGGATGACATCACCTGTGAGTGGAATATATTCATAGCTTTCGCAGATTGTGTTTAGCACGTCACGATAACCCACAATCTCCTGTTCATCCCGATTCCGGGGTGTAGTCCGATTCTCCACCAGTTGTTTCATTCGAGCATTAGATGTCCCAATACCCTCGATCCTGTTCGAACTGTCAGTGCTCTGGATCTTTGCCACTTCGACCAGCCGTTCCAGCTCAATCGGCTTCTGCCTAAGGTATAACTCTTGCCTACCCTTATACTCACGTATCTGTGCGACGAACGAGAGTATCTCGGCATCCCATGAGCTTTCTCTCAATTTGCTGTAATCGAATTCGCGCATCTTTATCCCACCTGCTTTGTTTTTCTCCCACAGAATACTCTATTTTAGGAGATAATTAATCCCCGGGGGAAAAACCAGATGACAACCGTCTGCATTCCAATGGTTACATTATCTGGTAATTACGCTGTACACATCATCGCACAATATGGTGCTCATCGGTGATTTCTCCGGCGATATTCATCTCGAATAACGTACGAACCTTTTGGCGGTCATCATCATAACGACTCAGGAGATAGGTGAGTTTCATCACAGCGGCTTCCAGAGTCATATCCTTGCATCCCAGCACCCGCAACTGTTTTACGATACGGGCACTCTCATAGATATCGAGCGATACACGACCATGGGTACATTGAGTAGCTATTACGACTATCTTTCCTTGTTCAATCGCTAAGGTGATGAAACCAACCAACCCCGAATCCTTCCCTGTAGGCATATTTCCCGCCCCGTAAGCTACGATGATGAATGCTTCAATACGCTCATTGTGTAGCAGAAAATCCAAGTCGGTATTCTGCAGACCGGGAAACAGATGAATCACGAACACCGTCTCCCTCAGTTTGCTGAACGGTTGGAACTCTTGTGCTTCTAATGTGGGATTGCCCACCGGGTAGAGGTTGAAGTTGATATTCACCCCGGCTTCACCAAGAGTGGGAAAGTTTGGACTATCGAATGCCTCAAACTTCCAAGTCGAGACCTTGGTGGTCCGATTACCACGCAATAACTTGTTTCCAAAGAATAATGCGATCTCATTGAAGGAACTGGCAGCAATCTCGACTGAATTGATCAGATTGCTTTTCGCATCCGTTCGTATCTGCATGAAAGGACGTTGGGAACCTGTGAATACCACCGGTTTGCCAAGACCCGCCAACATGAAAGAGAGTGCAGAAGCCGAGTAGGCCATCGTATCGGTACCGTGGATTACCACAAATCCATCGAATGCATCACGATTGTCAGCAATGGTAGAAGCAAGCAGATTGATATGTCCCAACGTCAACTCGGCACTATCTTGGATATAGGGGACCACCACATCGATTTGTGCAAGCAGTTCTAATTCGGGTACGACCGATAGAAGATCGTCTTTGGAGATACGTTCATTGGGTTTCCATACCCCCTCCTTCTCCAACATTCCGAAGGTCCCGCCAGTATGCAGTATGAGTATACGTTTCAGAGTACTTCCCTCCCCTATGCTTAGCTCTTATTACTATATCACATTCTACTTCAACCACATCACCAACTTGATCAAAGTCCCTCCAACAAATGCACTGCAGATATCAGAGCAATCTGTTGATTCGGCTCTCATAGTACGTATATAATGCATTGGATTGAACACAAATGGCTTCAGAACATACATATAGAGGAGATTGTTGATGACATTGCAGAACGAAAACCACATCAAAAAGGATTATTCCAATGGTTTGGTCATCTTTCTCGAAAAGAAATCCCTTACCGATGAACTATTTTCTTCCAACATGCCAGCGAACCATCGGGGGGTTGTCGATGACGTAGTTTCTGCATTGCACGAATTGCAACATCACCACCATCTGGTGATTGCAGGAGAAGGAGAGATTTCGGATCATCCAACTGAATCTCATCTAAGTTCCCTCCTATTAGAATCTGAAGTCAAATTCTCTGAAACCGCAGATTACCTGACTGGAAAAGATACATTCTCCCAAAGTGAAGACTCAACACGTACCCATATTGAGGAATTCTCACGAAACTATGGTATCCCTGTCGAACGCAGACTTCTCGTTCAAGCTGGTACAAAATTATCGATCTTTTGTGACCTGAAGAATCTTGGAACAGAAACAGTTCTTCCAGAAGTGCTCACTATCTGCTTTCACACCTATAGTGATATGGCATCTTGGATACTGTCTCATCCTTCTCCCTACAAAAACCTCCTTCAAGGCCTCCAAGAAGGAGCGGGAATTTTGAGAGAAGGCGGCCTCGTCGTCCTACCGACGGAGACCGTCTATGGACTCGGTGCGGATGCGACAAATCCGGTAGCTGTTCAAAAGATCTTTGCAGCCAAAAAACGTCCATTCTACGACCCGTTGATCGTACATGTGTCCGATACGAAGCAGATGCTACCGTTAGTGACCGAATTTCCTGAGAAAGCAAAAGCGTTAACAGCACATTTTTGGCCTGGACCGTTGACTGTCGTGCTTCCCAAATCCTCATTGGTACCTTCGATAGTGACTGCCGATAGTCCTTCGGTAGCAATAAGAATGCCCAGTAATCCATTGGCCCGCGAACTGATTCGCCTCGCAGGTAAACCGATTGCCGCCCCAAGTGCAAACCTTTTCGGTTGTACAAGCCCGACAACCGCACAACATGTGGAGCAACAGTTGGGGGGAACATACGATGCGATTATCGACGGAGGGGCATGCATCGTGGGTATCGAATCTACCGTGATATCATTTCTTGGAAAGACACCTAGGATTCTTAGACCCGGGGGCATAGACCAGAAGGCTATAGAGGCATGTATCGGCAAAGTATTGTCGGATCAACACGACAGCGTTGAGGAATCAACGACCAGTCCCGGTATGCTCCCCAGCCACTACGCTACAGCCACCCCACTCCAAATAGTCGAAAATCCGAGCGATTATGCATCAAGAAGTGATGTGGGTGTACTTCTCTTTGGAAAAAGTACTGAAGACTTTCATGGACCGGTAGAATATCTGAGTCTCTCTTCAGATCCGAAAGAGGCCGCTAAACGATTGTATCAGGCAATGAGAAAGCTCGATCGCCTATCACTCTCACTGATCGTGGTTAAGCTACTACCGGAAACCGGAATTGGAATCGCAGTCAATAATAGACTTCGAAAAGCTGCAAATAACCATTAAGCCACATGATAAGGCCAACTGACTGTTAAGGGTTTCTCCTTGCTAGCCACCTATTGGTCCTTACTGTTTTTCTTCAGAAATAAACTCATAGGAGACGAGCAACTTTGTAGACGAAAAAACAAATCGGGTGCCGTATCGAAAACTACGATTTTACAAAGTACCGCACAATCGTGGACCCATAGATAACGAAGTTTGCTCCGAAAGGATCCAAAGGCCCACGTCAATGATGATTCTGAGATTGAATGAAAATACTTCATTAGTTCCATTTTAATAGCTAAATGAGCAGGTGTCCTGCCGCAAAGAACATCATTCAATCTCCAGCGGAAGTGATGACCCGAGGATGCCTACGTTGCTTGTATTCGCTCGGGAGAGGGGACCATATACTGGTCCCTCCCCACTCGTTCAATTTATAGATCAAGCACAACCGCTGGGCAATCGCATATATCGAGCATCTTTATTGGAAGCCCCATGTACAGCCAGATCCAGGCTACTATAAATTTTTCGCGTCGTATCGTTGATATCGTCTTCACTTACTACATCCACCACCGCATACCTGTCTCTTAGATATGATAGCACCGGTTCCGTTTGGGCATAGTACACTTGTAATCTCCTCAATACAGTTGATTCTGTGTCATCGACCCGTTGTACGAGATCGGTAGTGCAGTTGTTGCATCGACCCACACTGTAAGGTTTATGGTATGCCAGATGGTAGACAGAATTACATGATGGACAGATACGCCTACCCGTCACACGATCAATGATTTTCGCATCATCCAGAGTAATATTGACTACTGTATCGATAGCCCGCATTTCTGCTTTCAAGCTCTTTTCTAAATGCTCAACTTGGGAAATCGTTCTCGGAAATCCGTCAAGAATGAATCCTTGCTTGCAGTCGGCTTGACGAATCCGATCCATTATTAATCCTATGGTCATCTCATCCGGCACCAGCGATCCGTTATCCATATGGATTTTCACTAGCTTTCCCAGTTCGGTACGGTTAGCAACATTTTCACGAAATAAATCCCCGGTCGAGATATGTGGAATTTGCAATGCTTCCGAAAGAAATCTCGCCTGGCTTCCTTTTCCAACACCAGGCGCTCCAAACATGATAAGTATCATTCGATAGAATCTCCTTAATAATTTCTGCGAGTGAATATGATGGAAAACATGCTTATATCCTCATTTGAATTAGTTTTACATATTCTTCTAGCGCTCCATCGTTCAGACATGTCTCAATGATTCTGCGTCCTAGATGATCTAATTCAGGAGTCAGGAATTTCTCCAACTCCTTCTTGAAAAAGTTCGAAAGAATGATTGACCCCGCATCATAGCCCTGTTCTCCTACCTCAATCTGCCGGTTGACTTCCAGCAATTCTTTGGGAATATTGACTCCATCTACTTTCACGTTAGCAATGGAATATCCAAGGAGTGGATTTCGGGAAGTATTGAGTTGATGTGGTTGGAATTTGGCACTGCCCCGTCTCGCAAGATATTCCCGCGCGATCCATTGTGGCATGAATCCGACTTTGTATATTCCGATATACTGGTTGGGAACCAATATATAGCGGGTATTCGGATAATCCACAATCTGCTTGAGCAACAGGTTTGCCTGATCGACCATCCTCCCGGTAGCGAAAGGCCAATAGGAACCGACTCCCTCACTACTCATACCTTCCGTATCGGTGATGCTTGGATTGTCGTGTCCTCGAGGGGCCACCAACCTCCATAGCCAGGCCAAAGCCGGAGGGAGGATATGGAACAGGCCAATAATACCGTAGGTTGGATGTTCCATTGAGCAAGGAGGTGTCCGTACGCCAAAACTCCGGATGTCGATTTCGACAGGTTGATCGACAATCTTCGTCACCAGTCTTCGGGGCATGATAACCCGAGGATTTGGACAAGGTTTGCCAGGAGCATCCAAGGTGTGTTCCCAGATCAAACAGGTAGAACCAGGGGAGGTTTCGTAATTGAGGAAAATAAGCGGTTCTTGGGGATGTATAGTCAATTCCTCTAGGTATGGATCAGTACCATACTTTGTGATGTGGTTAGTTCGGAGGAACCAACCGTCCTCAGCATCCCCCACTACAAGCTTCCCACTCGAGTTTTGCATTGCAGGGTGGCACAAAGCCATATCGTCGGTCACTGGATTAAGTTCACAGGGCTCAATCAAGTCGAGGTACATCTTTTCATTCGTCAATGTGTTCTGACTGAGAAGAATTCTTCCATCCATTTCTCTGTGAATCTTCTCAATCATTTCACTCTTTCCACCGCCACTGGCTCCCTCATGCATAATAGTGATTACGTTGTCATAGGGTGTGACTACCATCACAGTCGATCCATGGGCGGTAACCCATCCCTCTTTTTCACCAATGTCCAGGAGTACGCCGTAGACACCTTTTTTCGCACTGGGTCCTGGATATAGATTATAAGCAAACATCTCATACACTGTTTCCAACCTATTGTGCACTACCATTTGCTTTCCATTGAAATGGGTATGTCGGAACGTTGGTGCAAGGTAGATGATTGCTGTTGGTGTAAAACCCTCAGGAATCTCACTAGCCGGTATGAATCCCTGGAGATCAGCTAGTCCACCAGCGAAGAACCCGGCATTAGCCGGAGCCACCAATAATGCAGGACCTCCCATCTCCTTGATTCCCGCGGTGAAAGGCATCAGAATCAGATCCGTTGTAGATAACCAATCGAAGGTTAGTTCTCTAAGTGTAGAGAAATCGGTTCCATACTTTTCAAAATAGCGAGTCTTGTCGGTATCGCCTTGATCAGCTATCAACATGCAGTTAGGATCACGACGTCTCATGTAGAGATCAGGGTAGTTGACGACAGCACCATTCTTGCATCTAGCGACAGTCGCCTCGACTATGCTTCCTTTACCGGGAACATCGTACGACACCTCAAAATAGTCGCAGCCTTTTCCACCCATCGCTGCTTCCAACATCTCTTGCCTGGTTTCGGGAATCATTACCTTGTTCCCTTTTGACAATACTACTTGCAATTCCTTTGGCAAAACCATTTTTTCTATCATATTGCTCATTAGTTTCCCCTTCCCGTGATTTTATAGTGATCAAGGTTCTCAATTATCTGACTCATGGTATCCATGATGAGATTTGTCTGATCCCTGCACATGGCGATATGAAGCAAAGCTTCCTTTTCGTTCTCAGACGCCCATGCTCCTAGCAGATAGGGTTCATACATCCCCATGGTGTAGTTGTAAAATCCAAACAAAAAATCGAAGAATCCAGACAGGAAATCTGTAGAATCTAGCGTGCTAAGATGTGATTCATAGTTCTTCTCGTGTATGTCGAGCATCAAATGGGGTATGCGCCAACAATCTACATACCCTTCTTCGGTGAAATGCTGATTGAGTAACGCAACCTGATTCCCATCTTTCTCTGCTATGTTGTTGCAGTACAACTCCATAAGCAGGTAGAATTCCTTCGACTGCAATAGATCCTTACTTGAATTGCAGTGCGATTCCTTCGAAAACGATACACCTGTACTGACTCTCTTACCCACCATCTATGGTGTCCTCCTTGCAGTTTGCCTGCATGCCTCTTTGGGCCAAAAAAAATCCAGCATCTATCGGCAACTACCGACAAACACTGGATTACTTCGGAACTGGTTTAAAACCCTTTCCTTTGTCTTCCAAGAGAACCTTTGGGTCCTCTGATAAAATTCTATATGTTCAAACTACTACTTGGAAAATGTATTCTCCAAATTTTCTGCCAACGTAATGACTATAACCTTCTCCCCTGTCCGCGTACTGACATCGGAATGCAAACTTACAATATTGACATCGACCACTTCTTTGATTTGCTTCTCAAAATATTCACAAGCACTTTCAAACAAACTGGTCCTGACCTGCTTCAACAACTCAACGCCCTGACTACTCTCTGCCAGTTTTCTTTCAACCTGACTTAGGAAGCCCTTTAGCCGAATAATTATCAAGTCTTGACAAATTGTCGTTTTAATTTGTTTGGGACCACGTCCCATGTAATTCATTTCAAAGGCACTTACCGCTTCGCTTATTCTCGCCTCAGATTGTCCCTTTGTCATTAAGTACAACTCCTCTTGACTACAGCACTCTAGATATTATCGCCAACTTTGTCAACATATCGCATTGCCTCATAATTAATCTAGCCGAAAATCATCTATGCCTCATAACTAAAAATCTAGCCCAAATTGATCTACTCTCCAAGACGCATTGCTTCATATACTTAAATCAGAATACACGATTGGGAGGGAACATACGCCGTAAAATTGCGACGTATGATTATTGTGGTATTCGGTCTCTTTCACCATCGTTCGAAGAAGTTTTTAATCCGATTTTAAAACCGCTACTAGCATTCCTCTGTGTACGATCCATGAAGGGGCAAAGCTCGCTCCGTTGAGAAATTCCAGATGCCCATATGCATTGATCCAAGGATGGGTGAAAATGCTTTCACTCCAAAACCGATCTACACGCTCTAGGTCGAATACCAAATCCATTTTTTCTTCGCGCAGGGCTTCACTCGTGTTGCTATCCAATGCCTGAAAGATGAGCACTGAGCTATCTTCCGTACTCAGTCTCTTTTTGTAGTAACCGATTGGCAATCGGTATCGATTTCTGATAGGTATCTTACCAGTGGTAGTGGATTTGACATCAACATCAATTACTAAATCTTCACTTGAATGAATCTTCCATCCCTCTAAATCATACACGATCTTTGGAACAAGCTTCTCTATAGCTTGTAATTGTTGGAAGGGGGTGAATGGAGCCCCTTTAGGAATATCTCTTGCTGTTATCTCGATCACAGTTTCATAGGGGACCCGAAAGAAAAACCCTTTACCTGTCTCGTTATTCATAACACAGGGGACGTAGATTTGTCCCTCTTGTCGACAAAGGCCTGCAGTCACCTTTCCAATTGAGGTGTGCTTTTGAACGAGCTGCAGAGAGAGATCCAGTTTATCAGGGACCCCTTTTCCACTGTAATTATAGTGGTAAGAAATTTCTTCATCTTCGTAGTGCCATCGATTATCTTTTAGCAGGTATTCCCATGCTCCCATATGCTCTCGATTGAAGGCCAAGGCGAAGGCCTTTACCGTATCGAAGATCTTTCCATCCCATGATCTGAGAAAGAAAGAATTGCCTTCCTTTTGTACTACAGAATACCAATCCATTGGATGAGATCTTGGTCTTCCATCTCGCCACGTGACCATGACCGGATATCCTAACTGTTCACTCTCAGCTTTACATCGTTTAGCAAACTCTTCGGTCGAGGCCTCTTTTTCCGGTAGTTGTTTTGACCCAGAGGTAATCCGGTATAAACGATATCGACCAATCTCCCTCCTCGGAGGGAACCCATCAGCTAAGGCTATCGCTGATGTATCGATAACCTGCATCATCACTAGCTCGATAGCGATTGCATGCTCGTCATATTCTGTATAGGAGTCTACCTTCCACCAATATGCTTCTTCTAAAATTCTCATGAACTCTTTATTGTCTACCATATGCAATAAGCTGTAATGCCCTCCTCTGTTTCCAATACCTGCTCTACCCAGTCATACAAGAAACGAAGCACCTCTTTCAGCATTGCATAGTCGGCTCGATACGATTCATTGATCAGAGATAACCAAGTCGAATCCATCGTATGCTTTTGATAGTCGGGGCTGCATAGTGTCTCAAATAGGTGTTCCCAATCATCGTGTGCTAATAACACCTGCCAATCTTTCATAGCCTCTTCCCACGCTCCACGAGGATTGAAATAGGGTTCTTCAGGCATATCTCCCGTAATGGCAGCTCTGAATATCAGTCGATGGATCACGCTGATAACTTCACCTGCAAATTGTTCACAAAACAAACACTCGCGCTTTTCACTTCCATCACATGCTACAACCGATCGTTCTTTCCCAGCTACAAGCACCATATAGGCATAGGTCTGTGTGACAAGTGCCGGTTCCCGTTTCAGCCATGGAAACCTACTGAAGCGCCAAGACGGCCCTTGAATGAACAAGGTACAGTTTTGCAGATCAAAGTAACCAGTATGACCTGTTTCTACGAATCTAAAGGCCAAAGCAGAGAGTAGATGGGAATCCAAGTCCTGCAGTAGATGGTCAAACGGTATCTCATCCAATGGAAAGGCATACAGACTATAGTCATCCTGTAACAGTAGTACAGATTCCACCGTGAGCCCTACCTCTTGTTTGATAGAGAGCGGAACATGACTCTTATTTACCACAGTGATCTTGGCTGCAGCTATGTTACGCATACAGGCTTTTACCAACGGTGAGTCATCTGAGGTTGAAACCTCATTTGGTGGCAGCAATACAATAGGAATGCAGAACAACCAAGCTACCGAGGTAATTGTTGATAATTCATCAATTTCAAGTCAAGGCCTGAATTCCAGTGGATTCTATGGATACTCTTATGGAATCCATAACATCGATTCATCCTCGACAATTATTGACAGCAACATAATGGCGAAAGGAGGAGGGCCAACAAGCTCCTTTGGAGCAACGTTGGGGACAAGAGCTATCTATGAAAACAGTTCCAATAGCGTAATTACTGGAAATTCTATTCAATCCTTGGAAAGTGCATTTGCTGGCAGTGGTGTAGCATACTATGCTACTAACTCTCCTTCGGTTTTGATTAACAATCAGATTTCAACAACGAGTGGGGCTTCTCTTGCCTATGGACTGTATTTATCCTCTTCAAATATGGTAGTCGCAGGAAATGTCATTAATGTGGGTCGAATAACGAGTTTTGGCGGTCCTGTCTACGGAATTTACTCATCAAACAGTAATCCCTTAATACTCAATAATTCCATCGAAGGTGGCGACTCTGGAGCAGCTGATGAAACCTCTTACGGAATATATTTGGGTAGTGGATCCGCGGTGCTTTCGAATAATATATTATATTCGAAAGCAAGTAGAGGTCCGCGGTATGGAATTTATAGTAGCACTGGAACAGTTATGCCAAAACACATCAGTCATAATGCATTCTTTGACCTAACAACAGCCTGGTTCGCTCCACAAGGAACAACTGGTGTTTATTATGTTACTCAAGCATCAGAATTTACTACATCAAGAACTGGACTAGATGAATCAAAAATGATTGGAAACATTGGTGAACCTGTTGGAACAGAAGATCCATTATGGTCAAAAACCTCGATTTTTAACGGCTACTCATCTAATGACTATTCGTTAAATTCCGGTACAAGCGATTCACTTAAGTTCGGAGGAGTTAGTCTTACTTCCAGCTTAATACAAGCTTACATTGATGAATTGGGGGTTACATATTCTGTAACAAGTTTAGAGGTGGCCAACCTGATTTCATACGATTCAGCCCAAAATGAGAGAGATCCTGATAATTGGTCCATGGGGGCCTTACAATATTGATATCGTGCTATTAGTTGAAAACTATAAACGAGGGGGTCACCTAGTATGGTAGACTCCCTCGTTTACTAATTTGAAAGTGTAAATGGTAACATACTCATAACCTCGAATAGAGATAAGCACCAATCGCAGTAATAAATATTGTGAAAGTTTTCAATCCTTCATATAAAACTCCGCTTCATACCCCGCCGCATTCAGCATCAAGCCTTCAGCCCAAGATGGCACGATACTCATGATCCTACCGACTTCGTCGACCTCCATGTCCATCGGTGCTTCAATGACCACTTCGTCATGGATGTGCATCACGATGTGGCATCCGGCGGCTTCAAGTTGCTGCATGGCGTAGCATAGCAGATCGCGACTGATCGCCTGCACAACATTTTCTACCAATTTTCCACCAAATGTATCGATACGTTCCCACTTCTTCGTAGCCCCCACCCCCTCATAGGTGACACAGTCGCTACCGAATACGTTGGTACCGATGCGGGGTTTCACATATGCGAGCCTCCGGCCAGATGGCAAGGTGATGAACAGAAAGCCACTCTCATAGGAGAATCTTATACCGTGTGTATTGGTCGTGGACCTATCCTTGACTGCTTGGATCACCGTTTTGTCGACATCCCACCAGAGCTTGACGATGTTCGGATTGGACTGGCGCCATGCATCCACCAAGAGCTTGAGCTCACTCTCGGCAAGACCCATATCCAAGGCACCCATCGCCTTCAGTGCCCCTACCGATCCGTTATAACCAAGCGCCAATTCGGATACCTTACCTTTCTGCCTCAGATGGGCATTTTCACCGTGTTTCTCGACGGGAACTTTGAACATCTGAGAAGCAGACGCACAGTAGATATCCCCATCCTCGGCGAAGATATCCATACGCCAAGTCTCCCCAGCGAGCCAGGAGAGTACTCGTGCCTCGATCGCCGAGAAGTCGGACACGATGAAACGATGGCCTCTTCTCGGAATGAAGGCTGTTCGGACGAGCTGGGAAAGCGTATCTGGCACATCACCATAGAGCAGCTTCACCGCCTCGTAATCGCCACCCTTCACTAAGGTCCTGGCGACAGCAAGGTCCTCGATACTGTTTCTTTTCAGATTTTGGGCTTGAATTAGTCTTCCTGAATTGCCTGTCACCCACACCCGGCCGTCCCTTCTTACCAGGAAGTATCCCGATTGGGTTTGTGCACAGAAGACCTTTCCTTTGAAGTCGGATATTGTCGGCTTCTTGGAAATCTCATGGCAATTCCCCGGAGTCAACCACACGCTCACCGTAAAATTATCCATCCTAGATGACCGATGAGGGGGCTCTTTCCTCAGCTTGAGGCTCGCCACCCTGCCGGACATGTGGGCGAAAGCCTGGACCATGTCGGCATTCACCTTGTTGCAGGTGGAATACTGGATGCTGTTGGGAGCCGGACGATAACCGTCCCAATGGGGGAGCTCGTCAAAGAAAATATCTGCGCTTTCATCAAATAGCCATGTGCCGTAAGTCTTGGATCGAAATTGACGGAGCCACATTGGCACATCCCTGTTTGCGATTCGGAAGCGGTGGTATTTCCGGTCAGCCTGATCGTAGACGGAAAGGGTGTACACCAGAGCTGCCCTTCTGAGCAGGGTTTTGCAGCGTTCGATCTTCCTTTGCTTGGTGAAGTTGTAACAGACAGACCCATCCTCGGCGTAATGTCCATCGGCCTGCGTCATGACGAGCACCCGCAGCGCATCATTGTCCGGCCGCCCCTTCACCATCCGATACCCGGTGAACGGTATGCACGCCGGTCCTGTCGCCATCTGTTCCACCGTACCGACACTCCAAGCCCCCCATCTTTGTCTTTTGAAGTACATCTTGTGATCGGGTGTGCTAACTTGAGCTATGCGGTTACTGCGGTATTCATACATGGGACCTGCATAATCGAAACAAAGAGCTTTCGCATGGGAAAATACCACCCCCTCGTTCACTGGGCTCCAACTGGCAATCAGTCCACCCTTCCACTCATCCAAACGCTCCCATCCGTGTATGGTCAGTACCTCATGATCACCGGTGAGGCACCACCTTCCGGTACGATTCGCCCCATAAAATTGGAACATGCCCCGAGCACGATCGTCAGAACAAGCTACGTTCTCCATCGCCTGGTACTTCTTGATCGACGATTTGGCCAGTTGGAGCCTGAGCTCAAGCACTTCCTTGATCTCACGCGGAGCACCATCCAAAGCGGAGATCACATCCTTTTTACCCAGCGAGTCGACCTCGAGACCATTCTCAGCCAGCCAGGTCTTCACCTGCGCGACCGAGTTGGGATTTTCCAGGTCTGTGATCTCCTGCATCCGGGACACCAGCTCTTGCCGAGAAAGACCATCCATCTCGATCGCACTACGTACCAGCTGGCGATCGACCAGCACGCCGCGATCATTGATAAGCTGATCCAGGTGGTACTCATCCCAAATGGCATCGGGCACAGGAAACCTCCCTAGGCGTTGGTGGATGGCAAGCTCGACTTCAACATCACGTTTGTTGTAATCGACAAAGAGATTCCACTTCTCTGGAGCATCGGCAGGACGATTCCTTCTGCGTCCCCCATTGGTGATCGTAGGAGCACACGGGATGCAAAAGTACCGGATCAGATCTTTGCCCTCTGAGAGCTTTTGCTTCTCTAGACCCAGTACCACTCCCACTCCCATGAGCGACAGTGGTAGTCCAAGGTACGCCGACCAGATCATCGTGCAGCGCCAGGATGACGGATCCAGGTACGTGCCTGTGGGCAGTCCCAAATAGCGCGAGAGACAGATTCGCTCGAAGGCAGCGTTGAACGCCCACTTTTCCACACTGGTATCGGTGAGCGCTCCGAGTATCTCTTGAGGGATCTTTTCGCCCCGGGCGAGATCGACCACCTGTACCGGTCCGCCATCAACGCTGTAGCCAAACAAAAGGATCTCGAAGTCCTCAGCATCGCAATACCGAAAAACTCCACTCTTGGCGAGGTTCTCTGACGAATACGATTCAATATCCACATTCAAGTAATGCATTCTAGGCTCCTGGCATCAGTGATCGGCTGTAGTAGTGGGAGGATCGGGAAGGACGGCAGATGCACCCACCGCCCTCCCCGCTTTCTATCAGGCAAGGAAATCATCCTCGTCATCGGTGACGAAATCGCTCTCCGCGCTCGCCCTCCCACCCAAGGGCTCTCCGTCGCGCAGTACCTGCAGGTTGTTCAGCCCGCAGGCGATACCACGGTTGCCGTTTGAGTTGAACGCATAGAAGGAGATAGAAGCTCTTCCAAAGACACCCGAGTACACTTCCGTTCGATTGATCACCGGGTTGCAATTGGCATCCACGATCCCTGGTGCGGTGGCGCTGTTGGCGTTGACGAAGAACGCATTCGCATACGCCGCATCATCGGGGCGGTCGATATCCCCGTCGCGCAGGGGGTTCTTCAGTGATGCAAGTGGCGGGACGCTCTTGCCATTTCCCTTCAGCTTCGCCTCTCCCTCGGCATACGCAGCCTCAATGGCAGCTTTAACTTTCTGCACGGTGGCCTTATCGCTTTTTGGGATGATCAGCGATACCGAATACTTTGGTGTGCTGCCATTGATGGACTTGGGTTCCCAGACTGCAAGGTACGACCATCTGGTGTCCTTGCCGGTGATGACTTTTGTGTTTGACATTTACTTTTCCTCCATGAAATCGTGTATTGTGATCGCCGGCCGTTTATCGCCCTCCGGCACAAGCGTCGGTTTGCCTTTGGGCTTCACTACATGCGAACCCAAGATCTCGTTGAAACGTGTCCTTCCCAGCAAATTGGTCATTGCCGTAATACCCAATACCTTGTGCTCATAGGGATCGAAGCCAGCCGATCTCACAGCCTCAGCTGCAGCGGCCTCATCGGTATAGCGCCGTATCGAACGACCTTCCACCAGCTTGAAGCCTTCAAGCGTTCCTCCTTTCTCCAGGAGCGAAAAAGCGTAGGCCTTTACATCACTTACCCAAGAAGCCAGCTCATCAGCTTGCGTGAGGATCTCAGCAATCTCGTGATCTCCCAGCAGTACAGGCTTGGCGAACTCATAGCGTGCAAGGTCCAAATTAGCCTCGGCGCGCTTGCGGCAGGTGGCCTTCACCTTGCAAAAGCGGCAGTGCGGTCCCGAGCAGAATTCCCCTTGGCCTGTGAACGCGAGCTCGGCACGGGGCTTGAGGAACGAGTCAGCCCATTCGAGGAGCTCTCCAACATCCATCGTGAAGGTACCCACATTCGCCAATCGCGGTTGGAACACCGTCATGCTGACCTGCTGGAGGTCATACAGCGAGGAGAACATCCCGATCGCTCCCAG
>NZ_JBMDYO010000008.1:0-95344 GCF_049310885.1 Pleomorphochaeta sp. DL1XJH-081
ACTTCTTCCTCAAGCTCATGGCTGCTTCCAGGAGACCCTACTACAAGCCTCGTTCCCCCAGATTTTTGCACTGAGCCTCTTTTTTTGTATATACAGGGATCAGGTAACGAGCAGGTCCTCATCCGAAGCGTAATCGCGTTTTTTGATATTCTTGAATTTCTGAACCAATTTTGCCACTGTAAGAGTTTGTTTCTCTTCTTCTGAGAGATCAAGGATTATTTTCCCTTCATCCATCATGATCAATCGATTTCCAAAATCAATGGCATGTTGCATGTTATGGGTTACCATAAGTGATGTTAGGTTGTATTCTTTGATGAATTTTGTGGTGAGATCCATCACAATCTGAGCATTACGGGGATCCAAAGCAGCCGTATGTTCATCCAATAACAGCATCTGAGGCTTACTCAATACCGTCATCAAAAGGGTCAAAGCTTGCCTTTGTCCACCTGAGAGCAATCCTACATTATCCTTAAGCCGGTCTTCCAAACCCATGGAAAGTTGTTTCAATTCATCACGAAAATGCTCTCGTACAGCGCTATTTAGAGTGATCTTGAGACTCTTCATTCCTTTATGCAAAGCGGTAACCATGTTGTCTTCTATGGACATGGCGGCGGCTGTGCCTTTCGTAGGATCCTGGAATATTCGTCCAATAGTAAAAGCTCGTTTGTACTCGGGGGTATTTGTGACATCTTTGCCATTGAGGCTGATACGACCGCCGGTTACGGGGTAGCTGCCTGCAATGAGATTAAACAACGTACTTTTCCCTGAGCCATTACTTCCTACAACGGTGATGAAATCCCCAGGTTTGACATCGAGATTCAAATATTCGATCGCTGTCTTCTCATTAACTGTTCCGGGATAGAAGACCTTGGAGACTTGTTCAATTTTCAACATGGTTTGACTCCTTCACTTCAGCTTCCCTTCTAACCTTGTTTCTTCGTAAGGCTTTTTTCCTGGCATCGGCACTGGATGCGGCATTCCTCGTTTGGGCAACGATGAGGGATACGATAACCAGTATACCTGTGAGGAGTTTCAGGTCACTCGGTGTGAGATTGATGTAGTAGCCGTAATATCGGCCGAGGAACATCAATGCCTTGTAGATGATCGCACCAAAAACAACTCTCAACGTGATAAGTGATATCTTATTGCTATCGAATAAGAATTCTCCAATCATGATTGCAGCTAATCCCTGAACGACCATTCCCTGCCCAAGGTTAGCATCGGCAAATCCTTGGTATTGAGCCAGGAGACCCCCAGAGAGGGCGATAAGGCCGTTTGAAATAGCCATGCCGATAACCTTCAGAAGCTTGGGATTCATTCCCATGCTGATGATCATCTGTTCATTGCTACCCAATGCTCCAATGGCAATTCCCAGATCCATCCTGAAAAAGATGTCGATGATTAGCTTAATCACCAGAACGATGATCAATGTTCCCACGAGAAGAGCCCAAGATGTCGAGAGCATACTGAAGATCTCGGGAAATTTCGTATACAATGTCGTTATCCTCAACAAAGGTACATTCGCCCTTCCACCAAGGATACGGATATTGATCGAATAGAGCATCGTCATGGTAAGTATACCGGCAAGCAATCCTGGAACCTTCAATCTGTTATGGATTGTTGCAGTGACGACACCTGCGATCGCTCCCGATAGGGAGGCAAGCAAAAGGGCTGTCACCAGCCCTGTTCCGTTGACTATTGCCATTGTCGCTACGGCGGCTCCTGTAGCAAAGGAGCCGTCGCAGGTCAAATCGGCAAAGTCCAGTATCCGGTATGAAATCAACACACCGATGACCATGATGGAAAATATCAATCCATCAACAAAAATTCCTTCTAACATCAATACATCCTATCTGACGATTTTTTGACCATCCTGAATTACTACTGCAGCCGAGTCCTTCAGGTCATCAGGAATAGTTATCCCTAATTTTGCGGCTACGTCAAGATTGAACCAAAGTTCGAAGTCGGTTGGATCGGTAAGGAAAACGGTTCCGATCTCGCCGGGCTCTTTCCCATCGAGCAATTGTTCGATGATTTTTCCTGTAGCAAGGCCGATTTTGTAATAATCGAAGCCCCATGCGACTAGGAAGTCCAAACCTTCTACATTCGAGGGGTCGGCTGCCATGAGGGGGACATTCGCTTTGGATGCCACATCATCTACAGATGGCAGTGCGCTAATTACGGTGTTGTCAGTAGCAATATAAATTGCATCAACTCTTCCGATGATCGATTGGGTCGCCTGCATGACCTCAGCGGTATTGGAAACAGCAGCAGTCACAAATTCAAGTCCAAGATTTTCAGTTGCTGCCTTAGCTTGTTCCATCAGAGTGACCCCGTTCGCCTCTCCACTAGCATAAACGTTTCCGATTACTTTAGCTCCGGTCAAGCGGGCTAATAGTTCAATCTGGGCGTCGACAGGGTTCATATCCGATACACCGGTTGTGTTTTCGGTATAGGGAGTATCATAGGTAGTTACGAGGCCGGCTCCAAGTGGATCTGTAATAGCTGAGAACACGACAGGAATGTCAGTGAAAACATTTACAAGAGCCTGTGCAGTAGGAGTGGCGATACCTACAGCGATATCCACATTGTCTGCCTTGAATTTCTGGGCAATCTGAGCTGAAGCCGAAACATCTGCATTGGCATTCTGGAAATCGAAACGGACGCTCTTACCCACAGATTCCAGGTGGTCCTGCATACCGACTTCTACGGCGTCGAGGGCAGGGTGAGCCAAGAATTTAGATACACCGACCAATGGTTCTTTCGCAGCAGCCGATTCTTGAGTACCGGCGGCGGAGAGAGGCATCGCAAGCACGAAGGACAAGAGCAACAGGATACTAGCTTTTTTCATACAAAGCTCCTTAGCATATGGTTTGATGGTCACTATAGACCGACGTTACATTTTTGTAAAGATGGCTATGCAAAACGATGCATAAAAATACGAGCGATATTCATATATTTGACAATACGGTTCCTCAATACATAAGGGGTAGGCCCCAAGTCCCACCCCTTGCCAGTGTTCCGATACCAATGAAAAGTACCAATATCCCAAGAAAAGCGAGAGGTGTCCAAACTTTACCTCAACAGCCCTCGCTCCGTTTGAACTCAATTACCGGTGTAGAGAACTGCAGCCGAGTCCAGATACTGCTTCGGGATAGTGATTCCCAATCGCTTTGCAACCTCTAGGTTGAACCATAGCTCGAAATCAGCAGGATCGGTAATGAAGATGGTTCCCAATTCTCCAGCTGTTTTCTCATTTTTCAAGACTTGTGCGACAGCTTCTCCGGTCTTCCTTCCGTGTTTGTAGTAATTGAAACCCCAAACCATGAAGTAATCCAATCCTTCGGCACTGGTTGGATCCGCTGTGAATAGGGGAATACCAGCACTTGCACAAACTTCACTGAGACTAGAAATTGCTGAAACTACCGTATTATCAGTGCCTACATAGAGTCCATCAATCCTATTCGCTATAGAAAGTATAGCCGATTTTACTTCTGCCGAATTGGAAACTCCTGCAGAAACGAATTGCAATCCCAATTCTTTTGTTGCAGATTCCACGAGATCTTTCAGCTGCACACCATTCGCCTCACCGCTGGTAAATACGATTCCAATAGTTTTTGCACCGGTGAGTTCAGAGAAAAGTTTTATCTGATCAAATACGGGATTTTTGTCTGAGACTCCACCCACATTTCCATCATTAGGCTCATAGGTCGGAACGAGTCCAGCTTCGAGTGGATCTGTTATCCCTCCAAATACTACCGGAGTCTCGGTAAAGACGTTGGCGAGAGCCTGGGCAACAGGTGTGCCTATACCGACAGCGAGATCTACTTTGTCTGCTTTGAATTTCTGGGCTATCGAGGCTGCAGTGGAAATATCACCATTTGCGCTTTGGGAATCATAAGAGATAGTGAATCCCTGTTCATCAAGATAGTCCACCATTCCTTTTTCTATCGCATCAAGCGCAGGGTGGGTCACTATTTTCGAGACACCGATGCGGATCGATGTCGATTCACCGACTTCCATCTCTCCTGTGGCTGAAATCACTCCTATGAAAGCCACGCCTATAGCCAATAGTCCTACAATTTTTTTCAATCCTCTCATTTCGATACTCCTCAAATTCCGAATGATAGGACTATAGCGCCTTCTTATGTTTCTGTAAATAGAAACATAAGATAATCTGTACATTTTTTTTCTGGAGGGTGAATATAAAAAAACTGTTGCATAGGATGCCCATGCAACAGTTTTCAGTCCAGTATGGAAAAATGGTGGAAAGGAGATCAATAATCGAAGGGGTCTTCCTCTTCATCGATTACATCATCGTCGAATAGGAAATCTTCTTCCTCTTCCTCTTCTTCAATGATTTCAGTCTCCTCATCATCAAGGAAAAATCCATCGAGATCCTCATCCTCGTCTTCATCCTCAAACTCATCGTAGTCATCATCTTCCCTGAGTTCGTTAGGATCGAAATCATCATCGATTTCTATACTTTCATCTTCTTCGAAATCGTCATCGAAGTATTTGTCTTCCCATTCATCCTCATCATGGTATTTCATGGCAGTCCCCCCTCTCAGGTACCGATAGGTACACAGTAGAAGAGAAGGTTCCATCTGTCAATCGGGTTTTTAACGGTAGGAACCTACTTTTATATTTTCCAAACGAAGCGGAATGTACCGATACCAAGATTCTGACCTTGTCCAAAGGTTCTGAGACCGTCCATTCTATTGCGTCACCAAGGTGATATTGGTATAGTTCCGTTATCGAGGAGGTGTTCTCATGTCTAGAAAATTGGTGCTTGCTATTCCTATGGGCGATCCAGCCGGAATCGGACCGGAAATTGTGTGTAAGGCATTGGCACATGGAGTTCATGGAAAATCCGCGAGTGCATTGGTCATTGGCGACTGGGCTCTCTTCGAAAAGACCATACATGATTGTGCATTGGGAAATCCATTCAACACTATCGTCCATACTGACCAAGATTGTAGGCAAGCCATTGCCTCCCACAATGAGTCTATTTTCTACCATCTTCCATTGGTCGACCTCTCCCAATTCAATTATGGGGAGATAGACGGAATGTGTGGAAGAGCGGCATATGAAGCAATAGTTAAAGCAGTGGATCTGACCCAATCAGGTATATCCGATGCGATTGTTACACCTCCATTGCATAAAGAGTCACTTCGTGCCGGCGGAGTAAACTCTATCGGGCATACCGAGATTCTTGGAGAATTGACTAAAAGTGGTTCCCCAGTGACTATGTTCGAAACACTCGGGTTGAAAATTTTCTTTATGACCAGACATCTTAGTCTACGCCAGGCTTGTGATGCTGTTACCGAAGACAGAGTATTCCGTTCAATCAAGGAGTGTTATCGATTGACCCAGAATTCAGCATTCGATACCTCTTTGCCTTTTGTGGTCGCTGCTCTAAATCCCCATGCCGGCGAACATGGATTGTTTGGTGATGAGGAGCAAATGGCTATCGTTCCCGCTATAGAACATGCCCAGGAAGAGGGTATGAATGTAGTAGGACCTGTCGGGGCTGACTCTGTCTTTCATCTAGCGAAAGTGGGAAAGTATCGTGCAGTACTTTCTCTCTACCATGACCAGGGTCATATTGCCGCAAAGACTCTCGACTTCGATCGGACTATTTCCGTCACATGGGCTCTACCGTTTCTCCGTACCAGCGTCGACCATGGGACGGCATTTGATATAGCAGGTAAAGGAATCGCCAGCGAGGTCAGTATGGTTGAAGCCATCAAGGTTGCTATTAAATACCTCTCAACTGGAGACGAAGATTCATGATTGTGATCGATGGACTCCATAAGAGCTACAAGATCAGATCGGGAAAGAAACATGTACTCAAAGGAATAACCTGTACAGCTCGTGACGGTGAGATTTATGGATTGCTCGGACCGAACGGTGCAGGTAAGACCACTACATTGCGAACAATCGCTACACTCTTAAAACCCGATAGCGGAACGGTACGGGTAGATGGGCACGATGTGGTGACCGAAGGTAGAGTTGTTCGGGACCGTATTGGCTTCCTTACCGGAGAGATGAAATTAGCTGGACAACTCTCCTGTAGGGAGCTGTTGCGATATTTTGGCCGTTTGAACCATATGTCCGCTGCTACCATAGCAAAAAGGACTGAAGAACTGGCAGCCGATTTTGATATGATAAATTATCTAGATATGCCAATAGCCAAGCTTTCGAGCGGCATGACACAGAAGGTCGGTCTTGCTGTGAGTATCGTACATGAACCTCGGAACATCATCTTCGATGAACCTACTAGTAGCTTGGATGTCCTCGCAGTCAAGGTTATCTCCGATTTTCTTCGTTCAGCGAAACGTAATGGTAAATGTGTGGTCCTTTCCACCCATGTCCTCGCCGATGCCCAAAGATTGTGTGACAGGGTGGGGATAATCTATGATGGTGAATTGTTATGCGAAGGTACGGTCGATGATTTGCTATCCACCCATAAGGTTCCCGATATCGAGACATTGTTCTTCTCATTGGTGAACAAACAGATGGAGCAAGTATGAATGATGCATTGGTTATCTTCAGGAAGGAATTGAAGAATTTCATTAAAGACAAGAGGACACTCTTCTCCACCTTCCTCCTTCCTCTCATGGTACTTCCCATAATCTTTATTGGTATGGGTACTGTTATCGGTGAACTGGATAAGGATGCCCGAGATACTACCTATGCATTGGCTATTGAAGGAAACGAGGACCCTCGGTTAATCCGTCTTCTGGATGAAAACATCCTCTACGAGCGTGTTGAAAATAGGAGAGCCGATATCGTTGTCACCTTTCCACCAAATTATGTTCCAGGGATCCAGTCGCAAGTCGTGATCACCTACGATTCCAGTAGCCAGAAGATGCAATATGCACAGCAACAGGTGGCTTCTGCGATCAAGCAGTATGAAGCTCTCCTTGCCTCCCAATTACTGAGATCCTATGGATTATCAAGAATGGATCTTGAGAGCCTTTCGATACTGACTGTAGATACGGCTAGTGAAGCTGTTCAAGCCGGAGGGTCGTTCCTCGCTATGTTGGTTCCTTATTTCCTGATGATTTTCCTCTTCTCCGGTTCCATTAACGCAGGCTTAGATACTACCTGTGGCGAGAAGGAGCGGGGGAGCCTTGCTATACTTCTGGTGAACCAAGTATCGCGTACTTCCATAGCTTGGGGAAAAATACTCTTTGTCTCTGTAATTGCCGTATGTTCCGCTGGAGCTACCTTCCTTGGCCTCATGGTCTCTGTGATTCTCCCCCATGGGTCCCAGATGATTTTTCCTGCAAGTGTAAGTGGGGCAACGTTGAGTGGCATTTCCCTTGTGGTAATTATTGGAGCTTTATTGTCTGCAGCCCTGTTTACTGGTGCCGTAGTCGCGCTGTTGGGAAGTCTCGCTCGAAGTGTGAAAGAGGGAGGGACCTACGTAATGCCACTGTACATGATCGTTGTTCTCGTAGGAGTGACTACCATGTATATGGATCCTACCACCAACGGATTCATTTTCTTGGTCCCTATTGTCAATACGATTTTCGTCATGAAAGCGAGCTTCATGGGGATGATCACTACATTGCATGTGGTGGTATCGATTGTTGCTAATATCGTATTCGCTGGTATATGTGCTTTTCTGGTTGCACGGTTGTTTAATTCGGAAAAGATTCTGCAGACAGTTTAAGAGGTGTCCATGGACAGAAGAATACCATTGGTTATCGTCTATACGGGTAACGGTAAGGGTAAGACAACAGCTGCGATGGGATTGGTGATGAGGACTTTAGGCCACCAAAAACGATGTGCGGTCTTACAATTCATCAAACCCGAAGGTCTGGAGACTGGAGAAAAGCGATTCTCCATTGCCCAAGGAGTACTCTGGGAAAATTATGGGGAAGGATTCCTCTGGCGTGTGGACGATACAGAACCATCCCGTAAAGCTTGCCTTGCCGGTTGGGAGAGGGCGAAAGAGCTAATATGCGACAATTCATATGAAATGGTCGTATTGGATGAATTCACCTATGCACTGAACAACAAATTTGTTCCTGTCGGGGTTGTAGTCGATTTTCTCAAATCGATACTGAACGATGAACAACGACCCCATATCGTGATCACTGGGCGTGATGCACCATCCCCATTGGTAAATCTGGCCGATATGGTGCACGAAATTGTTGAAATCAAACATCCATGGCGAACAGCACGGGTTAAAGCGCAAAAGTGCATAGAATTTTGAAATAGAGACAATTAGACCCTCAAACGAAAGAAAGATAGGGTTTCTGTATACCAATTCGAATAAACAGGGTATAATCGTTCAAAGAGGTCAACTATGGGTTTAATCGAATGTCATTCACATCTTCTTCCATTCGTTGACGATGGTGTGCGATCTAAGGAAGAGAGTTTCAAAATTCTCCAAGCTTATGCAAAAGCAGGATTCGACCGGATTGTCGTTACTCCTCATCTCTATAACCCCATGGTTTCCACGAGGATACATAATATTCGTCCCATGTACGCGTGGGCTGGTGAGGAAGCCAAGAAGCTTGGTATAGAACTCATCCTTGGTAGCGAAACCTATGTGGGAGGAGCCGTGGATCCGCAGGTGTTGCCTTTTATCAATAATTACGTATTGATCGAGGTGGATACCAGTACTGAACCACTGTTCTTGTTGAATCATGCCTACTCATTGCGGAAGAGGGGGCTTTTCGTCATCCTCGCCCATGTCGAACGGTACCGTTGGTTCAAGGAAGATGGACAATTGACCGATAAATTACGTGAAATCGGGGTCTTTTTCCAATCGAATGTAGAGGGTGTCGAGAATGGAGAGGCAGAAAAGTTTCTCAAACTGGGAATGATAGATATTATTGCGGGAGACAACCATGGCAATGAGCAGTTGCCGGCTAGGTTGGCAACCGCTTTGCGAGATAATCCTACGGTGTTACAAAGAATGGAAAATCTTTTCCGTAGCCGATAGGAATTCAATAGGGGGATAACTATGCTGCTGGACATGACGATTTCCAATTTTCGTTCAGTACGTGACTCACAGACAATCTCATTCGAGGCAGTCAAGGATAATAGGCTTGCTCAGGAGAAGATTGTAGAAGTGAGTGAAAAACTGAAAGTGATCAAGACTGTCGCTATTATCGGTCCCAATGGAGCGGGGAAGAGCACGTTCGTTCGTGCCTTGGAAGCCTTGAAGGCAATAGTAACAGCCGACGCAGAATTGGAAAATCCTTTACAATTATTGGCTGGGACTTCATTTGCCTATTCCGATATAAAAGGAAGACCTGCCGATATCACGGTTGAGTTGGTAATGGGTACCGATGAGGAGTCTGGGCAGGCTCTTGTAGGAAAGTACTCTATGGTAGCCGATCGGGAGAAGGTCTTCGAAGAATCGTATCATCTGTTTGTCGGTCGTTCAAGGAAGTTGATGTTTGAAAGGAAATTAATCGATGGGGATGCAGATGAACTTAAATATTCTTATCGATGGGGAAAAATGTTCAGGGGTGAGAAAAAGCGTCTCGTAAACAAGGTTCCCCACAACCATTCCTATCTTGCCGCTGCGGCAAGAAAAGGTAGTACGACGCTCCTTCCCTTGTATACGTGGTTTACCGATGAGTTGATGCTTCTCCCATTTGGTCTCTCAACTGCGAGCGAAAAGCTGATAGTCGACCAGTTGAAGAAACATCCAAGTTGGAAGAAGGCTCTTATAGATTTTCTCTGGAGTATTGATATCACCGATATTCGTGATGTCAGATTCCAGGAAGACCGTCTCATCTTTGTCCATACCAATGTTACCCAGCATTATGCATCTTATTTCTCAAATGAATCTTTGAGTCTACGGAGACTCACATCTATTGCAATGGCAATGTTCGAGAGTTTTACCACAAAACGCTGTCTGGTAGTCGACGATTTTGGAATGTTGTTGCATCCCAATGCTTTGGAACATGTTATACAGGTGTTTGAGGCTAACAATGCTCGGTTCGGCTCGCAAATGTTGGCTGTGGATTGTAATCCCTCTCTCCTAAAAGATGGCATTCTACGTCGCGATGCGGTTTGGTTCGCCCAAAAGAGTACCGACTCAGCAACAGAATATTACAGCCTGGCCGACTTCAAGTTCTCCAAGGCAAAGCGGGATCTTACCGGCCAATTCTATTTGAATGGCTCGTATGGAGCCCTTCCAATTACAAGCGAATTCAAGTTCGTCGATAATGAATCAAAGGAGCAGTGAAATGAAACGCAAGAAAAATAATGAGAAACCACGAAGAACCTTGCTTGTCGTCACCGCTTCGGAGGCACAGTCACTCTACTTTTCTCAAATGCGCAAGGATTGTCGATACACGAATATGACTGTCTTGTGGGCACAGGAGGCGGTTACACTTGAGGATTTAGTAAAAGAGGCCTACAAAGCACGCATCAAAGGAAGATACGACAGTACCTGGTGTGTATTTGGTTTCCATGATATGGGAGTCGATTCCCAACAAGTGAGGTTGATTGCCGCTTTTGCACAGAAAAAGAAGGTCCAACTCGCTTGGACTAATCCCAGTATTGCTCTCTGGTATCTTCTTCATTTACAGAGCCCCCGAACTCCGATAAGCGATCCAGCTATCATTGAGAGTACCCTGTCGAGTGTATTCCCAAACTTCTCCAATAGTCCTGCATACCTGCTGAATGAAGGCTCTTCGCTCCACTTGAAACTCTTCTCAGCAAAAGCTCAGGCTGCGGTGAATGCAGGATCCTACAACGCTCTGGTACAACAACGAGGGTCGGATTTGCCTCCAGTGAATATGACCAAGCTGTTGACTGAGATATCCGATATCTGTGGTACTGCTGATATGTCCCATAACCAGAAGCTTATCGGGTTGAAGAACGCCTGATATGCTTGGCCAAGGACTCACGATTCTCCTCTATATGTTCGCATTCGCCACAGGGTGCATGACTCTCGTGCTCTCTGTGGTGTTCCATATCCGTGAGAGTTACCAATGGACTAAGTACTTCATCATTTTTCATGCTTCTCTCCTATTGGTGATAGTGCTCCAGGTCCTTAAGGTATTTGTCGATGTTTTTCTTGGGGATACGGTTGCATCCGTCACGGGAATAGTCGTACAAAGCCTTCTTGCTGCAAATGTAAGTTTCCTCATACTTTTTGTTCCTTATTTCACCACTTGGATAATTGCCCAACCGTGGAGAAATCCCTATCGAATAATCTTTAGTTTCCTTGCGATAGCTTATATGTCCCTGAGCGTTCTCCATATCATTTTTAACTCAATCTGGGTTTTCCAGATGTCGATGATGTTGGTTTTCGTAGGAACCTTGTTTTTCTGTATTGGAGTTATTCTCAAGAATCTTAAGACCATTGTGCAACATGATGTCCGGATCGTAAGTAAGTCCATAATTATACTATCATTCGTCATGATACCTCTGCTCATCATCAGTCTCATATTCCCCCAATGGCGCTATATCACCTATCCGATTTATTTCATGGCATTCTCAATTATTCTTCTTGTCTTCCTCTTCATCTATTTTAAACGTATGCCCCATGAAGTCCAACATGAACTCACCTACGATAAGGTTGGGAAATATCATATCACCGAGCGTGAATTCTCTGTCATTCTCCTTATAAGGGAAGGACTTACCAATAAGGAAATCGCTGGTCATCTTGACATATCGGTGAACACAGTGAACAATCATGTAGCAAACATATTTTCAAAGACAAAAGTGAGAAGCCGCATAGACTTGTTGAATAACCTCAACAAGGATTAGGAGGTTATCCATGGAAAACGATACTGCAATTGATATCCGTTTGTGCGCTAGACCAATAACACTGGTGCATGAGATCAAACCCGATCGAGCTGTTGTTTGCCTCCATGGTTATGCCGGTTATCCAGGTGAGTTGGCTCTCCCTGCCAAACGATTGTATTCCCATGGATTCGATGTATTTGTTCCCCGTTATCCCGGACATGGGACCAATGGAGAAGATTTTATGAAAACGGGTAGGGGGGACTGGATTGAAGAAGCCGAGAGGGTTCTTCTAGAGGCATTGTCTACCTACCACAGCGTATCTCTTGTAGGACACTCCATGGGAGGCGCAATCGCTGTTATCCTGGCAATGAGACATCCTGTAGATAGAGTTGTACTGTATGCCCCTGCGCTATCTATTCCAGCTCTGCCTTTCAAGCTCGTCTCGTTACTTAGTGTTTTTATGAAACGTAGGGCACAACCATGGCAATCCGATAGTCGATATCCTTTCTTCGATGAACGTGACGAATCCGATGATGCTTTTTTAGGTAAAGAATATTGGAGCTGGCAATATTTTAAACAGCTTCGGCAATTGGGCTTGATACAACGAGAAGCTGTATCTGCACTTTCACAAACATCAGCTGATATCCTCGTGTTGACTGGAGAAAAAGATGCTGTGGTCGATAAGCATGCCGGAAAGATCGTTGTGGAGCTTGGATCCGGGAAAAACAATTGGGTCCATCTTCCACTCGCTACCCACCTTATCCCCTACGATATTGATGAAAATACCCGTGAAGAGGCTATGCAGAGGACCATTTCCTGGCTCTCTTGACCGATTTGATCTTAGCGGGGGTTGTTGCCACTTTTCCCTTTTTGTACTAAAACTGTAACAACCGGGTCCACTTTTCCGGTACAGGAGGAGAATTTCCCCATGAGTGTACGCGTACGTTACGCACCATCACCCACTGGTATGCAGCATATCGGTGGTGTAAGGACTGCATTGTTCAATTATTTCTTTGCCAGAGCCCAAAAAGGCTCCTTTATCCTACGGGTAGAGGATACCGACCAGGAACGAACTACAGCTGATGCTTTGCAAGATCTCTACGATACGTTGGATTGGCTGGGTATTGAATGGGACGAAGGCCCATTGGTTGGGGGAGATCATGGTCCATACGTGCAGAGTGAAAGGTTTTCGCTCTATCAGGAATATGCCGAAAAACTGATTTCAGACGGTAAGGCTTATCGCTGTTTTTGTACTCCAGAGCGTCTTTCGGATTTGCGAGAGAAACAGGTCGCCGAGAAAGCGAAGCAACAGGGGTATGATCGCCATTGCAGGAATCTCACAGATGATGAGAGATCCAAGTTAGAAAGTCAAGGTTTGCAATCGGTAGTCCGTCTTAAAGTTCCTCTTGAGGGTAAAACCACATTCCACGATGTCCTCATGGGGGATATCACCAGACGCAACAGTGATGTGAATCCCGATCCCGTACTTCTGAAATCGGATGGCTTTCCCACGTATCATTTGGCGAATGTGATAGATGACCATCTTATGGGAATTAGTCATATCATGCGTGCCCAGGAATGGATTCCCTCCGGTCCCTTGCATATTCTTCTCTATGAAGCTTTCGGATGGGAACCACCCATCTATTGCCACCTTCCCATGGTCATGGGAAAGGATGGACAGAAACTCTCCAAACGTCATGGATCGACAGCGGTTCGTGATTTCAGGAAAAAGGGGTACTTGCCTGAAGCTCTAATGAACTATGTCAGTATGGTTGGCTGGTCATATGATGGTCAACGCGAATTCTTCACTAAAGAAGAGCTTTGCGAATTGTTTAGCCTCGAAAAGATCAACAAGGCACCAGGTGTCTTCGACTATAAGAAGCTCGATTGGTACAATGGGATGTATATTCGGCAGAAGAGTGATGAAGAGCTCACCGAACTATTGGTTCCCTATCTGCAGGAGGCTACCTTTGTGTCGGAAGTACCGACTGTTGATGAGCTCTCCATGGTAAAGGCTATTGTCCCGGTTGTTAAGGAACGCCTTAAAGTATTGGAAGATGTGGTGGAGATGAGTAGATTCCTCTTCACTGAAATCGATGTTCCCCAATCTTCATCGCTTATTCCTAAGAAACAGGACGCCAAGACTACATTGGAAGTATTGAAGCAGGTAGTTCCCATTATTAAAAAGATGGCCAATACTGCCGATGAGGTGATCGAGGAAGAATTGGTAGCTTTGGCGAATGGATTGGAGATCAAGGTTAATGGAGTGTTCATGCCTATCAGGGTAGCAGTTACTGGTAGCACGATTAGTCCTCCTTTGTTCGATTCGATTCGGTTGCTTGGATTGGATACTGCTGTCGCCCGGCTGGAACGGGCAATTTCTACGCTAGAAAACGAGGTTGCATAATGGCTGAAACTACAATGGACAAATTGGTCTCTCTCTGTAAGAGACGCGGGTTTATTTTTCAATCCAGTGAAATATATGGTGGATTGACCGGAGCTTGGGACTATGGACCGCTTGGAGTCCAATTGAAAAACAATATTCGGGATTTCTGGTGGAAAGAGATGACCCAGATGCACGACAATATCGTCGGCTTGGATGCTTCTATCCTCATGCATCCGAAGGTGTGGGAAGCAAGTGGTCATGTTTCGAATTTCACCGATCCGATGGTCGACTGCAAACAATGTAAGAGTCGCTTTCGTGCCGACCAGATTGATCTTGATGCCGCATGTCCAAATTGTGGCACAAAAGGTTCTTTCACTGAACCACGTAATTTCAATTTGATGTTCTCTACCCATATTGGGGCTGTACATGACGATTCTTCGGTAATTTATCTGAGACCCGAAACTGCTCAGGGTATTTATGCCGATTTCAAAAATGTGGTGCAAAGCAGCAGGGTGAAGATCCCCTTTGGCATAGCCCAGGTCGGAAAATCTTTCCGCAATGAGATTACAACAAAGAATTTTATCTTCCGCTCCTGTGAATTCGAACAGATGGAGATGCAGTACTTTGTCAAGCCAGGGACCGATGAACACTGGTTCTCTTTCTGGCGTGACCAGAGGATGGCCTTCTATCATAAGATGGGAATCCGACCCGAAGCACTCCGATGGCATAGACATGGTGAAGATGAATTGGCCTTCTATGCAAAGGATGCCTACGATATCCAATTCCAATTCCCCATGGGCTGGCAGGAACTCGAGGGAGTCCACAATAGGACCGATTATGATCTGAACCAACACCAGAAGTTCAGTGGAAAAGACCTCACCTACCTGGAACAGGAGACTAAGGAGAGATATGTTCCCTATGTAGTGGAGACTTCTGCCGGTTTGACCAGGAATGTCCTTATGGTCCTGTCTGATGCATACGAAGAGCAAGAACTAGAGGGCGGTGATGTACGTACGGTGCTTCATTTCCATCCATCAATCGCTCCTGTAACGGTAGCAGTCCTTCCTTTGGTGAAAAAAGATGGAATAGGTGATTTTGCTTCAAGACTCGAGCACGAACTGAGGGAAGATTTCGCTACCTTTTTCGACCAGAGTGGAGCCATAGGACGTCGATACCGTCGGATGGATGAGATTGGCACTCCCTATTGCGTCACTGTCGATTACCAGACACTGGAAGACAATACTGTGACATTGCGTTTCAGAGATTCCATGGAACAGATCCGTGTATCCATCACCGATCTTGTGTCGAGGATGAAACAAGAGACAAAGAACTACAAAAGGCAATAGATAGGAGCCCATTCGATGAATAAAGCCTTACAGACTTTGCAAGATCGTGGATTTATCAAACAGTGTACCGATTATGAGGGACTCAGTGATCTGATGGACAAGGAACCGGTTACCTTCTATGTTGGCGTCGATCCAACCGGTAGAAGTATCCATATTGGACACATGGTTCCCTTTTTCGCTATGCATCATCTCCAAGAGGCAGGGCATAATCCTATTGCACTTGTTGGTGGAGGTACTTCTCTCATCGGTGATCCATCGGGAAAGAGTGAGATGCGAATGATGCTCACAGTAGAACAGATCAGACAAAACAGTGCATCCATCAAGGACCAGTTGGGAACGGTGGTAGATTTCTCGGATAGTCTCGGGGAAGGGAAAGGCCATGCCACGATGCTGAACAACTATGATTGGCTTGGCGGGTTGAACTATATCGAATTCCTTCGTGACATCGGTAAGCACTTTTCGGTCAATCGCATGCTCACCTTCGAAAGCTACAAACAGCGTTTGGAGAGAGGGTTGTCCTTCATAGAATTCAACTATCAATTACTCCAATCCTATGACTTCTTGACCTTGTTTCGTGACCACGGTTGCCGATTGCAGATCGGTGGCGATGACCAGTGGGGAAATATAGTAGCCGGTATCGAATTGATACGAAAGGTAGAGAGTGCAGAATGTTTTGGTCTTACCTTCAATCTCATAACCCGTGCAGATGGCCATAAGATGGGCAAGAGTGAAAAGGGTGCCGTATTCTTGAATCCTGAAATGTACAGTCCCTACGACTTCTATCAATATTGGCGTAATGTGAATGATGCAGATGTTATCAAATTCATGAAACTATTCACATTCCTTCCTTTGGAGGAAATTGCTACCTATGAAAAATCATCGGTTAATATCAATGAGGCTAAGGAAAGGTTGGCTTTCGAGCAGACAAAGATAATCCATGGGGAATCTGAAGCAGAGAAGGCAAGGGATGCAGCTAAATCGATGTTCGGAGGCGGTCTCTCTGCGGAAGCCAGAGAAGGACTCCCTACGATTTCCATCCCGATGGCTTCTTTAGAGGCGGGAATTGGCGCAATTGAGCTTTTCGCTATGACCGATCTATGTAAGACGAATTCGGATGCTCGTCGTCTCATTTCCCAAGGAGGCGCTACTATACAAGATAGGAAAGTCGAAGATGTCAAACAAGTGATTGATGCATCTTGGGCTCAACAGGGTGAGATGATCCTTAAAGCCGGAAAGAAACGGTATTTCAGGATTGTTTTCACTTCCTGATACAAGGCACGTCGGGAGCCGATCCCGGTACGAGGTTCCATACCATGCGTAAGAAGATTGTCCTTTTGGTTTCACTGGTGTTGTTTATTGCAGTCATGCCGACTCTTGTAGCACAAGCTGCTCAAGAGGCCCTTGCCGCTGACCAGGTTATTGTCGACATGGCAGTAATGCAAGGACCATCAGGTTTTGGAACCATAGGTCTCAACCGCAATGAGGGCAGATTGGATGACCAAACTAGAATCGATCTTTCGGTTTATCCATCGCCCAATGAGGTTATCGCACGTCTTGCAAATGGAGAGTTGGATATTGCAGCACTTCCCACGAATGTAGCTGCGAATCTCTATGCGAAGGGAGTTCCCGTAAAGACAGCCGCTGTAGTAGGCGAGGGTATGTTATTGTTCCTCACTACAGACAAGACGATAACCGAACTCTCCGACCTCCAAGATCGTAAGATTTCCATTCCAGGCTCTGGCAGTACACCTGATCAGATGACAAAGATCTTGGTATCGGCTCTAGGATTTGATTATGAATCGGATGTGCAACTGGATTATAGTATTGCTTCTCCGGCACAACTTGCTCAGATGATGATTGCTGGAAAGCTTGATCTTGCAGTCCTTCCAGAGCCCTTCGTCACAATGGTTCTTAATGCCAACGAACAAGCTGTTCCTTTGTTAGATGTACAGGTCCTGTGGTCTGCACTTACTGGTACCGGTAATTATCCCATGACTGTCATCGTAGTCTCAGATGGATTCATTGCTGAGCATAGTGATCGTCTTCCACTAGTCATGGGAGCAATAAAGGACTCGGTGGAATGGGTAAATGCAAACCCTGGCGATGCAGGTGTTATGATAGAAGAGGCTGGTATCATGAAGGCTGCAATGGCTACTCCTGCTATTCCACGGTGTAATCTGGTCTTCAGAACTGCTACCGAAGGCTACGATGCCATGGATACCTATCTTAAGGTCCTTCATGGATTCGACTATGCCTCTGTCGGCGGCTCGGTACCCGATGAATCGTTCTACCTGGCTTACTAAAGCGATAACTATGTTTTCGGTCCTCATCCTGCTACTGCTGTGGCAGCTTGGGGCCGTGCTTCTCGATTCTGGAGTCCTGCTTCCAACTCCTAGCAAGACGTTGACCGCATTGTATGGACTATTGTCACAGGCACCATTTTCTCTCCAAGTCTTAGCTACTGTAGGTAGAGCACTAAGAAGTTTCCTTATCATATTCACCGTGGGTGGTGTATTGGGGATTCTTGCCGGTTATGCAAAACCATTACATGCATTCTTGGTTCCTGTATTGGTAGTTTGTAAAGCTACTCCAGTAATGTCTATTATACTCCTCGCATTTATCTGGTTTTCCAGCGGAACCGTACCGCTATTCTCCGCTTTCCTAATGGGGTTTCCCGTGATGTTTGTCCAGGTTGAACAGGGGGTTCATCAAATTTCCCCAAGACTCCAAGAGATGACTCTCGTCTACGGGTTTAGTCCCTTCGCCCGACTCTTCCATTTAGTGATTCCCTCTCTGGTACCGTCTATTGTCACAGGGGCTAAAGCTTCATTATCTATGGTATGGAAAGTGGTAATCGCTGCAGAAGTCCTTACGGTTCCCCGCTATGGTGTAGGATCAAGAATGCAATTGGCTCAAGTCCATTTGGATACTGCAGAGGTTTTGGCATGGACCCTGATTGCCGTAATGCTTACGGCTCTCGGAGATATTGTTTTCCTTGCTATTCTTCGTATTCCATCCTATTTGAAAAGTCGGAAGAGGCTTTTGGGGGAGGGGGATGCATGATCTTGGAACGACTGTACAAATCCTATCGGATAGGAGACCACCTGCTGCCTGTATTGAGTGATTTCTCACTTGAGATGCCCCCAGGTTCAATTACTGCTTTCGTCGGGCCTTCAGGATGTGGAAAAACCACACTACTACGTCTGATTGGTGAATTGGAGCATGCTGATAGTGGCTCTATAAAGCGTACTGAGGAGGAGAAGGGAGTTTTCAGTTATCTATTCCAGGAGCCAAGATTGCTGCCTTGGAATACCGTTTTAGCAAATGTCGAATTAGTATTACGTCCTTGGTATGATGATCGGCATGAGAGGATTCATCGAGCGTCCGGATTCCTTCATTTAGTTGGACTGGAGGAATATGGTAAATTCAAGCCTGACCAATTATCGGGAGGAATGCGTCAACGTGTCGCTATCGCTAGGGCATTCGCTTATCCGGGCAGGATCATGCTTCTAGATGAGCCTTTTCAAAGCTTGGATACACATTTGAGGTGGTCCCTTGTTGAAGCATTCCTGTCACTTTGGAAGGCAGATAAAAGGACTACCGTCTATGTTACACATGATGTGTCAGAAGCTTTGCTTATGGCAGACCTTGTAGTCCGACTTTCATCACGTCCTATGGGCATTCTTGAGACTTTTACTATCGGGACCCCAAGAGAACAACGCAGTCTTGGAAGTCCCGAATCAATCGTTATACAACAATCCTTTTATACGTAGCCTTGGTCTATCATGGCATTGGCGACCTTCAGGAAGCCAGCAATATTTGCTCCATCTACTAGATTCCCCTCACTACCATAGTGTTTTGCCGTATCACGAATATTAGCGTATATTCCCTTCATGATACGCTGGAGTTGTTGATCTACCTTCTCGGCGGTCCATTGGATCCTAGAGCTGTTTTGGGCCATTTCCAGACCACTTACAGCTACTCCTCCAGCATTGGCAGCCTTCGCAGGTGCGAAGAGTACTCCGTTGTCGTGGAAAATATCGACTCCTTCCAATGTAGTGGGCATGTTGGCACCTTCAGCCACGAGCTTGATATTCGATTTCACTAGGTTTCTAGCGTCAGTTGCTGATATCTCGTTTTGTGTAGCGCAGGGGAAAGCGCAGTCGGCTGCAAATGTCCAAACTTGGTTTGCTCCTCCGTTCTCTTTCCGAGGAAAGTATTCTGCCTCTTTGAAGGCCTCAGCGTATGCGGATATGCGTCCGCGGGTAACATTCTTAAGGGTTTTTACATAGCGCAGTTTTTTATCGTCGATTCCGGAGGGATCATAGATACACCCGGTTGAATCACTCAAGGTAACAACTTTAGCTCCTAGGGAGTTGAGTTTCTCAACGGTATATTGGGCTACATTACCACTCCCAGATACTAAACAGGTCTTTCCTTCAAAAGATTCTCCCTTATCATGTAACATTGCTGCAGCTAGGTATACAAGGCCGTAACCTGTGGCTTCAGGACGGATATACGAGCCTCCCCAGAGAGGACTCTTCCCGGTAAGGGTTCCTGTGAATTCATTTCTTAGGCGTTTGTACTGTCCGAAAAGGTACCCGATTTCCCGACCACCTACGCCGATATCGCCAGCAGGTACATCGGTATCGGCTCCAATATGACGACTTAATTCGGTGATGAAGCTTTGGCAGAAACGCATAACTTCACTGTCGCTCTTACCTTTTGGATCAAAATTGGATCCGCCTTTTCCTCCCCCCATCTGTAAACCAGTTAGGCTATTCTTAAATGTCTGTTCAAAGGCAAGGAATTTTACAATACTCAGATTAACCGATGGATGAAACCTGAGCCCTCCCTTATAGGGACCGAGTGCACTATTCATTTGAACGCGGAATCCTCTATTAATCTGAAGGATTCCTTCGTCGGTTGTCCAGGGAACACGGAACATGATTGCACGTTCGGGTTCTATAAGACGATCGAGAACCTTATGGTAGACTACATGTGGCAAGTCATCGATTATCTTATCCACAGAATTCAAAAATTCATGTACGGCTTGTTGGAACTCGGTCTGGTTTGGATCGTCTTTTTGTATTTTTTGGAATAGTTCAGCGGTCACGTCTCTCATCTGATGCTCCTCTGGGGTATGGAAAATTCCATTGCTTAATTTTGGTAAAAACTATAGAGAACTAGAGAAAAATGGTAAATAGGGTGCAATTTTTGCAGAATGTATGGGTAGAGAAGTTTATTATGGTGCTACGCAATCATAGATATGCGATTTATGTATACCTCAAAATAAGCCAGTAAAAATTGAGTTAAAAAGAAATGTATATTTATGCAAAAAAATTACAAGAAACCTAATGCCATCATTCCTGATATCCAGAAGAATAGGGTGATTAGAGAGAATACAGTCGTGAAGACAACAATTTGACCTGCCAGATCTGCATCTCCCTCCATTTGTTGGGCCATGGTATAAGATGAGACCGCAGCCGGAGAAGCAAACATCGACATGAGAAGGATGAGCTCTAAGCCTCTGAATCCAACTAGTATGGAAATGGTAAGCCCAACAGCTGGGACGATGATTAAACGATTAATTATGCCGATTGAAAGAGGTCTGAGATTATTTCTTACCGATGTGAACGTCACCGATCCTCCAAGTACTATCAAAGCTAATGGGGTTGCGATATCAGCAACTTCGAAAAGAAAGTTTTCAATCATTGTGGGTAATTTTACTTGTAATAGAGTAAAGAAAAGACCGAGCAAACCTCCGATGATAATGGGATTCTTCATGATTCCCTTCAGAATCTTTGGATAGTCGGGGGTACGTCCC
The DNA here is from genome assembly GCF_049310885.1 of Pleomorphochaeta sp. DL1XJH-081. Taxonomy (NCBI): domain Bacteria; kingdom Pseudomonadati; phylum Spirochaetota; class Spirochaetia; order Spirochaetales; family Sphaerochaetaceae; genus Pleomorphochaeta; species Pleomorphochaeta sp. DL1XJH-081. The sequence goes on from NZ_JBMDYO010000008.1 coordinate 21,293, forward strand.
CTAAAATATTCGAGTGCTGTAACACTTGTCATATTAACTAAAGGAACAACGACTCCGACCATTAATGAGGCGATTCCGGCACTAGTTCCGCCGTACAGCTGCATTGCCATGGGCATACCGAAAAAAATGAAATTGCTACGACAAATTCCTTGTACCAAAACTCCCCTTTGGGAATTCTCGGTAACCAGTTTTGGGATGATGAACATATAGAATCCGAACATTGCTAGGAGAGCTATAACCGAATACCACAAGAGTCTGAAAGATGTAATAGTCGAGAAATCCGATTTGTATATGTTCGAAAACAACAATATCGGCATGAATACCCTGAAAATGATGTTGTTCAATTCTCGTAATGATTTCTCAGATAGCAGTTTCATCTGACGCAGGCTGAATCCGAGGGCGATCTTTGTGAACAACGGGAACAATACCGTGAACGCTGTTATGAATACCATGACCGAATCCTATGAGCTGGGGCGTAGACGGGCGATGTTCTCTTCGAATGGAGGATAGATTATTCCTTTCTCGGTAATTATTCCGGTAATATGTTGATGTGGTGTCACATCAAAAGCAGGGTTGTACACATCCATACCGTCTGGAGCAACTTGGACTCCACCAGGGTGGGTTATTTCAGATGCTTCTCGCTCCTCGATAGGAATCTGATCCCCTCTCGAAAGCTGGAAGTCGATCGTAGATACTGGAACCACGCTGTAGAAGGGGACTCCATAAAGTTTACACAAGGCGCTGAGCATGAATGTCCCGATTTTATTGCAGACATCTCCATTCGCAGCGACCCTATCGCCACCAAGGATTACCAAGTCTATCTTGCCATCCCGAATTAACGTTGCACCAACACTATCGGGAATCAGTTTCGACGGTATTCCAGCTTGAGTCAATTCCCAAGCAGTTAGCCGGGCTCCCTGCAATCTGGGTCTCGTTTCATCAGCATATACGAATAGTTCTTTACCGGAATAGAATGCCTCTTTGATTACTCCCAGCGCGGTTCCCCAACCAGCGGTAGCAAGGGCTCCTGTGTTGCAATGGGTAAGAATAGTGGCTTTGTGAGGAATGACTTGGTTTCCTATTCTGGACATGGTCTTGTTGGTTTCAATATCTTCTTCCCTGATCAAATCAGCTTCGCTCTTCAATCCAGTCAGAATTTCTTGTGTTGTCTTCCAATCCGAATGATCATATGTGCTGAGCATCCGATTCAAAGCCCAATGGAGATTCACCGCGGTCGGGCGTGCCGCATCCATAAAATCACAGGCCTCTTTAAGATTTTTTCTGAAAGCCGAGGGGCCATCTGAGTCAAATGTGGGAGCTAATTCCATTGCGGCTAGGAGGACACCATATGCCGCAGTCGCTCCAATCGCAGGGGCTCCTCTCACAACCATATCACGGATCGCGAACTCAACCTCCCGGTAATCGTGACATACAAAGATAGTGTATTCAGTAGGTAATACCCTCTGGTCAATCAAATGCAAAGCCCCTTCCTTGAATTCTAAAGTGATGAATGATTCCATCATGTAATGATTCCTCCGTATGTTCCGATTAAGACGATCTATGCTGGATTTGTTCCCAGCGATCATTGAATTCCTGGATTACCTGATGTTCATCCAGGACAAGGATCTTCCGATTTTCCATGAGTAGCTCTCCACTACAAAACACTGTCTGCACATCAGAGGACTTGGCACTGAAAACCAGAGCACTGAATATATTGTTCAACGGCGTCATATGCAATGAGTCTGTTGATAAGAGCATAAGATCGGCATCTTTTCCTACCTCCAAGGTGCCGCACTCTGAATCGCGGCCTAAGGCTGTAGCTCCACCGATAGTAGCCATGCTTAAAATATCAAAAGGCGATACTTTTCCCGCATCTCCAGTACTTGCAGCTGCAAGCATTGCTGCCAATCTGATCTCCTGAAACATATCCAAGGTATTGTTAGAGGAGGCTCCATCGGTACCAAGTGCAACCCGAATGTGTTCATCAAGATAGGTCGCCAAAGGTGCTATACCACTTCCGAGTTTGCAGTTGCTGCTTGGATTATGAACCACGGTAGCTCTATTCTTTTTCAGAATAGCAATATCTTCACCCTGCGGGTGTACACAATGTGCATAATAACAATTAACAGTTGAGAATCCCAACGAATCGAGGTAAGCGATGGGGGTTTTTCCAAAAGAATTCAAACTATCGTCTACTTCCTGTAGTGTCTCGTTGGCATGTATATGGATTCTACAGTTCTCTTGTTTTGCAAGTTCTACTGCGTAACGTAATGTTGCCTCTGTACAGGTATAAACGGCATGCGGTGCTATATCGTATCGAATTTTTCCTTGGGATCGGGTTGCCTGTTCACGAAGGAATGGAAGTCGTTCAGCTACACGTTCCTTCGATTCTTGGAGATCTCCGAATAACGTGATGCCAATATTTGCCTTTACCTTGGTTTTTTGTATAGCTTCAACGGTTCCCTCGGGGAAAAAATACATATCGGCAAAACAAGTCGATCCGCTTGATATCATCTCTGCAATACCGAGGAGGGATGCAGGGTAGGTGTCTTCAGCTATGAGGGTATCTTCAAGTTTCCATATCTCCGATAGCCAATCATGGAGGTTGGATACTGAATCTCGATAGTTTCTGAAGTAGGTCATACTCAAATGTGTATGTGCATTCACCCATGTGGGCATGGCGATCATGTTGTGGGCATTGATAGTCCGATCGGGAGTGAATGTATGAGGTCTTTCCCCCAGTGCAACGATCCTTTTTCCATCAATAGCGATATCACCTTGGAAGATCTCCCGCTCACTGGTCATAGGTATAATCGTTGCATTTTCAATCAATGTTTTCATTGGCACGATACTACCATACAAAGTCGGTTGATGTCATCCAAAGGATAAGGGTATGGCCACCCGGAGGTGGCCATATTAGAAATCAATATGCTCCGTAAAGGGGACCATATGCATTGCATGCACGATAGTCTGATCCTTCGCTATCCATACCAAATGAGTTCCAGGCGCTAGGTCTGAATACCTGATCAGCTGGTACGTTGTGCATGCTGACTGGAATACGCAACATGGCACAGAGGGTAATGAGATCTGCTCCAATATGACCGTAGCTAATGGCACCATGGTTTGCTCCCCAAGTTGCCATAACCGTGTATACATCCTTGAATGGCCCCTCTTCTCCGTCAGTGCGGGGTACGAACCATGTAGTTGGCCAGGTTGGATCTGTACGTTTGTTGATCTTGTCATAGACTTGATCGGGAATGTCGCATGTCCAACCTTCAGCTATTTGCAGCACAGGACCAAGACCTTTTACCATATTCAATCTGCACATGGTAACCGGCATTTCTCCTTTTGTGAGGAAGGTGGAAGAGTAACCACCTCCACGGAAATAGCCACCGTTGGCAACACTGAACTGAGATGCCTCCAAGGTCTTCTGGACATCCTCTGTCGTTACCTCCCAATAGGGTTTCATTACAGGATTTCCGTCTGCATCTTTCATGCTTCCCGCAGCATCCAGAGTAGTGGCACCGCTGTTGATCAAATGGATGAATCCCTTCTCAGCTCGTCCGGTAGGTTTCCATCCGGTTACTCGCTCAATGGCTTCAGGGCTCCAGTAAGTTCTTACATCGCTGAAGATCTGCGCACGATTAGTCAACAATTTACCAAATAGCATTGATATTCCGTTACAGAAATCATTCTCAGTTGCCATGATATAGGGCTCACGTATACCATTCCAATCGAAAGATGTGGTCAACATGGTTTCCATGAAGTCACCATTCGGCCAATGGTCTGTCCACTGACGTTGACCTTGGAAACCGGCTGCAATGGCATTCCTACCCATTGATTCCTCTTGGAATCCAAGTTCAGCCAAGTTCTTGTTTCCCACCATCAAATCGCGACCGATCATAACCATCTTAATGCAGTAATCCCAATCGGCTTTTCTCTGGTCCTCAGTGCGTTGCCATTCGGGTGGATTGACTGTGTCAGGAGCTTCTGTACAGTTTTCAGCGACCCACTCTTGAGCTAGGGCAAATTCTTTGGGATCGAAAATTTCTTCTTCAACACGTCGAGCAATTTCACTCATATCGACAACTTCAGTACGCATACCGAGATATGCTTGTAGGAAATCCTGATCAACTATGGAACCAGCGATTCCCATTGAGCATCCTCCAATCGAAAGGTATGAACGATTTCTCATAGTCGCTACTGCGATTCCGGCGCGGGCAAATCGGAGAATCTTTTCCGAGACGTCCTTTGGAATCGAGGTATCGTCATTATCCTGTACATCCCTTCCATAGATTCCGAAGGCGGGAAGACCCTTCTGTGTGTGTGCGGCAAGTACAGCTGCAAGATAGACAGCACCAGGGCGTTCGGTTCCATTGAAACCCCAGACAGCCTTTACGGTCATAGGATCGGCATCGAACGTCTCTGTCCCATAACACCAGCATGGAGTAACAGTCAATGTCACCGCGACATTTTCTTTAGAGAATTTTGTCTGACACATTGCCGACTCGGCAACACCGCCGATGGTGGAATCGGCAATAACACACTCGACAGGTTCTCCATTGGAATACCTTAAATTTTCACTAATCAATTTGGCGGCTGATTTTGCCATATTCATCGTCTGATCTTCCAAAGATTCCCGGACTCCTCTCTGTCTGCCATCGATAACAGGACGAATTCCAATCTTTGGTAGAGCATCTGTATATCGTTGCTCAGGTCCAATACGTTTCATGTCGGTAATGTTTGCCATTTAGTACCTCCTATGGTATATACTACATATGATACTGTTTGTGTAATCGTTTACATTGATCATAGTATCGCATGGACAAATGAATAACGCAATCATTTTTTCCACCACTTGGTGAAGGAGGATCCTATGTTGAAGAATGTTCCGGCTCTTTTGAGTCCTGAGTTGCTGAAGATTATCATGGAGATGGGTCATGGTGATGAATTGGTAATTGGGGATGGTAATTTCCCAGCTGCATCTTGTGCACAGAGACTAATCCGTCTTGATGGTCTGGGAGTTCCTGAAATCCTCGAGTCTTTGTTGAAACTCTTTCCACTCGATTCATTCGAGAAGAATGCTTTCTTGATGGAAAAGGTACCTGGCGATACGGTTGAGACTCCAATCTGGAAAACATACGAGAAGATTGCAGAGGCAGGAGATCCAAATTTTAAGGGTTTTTCACAGATTGAGCGATTCGCATTCTATGAGAGGGCAAAGAAAGCCTATGCCATCATCGCAACTAGCGAACAATCCCTCTATGCAAATATCATACTGAAGAAGGGTGTCGTGGTTTCCTGAAAACCTCAATTTCCTCTAAGTCGATCAAGCGTTCTTGAGACCTTTCCTCTCTGAATTTTCTTCGTACTGGTCATAGCCATCGGCTTGTCCAGTACGGTCACCTTTGAAATCTTTTTATAGGAAATGAGTTTCTTATTCACTTCGGTTACAATCTTGTCGATATCTTCCCTTATGGTCATCCCATTAGTATCCGTATCCATTTTTCCATAGTGATCTTTATTGGGATAGATCAAGGCTTCGATTCCTTCGGCACGAGCCGATCTATTGGCGACATACCCGCGTATCATGACCTGTTCTACCTGATTGTAGAGTTGGAACATATCCTCGATTTCTTCCGGGTATACATTCTTTCCCCCTTCGGTCACGATCATATTCTTTGCTCGCCCTTTCAGATACAGATATTTTTCCTTATCGAGAGATCCTAGATCGCCTGTTTTCAGAAATCCATCCTCAGTAAATAATTCGGCAGTATTTTCAGGGTCATTGAAATATCCTTTACATATATTGGGACCTTTGACCTGAACTTCACCAACACCTAGCAAATCAGGATCGGCGATTCTCATATCGACTAAGGGAAATACCTTTCCTACCGACGTTACTTTGAACCGGCTGATCGGATTGAGTGTTAAGATCGGTGCAGCTTCAGTCAGTCCATAACCTTGGATGAAATCAAGCCCGAGCTGTTGAAATTGTTGGAAAGTCTTGGGCGAAAGAGGACCTCCTCCACAGATGCACAATTTATTGTCCACCATTCCGATCCCATCCAAAAGTTGGTGGAACCAGAGCCTCCCGGGATTAACATGGAAAACTCTTCTAGCGATTCCATTGATCCACATGAGAGTTCGGATAAGGATATATGTAGCAAGACCCTTCTCACGAACCTTTTTCATAAGGCCTGCCAAGAATTTATTGTAGAGTAGGGGAATCGCAAGAAAGAGTGTTACCTTACCCCTACGCATTTCGTTCAGTACCCTAGATACAACTATACCTTGGCCAAACAACAATTCACACCCATGCATAAGCGATTCCAAGAAGACAGCAGTCATGGTATACGAGTGGTGCAATGGTAGTAGTGCGTAAAAGACATCCTCTTCAGTAATAGCTAGGAACTGAGGGTCTCCTGCTTGGTATAGATCACTAACGAAATTCCTATGTGTAAGTACGACACCCTTTTCATTTCCAGTAGTACCACTTGTAAATAATATGGCAGCGATATCATTCTCGTCCGGTAACGGATTCAGCTGACTTAGATCAGCATTTTCGGGTATTGCACTTATCGGCATTCCAAGAGTGTCATTCTCAACTCCATCTAACGATAATACGATTTGCAAAGATGTGAACCATGATGAATCTGAAAGCTTTTTCAAAATATCATTGTCTGCACATATGGCCCTTGCTCCACTGAATCGGCTGAGCGCATCGACCCTGTCTAGCGGCATCTGATTATCGAGTGGGACGACAACTGCAGAGGCATACATGATACCGAGGTAGGCTATAGCCCATTCGGGAGAATTCTTGCCATTTAGGACAACCTTATCGCCTTTTCCAATACCTTTTGATCTTAAATATTGTGCAGTTCCGATAATCTTTCGATAGATTTCCGTGTATGTAGATTCTTGTTTTTCATTTCCTTTTATCGTTGAGAAGGCTACACGATCGCCGAATTTTTCTAGGGTGATATGTAGCATCTGAGGAATGGAAGGCCACTCTCCCTCAAATAGTCGCCCCCTATAATTGTCTAGCTCATCCCACGAATGGACCATGAAGAATCTCCTTCTTTTACCCGTTTGGTTATATATAACTATACGGGCATCATAGTAGTATCTTCATCTATGTTGCTTCAATTAAAATGAAATGTCAATTAATTATCCAACAATAAATAATGAGCCATAGTATATGTTAACTATACTATAGCCACATCCCAAATTGAGGTTTTTCGGCATGATCGAGAAGATCTTGCAAGCTTATGGAATCGACCACTGAATTAATGGCTTTTTCCAAGGCTTTCCATAAGGGAAGAGTGTCGCACTCTCCCGTTCTAGAACAGTCATCTGTTCCGTCTTCTAGACAAGGTACAGGGGCGAGACTACCCTCCATTACCCGAAGCACCATTCCACAGGTTATTTTTTCAGCAGGTAAGGTGAGGCTGTATCCACCTTGGGGACCACGAACACTCTTGGCATAGCCTGAGCGGACAAGTTGGATAATAATCTGTTCGAGATACTTGTGGCTAATCTGTTGCCTTTCAGCAATCTCGCGGATCGAGACATTCTGATTTGGATTCCTTGCAAGTTCCAGCATCAATCGCAAAGCATATCGACCTTTTGTTGAAATACGCATGTATGCCTCCTGCTTTCAGGATACTATACTCTGCCTATAGGAACAATAGGGATAAAAAAGGACACCCGAGATTTTCGGGTGTCCATTCACCTATTGAAGATTTTTAGCGGTTGAACAAATACTGGTTCACAAGATTATTCAACATTTCCTGCTTTCCACTAATGTCTTTTGGATCAGCTTTTTTACCGATTTCGGCAAGTTTCTCAAGTGAAATCTTTCCATCTTCGAATGCTTTTCCATCTCCAGAATTAAACGATTTGTAACGATCGGCTTTGAAAGTTTCAATCTTTCCGTCATCGATGATTCTTGCAGCAGTCTCCAATCCAAGAGCAAAAGCATCCATTCCTCCGATATGCGAAATGAAGAGGTCCTCTAAATCGGTAGAGTTTCTGCGTCTCTTTGCGTCGAAGTTGAGTCCTCCCGAATGCAAGCCGCCATTCTTGAGAATAATTAGCATAGCCTCAGTAGTCTCATACACATTTGTAGGGAATTCATCAGTATCCCAACCATTTTGTGCATCACCTTGGTTTGCATCAACGCTTCCAAGCATTCCGTGGTCAACACAGACTTGTAGATCATGGGCAAAGGAGTGTCCTGCCAACGTAGCGTGATTGTTTTCGATATTGCATTTAAAATCATTTTCGAGACCTTGGTCTTTGATGAAAGCGATTGCAGTAGCAGCATCGTAATCATATTGATGTTTAGAGGGTTCCATTGGTTTTGGCTCGATGTAGAATGTGCCCGTAAACCCGATCTTGCGGCCATAATCACGTGCCATCCTGAAGAAGGTTCCCAAATGGTCCTGTTCTCGTTTCGTGTCTGTATTCCACAGTGTCATGTATCCCTCACGACCACCCCAGAAGGTGTAGCCAAGTCCACCAAGTGATACATTGACATCCAAACTTGTCTTGACTTGGAGAGCAGCTCTTCCAACAACCGGGAAGTCGGGGTTTGAAGCTGCTCCATTCATGTAGCGTGGATGGCTAAAGAGGTTCGAAGTGTTCCAGAGAAGTTTGACTCCAGTCTGATCCTGCAATTTCTTCAGGTATGCAGCAACTTCAATATAATTTGCTTCATATTCAGCAGCAGTCTCTCCTTCAGGCGATGCGTCGATATCATGGAATGCGTAGAAAGGAGCTCCTATTTTGGTGAAAAACTCAAATGCAGCCTCAGCTTTTTTCTTAGCCGCGACCATAGGATCTGAATCGTTCCAAGGGAAGTGCATGGTTGCTTTTCCGAAAGGATCGGTACCGTCTGCACAAAAAGAGTGCCAATAGGCTATGGAAAAACGTAAATGGTCCTCCATGGATTTTCCAGCTACGATTTTCTTTGGATCATAAAATTTGAATGCGAGAGGATTATCCGATGCGGGGCCCTCATAGGAAATTTTTCCTATTCCCTTAAAAAACTCCTGATTGCCGATAAAGATATCACTCATAAATTCCTCCTTGTGGAATGTCTAGACAACCGTCAACTGAAGATGGGTTCAACGGTAGATACATACTTTTTATAGTTTTCGTACGATTTGGCATAAGCTCTCACTGCTTCGTTATTCGGAGTACAACCAGCACTGCGGTCCAAGATCACATGGTCAGCAACAATCGCTTCAATTGTGGTAGGTCTGCCCTCAGTATGCTCGAGACACCAGAGTGCTTGCAATGCTCCACCAAATGCGGCAGCTTCGGTAATAGTAGGAACGACAACCGGCAAATCACATACATCGGCTACCATTTGCCTCCAGACCGGTGATTTGGCTCCTCCACCAATCAATCTGATCTCCTTAGCTTCATACCCAAGTTCCTTGAAAGAATCCAATCCGATCTTCAAGCCATATATTGCCGATTCAAGGGCTGCGCGACTAATATTTCGTTCAGTCATATTGTGGAGATCGAATCCAACAAGACATCCCTTTCCATGGGGATAATTTGGTGTCCGTTCTCCATTGAAATAAGGAAGCATGATAACCCCTTCAGCACCTATTGGAGCTTGATGAGCCTCCTTGTCGAATTCCACAACACCCTTCTCAAACAATTTTCTCGTTACCTCGCTTGCAACGGTGCAATTCATTGTGCAAAGAAGCGGCAACCAGATGCCAGTAGAACTACAGAAAGCAGCTAGAAGACCCGCTGGGTCAATAATGGGTTTATTCGATGCTCCAAAAATTGTCCCGCTGGTACCAAGACTCATAGTGAGTGTTCCATCGGTTACCGTTCCAGTGCCTATAGCACCCATCATATTATCGCCACCCCCAGAAGACACGGGGATTCCGGCAGGTATACCCAATACTTTAGCAGCTTGTAGTGTTACTTTCCCTGAAGGCATGTGTGCTTCGATGAGTCGGGGGAGCAGTTTTTCAACATCTCTGTCGTTATCGATACAAGCAAGCATTCGCTTGGACCAGGAGCGAGTCCGGATATCGAGCAAAGCTGTACCGGATGCATCGCCATATTCCATAGTAGTCTCGCCGGTAAGCCAGAAGTTGATATAGTCATGAGGAAGAAGAATGGTGGCCAGTTTCTTATAGAGTTCTGCTTCATTTCGTTTAAACCAAAGAATTTTTGGAGCTGTATAGCCAGGGAGAATTAAATTGCCCTCTTTTTCCAAAAGGGAAGGCTTTCCTCCAGCACATTCAGTTATAAGATCGCACTCTTCGGTTGTCGATGTGTCGTTCCACAACTTAACTGGATAGAGGACATTCCCTTCTGCATCCAGGGGGACGAATCCATGTTGCTGTCCACTGACTCCAATTGCTGCGATCTTTTCCTTTAACTTGGGGTCGATGGACGAAAAACAACTCTTCATCGCAGTAATCCACCACTCGGCTCTCTGTTCACGTGAACCGTCATCCCGGCTGATAAGCTCATGGGGTGCTTGGCTGGTGGCTAATATCTTTCTTGCTTCACTGTCGTAGCAAATGACCTTGGTACTTTGGGTTCCTACATCTATCCCTGCGACTATCGGCATATCAATTCCTCCAACAAAGATTCTCTGGTCTATATATATTCTATGTATACGTAGTGATTTTGAATAGACAAAATTGTACAGGCATGTATATTATTGACATATGGATATCAATGACGCTGTATTTGTATATCAGATGAAGAATAGGAATGAGTTACGATGGCATGGGAGGACTCACTCCCATAACGACAGGGAGTTCGAGATCCATTATTTCTTAGGTGGCGATGGTGAATTCATTAATGGAAAGACCTCCTATACCATCAGTCCCGGAGCATTGTTTGTCAGTACTCCCCACACCGTCCATACGATCCATGCCCATGCTCAGGATCCTGTCACATATTACGCAATCCTAGTAAGGCTAGATAACGATGAGGAAACCTTGTCACTCATGCTTTCCCAACAAGAAAAGCATTCTCCATTCCATATTGGAACCAACTACCGGTTTTTTTTCGAAGAAGTTAAAGAGAAAGGGTTGTCCTCTTCATTGCATAGGAGACAATCTGCTTGTCACCAGATGTGTTCTCTCTTGTACCTCCTTGAGGAGGGTGCAGAGGGTTTGGGTAATGACAATGAAAGCCGTCACCTTGAAAGAGCGCTTAGGATCATGCAGAAGAATGTGATGGGTACGCTTACACTCGGAGAACTTTCCAATGAATTACATCTTACGGAATCATATTTTATCCGGCTCTTCTCGAGACGCATGAGACAGACTCCTATGAAATACTACATGAAACTGAAGATTGAGGCAGCAAGTGCCTTGCTGACCTGTACCGAACTTTCGGTTAAGGAAATAGCCGCCAAGCTGGGCTTTTCCAGTGAGTTTCACTTCAGTAAGCAATTCAAGTTGAAGACTGGTATGGCTCCAACGTATTATCGAAGAAATTACCTTCAGATGCTAGGTTCTGATACGCTAGAAAAACAATAAAACCATTACTACAGTTGCAAGACCGGTAGTGAAGAGAGCTATGCTGCTAATTGCTCCCTGCACCGGTCCCATTTCCATTGCCCTTGCGGTTCCAATTACATGGCTGGAGGTTCCCATAGCGATTCCCTGGAGGGTAGGGTCCTCTATATGCAACAATTTTAAAAACAACGGTCCTATGAGCACTCCGCTGATCCCAGTTACCATGACTGCCAATATCGCAAGAGAGATGTCACCTGAAACAATCTTGGAGAGGTCTATCGCAATGGCGGTAGTCACCGATTTTGAAACGAGGGAACGGAGCAAGACCAAATCCAGCCCCAGAAGTCTACCAAGTATGGTTACCGATGAGATAGAAACTCCTGCGCCAACGGTACACCCGATAATTATAGGTAATAGGTGCCTTTTCAGATGGGTGACATTCTCATATACCATAACAGCCAACGATATGGTTGCAGGAAGGATAAGCATCATCAATAACTGGCCACCTATCTGGTAATGGCTGATGGGTATCCCAAATGCTTTAAGGAACACGATACAGGCAATCGCTGCAATAATTATTGGATTAGCAGCTGGTGAACCGATCTTTCGAGCAATGGCTAGCGCAAGGATATAGCTGGCCAGTGTTAAGGTGATACCAAAAATTGGGGTAGTTAGCACAGATTCAAACATAGCTATCCTCACTCTTGCGATACTTGTCTTGTAATCGCATGACGAATTTAGCTGCTGCGAGTGAACTGAGGAAAGTGAGAATCGTACTTACAACACAGATCCCGACAAATAGGAGAGCTTGGTTGCCTAGCAACTGGTATCGTTCTGCAATCTCAACGACAGGTGGTATGAAGAGTACGCCCATATTCGCAAGAAAAAAGTGGCCTACTTTTCCAATCTGTTGCAAACGTACGAATTTGAAGACCAATAATAGTAACAACAAGAGCATGCCGATGATACTGGGGGGTATGGATAGGGGGACTATTCTGGAGAGCGCGGTTCCCACCAATCCGACAAGACTCAATATAAATAGTTGGAATACGATACTGGTTTTCACTGAATAGCAAATCTCCCTTTCGATTGTTGAAAGGCACTGTACCTTCTGCAAGTGGTTTTTTCAACCTCATGCTGCTACATCTTGTTCCATTTCGCAATAGGAGAGTGGTTATCAAAAAATATTGTTTCGAAAATGCTTGATTTCGAAAGAGAAAGGTAATAGAATCGAAAGTGAAAAGAAAAACTTAAGTAAGGTGGTGATTTGTGGTCGGTCTTTCGACTCGCGAAGAACAGATTGTGGAACTTCTCAAAGAGGGTGGTGAGATATCGGTAACCGCGCTCAGCGAAAAATTGGATGTCTCTTCTGTAACGATCCGTTCTGATTTAAAAAGTTTGTCAGCAAAAGGGATTATTGTTCGTACCCGCGGAGCAGCCATGTCTGCATATCACCCTCTGTTAGCTGAGAAACAATCGAGCAATGTGGAAGTCAAGGAGGCGATCGCTAAAGTCGCAGCCTCCATGATTCAGGATGGAGACAGGATCATGATTACGAACGGGACCACAAGTGCCCTCATTGGCAAGTACCTTTTAGGGAAGAGGGATGTCCAGATTGTATCCAACTCCACGCTTTTGACACCCTATGCGAGAATGAATCCAAATATCTCCCTTACCATGGTAGGTGGCGAATTTCGCCCCTCGGCCGAAGCACTCGTCGGTCCCGAGGCAATCAAACAGTTGAAGGAGTACCATGTACCGATTACTTTTGCGGGTACCGATGGTTTTACTCTGGAACACGGTTTGACTACACATTTAATGGAGAATGCCGAGATTGTACGCCAAATGTGCAGACAGGCAACGAAGAGTGTTTTGGTAGCCGACTCATCAAAATTCGGTAAGCAGGGGTTCGTGAGGATTTTTCCTCTCTCGGAGATAGATGTACTGATTACTGATAAGGGTCTCCCGTTATCCGCTATCACTGCGATAGAAGAGATGGGGATAGAAGTGATTGTCGTATGAAGAATGTCCAACCATAGGTTGGTTGGCGATAGGAGAAGATATGGCTGTAGAAGTAGTAATGCCAAAACAAGGAAACTCGGTTGAGTCGTGTATCATCATCGATTGGAAAGTGAAAGAGGGTGATTCCGTTTCGGTCGGAGATGTAGTTTGTGAAGCGGAAACCGACAAATCGACTATAGAAGTCGAATCGACAGCAGACGGCACCGTACTGAAGTTGTTGTATGCTGTAGAGGATGAAGTGCCGGTCATGCAACCTATCATGGTTGTAGGTAAGAAGGGAGAGAAAGTCTCCGTGGAAACATCAACACAGTCTGCGGAGAGTGAAGAGACCCAGGAACCTCATAAAAAGGAAGAGCAGGTTGTAAAAACAGGAGAGGGAGATGCAAGACGAGAGAATGCCAAGACTGCTGAAAAAGCCACGGGAATCTCGCCTCGAGCACGTGCTGTTGCAAGTTCTTCCGGTGTGGATATGTCCCTTCTTCAACCGACTGGACCGAAAGGCAGGATCATAGAGCGTGATGTTATTGAAGTACTTGCTGGTAAAGAGCCATTGACTCCTGCAGCGAAAGACGCTCTCCTTAAGAAGGGCCTTAGTGCTCCTGCAAGTGGCAGTGGGATCGGTGGTAGAGTACTCTCATCCGATTTGGTAGACTCTGGTACTACTTCCGGATCCGTAGTACAGGCTGCTATGGACCATGTTGAGGAATTCCCTGGACCATTTGAAGAAATGACGGTACGTGGTGTAAGGAAAGTGACCGCAAAACGAATGCACGAATCGCTGGCCACGACAGCCCAATTCACTATGAACGCATTTGCTGATGCCTCTTCTCTACAATCTTTACGCGCACGTCTGAAGTCCAGTGCTCCCGAGTTGGGATTACAGAAAGTTACCATCAATGACCTCATATTGTTTGCAGTCTCCCGTACCATAGTTCAGTTTGGATACATGAACAGTCACTTCCTTGGAGATAAGATGCTTACATTTAAGCATGTCCATTTAGGATGTGCGGTCGATACGCCCAAGGGTTTACTGGTTCCTGTGGTGAAATATTCTGACAAGCTCTCTCTCAAACAATTGAGTGATGAGTTTAAACGCCTTGCAACAGAAAGCATGGAGGGTAAAGCTCAGCCTGACGATCTGTCGGGGGGAACTTTCACCGTTACCAATTTGGGTTCTATGGGGATTGAAAGCTTCACTCCAGTGATCAATGTTCCTGAGGTTGCCATTCTAGGAGTTGGGGGCATATCACTTCGAGCAAAGGAAGATTCCGACGGAGACGTATTTTTTGTCCCTCATATCGGTTTATCGCTCACTATTGATCACCAAGCTGTAGATGGTGCACCGGCAGCACGTTTCTTGAAAGCACTGTGTGAGAATATCGCTTCGATCGACCTGTTGATGGCTTTATAGGGGAATGTTCATGGAATTTTTTGATTTGATAGTAGTAGGAGCCGGTCCTGGTGGATATGTAGCAGCAGAGCGCGCTGGAGCACTAGGAAAGAACGTCCTTCTTATAGAGCGTGATCAACTTGGTGGTATTTGTACTAACTGGGGTTGTATTCCGACAAAGAGCCTTCTTAATTCTGCGAAGCTATATCGTCATGCAAAAGAGGGCGAAAAAATGGGAGTTTCTGTGCAATCGGTCAGTTTTGACCTTGGGACGGCTATGGCTTGGAAGCAAGAGACCATTGAGACGCTCCGAAGTGGAATCCAATTTTTAATGAAAAGCAATAAGGTCACCGTAGTATACGGTGAAGCTGAATTTGTAGATGCGCATCATATACGCCTTGGAGAGACCACATACGAATGTGCGGATCTGATTTTGGCTACTGGATCTTCACCTGTTGTACCCCCCATCGAAGGCCATAATCTTCCCCATGTACTGACGAGCGATGGAATTCTTGCTATCGATGCACTTCCCAAGTCGCTCGCAATTATTGGCGGAGGTGTAATTGGAGTCGAATTCGCTTCATTTTTCTCATCGGTAGGGGTTAAGGTCTCTATTGTTGAAATGATGGATGAGATCCTTCCTATGATGGATAAGGAATTCGCTAAACTTATGCGTCGGGAAATGAAGGATGTCGATTTTCATTTGGGTTGCCGAGTAACGGGAATAACCCAAGAGGGTCTCATATACACTGATGCTGACGGAAAGGAACAGAGACTTAATTCGGATCTGGTCTTGATGAGTGTTGGTAGACGGGCAAATACCCAGGGAATGGAGAATCTGCATCTTAATATCGAACGTGGCGCAATCGTCGTCGATGAGAAATTGAGAACGAATATTCCCCATGTCTACGCTGTTGGAGATGTCAACGGCAAGTCTCTGCTCGCCCATTCCGCTTCAAGGATGGCCGAAGTTGTTGTCTCGAACCTGTACGGAAATGGTGGTCAGAAAATGCGGTACCATGCTATTCCTTGGGCTGTGTATGGTATCCCCGAAGCCGCTGGGTGTGGTTTGACTGAGAGTGAAGCTAAGAGGCAAGGCAGGGAAGTTGTCGCTGCTACAACCCAAATGCGCGCCAATGGACGATTTCTTGCTGAACATGGAAAGCGCGCTGCAGGCTTATGCAAAGTGGTTGTAGATGCTGAAACAAAGGTAATCTTGGGAGTACATCTTCTGGGACCGTACAGTAGTGAGATGATTTACGGCGCCGCTACGATAATTGAAGCTGAGCTCAGGATCAAGGATGTAAAAGAGATAGTATTTCCCCATCCAAGTGTCTCTGAAGTAATTAAAGATACCCTATTCGCAATAGAACATACCCTCTGAGGTAAAGGAGCAATATCATGTCCAAACAAATATCGTTCGACCCGATGAAACTTCGTGAGAAAGATACCATCAAGATTCCCTCGGTACCAGTGAACCACTATGTTCCCGACTTCAAGAAAGAGTTGAAGACCTACGGTAAAGAGCGCTTGGTGAAAGTCTTTTATGATATGTTGGTAATACGGGAATTCGAGACTATGCTCGATTCCATAAAGAAGGAGGGCGTGTACCAAGGGATTTCCTATAATCACAAAGGACCTGCCCACCTGAGTGCTGGTCAAGAATCAGCAGCAGTAGGGCAGGCGATGAATCTGGACCCGGAGGATTTTATCTTCGGTTCTCACAGAAGTCATGGGGAAATCCTTTCCAAGTGCCTTTCTGCGATAGCCAAGATGGATGAAAAGGATATTGCCAGTATTCTGGAAAACTACATGGATGGCCAGACGTATGAAGTAGTGAAGAAGCACTTTCCCGGCAAGGATGCAAAAGATCTCGCTGAAAACTTCATTATCTACGGGACCTTGGCGGAAATATACGCTAAAGCCCCTGGCTTCAGCAAAGGCCTTGGTGGCAGCATGCATACATTTTTCGCTCCATTCGGTAGCATGCCCAATAATGCTATCGTCGGAGGGTCGGGTACGATTGCTTTCGGATCTGCATTGTACAAGAAGATCAATAGAAAGAAAGGTATCGTAATTGCAAATATTGGCGATGGATCACTCGCAAGAGGTCCCGTTTGGGAAGCTATGAATATGGCCTCAATGGATCAATACCATACATTGTGGGGAGATATGAAAGGAGCTCCTCCCTATATGGTGAATGTATTCGACAACTTCTACGGTATGGGTGGACAACCTGTCGGAGAGACTGGAGGAATGGGGGTCGCGGCACGAATGGGTGCCGGTGTGAATCCCGATGCGATGCATGCTGAGAGGATTGATGGTTTTAATCCATTGGCTGTTGCGGATGCAATCGCCAGAAAGAAGAAGCTCTTGCTCGAGGGCAAAGGCCCAGTCTTTATGGACACCATCACCTATCGGTTCAGCGGTCACAGCCCTTCGGATGCCATGACTTATAGGACTAAAGAGGAACTGGAAGCATTCAAGGAGCAGGATCCAGTTTTTGCCTATGGTCGCTATATTGTAGACAATGGGTTGGTCTCGGAAGATGATCTTAAGGAAATGCAGTCGGCAATTTTAGAAAAGATGCGCAAAGCGCTTGAGATTACTGTTGATGACAAAATTTCTCCCATGGTGGATGAACAGTTTATCGAGAGTGTCATGTTCAGCAATGGAAATGTCGAAAAACTCGATGATCGTGAAGTCGAATTGAGTGAGAAACTCGAAGATAATGCTCGAGTCCAGCAGATAGCTAGACGTTCTCGCTATGCCTATGATGAAAACGGAAAAGAGCTCCCTTCCAGTAGACAATATCAATATCGTGATGCAGTATTTGAAGCCATGGTTCACCGATTCAGTATCGATCCAACCTTAGTAGCTTATGGAGAGGATCATCGGGACTGGGGTGGAGCTTTTGCTTGCTACCGGGGACTCACTGAATTACTTCCTTATCATCGTTTCTTCAATTCTCCCATCTCGGAATCTGCGATAGTCGGTAGCGGAGTAGGTTATGCGATGTCCGGTGGAAGAGCTGTCGTAGAATTGATGTATTGCGACTTCCTCGGTTGTGCCGGAGATGAGGTATTCAACCAGATGCCAAAGTGGCAGGCTATGTCGGCCGGAGCGCTAAAGATGCCGTTGGTATTACGTGTTTCTGTAGGTAATAAATATGGTGCCCAGCACTCACAAGAATGGACGAGCATGGTTGCGTCAGTTCCAGGTTTGAAGGCTATGTATCCGGCAACACCCTACGATGTAAAAGGTATGCTCAACTATGCTCTTCGTGGAACAGACCCCGTAGTATTCTTCGAAAGTCAGAAACTCTACGGTATTGGCGAACAATTTGTGAAAGAGGGTGTGCCTGAAGGATATTATGAGATTCCCGAAGGAGAACCAGCAATCCGGAAAGAAGGTAATGATATTACCTTGATTGCTCTTGGACCAGCTTTGTATACCTGTATGGATGCGGCAAAACAATTGAAGGATTCCTACGGTTTAGAGGCAGAGGTAATCGACTTGCGTTGGATTAACCCACTCAAATATGGAATGCTGGTGGATTCAATTAAAAAGACCGGTAAAGCAGTTCTGGTAACCGATAGTGCCGAGAGAGGTAGTTATCTGCAGACAGTTGCCGCCAATTTAGGTAGGCTGGCGTTTGATTATCTCGATGCACCTCCTGTAGTAGTAGGTTCACGTAACTGGATTACACCTCCTGCTGAAATGGAAGATTATTACTTCCCTCAGGTCGATTCGATCATCGATTCGATTCATGAACAAGTTATGCCAATCGATGGTCATACGGTGAAAAGAAATAAAACTGATGGTGAGTTCAACCGTATCCAGGCAGATGGTGTATAGGACAGCATGGAGAAGAGTTTACAAGACCCGCCGTCAAGGGCGGGCCTTGGACTAATTATCCAGTAGAGGAAGATTTTATGAATATTTTGGAGAGCGTCCGTAACGATATAAACAGTCCCGATAAGAAAACCAGACTGGATGCCGCATCACGTTTGGGTGAGGCATGTAAAGATGGAAGTTTGAAACGAGAGCGGTCGGAAGAGGTCAACAATCATGTTCACACGACCTATTCTTACAGTCCCTATGAACCTTCGGCGGCGGCTCTTGCTGCATGGGAGGCTGGATTGGGTATAGTCGGATCCATTGATCATGACAGTATCGGCGCGGCAAACGAGATGTTGGATGCCGGGGCGAGGATTGGCATTGCCACTACGATTGGCTTCGAGGTCCGTTGTGGTTTCCAAGATACCCCCTTTGCAAATAAGAAGATAAATAATCCCGATTCCGAGGGTATTGTCTATATGTGTGTTCATGGAGTACCGAGGAAGGCCATAGACGAAGTGGATGAATTCCTTTCTCCAATAAGACGTGTCCGCAATGAACGAAATCGTGCACAGGTCGAAGCTTTAAATAGATTGGTCTCCAATAGTGGGTTGCAACCAATCGATTTTGACAAGGATATAGTTCCTCTCTCCCGTTGGGATTTGGGTGGTAGCATAACCGAAAGGCATATTCTGCATGCATTTGCCCAGAAAATTCTCGACCACGCTCCAGAAGGTGAACCGGTTGTCTCCTTTTTGGAGAATAATCTCAAGCTAACGGTAACAGGAAAGATTCGTTCTTTCTTACTAGATACCCAGAACCCCCACTATATATACGATCTGTTGGGAATACTGAAAGGTAATTACCTTCCCCGGTTCTTTATCCAACCAAGTAGGGAGGAGACGGTCGATGTCCGGAAAGTCGTAACATTCGCAAGATCGATTGGGGCAATTCCAGCATACGCATATCTTGGAGATATCGAAGAGAGTGTTACTGGTGATAAAAAGGCTGAGAGCTTTGAAGACGCTTTTCTTGATGAGCTCGTTTCATATTTGGCAGGGATTGGATTTCCTGCAATTACTTATATGCCTCCAAGGAATACTAAGGCTCAAATGGAGCGCCTCCAGAATTTATGCAAAAGATACGGGCTCATGGAAATAAGCGGTGTCGATATCAACTCATCCAGACAATCTTTCAATTGCCCACAGATGTTAGAAGAGGGTTGTGCGCATCTGGTAGATTCTGCCTGGGCTTTGGTCGCTCATGAGAAATTGACTAACCATAACAGTAAGTGGGATTTGTTCAACCCAGAGAATCCCTTCTCGTCAAAAACCTTAGAGGAACGTTTGCACCTCTATGCGAATCTTGGTAGAAAGATGGATCCTTTCAATCCGTCCTCGATTATCGATGAAGCAGACATGTTGTTGAAAAAGGAGAAGTAATACATGGAGATACCGAATAAGAAGACCACGTCATGGATACCACCTATCGTTCGAGGTATGACATTCGATGGCGAGACAGGGCTTTTTGTTACAACTATAGAGTCAAAAAAGGCTGACCTCATGTTAGAAGCTGTCGGATCCCATGAGTCTTTAGAATCACTGGTGAGTGCATGGCAAAAGCAATTCGAGAGTTTTTGTACTACTGAACAACAGTTTCCTACAACGATCGGAGTCGAAGGTGACTCCCTGATAATGGGATTAGGACTGATGTTTGATCAGGCTAGTGGTGGTAGAGGAGTAGAAAAAAAGCCTTTCATACCAGGATCATCCAAGCGTTCTGAGATCATGAAGAATAAAATATCCTTGGTCACCGGAGGAGCTCAAGGCTTTGGTGAAGGCATGGTAAAAGGTTTAGTTGGTGAAGGCGGCTTCGTCTATATTGCAGATATGAACCTAGAGGGAGCCGAAGCATTAGCCAAATCATTGAACGAAGAGTATGGAAAAACTGTCGCAAAAGGAATCTATGTGAATGTAACCGACGAAGATTCGGTTGAAGCGATGATGGATGAGGTTGCACTGACCAGTGGTTCTCTCGACCTATTCGTCTCAAATGCCGGAGTCCTGAAGGCAGGAAGCGTAAAAGAGATGGCTTTAAAGGATTTTCAATTCGTTACCTCGGTAGATTACACAGGATTCTTCATATGCACGAAGTTTAGCGCTAGACAAATGGCATTCCAAAATTTAGGCTCAAATAATCGTTATTTAACTGATATTGTAGCAATCAGTAGCAAAAGTGGCCTAGAAGGCTCGAATAAGAATGGTGCCTATGCAGGGGCAAAATTCGGTACTATCGGATTAGCCCAGAGTTTTGCGCTGGAATTGGTGACCGATAATATTAAAGTGAATGCCGTTTGTCCTGGCAATTTTTTGGATGGTCCCTTATGGTCCGATCCTGATAGAGGACTTTTTGTACAGTACTTGCATGCTGGAAAAGTACCGGGTGCTAAATCCTTGGAAGATGTAAGAAGATTCTATGAATCGAAGGTTCCTTTGAACCGGGGTTGCCGGACAGAGGATGTCGTACGTGCAATATGTTATATTGTTGAACAGAAATATGAAACAGGACAAGCCGTTCCAGTGACCGGCGGTCAAGTAATGCTTAACTAGGCGGGAGGAAGCCATGAAAACTAGAGCAGTTAGATTATATGGAAAGAATGATTTGAGGATAGAGGAATTTGAACTACCTGCAATCAAGGATAGTGAAATTCTCGCGAAGATAGTAACCAATAGTGTCTGTATGTCAGACCACAAGGCCGCTGAGCAAGGAGCAGACCATAAAAGGATTCCAAGCAATGTAGCTGAAAATCCAATCATGTTAGGTCATGAGTTCTGTGGGGAAATTGTTGAAGTCGGCAAAAAGTGGGCCGATTCCTTCAAATCTGGCGACAGATTCTCAATCCAGCCTGCACTCAATTACAAGGGAACCTTGGATGCTCCCGGATATTCTTACCAATACATCGGAGGTGATGCTACCTATATTGTGATTCCGAACGAGGTAATGGAGCTTGATTGTCTACTGAAGTATGAGGGGGATGCCTTCTTTCTCGGATCTTTGGCCGAACCAGTTTCCTGTATTGTTGGGACCTATCATGCCATGTACCATACTACCGGAGGCTCATATGTCCACAAGATGGGGATTGCAGAGGGCGGTAATGTCGCTATACTTGCCGGTGTAGGTCCCATGGGATTGGGAGCGATCGATTATGGTCTCCATTGCGATAGGAAGCCTGGCCTTATGGTGGTTACCGATATCGACGAGGCTCGCCTTTCCAGAGCGGCTGAATTGTACCCTATAGAAGAGGCAGCTAAGCAAGGGGTTACGTTAGTTTATCTGAATACTAAAGATCTTGATGATCCTGTCGTAAAACTCAAGGAACTTTCAGGAGGACATGGGTATGATGATGTATTCGTGATGGCTCCTGTAAGACCCCTAGTCGAACAAGCGGATGCGATCCTTGCCAAAGATGGCTGCCTAAACTTCTTCGCAGGACCAAATCGAACCGATTTTAGTGCAATGCTCAATTTTTATAATGTACATTACGGCTCAACCCATATCGTGGGTACTAGTGGTGGAAATACCGATGATATGAAGGAATCTTTGCAGATGATGGAGAAAGGTTTGATCAATCCTGCTGCCATGATCACCCATATCGGTGGATTGGATGCGGTGCCTGAGACCGTGATTAAATTACCTTCAATTCCAGGTGGCAAGAAGCTCATGTACACGCATATAGATCTTCCTCTGACCGCGATTGTCGATTTCGAAGAAGTTGGTAAGAAAGATCCCCTATTCGCAAAATTAGCTGAAATCGTCGCAAGACATGGAGGTCTCTGGAATCTCGAAGCGGAAAAGTATCTTTTGGAAAATGCTCCAAAGCGCGAAACCAACTAGAGGAGGATTCTCATGGCCAAGTATATCGCAGTAGATTTGGGAGCTTCCAATGGTAGGGTTATCGTTGGTGACATCTCTGGTTTCGAGGTGACAAACAGATTTGTCACCCGTAACGAGATGTTGCTGGATGAGTCACATTGGGATATTACCTATATATTTTCAGAAATCAAAAAGGGAATCAAATCTGCTTTTGCCAAGTATGGGGACGAAATTGTCTCTATTGGAGTCGATTCCTGGGGTGTCGACTACGGCTTGCTAGATGGGCATGGATCGTTGATAGCTCTTCCATATCATTACAGGGATGCAAGAACCGATGGCATGGTTGACGAAGTATGCGGTAAACTTGGTAAGAAGAATATATTTGGCAGGACGGGAATAGCTTTCCAGCAATTCAATACAATATACCAACTAGCGGCAATGGGAAAATCCCGTCCCCATGTTCTCTCTCTAGCCAAACAATATGTCTCAATACCTGATTTGATCAATTATTGGTTGACTGGCGTAGTAGTGAATGAGATTTCTCATGCTTCTACAACACAACTGTATAATCCAAAGACAAAGGACTGGGATTGGGAGACGATTGAATCATTGAACTTTCCAAAGGAAATGTTCGGTAAATTGGTCCCTAGCGGCACGGTGGTAGGGCCTTTGCATGAGAGTGTCGCACAGGAACTTGGTTCAACTGGTAAAGTTGTCGTTGTTGCAGTTGGCTGTCACGATACTGCTTCTGCTGTCGCGGCCGTCCCTGCTAGGAAAGGCGAGGACTTCTTGTACATTTCCAGCGGAACATGGTCTCTATTGGGCGTGGAATCCACATTACCCATCCTAAGTGATTCTGCTCTGGAAAGTGGATTCACGAATGAAGTTGCTGTAAATGGGAATATCCGATTCCTCAAGAATATCATGGGCATGTGGATACAGCAGGAGTGTGTCCGCTATTGGGAGTCGAGAGGTGAGACTATTTCTTGGAAAGACCTAGATAAACAGACATTAGCATGTGCTTCATATCCTGGATATATAGACCCTGATGACAATAGGTACCTTAAGCCGAATAGCCCCCAATCATTAATGGTGGATCGAGTTTCAGAGAACTGTAAGGAGTTGGGTTTTGAAGCCCCTTCTAATTATGGTGAATATATGGTTGCCATCTATCGTGGACTTGCAAAGGCGTATGCCAAAGCTATAAGGCACTTGGAGTCGATTACCGGAAAGAAGTATTCAGCTCTTCATATCATTGGAGGTGGTTGTAAGAATGAGATTCTGGACCAATGGTCTGCCGATGAAACTGGGCTGAACGTCTATGCTGGTCCTATTGAAGCCACGGCATTAGGTAATATGGTCGTGCAATCTTATGCTACAAATGGAATCAAGAATCTACAAGAGGGACGTGAATTAATAATCAAACACCAGAAAGTAAAAGAATTCACTCCTGTTTAAAGGTATCGGTTGCTTCAATTAGATCCGATTGCACATGATTGTGTAGTCGGATTTTATTATATGTGGCTGTTGCAAAAATGTTGCAAAGAAGCGAATATGAAAAAAAATTTGTATAAATATGTAAAAAGTGTTGCATAAATATCCGTTAATTAGATAATATGCAACAAACATAAAAGTGCTTCGCAACAAGATATGATGGAGGATTTCAATATGTCTGATGCAATGTTGATATTGGCTGATGGTACGGTCTATTGTGGTAAGTGTTTTGGCCGTCAAGCTCCATCCTATGGACAATTAATGGATATGTCCTATCAGGATGCTCCAGTTGGAGAATTAGTATTTAATACTACCATGGGTGCTTACCATGAAATTATCACAGATCCTTCTTATGCAGGACAGTCCATCGTAATGACTTCTGTCCATATTGGAAACTATGGAATGGATGATTCATGGAATCAGATGATAGGTGATACTCCTTTATGCAAATCACTAATATTGCACGAATTGTATGATGGACCAATTCCCTCAGGACGAATTCCCTTAGCCGAAATGATGAAGCAATGGAATATCTGTGGGTTGGAAAGAATCGATACGCGCGCTTTGACTCTGCATATACGTGATAAAGGGAGTATGTACTCAGTAATCATCGGTGAATCCAACCTTTCTAAAAATAGAATCAAATCAATCGTTGATTGGCTTAGCTCATGTCCCCCGATGGAAGATTGGGATTTTGTTTCTAAAGCAGCTATCGACGAACCGAAATATATGCCAACGGAAGAAGGCAGTATTGCCCATTATGCGTTGTGGGATTTTGGGATAAAGAAATCAATCGTGACACAGTTGCATGCGCATGCGATAGATGTGACAATATTTCCCTGTTCGCAAAAGCTGGAAGATATTCTGACAAGAGAGCATCATTTTGATGCTCTCTTTCTTTCAAATGGACCAGGAGATCCCGGTTCACTCGAAAAACATGTCGAACAAATAGGCAATTTTATTGGTAAGATTCCTATCGTAGGTATTTGTTTAGGGCATCAACTTGCTGCTAGAGCTATCGGAGCTACTACAGAAAAGATGCTTTTTGGACATCATGGAGCAAATCATCCTGTACGTGATCTGAATACCCAAAATGTCTACGTTACTGCCCAAAACCATGGCTACTGTGTAGTAGAGAAAACACTTCCAGAGACAGCTGAGACTTGGTTGATCAATGACAACGATGGGTCACTGGAAGGTTTCTATGACTCTACGAGAGGGGTGATGACAGTCCAATTCCATCCGGAGGCAGCCCCTGGTCCTTGGGAAGCAAGGAAAATTTTCCAGACTTTCATAACATTCGCGAAAAATTATACCAGCAATACTTTTAACCAGGAGGTTTCCCATGCCCGCTAGGAAAGATATCCACTCAATTCTCATTATTGGAAGTGGTCCCATTGTGATCGGACAGGCATGTGAGTTCGACTATTCGGGAACCCAGGCTGTGAAAGCACTGGAAGAAGAAGGCTATCGTGTCATCCTGGTGAATCCGAACCCCGCAACGGTCATGACAACTCCCCATATAGCCGATGCAATCTATATGGATCCATTGACCGTACCCTATGTTGAGAAAATTATTGCAAAAGAGCGTCCTGATGCAATTTTAACTACAATGGGAGGCCAAACTGGTTTAAATGTTACGATCGCTCTCCATGAAGCAGGAATTTTGGAGAACTATGGAGTCAAAATTATTGGAGCCAGTATCGCGTCTATCGAATTGGCTGAAGATAGACGAAGATTCAAGGATATCGTCTCATCACTTGGATTGGAGTCGGCACGATCGGTAACCGTAAAATCTCTTCAAGAAGCAAGGATATTCAAAGATCTCGTTGGATTGCCTCTCATTCTTAGACCCAGTTTTACCCTTGGGGGCTTTGGCGGTGGTATTGTAAAAAGTGAAATGGACTTCGAACAGATGGTAAAATCTGCCTTGTCGGCTAGTCCTACACATGAAGTTTTGGTAGAAGAATCGCTTCTCGGATGGAAAGAATTTGAGTTGGAAGTGATGAGGGATCAACACGATAATGCGATAATCGTCTGTTCTATCGAGAATATCGATCCAATGGGAGTACATACAGGTGATAGTATGACTGTAGCTCCAATCCAGACACTTACTGATGAAGAGTACCAGAGCATGAGGATGGCTGCGATAGAGATCCTACGGGCAGTCGGAGTCGATTGTGGTGGATCGAATGTACAATTCGCATTTGATCCGGAAACGAAAAGAATGGTGGTTATTGAGATGAATCCAAGGGTATCCAGATCTTCGGCTCTGGCGAGTAAAGCTACCGGATTCCCTATTGCTCGCTGTTCTGCGAAGCTTGCAGTTGGATATACTCTGGATGAGGTTTTGAATGATATAACAGGAGTCACTTCGAGTAGTTTTGAACCCGCACTCGATTATTGTGCGGTGAAGGTTCCTCGATTCGAGATGGAAAAGTTCCCCATGCCAACAGATGCTTTGGGAACCCAAATGCGGAGTGTAGGAGAAGTCTTGTCAATTGGCCGGAGTTTCATAGAGGCATTGAACAAAGCCATGAGATCAAATGAAAGAAATCTTGATGGAGTGGTTAGATTGGAAACCATTGATGGCTATTCGCTATCGGATGTTCCGATCATCATGCGTAGCGCCCATCCTCTACGAATCTGTGCAATCTATAGCACGCTTTGGGAGAGCGGGGATGTCGCAATACCGGAAATTCTCAATATCACCCATTTTGACAGGTGGTTCATTCACCAACTCTATAGATTGAGCCTATTCGAGAAAAATCTGATCAAGGAATCTTCGAGAGAGAACCTATCGGCAGAACTTCTAAAAGAAGCTAAGAGATTGGGCTTGAGCGACCAACGTATAGGATTTCTCACCGGAGTTACCCAAGAACAGGTGCGAATGGATCGCAAGAGGCTGAATATCGAACCAGTAGTCCATTTCGTAGATACCTGTGCAGGAGAATTTGCGGCAAAGACTACCTATGCATATACAACGTATGGAGAAATAGATGAAGCAGAAGAATTCGATTCACGTTCTGTTGTGATAGTCGCAAGTGGACCGAATAGGGTAGGACAAGGCTTGGAGTTTGATACATGTTGTACATTGGCTTCTCTAGCCTATAAGGAATCTGGAATAAAAACCATTATGGTCAATTCAAATCCGGAGACCGTATCGACCGATTTTACCATTTCTGATCGACTCTATCTTGAACCTCTCGTTCCTGAGCAGGTATTACATATCGTAGAACGTGAAAAGCCTGCAGGTGTCGTTCTGCAGTTGGGTGGCCAGACGCCACTATCCCTGCTTCAATCATTGCATGATGCACATATTCCGGTAGTCGGGACATCCTATGAATCTATGCAATTGGCTGATGATAGGGGGAGGTTCTCTGCCCTAATTACAGAATTGGGTCTTCATCAAAGTAAAAACATGACAGCTGAATCATCTGAGTCTGTGCTTCCCTGTGCCAAAGAAGTCGGTTTCCCTGTCCTCCTCAGACCGTCTCATGTCCTAGGTGGTAGGAATATGGCTATTGTGTATGATGATCAAGAACTACAGTCCTATCTGCAAAGTGGTGTTAAAGTTTCATCATCTTCCCCACTTCTGGTGGATCACTTTTTGGAGGACGCCTTCGAATATGATCTTGATGCTCTCTGCGATGGGACTTCTCTCTATATAGGAGGGATTGTACAGCATATCGAAGCGGCTGGGATTCATTCTGGGGATTCGGCAGCAGTATTCCCCCCATATGCCGCCAAGCATGAGATATTGGAGGAAATGCGCCAAGCTGCCTATGCCATTGCCCGTAGACTGAAGATAGTGGGATTCATGAATATCCAGTTTGCTGTCCAGCATGATCAACTGTATATCATTGAAGTCAATCCAAGAGCCTCAAGAACTGTTCCTTTCATTGCCAAATTATCCCAGGTCGATCTAGTACGTGCTGCTGTAGGTATTTGGGAAGGACATGATCTGGTAGAACAAGGTCTCGTTGATCGAAAGGGAGGAATTGGAGAAGGTACGTGCAAATATGGATGGGCTGTAAAAGAGGCAGTATTCTCCTTCGATAGGTTCGTTGCCATGGACCCCCAGCTTGGTCCCGAAATGAAATCTACTGGTGAAGTCATCGGTATTGGTGCGACCTTTGGTGAGGCTTACGCGAAAAGTCAGATAGCCTGCGGGAATAGCTTACCGAAACATGGAAGGGTTTGTGTGTCGGTCAATAAAAGAGATCGGGAAACGATTAAAGGAATAATCAGGGAGTTGAAGGAACTGGGATTTGAAATTGCTGCAACTCGAGGGACGGCAAGAGACCTTTTCGATGCTTCAATCGTTTGTGAAACCATGCTAAAGACAGACGAAGGGCATCCCAATATTATCGACCATCTTAAAAATGGAAGGATAGATCTCCTTATTAACACACCTATGGGCAAGCGTGCGCAGAAGGGGGTTGAGAGTATTAGATCGGTTGCTTTGACGCAAAAGGTTCCCTACACAACAACCACAAGTGCAGCTGCAGCGGCTTTGGCGGCGATAAAATATCTTCGCGATGGAAATGTGGGGATTGTTAGTCTCTAACCATACGACAGACACAAGTGGAAAATGGCTTTCTCACATGTGTCTATCTTACTAGAGAATTCTTTTGATAAATTATCGGGCAGAGAGGATTTGAACCTCCGACCCCTTGGTCCCGAACCAAGTGCGCTAGCCCCTGCGCTACTACCCGAATTACGATATTGTGGAAACCACAACGGTAAAAACTATATACAACGGGTTGTTTTGTGTCAATGTGCAACATTGACACTATATTCACTACATGCTATTTTTCTTGAGATATCCTTTACAAGAGGATACTCCCAATTTGTGCATAAAAAGAGGTCGTACATGCCTTCAAAGGATTCCAAAACCCCGGAAAAGGACGAAGCAAAAGTCGTCAAATTCAAAGCTGGTGAAGATACCGGTTCCAGTGTCGCAAAGAAGAAAGGTGGTGTCACCTTAACGCAAATCATTACCTATGTGATACTTGGGTTGCTTGCGATAGTACTTGTGGCAGGTGTCTTTCCATCCTTCGGGACGCAGGGCTCAGCAACAAGTATTCAATTCGGTAGCTATGATGGCACACCGATAGAATTCTCATTCGGAAACTATTTCTATCAGCAATACCAAACCCAAGCTCAACAAAATAGGGGCTCTGGAGACTCTGCTGCTTATCAAATATGGCGTGCTGCATTCGAGAGTACGGTTTTCCATACTGCTGTTACCAAGATGGCTGAACGGGCAGGAATCAGAGTTGTAGATGAGACGTTGAATAAGGCAATCATCGATAGTGGTGCTTATGATAAGGATGGAAAGTTCGATGTAGGCACGTATGAGAAGGCTAGTGTGGAGAGTAAAAACCAACTCAAGACCCAGTATGAGCAAAACCTACCGGTCCAGATGGTTATGGAGGATGTCGCTACGGTTTTATCTTCCCCTGCTGAGATGGATTATATTGTTGCCATGGGAGATTCAGCCAGATCGTTCGAATATGTCGCTTTCGATTCTTCTACCTATCCTGATGACTTGGCTCGTGAATATGCAATGGCGAATCCTGCTCTTTTCACACTGATCGATGTCTCGGTAATTACCGTATCAGATCGTGAGACAGCTGAGACATTGAGAGCTTCGATCGTAGATGGTGATATTACCTTTGAAGAAGCTGCACGCACCGACTCTATCGATGGTTTCTCTGAAGAAGGAGGTCGTGCAGGAATTTGGTATCTTCATGAACTCCAGGGAAATTTCGCTAACCCTGAAGAGGTCAATGCACTCTTTTCGACTGCAGAAGGTACCGTTTCCACTGTATATGACGCTCCAGGCGGGGCTGCATTCTATCGGGTAGAGAAAAAGCCGTTCCTTGCCGATTTCGAAGACAAGGAAGTATTATCTGATGTTAAGAATTATATAGGTACCAATGATGCGGCAGTGATTTCTGCTTATTTGGAGCAGGAAGCTCAAGAATTTTCCCAGCTTGCTGCCTCAAGCTCTGACTTCGTTACGGCAGCTACTGATGCCGGCTATGAGGTTGTGAGTGTGGAAGCTACTCCTGCCAATATCGGAGGATCCAATTATCTCACCGGTTTCTCCTATACCGATCCAGCTGGACATCTTAATAGACTTGCAAATGACAATGAGGCTATGGGAACTCTCTACTCTCTTGAAGTAGGATCGGTTTCCGAACCACTTGCTTCGGGGGATATTTTTGTCGTAGCCAAGGTTGTGCAAGAGACTCCCATGGATGAGGAGACAAGAGACTATTTGAAATTGGTCTATCCCTACATGAGTCAGTCGCAGAGTCAACAGGATTTGGTCCAATCAATATTCACCTCAGAAAAGTTTGAAGATGATTTCCTGATGAGTTTCATGGAAAATATCATGGGAATTGAAGGGGATAATTAATTCCCAAAAAAAATAAGGACAGCAGAGCTATGATTAGGGAACCGATCTCTATTAACGATGCTCATGTTACTTCTGATTGAAAATATACTCCTGTCGGATGGGTCCGGCGGGAGTTTTTTATTGACTATCGGTTGCCAATAGGGGCCGCTATGGATACACTGATACCCGAGAGGTATATGATGAAATCACCGAAAGAACTCTCTCTAGAAAAGAAACTTCTTGAGGCTTTAGATCCAACTACACCTCCAGGGATCATCGCCTCATTATTAATCCATGATGAAGAAATCCAAATGATGCAAGACTATGCCAATAGTGTCTCCATTGTTCGCTTGGGATTCAATGATCATGGACCTGTTCATATGCGACAGGTAGCACGAAATGCGGTCAAGATGATGCATCTTTTAAAAGATGGCGGCATCCAAGGAAGTTTAGAGCATGATAAGGTAGGCTCCTTCGAGGATTCTCTGTCTGCGGTTGTCCTAGCAAGCTTTCTCCATGATTTGGGTATGGCTATAGGCCGACAAGATCATGAATTGCTTAGTGCGACTCTCGCTTCGCCCATCATCACAAGAATATTAGAGTCAGCATATCCTGATGATATCAAGAAGAGGGTAGTAATCAGGTCCCTTACTCTTGAAGGAATTGTCGGGCATATGGCAACGAGAAGGATCCACAGCATTGAGGCTGGAGTGATTCTTCTAGCCGATGGTTGTGATATGGAAAAAGGAAGGGCAAGGATTCCGCTTGCTTTAAACACCGAGCCAAAGATTGGGGATATCCATAAGTATTCTGCAAATTCAATCGAGAAGGTGACAATTCAAAAGGGAGTTGAAAAACCTATCAGGATAATCGTTGAGATGTCCGCTGAAGTGGGGTTCTTCCAAATTGAAGAGGTACTTCTTCCAAAGGTAAACTCCAGTCCAGTAAAGCCGTTTGTTGAGTTATTGGCAGGAGTTGTAGGTCAAGAAAAAAAACAGTATCTGTAGCATACGGGAGGTAGTGATGATTGCGATATTAGGAGAGGCTTTGATTGATTTGATTGGAGGGGAAGGTAAGGACGACCAGCCCTGTTTTTACCATTACGCTGGTGGCTGTGCACTGAATGCGGCTACGGCTGCTGCAAGATTGGAATCCGATGTATTATACATTGGAAGACTTTCTGCAGATATGTTCGGTAAACAGATGCAATCCTATTTCAGAGCGAATAATGTAAAACTGATTGACGAATTTTGTGACGTAACGGAAAACTCGATGATTGGTTTCGCGAAATTAGACGAACATGGAGCAGCTTCCTATGTATTCTATAGCGAGGGAACTACCGTTACAAAACTAGGTGTACAAGACATCACGAGAGTTCTCAATAGCCATCCTGAAATTGCATATCTTCATGTTGGATCGGTTTCTATTGCCCTAGAAGACTCGGGGAACAAGATTTTAGATGCTCTTAGGACTACAAAGAATCTTCCATTTGTATTCTTCGATCCTAACGTAAGGCCTACGGTAATCCAAGATTTTGATTCATACAGAAAACGGGTTCTGGAGATAGTAAAGCTTTCCTCTTTGGTAAAACTATCACATGAGGATCTTGCACTAATCTATCCAGATCGTTCGATCGAAGAGGGCGTTCAGGCTATCTTAGATTTAGGTGCTTCACAAGTGATCTTAACTAAAGGAAAAGACGGCCTACAATGGTGCACAAACAATGGTCTGGATGTTTCGGTACCTGCAATCGACAACCCGATAGTAGATACAGTTGGTGCTGGAGACACCGTAAGTGGTGCAATCTTGACCTACCTCGAGGAGCACTCGATTGGGAGAGGTGATTCAATTACTGAAGCCCAAGCGAAAGAGGCAATGGAGTTTGCAGCATTAGCTGCAGCGGTGACTACTTCTAGGAAAGGAGCGAATCCTCCTAAACGTAGTGAAGTTGGTTCTGTCCGTTAGCATCTCCCTCGTTTAGCGAAGGAATAACCATTTTTTCCTCCATTTTTGACTACATAAAGTGCATGGTCAGCACTTGTGTACAGCTCAGTAAATGTTTCTCCGTCTTGTGGATATTTGGCTATGCCGATGCTGCAAGGCAGATTATCTTTCCTGAGATTGTCAATCAAGACATTAATTTTTACCTCCAAGCGTTCCATATCGGTAAAATTTATCAGACATACAGCAAATTCATCACCTCCGAGACGACCGAAGATGTCAGTATTCCTAAAAACTTGTTTTACATGGAGGGCTATAGATTTCAGTACTTGATCACCATGTAAGTGTCCAAGAGTGTCGTTGACCTGCTTGAAATTATCCGCATCCAGCATTACCAATACATGCTGGTTTGTGTGGGGTTCGGCAAGATCGAGAATCCTAACGACACTAGCCTCGAACCCCCTTCGATTCATTAAACTTGTTAGTGGATCCGTCTGTGATAGACCAATAAGTCTTAGCGCCTCTATCTTTTCTTCATGTATATCTTGAATTCGTCCTGCGATACGTGCTACTTGGTTTTGATTGTCGAACATAGAAGTGAGAAGAAATCTCGTCCAAATATAAATATGCTTTTCCTCTTCAACTGCCTTTGAAAGTCGGACTTCAATCTTAGTACCTCTGATTTTTTCTCTAATAACAGTCTTTAGCGTTGCAATAAACCGAACCTTATCATCTGGGTGCATATCGTAAAGATCTCCCAAGGAAAGATTGGCATGATTAGGGAAGCCCCTTCCGAACATTCGTATCCAGTTTCTCTCCCGGGAAATGAAGAGAAACCTGTTTTGCAAAACGCTCCATTCAAAGATTACCTCATCTGTCTGTTCCAATAGAATCCTGTACCTTTCATCACTGGAACGCAACTGTACGAAAGCTTCATGCATGGCTGTCGCGTCAACAGCCATCCCGTATAATACAGGATTTACACCATCAGACGTATCCTCATGGATCTTAAAAGAGCAGGAAATCCACTTGAACCCCGAATCCGATGAAGTCTGATATTCAAAATTCCCCTCTCTCTTGTTTAGAAGAGCATGCTGGATAATCTGTCGAACCATTGGCCTATCATCAGGATGGACCGTTTCCATAAAACTGTTTCCTGTTACACTGATGAGACTCTCCCTTTTCTCGTATCCTGTCAGCGAGACGAAAGGATCGCTTACGAAGAGGAAGGTCATAGCCTGATCCAATGTTGTCTTGAATAGTCCTCCTGGAATATGCGTGGTTAACATATCCAATTCGTTGTTCAATCTCCTAAGCTGTTGGGTATCCTTGGCGACATGATCTATTAATAGGTTGAACGAGTCTGCTATGCTGGAGAATTCTGAATTACCTTCCAGTTCAATATGGTGGAAATAATCATGGTTACGAATATGTTCAATACCATTAATCAATTTTTGTATCGGATGACCAATTTGGTTTGAGATAAACTGCAAAGAAAAAATCAGTGCTATGAGGAATAGGAGTGTGAAAAATAGGAATAGGGGAATACTCTCTAATACAGGAAGATAAATCTCATTTGTAGCTATCCCTGTGAATACCGTCCATCCCAGTTCAGGTATGTACTGGTATTGTCCCAGAGATCTTTCTCCATTGAAAGAATACTCGATTGTTCCTCTTTTGTTCTCCATGGTATACGAGGGTTCGATTTTATCAGATAGATCGCTAATATTGTCGAAATCCTGGATAGACCAATAGCCTTTATCTGCCATATTCGTAGCAATGATTGAACCATGAGAGTCTATAACCAAGCGAAAAGTACTCTCGAACATACCTGCATCGTGGGCGAGTTCACGTAGATATGAGAGATCCAAGACAGAAATGATCGAACCTTCGAATTCTTCACCCTCGTATAAGGGCATACCCATCATGATGTAGACATCTTCGGCAGATTCGGCTGGGGAGGTAATCACGGGAGATACCAGTTTTTGTGTCGGTCCTTTCCTTAGGGAAGTAATGTCCAACATATGGCTGGACCTAGCTGGATATAGTGGGTCATGGTAAACCAAAATAGTGCGTTCATTATCCTCGACATACAATGCTTTGGTATCTGGATGAACTTCTGTATAATACAATAAATTTTCCTGCAAACTGGAATATGCTTGTCGACTTTCAAAGCGGGAGAGGAATGTACTGCTCTCCAAAATAGCGTGCATCTGTACGAACTCATTCGCGATATAGGTCTGGATCTTACTGGCATAAAGGTCTGCATCATAAGCAACCGTTTCCCTGACGAACGGATCGAATCGAATTATGAATGAGATCATAGCTATCAGTATCACTAGAAGAATGGGAATCAAAGAGAAACTGAAAATGATTGTCTGCAGTCTGCGCGTAAAACGCAACTTGTCCTCCAAGTCTGTGACGAATTTTTTGGTGTTTACTAAGTAGTCGGGCTTTATGGTACCACGGGAATTTTCGGCTGTATAGGATAAGCATAAATCGAGTTACGATACTTTAGCTAAAGATATCCAAACAAGAGCTCGTGTACTATAGCAAATGTCGGTGATGTGCTATAGTTGCGCAGTTATGTTGAAAATAAATAAGAGTATGAGAAATATTGCAATCATTGCCCACGTAGACCATGGAAAAACTACTTTGGTGGATGGATTGTTCAAGCAGAGTGGACTTTTTGCCAATGGATCTATGGCCGATAGGATTATGGATTCGGGTGCTCTGGAGAGGGAACGGGGAATTACGATAAGTGCAAAGAACTGTTCAGTCGATTGGAAAGATGTAAAAATTAATATCATTGATACTCCAGGACACGCTGACTTCGGTGGAGAGGTCGAACGTGGCCTTTCTATGGTGGATGGTGTAGTCCTGCTAGTTGATGCAGCCGAAGGACCATTGCCCCAAACAAGATTTGTACTTCAAAAAGCATTGAATCTCCATTTGTCGGTAATTATCGTTATAAACAAAGTCGATCGACAGGATGCAAGACCCCAAGAGGTACTTGAAGAGGTTTACGACCTCCTTCTAGAGTTGCATCCTGATGAATCCATGCTAGAGGTTCCTGTTCTCTACTGCATTGGCCGTGAAGGAACTTGCGGGCTTGAGCCCAATGAGCTCGATGGTAATCTTCATGCTCTCCTAGATGCCATGTTATCTAAAATCCCAGGTCCCACCTACGATGATGAGGAACCATTCCAAATGCTCGTCTCTGATCTTGGATATAGTGATTTCTTGGGAAGGTTAGCAATCGGTAAAGTCGTCAATGGAACTGCTACGAAGAATGATTCTCTTGTATGTGTTGGAGCCGACAATATTAGGATTCCACTGCGTGTTACCAGATTGCAGTGTTATCACGGTCCAACCTTCACTGAAACCGAATCGGTCGGACCGGGCGATATAGTCGTTCTCTCAGGTGTAGAGAAGGTCTCAATCGGTGATACCATTTGTACACGCGATTACCCGAAAGCCCTTCCAAGGATAACGGTAGATGAACCGACAGTCGCCATGCAATTTAGTAAAAATATCTCCCCTCTAGCGGGAAAAGAGGGGACTTTCGTACAGTCTACCAAGATCTATGAACGATTGCAGAAAGAAGCTCTGCAGAATGTCTCTATTCGTGTAGAAAAGAGTGGTGAGGATGACTCTATCATGGTTAAAGGAAGAGGAGAATTCCAACTTGCTATCATTGTGGAATCCATGAGGAGAGAGGGGTTCGAGCTTTGTGTCGGTAGACCTACTATCATTTTTAAAGAGGATGAGAACGGGAAAAAGCTTGAGCCGATTGAATTTCTAAGAGTCGATTGTCCTGAGTCATATAGTGGCATCGTCATGGAAAAACTGGCTAAGCGGAAGGGTCAAATGCTTGATATTACGTATGATTCCGATAGTCGTGTAACTATGCGATTCGAAATTCCTTCTAGAGCACTGATCGGTTATAGAGATGAATTCCTTACCGATACGAAGGGGACCGGTATCATGCATGCTGTACTAAAAGGCTATGAAGCCTATAGGGGCGATTTTCCCGATAGATTTTCCGGTTCTCTGGTCTCAGATAGGGCTGGGAATGCTGTTCCCTATGCTCTGTTCGGCTTGGAACCACGGGGAAGGTTGTTTGTCCGACCGGGAGATCCAGTCTACGAAGGTATGCTGATTGGAGAACATAACAGGGAAGTCGATCTGGCTGTGAATCCGACAAGAACCAAGAAATTGACGAATATGCGGGCATCGGGAAAAGATGAAGCAGTCATTCTGACTCCTATTTCTACCATGAGCCTCGAACAAGCTATCAGATTCATTAAAGATGATGAACTAGTTGAGGTTACACCAAAATCAATCCGTCTGTGTAAGAAGATACTCAACGGTCAACAACGTAAGATATATGAGAGTCGGGGGTATATGCCTACTATGTAAGGGTGTAGGATTCCAATATCCCGAAATCCTGCGGGGTCGGGATGGAATCCATGGCACCATTTCTCATGACAGTAATACTAGAAGCTGCACTCGCACTGGCAAGAGCCTCTTCAACAGTAGAACCTTTTGCAATATTGGCGATATAACAACCAATGAAGGTGTCCCCTGCTGCCGTAGTATCCACTACAGGAACATTCCAAGTTCCGTGACTGTGGCGGATATGCTTTCCTCGACCAAATCGGGCACCAGCGCCACCAAGAGTAATGATGAAATCAGAATCCGGATAATTTGCGGTTAGGTATTCCATTGCCTCGGTTGGATCAGCCAATCCCGATAAACCTTCTGCTTCAACCTCGTTCAACACGAATAGAGAGATTCTGCCAAGTGGTAGATCTCCTACAGTCTTATCGAAAGGAGCAGGATTGAAGCAAATCTTCAAACCTTTATTTGAGGATTGAGTGATAATGTACGATAAATTATTAATCTCATTCTGAAGTATCACCCAATCACCGCTATCGAACT
This sequence comes from Pleomorphochaeta sp. DL1XJH-081, assembly GCF_049310885.1. Lineage (NCBI taxonomy): Bacteria > Pseudomonadati > Spirochaetota > Spirochaetia > Spirochaetales > Sphaerochaetaceae > Pleomorphochaeta > Pleomorphochaeta sp. DL1XJH-081. The sequence continues at coordinate 58,716 of NZ_JBMDYO010000008.1, forward strand.
GGTCTATGACTTGATCGATCTCTTTCTCGGTGAATTCTTTATTTGCTCCAGCATAGAGGACGATAGAATTCTGTCCATCTGAAGCTACCTGGATTAGAGCTTGTCCTGTAGGTGTATCTCCAACGGTCATAAGGTTGGTTCTAACTCCCATGCTTTCAAGTTTATCCTTGATCCATAATCCATCTGGACCAATCTTGCCAGCATGAAAGATCTCATGTTGTCCAGCCTTGGCAACCGCTACAGATTGGTTTGCACCTTTGCCTCCAGTGGAACGTGTCATGGAAGTGCTTCCAATGGTCTCTCCAGGTTTGACAATATGATCAACCGAGAAAACGATATCTATATTCGTTGAACCAAAATTCAGTATACGCATTCCAGCTCCTCCATGTACTGTTTCGATTGATTGTAGGAGCTGGAAAGCCAAAGGTCAATACAATACATTATAGTAAGTTTACGCCATGCGATGCAGCTTCTTGGTGAATCTGTTCTGGCCAGACAGAAGCTTGAACCTCTCCGATATGGGCTTTCTTGAGAAGTACCATACAGATTCTGGATTGGCCGATTCCTCCTCCAATAGTTTGGGGAAATTCACCTTTTAATAAACGTTTGTGCCAGTAAAGGTTACTCCTTTCACTATTGTTTCGCATATCTAGCTGCCTGAGAAGGGATTGTTGATCTACCCTGATTCCCATTGAGGACAATTCCAGCGAATCTTGTCGAACTGAATCCCAAACAATAATGTCCCCATTCAAGCCATAACGGTTCTCCCCAGTAGGAGTGGACCAATCGTCATAGTCGGGCGCTCTTCCACCATGTAAGACACCATCAGCAAGAGGATGTCCAATTCCTATGAGGAATATCGCTCCATATTTTTCAGCGAGAATCTTTTCCCTTTCGACTGGCGTCAGGTTGGGGTACAATTCGTATGCTTCTTCTGAGTGGATGAATGTAATCTCCTCAGGGAGAGAAGGTGTACAAGCAGGAAACATTTCACCTACAAGGAATTCTGTCCTCTTTAGAGCTCCATAAATCTTGGTGACCACAGTCTTAAGAAATTCAAGATTCCGTTGGTTATCTTGCATTACCATTTCCCAATCCCATTGGTCAACATAGATCGAATGGATAGCATCGATGTCGTCATCAGGTCTTATGGCATTCATGTCGGTATAGAGACCGGTATTAGGAGTGAACCCATAGTCTGCAAGTGCCATTCTCTTCCATTTTGCGAGAGAATGAACAATTTCCATATCGAGATTATTCATATTCTTGACTGGAAAGGAGACTGGACGTTCTATGCCGTTGAGGTCATCGTTGATACCAGATCCTTTGGGTACAAAGAGTGGGCTGGTTACGCGAGATAGATAAAGCTCTCCAGATAATTCTCTCTCAAAGGTGTCTTTAACGAATTTGATGGCTTTTTCGGTATGTTTCTGATCCATCAATGGTTTGTAGGTTTTTGGAAATTGGGGGGCGATCATGGTAGTCCTCCTTATACATATGCCTGGTCATGTACGCCAGCGACAGCACGACCAGATGGTTCATTCATCTGTTTGAAAGCGATATCCCATTCTAACGCAGTTTGCGTAGAACATGCTACCGATGCTTCATGGGGAACGCAACGGGCTGCAGCTTCTGAGGGAAAGAATCCCGCATACAATGAGCGGTAATAGTATTCTTCCTTGTTCATTGGTGTGTTGATGGGAAAACGGTGTTTAGCAGTTGCAAATTGTTGATCAGTTACTTTCTCACTAGTCATTTTACGGAGTGTATCGATCCAGTTATATCCAACTCCATCAGAAAACTGTTCTTTTTGACGCCAAGCGATTTCAGGTGGTAAGTAATCTTTGAATGCCTCTCGCAAAATCCATTTTTCAATACGCTCTTTCCCTGGGATTTTACTGGACATCTTATCGATGGGATTTTGTGTCATTGCCGTATCAATAAATTCATAATCCAGAAATGGGACTCTTCCTTCAACGCCCCAAGAAGCTAAGGATTTGTTTGCACGAAGGCAATCGTACAGATGTAACTTGCTTAATTTCCGTACCGTTTCTTCATGGAACTGTTGAGCATCCGGAGCCTTATGGAAATAGAGGTAACCGCCAAACAATTCATCTGAACCTTCACCGCTGAGTACCATTTTGATACCCATGGATTTGATGAATCGAGCGATCAGGTACATAGGGGTAGATGCTCTGATCGTAGTAATATCATAGGTTTCTAGATGATAAACGACATCAGGTAATGCATCCAAGGCTTCTTGGATGGTGAAGTGGACTTCATGATGGATAGTTCCTATGAATTCAGCTGCTTTTCTGGCAGCAAGAAGATCTGGTGAACCTTCTAGCCCTATGGCAAAGCTATGTAACTGAGGCCACCATGCTTCATCCTGGTCCTCCGATTCGACACGCTTCTTGGCATATTTCATGGTTACAGCTGCAATAATTGATGAATCTAGACCTCCACTGAGCAAAACTCCATAGGGAACGTCTGTCATTAACTGACGCTTAACTGCAGCTTCAAGATCTTTCCTGACTTTATCGATGTCTGTTGTAAGGTTTTTGACTGTATCGAATTCCATCCAATCACGATGATACCAACGTTTTGGCTCCGATTCGGAACTTAAGAAATATGAACCTGGAGGAAACTCCTCATAATGGGTGCATATTCCCTCAAGAGATTTCAATTCTGAAGCTACATAATATTGTCCGTCTGCATCCCATCCTTGGTATAAGGGTATAATACCAATGTGGTCTCTTCCGATCAAAAAGATCTCTTTTTCACTATCGTAAAGTGCAAAGGCATAGATACCATTGATTTCCTTAAAAAAATTGACGCCCTTATCACGATAGAGCGCCAAGATGACTTCGCAGTCGCTATGAGTCATGAAGTCGAAAGAGTCGGCGTACTGTTTTCGGATATCGAGATGGTTGTAAATCTCGCCATTAACCGCAAGAGATACCTTACCATCCTTTGTGACCAAAGGTTGTTTACCTGAGAATGGGTCGACTATCGCAAGTCGTTCATGTGCAAGAATCGAATTATTGGCACAATGAACTCCTGACCAATCTGGTCCACGATGTCTGATCTTTTTTGACATATTCAGAACTTGTTCCCGAACTACGTCCATGTCTTGCGCAATGTTGAAAGCGCCAACGAATCCACACATGCTACTCCTCCTCTCGATAATATGGAACCACACTACAGGTGGCATAAACTATAATAGGGAAACCTAGCGAGTTCTTGGCCTCCCTGTCAATCGTATTTGTGGATATTTATACATAAAAAATGATTGATCATCGATTTTTATCAATCGGGTCTTGCTTTATCAACGACCGTATAGTAGTATCGAAAACGATTTCGAAAGGAGAGCCTATGTCTCGGGTAATTACCATATACGATATCGCCAAGGCTGTGGGAGCATCTCCCGCTACAGTATCGAAAGCACTCAATGGCCGTCGTGATGTAAGTGATGCAATGCGCGACAAAATTATTAAAAAAGCCGCTGAGATGGGCTATAGACCTAATGTTAATGCCCGGGGATTGAAGATGAAAAAATCTTGGCTGGTAGGTATTGTCTATGGCAGTGACATGCACGATACTTTGGAACACCCACTTTTCCTTCCCATTATGGATGCCTTCAAAAGACAAATGGAGATGCATGGTTATGAATTGTTATTTTTATCCCAGTCTTCCAAATTTATCGGGGACAGCCTATTCTCTCACGCTTTTAGCCGACAGGTAGAGGGTCTACTGCTAATTAATGTGTCTCCTGAGACCGCTAACTTGTTCAAACATTCAGCCACTCATATACCTATGGTTTCTTGCGATGGCATCATCTCCTCTATGACATCGGTTTTAACAGACAATGAGTCAGCAGGTATTGAGGCAGTCGATTATCTCTATAAGATGGGTCATCGTTCGATTGGACACATAGCTGGACCGGTAGGAATGATCGCCACTGCAGGGGAGGAACGAAAAAGAGGATTCAAATTAGGCCTTGAACGATGTGGACTCGTCTATGATGAATCACAAGTAGTGACAGCAAAAGGGTGGACTTTCAAGGCGGGTAGAGATGCATTCATGCAGTTATTGAATCAAAATCCCCATATGACTGCGGTATTCTGCGCGGCTGACTTCTATCTAATGGGAGTCTTGGATGTATGTAAGGAGCGTAATCTTACTATTCCTCAAGACATGTCCGTAATCGGTTTTGATGATCTTCAATGGACCGCATATATGAATCCTGGATTTACTACCTTTAGGCAAGATAAAGAGATGTTGGGAAAGTTATCTGCAGATCGGTTAGTTGAGAATATTAATGGAGAGCATAGGGAAGAGATAATTAGGATACCAGCGACATTGGTGATCCGAGATTCTGTAACACACATAGTTTAGAGGTGCCGAACGTGAGACTGCAATTTCCTGAAGACTTTTTATGGGGCTCTGCTACGGCTAGTTATCAAGTAGAAGGGGCTATTGACGAAGATGGGAGAAAACCATCTATCTGGGATACGTTTTGTTCTGTGGAAGGCAATATTTCACATGGTGATAGCGGAGATGTTGCAGCTGACCAATACCATAGATATATGGAAGACATAATCCTTATGAAAGAGGTCGGACTTACAGCCTACCGATTCTCACTCGCATGGCCAAGAATCTTGCCTTATGGGGTAGGCGAACCGAACCATTTGGCAATTGATCATTACCGTCACCTTATGGAATCTTTGAAAAATCAGGGTATCGAAGTTGTGGCAACTCTGTACCACTGGGACCTACCACAAGCACTTGAAGATCTAGGTGGCTGGCGTAATCGTGATACGGTATATGCATTCGAAGAGTATGCGGCTATCTGTTTCAAATCATTCGGAGATCTGGTAGATAAGTGGATTACCATAAACGAACCCTGGTGTATTGCATATTTGGGACATTTGATCGGAGAACATGCTCCTGGACACCATTCTCTCGAAGAGACTGTCCGAGTAATCCATCATATCAATCTTGCACATGGGAAGGCCGTAACTGCACATAGGAACATTATTGGTCAGAGTAATATCGGTATTTCTTGGAATCTGTTCGTTCATCGTAATGCTACTAAAAATGGTGGAGACATAGAAGCAGCAAAAAAGGCATTGGTATATGAAAATAGAGTATTCACAGATCCTGTTTTACATGGAAAATATCCTGATGAATTAAAAAATGAACCTTTGTGGCGATTTCCTATTAAAGAAGGGGATCTAGAAGAAATTAACCAAAAGATTGATTTTATTGGAATTAATTACTACAACGAAACTATAGTGAAAGCATCGGCAGAGAATCCTAAAGGATATATCCCTGTTCCTCAATGGCAAGAGACGACAAGTCAAGACTGGCCAGTAACTCCCAATGCATTGTTAAGAGTTCTCTCGTGGATCACTGAAGAAGCGGGTAACATACCATTATATATAACTGAAAACGGATGTGCATGTGACGACTACATAGACAAAGATGGAAGAGTGCATGACCGATTTAGGATCGATTATTTATGTCGGCATTTGATGATCTGTAATGAGGCGATCAATATGGGTTTACCTTTGAAAGGATACTTTGTTTGGTCATTTATAGATAATTTTGAATGGGCATGGGGCTATGAAAAACGTTTTGGAATTGTATATTGCAACTATAAGAATCAAACAAGAATCATTAAAGATAGTGGGTATTTTCTTCGTGATACGATAGCAGGTTACTGTGAAATATAAATTAAAATTATATAAAAACAAATATATAATATATGAAAACTATATAAAAATTATATTTTAAAAGAGTATATACGCATATAAATATACATATAAACACATAAAGAGTTGATATAATTCAATATAATTATATGTATTAAATATAAGGTAATAGCATTACTTTTACTAATGGTAAGCTCATTTCCCAACAAAGCGAGGGCAGCGGGGCCACAACGTGGCCACATTGCCGAGCGAGTGCCGGAAACAAAAGCTTGCTTGTATTACCGAACGAGTGCAGGAAACAAAAGCTTGCTTGTATTACCGAACGAGTGCAGGAAACAAAAGCTTGCTTGCATACCATTCATTACCTGTATGAGCTTGATAATATAGTTGGACACAAAATAATAATTGTTTGAGACTCAGCATCACTACTGTGGCCAAAGGAAGAATATAATCATATCAAAGATTGCACTTCGCTGTATGAGGTGAGACAACCTTGCCAAGGTTCTGGTAAGAAATATACAAATTCAATAAAAATATTAAATGGAAGTTTGATGAAAAATATATGAAAATACCATATAAGAATATAAAAATATGTATAAATAAGATATAAAATATAAATGAAAAAAATATAAATATTACATAAGTAAAATAGATAAATACATGTAAATTACATGATAGCAACATAAATTGATACAATTATGTTATAGTTATAAATCTATTCATATTATATCTTGTACGATTGCAATAGTGGATATATACTTGATACGTCAAGGAATTATAGCTATGTCAAAAACTATTTCCTTCCATCTTCAGAAAGGTGGAGTAGGAAAAACTACAATTTCGGGAACTCTCGCAAGCCAATCAGCACTTAGTGGTTATTCAACACTACTTGTAGATGTTGACCCACAAGGTAATGCCTCTTCATGGTTTTATGATGGGGAATTGCAATGGGAGCTTTCTGATGTGTTGCAAGGAAAATGTTTTATACAAGAAGCCATAGTAGAAATTGCTACAATTCCTAATCTATTTATGTTACCGACTTTTGGAATCGGCGGTGGACTGAAGCAATATGCAGAAACAAAAATTGCCGATGAGCCATATGTTCTCCAGGATCTGGTAAAGGAACTTTCCCAATCTTTCGATCGGATAATCCTTGATCTTTCACCAGGTCTCGGTAAACTTGAACGTTCTGCTTTGATAGCGAGTGATGAAATAATTACTCCTATGACACCTGAAGTATTCAGCCTTGATGGTCTTGAAATTTTTATAGATGAACTGGAGAAGATAAAGAAGAATTTGAGAAGTCCTGTTAAACATGACAAGATTATAATTAATTCTTTTGATGAAAGAATTAGGCAGCATAAAGATATTTTTGAAGCTGCCTTATCGGGGTCTTTTACAGTTTTTAAGATTCCTGTTGATCCTGTATTCAGAAAATCACAGGAAAGGAATATTGCTCCACAACTCTATAAAATGAGAGGACGCGGACTGAAGCCCGTCACCATCGAAGCTATAAAGACTATTGATTCAAGTATCTGGAGATAATTATGGCATTAAAGAAGAACCCGGATGTTATTGACCAAGAAGATTCGCTTAGCGCAAAGAAAGCAAAGCAATTATTCAAGCACGATTCTAAACCGAAAAAAGAGAACAAGATTCTTACTACCTTTTCGATAGAACCATCGTTCAAACGAGAATTAGAAGAAATGTTTTCCAATATGGGCTTAGGTTGGGCGGCGGGTATTCGATTTGCCTTAAAAGAATTCAGTAAGAAACATGCTGAAGAAATGTAATAATAGTTCTAATTTTCTTTAATTCTTTATAATTAATTACTATATACCTATACTAAAAATATATGATAAATAATTAAAGTTATATAATATTAATAGGTTTATCATGTAAAAATGATAAAACATTGTTATAGGTTATTTCCATACATCTTAATCTTGCTTCAGTAGTTCCCCAAGCAATATGTGGTGTTATAAAACAATTGGGTGCTTCCAATAGGGGATTACTTGTATGTGGAGGTTCTTTAGAAAGAACATCAATACCGACGGCTTGAATCTTCTTTGAAACCAACATGGAGTAGACATCATTCTCATTGAACAATGAACCACGAGCGGTATTCAATAATATTACTGAATCTTTCATCATAGAAATAGTTTGTTTGTTCACCATACCTGAAGTTTCTTTATTAGCAGGAACATGGAACGAAATGATATCACTATTCCTATATAATTCTTCAAGAGATACAAAAGCAAGAGTGTCAGTCTCCATAGACTTGTCTGGATTACGCGAATAGCCTAAGACCTTCATACCGAAGGCGAGGGCAACATCCGCAACCTTTGAGCCTATACGACCAAATCCGACTATACCAAGAGTTTTTCCTTGTAATTCAATTCCAGGATAATCCCAAAAACAGAAATCTCTATTCTTTACCCATCTTCCTTTATGGACTGCTCTGTTGTGGTGTCCTACATGATGACAGATTTCCAACAATAGGGCGAACGTCATTTGGGCGACAGAGTAGGTGGAATAAGCTGGTACTATTGAGACTATGATATTTTTTCTGTGAGCAGCATCGATATCTACAACATCATAACCGGTTGCCATAACACCAATATATGTTAAACGATCACAACAAGAGATCGTATCTGAATTGATGGGAGTCTTGTTTGTTAGGATAATAGTAGCATCAGAAATTCGATCGACTATCTGATTTGACTCTGTATGTTCATAGACAGTCAATTCACCAAGTTCTTCAAGTGGTTCCCAAGAGAGGTCTCCAGGATTTAACGCGTAACCATCCAATACAACTATTTTCTGTTTCATATCTATGTATTATCCAGAACTAGAGTCTAAATAGCAACTCCTCATATCCTGGAAAAGGCCAAGCCTGCTTATCTGTAAAGGTTTCCAACATATCGGCATGTGATCGTAAGTCCTTCATTTTCTCAAGGACTTCATCATGATAGAATTGGGCTTGTCCCACTGTATCGTCCGACATGGCAAGTGCTTGGGCAAGAGCGATGTGAAGAGCTTCACCAGCTTTGATCGTCTCATTAAGCTCAAATGACAAAAGGCTGGCAATTTTTTCCAATTCCTGTGTTGAAAAACCTATGCTCTTCTGACTTTGGATGTCATCAACAAGTTCTGACAGATAACGCGTTACTGCAGGTACGATACTTCTACGGGTCATCTCCACCATTACTCCAGCTTCGATATTTACCTGCTTGCTATAGATCTCTGCATACACTTCCAGTCTGGATTCAAGTTCTTGCTTAGTGAAAATGCAATGTCTCTCCAACATATCTACATGTTTGGGTTCAACAAGTTGTCCTAATGCTTCTACGGTACTGGGGAGATTGGGTAGCCCTCTATGTTTGGCTTCCCGTATCCAGTCTTCTGAGTATCCATTCCCATTGAATACGATACGTCTATGCTTTCTGTAGAACTCTCGGATAATTTCAAGCATTTCTTTCTTTTTATCTTTGGCAGCTTCGAGCCTGTCTGCAACCTCACAGAAAATATCTGCTACAGCAGCATTGAGCATTGTATTGGGACCAGCCAAAGATTGCGATGAGCCTACCATCCTGAATTCAAATTTGTTCCCGGTAAAGGCGAAAGGAGATGTTCTATTTCTATCAGTCATGTCCTTTGGAAGGCTTGGAAGAGCATTTACTCCGAGTTTTAAGATTTCTCCACTTGGAGTTTTATAGGGAGTATTGGAGACCAGATGTTCCAATATTTCAGAAAGTTGTTCACCAAGATACATGGAGATTATTGCAGGTGGTGCTTCGTTTTGTCCAAGTCTGTGTTCATTGCCAGCGGTAGCCGCGCTTGCCCTGATCAGTGGAGCATACATATCAACTGCTTTGACCAAGCTAGTTAGTACCAAGAGGAACAGGAGATTCTCTTGGGGGCTATCACCGGGAGAGAGAAGATTCTGGCCATCGTCAGTAGCAATGGACCAGTTGTTGTGCTTTCCAGAACCATTCACTCCTGCAAACGGTTTTTCATGCAATAACGCTTTCATCCCATGTCTACGGGCAACAGACTTGAGAATTCTCATGAGCAACTGGTTACGGTCTATAGAGAGGTTCGCAGCATCGTAGATCGCAGCTATTTCAAACTGTCCGGGAGCTACCTCTTTATGTTGAGTCTTTGAAGGTATACCTACTTTCCATAGCTCGTAGTTCAATTCATTCATGAATACGGTAACACGATCGCTAATAGAACCAAAATAATGGTCATCCAACTCCTGACCTTTTGCAGCCAAATTCCCGAAAACAGTACGTCCTGTCAAACGAAGATCAATTCTCTTTTCAAAATAATCCCTATCGACCAAAAAATATTCCTGTTCAAATCCTACGCAAACGGTTATATGGCGAACATCCTTATGCTCAAGCGCATGCAAGACTCGCAATGTCTGTCTCTCCAAGGTATCAACTGATCGGAGTAGGGGGACCTTCTTATCGAGAGCATGTCCATTGTAGGAAAAAAATGCAGTAGGAATATAGAGAGTTTTAACTCCTTCAGTCTCTTTTATAAAAGCAGGAGAAGAGGTATCCCAAGCTGTGTAACCACGAGCTTCAAAGGTTGCCCGTAATCCCCCATTTGGAAATGATGAGGCATCTGGTTCGCCCTGAAGTAACTCTTTGCCAGAGAACTCCATGATAACCTTTCCCGATTTTCCGATGGTAAGGAAAGAGTCGTGTTTTTCGGCTGTCGACCCTGTAAGAGGTTGGAACCAATGGGTATAATGGGTTACTCCTTTTTCGAGTGCCCATTGTTTCATTGCTGAGGCTACAGCCTCAGCAACCTGAGGTGTCATGTCCTTATCACCATGTTGTATCTGTCGTAGCTCTGTGTAGATGTTTGGATCCAGAAAATTTTTCATTGCTGCTTCATTGAAACAGTTCTTTCCAAAAATTTCTTCAACTGAAACATACGTATATTCGTGAGAGCTTTTCATGGTCGTCTCCTTGACTCAAAATGACAGAGAGTATGTTACTCGACAGTAACTGACTTGGCAAGATTCCTTGGTTTGTCGACATCACAACCCCTCTCAATCGCACAGTAGTAAGCGAACAACTGGAGGGGAACAACAGCAAGAATTGGGACTAAGGCATCTGGAGTGTCCGGTAAATAGAGTGTCATATCCGCAACTTGGGAGATTTGGGGTGTTCGTTCACAGGTTATTCCAAGGACTTGAGCTCCTCGCGCCTTGACTTCCTTGATATTGGAAATCATTTTTTCCACCATCTCCGATTGTGTGCAAAGTGCAGCGACGAATGTGCCCTCTTCTATGAGCGCGATAGTGCCATGCTTGAGTTCTCCAGCTGCGTAAGCCTCCGAGTGGATATAGGAAATCTCTTTAAGTTTCAAGGATCCTTCCAAGGCAATATTGTAGTCGAACCCTCTTCCGATAAAGAATATGTCGCTGCCATGTGCGAACCGTTTAGCCAATTGGCGGACCACATCACGTTGTTCCAGAATAATATCAATCTTATCTGGTATACGTTCAAGTTCTTCAAGGTAATTTTTAATCTCAAGGGCATTCATGGTTCTTCTGATAGTCGCCAAGTGAACGGCAAGAAGATGTATTACTGATAATTGCGCTATATAGGCTTTTGTTGAAGCTACTGCGATTTCAGGACCTGCCCAGGTGAAGATAACATCATCCGCTTCTCGGGCGATCGAACTCCCCACTGTATTAACAATAGCCAACACACGTGCTCCCAGCTTTTTTGCTTCTCGAAGTGCTGCCAACGTATCTGCAGTTTCTCCCGATTGGCTTATTACGATTACGAGTGTCCTATGGTTTACAAGAGGTTTTCTATAACGAAATTCCGAAGCGAACTCTACTTCAACTGGAATTTGAGCCATATGCTCGAATAGATATTTCGCAACCATACCAGCATGGTATGCCGTTCCACAAGCTGTAATAAAAATTTTGTCGATCTGACCTATTTTTGTCTCGTCAAGATCAATGGAATCGAATCTGACAGCTTTCCTGTCATGCGTTATACGTGGCCTTATTGTATCTACGACGACTTTGGGTTGTTCCATCATCTCTTTCAACATGAAATGGTCAAAACCCTCTTTCTCTGCAGCAAAGAGGTCCCATGTCGTCTCTACCGGAGTAAGGGAGATACTGTTGAGCTCCATATCAAAGAAATTCGCTCCCTGTCTATCTACTCTCGCAATATGATAATCCTCAAGAAAGTAGAAATTCCTCGTATAAGAGAGCAAAGCCGTAACATCGCTAGCAAGGAACATCTCATCATCACCGATCCCAACGACGAGGGGGCTGTCTTTTCGAGTAACAAATATGGCATCTTGGCTGGATACGTGGAGCATCGCTAACGCAAAAGAGCCTTCTAATTTTCTGACAACCGAACGAAGGGTAGAAACTCCATCCCCATCCCAGAGAAGGGCTGCCAGATGGGCTACGACTTCAGTATCGGTATCAGATACACAGGAAATACCCTGCTCATGAAGTTCTTCTTTTAATTCAAGATAGTTTTCAATGATCCCATTATGGACCACTGCTACTGAACCATCCGAACTGGTATGCGGATGCGCATTCAAAGTAGTAGGAGCTCCATGAGTAGCCCACCTCGTGTGGGCAATTCCGATATGGGCTTCGATAGGAGATTCCATCAGTCGGTTTTCAAGAATAGCTATTCTACCGGCCTCTTTAATTGTACTGATACCATTATTACTGATGAGAGCCAATCCAGATGAGTCGTAACCACGATACTCAAGTCTTTTGAGACTTTCGACCAACAATTCCGATGCATTCCGATCACCAATATAGCCGACTATACCACACATGGTGGTACTATATTGCCTATCGCCAAACGATGTCAACAAGAAGAAAAGTCAGGATGTTTCTTTTTGAGCCAGTCGTTTTCTCAAGGCTTCAAATGCGGCAATCGTTTCATCTTTTTGTAGTTCCCTATTTTGGGCGGGTTCTTTGAAAAGATCGGTCGGTATTTCGGAAAGAAATCTTGAAGGAATAGATGGGACTATCTCCTTGTTTCTTTTTCTCTGTTTGCAACTGGAAATGAATAGGAGTCTTCTCGCCCGGGTAATCGCGACATAAAAAAGGCGACGTTCTTCTTCCAGGGTTTCAGGATTCTCTTGTAACGTTCTAGCATGGGGAACTATATGGTCTTCGATTCCTCCAAGAAATACGGTATCGAATTCCAATCCTTTGGAAGCATGCATGGTCATCAGTGCTACTTTTTTTTCAGTTGTATCCTCCTCTCCTCGATCGCGAGATACCAAGGAGAGTCGTTGCAGATAGTCATAGATCGATGCTCCTGCATTATCTTCCTCCCGTTCCCAACGGGAAAAGAGTCTCAGGAAAGTCTCAACACTCTTATATCGCCAGAGTACAGCTTGATCATTTCCTGGATGTTCTACTGCAATATGGTATTTATATCCAATATCTTCCATCAAGGTTTTCATTACATGGCTTTTTTTTCTTCCAGCCGAAAAGAGAGCTTGCCTGTAGGTATCGATAAGTTGGTAAAAATTTTCCAACGGTTCCTTTCTGGTGAACTGGATAGGGGAATTATGAGCTATGATAATTCCAATAGCACTATAGAGAGAACAATGGTGTGATTCAGAGACATTCCTCAGAACTTGGAGGGTAGCTCTTCCGATCTTTCTTCTTGGAGTATTGATAATTCGTAAGAGAGCGATATCGTCATCAGGATTTGCCAAGACACGAAGATACGCAATCGTATCCTTTACCTCCTTCCTTTCGTAGAAACTCTGTCCACCTGAAACAGCCGTCGGAATCGATTCCAACATAAGTGCATTCTCAATCGGTGGAATAAGGTGATTCGTCCTCACAAGAATACCGAAATGGTCCCACCCTATTTGTCGCTCAAATGAAATCCTCCGCATTTGCTGGATTATTGATTCAATCTCCTCCTCTTCATCTTGGGGATGCATCATGACGATACGACCTCCAGAATCGCTTTCGGTCCAAAGAGACTTCTTCTTCCTCTGGGTATTGTTCACTATCAGCTCATTTGCAGCTTTAAGAATGGTTCCGGTAGATCGATAATTACGTTCCAATTTAACTTCAATCCTCTCTGGAAAATCGGATTCGAAAAGTTCGATATTCCGAAAGTTTGCTCCTCGCCACGAATAGATGGATTGGTCATCGTCCCCAACAACACAAATATTCCGACTTTTCTCTGCCAACAAGTGCACGATGGAATATTGTTCAAGTGATGTATCCTGGAATTCATCTACCATGATATGGCTATATTGTGATCGATATTCTTCAAGTACTTGTGGATAGTTATGGAACAATGCTAATGGCATCGTGAGCAGATCATCAAAATCGACTGCATTGTAGAGTCGCATATGTTCCTTATAGTCATCATAGAGACGTCTGGCGATTTTTGAACTTTCTTCTGGCCAGTTTCCTCGTCCTGTTTTTATTAAACTGAAGAGGTTTAGCATACCATCGATATCGTACGCGAGCGGGTCTAGATCCTCCTCCAACATAACCTCTCTTAAGAGTGATGCACGATCTGCTGAATCGTAGATAGTGAAGTTATGTTTATAGCCGAGGAGATCGCAGTGTTTCTTGAGGACTTTCATACCAAAGGCATGGAAGGTACAAGTAGTAAGATCTACGAGCGGGTCACCGGTGAGCATTCGTACTCGACTGGCCATTTCGGCTGCTGCTTTATTGGTGAAGGTGAGGGCTAAGATTGATTGCTGGGGAATATTCGATTGCAACATATGTGCGATCCTGTATACAATCATTCTCGTCTTTCCTGAACCGGCACCGGCAATGATCAAGACAGGTCCCTCTATGGTAGACGCAGCTAAGGCCTGTTCCCTATTTAGGGAGGCTGAGATGTTAATTTTCACTAGAAGAACTCCAATTTAAACTATTTTTACAAAGATTGAGCCAACTCCCTTACCAAGAACGAGCAAGAGACTCACTATAGTCGCCGACATGATAACACCTGCGCTAGCTGCAAGCATACTATGTTTTCGATCCAATCCGAGTACCCAAGCACCAAGAGTCCCTGTCCATGCCCCGGTGATAGGAAGCGGAATACCCACGAATATCATAATACCCCATGTCCCATAGGTCTCAATTTTTGGACCAAGTTTCATCCGTGCACGTATGACTGTACGGTCGAAAATTCGTGTATAGAAATTCCATTTCCCATACAAGAAACCATGGAAATAGGTAAGGAATATATAGACCAGAGGAGAGACCAGCAAATTGGCTCCTGCACCTAAGAGAATCGCTTCCCAAAGAGGATAGCCACGGAAGTAGGCAAACGGGATTGCCCCTCGGAGTTCGCTGATAGGTGCCAATCCCAAAATGACGGTTCCTATGATTGTCTGGATATCCATGAGCCACTCCCATTTCTCTTTTCAATGGTAATCGCATCTGCTGGGCATACCTCATGGCAGCAATAGCATCTGATGCATGCGCTATAGTCGGCCACGATACCTCTGTCCTTGTCAAGGGTAAGCGCTTTTCCAGGGCAGATCTTAACACATCGACCACAACGGATACATAAATCGTTGTCGAATAATGGTTTTGGTTCCTTCTGTTGGTGTTTCAATTGAATGAATCGGGAAACCAATGGACCGAAAAGTGCCATCAATAGACGGGTTCTCTTTTCCTGCTTAATTCTCTTAAAATCGGCGATAACCAGTTTCTCTGGATTGAGAAGAGGGTAGGCGATATCTTCCAACTTATTCCATTGGGATAACTTTTTATCGTGCAACTCTCGTATGAGAGGCAAGGAGAATGGCTGATATCCCATGATGATAGCTTGTGCCACATCGAGTGCAGTAGGGTCATTGGAGGCTAGTAACAGTCCAGTATGCCGAGGAATACCTCCCGCTGGGCCTGGGCCTTCCATAGATACTATTGCATCCATGATAGCGTAGTGGGGTTTTATAACTGAATACAGTCCAGCTAGCATTCGTGCGAAAGATTCTCTGGTCGGATATCGCATATGGCAAGCACTTTTATGTAAACCTGGAACCATACCAAAAAGATTCTTAACACTACCCGTTGCATACATGAGTTGATGGGTTTTCAGTTTAGCCACAGAGATAATGACATCTACGTCATCCATAATTTTAGGCAATGGCAATTTGTGTCCTAGCGTCCCAGGGATTCTATGCATGCGAGGTTCTTTAGCGAATTCACACCATTGAGCTCCCTCTTTTTCACATACTTCTCCAATCATTGAGGTTTTTGGTATGAAATTTGGCCCATGGATACCGGGTGAATCACCAACAAGAACTTGGTCGGCACCACGTCTGTAACAGAGACGGATGAGAGCAGCGAGTATTTCCGGTCTTGTAGTTATTGCCTTTTCCGGTGCAGCATCACTCAAGATATTGGGTTTCAGTAATACCCGTTTATTGAGGATATCGGGGAAATCGGCCATACTGCAGAGTTTTTCCAAAACTGCATCTATCTCATCATCATGGTATGTTCCACATCTGGAAATTGCTACAATAGGATATTTTTTCATCCGATCTTCCTCATAAGACAATAGTACAGTGGCCCTCGTCCTCCCTCTGTGTCGGGGAGAATGATACTGCCATGAGAGAGTTTTTGAGCAAAAGGTCCGTCGATGGCAATCTCCTCGTAGCGGCCGTCCCTTTTTTTCTCTAGTTTCTGGATAATCTCTTCATTTTCCTTACTGGAGATACTACAGGTGCTATAGAGGATATATCCACCCAACTTTACAGCCTCCAAAGCGGCCGCAAGCATGGCAAATTGTTGGATAGCTAAATGTTTTGTCCTAGAAGGACTCCATTGGGCTAGAGCCTTCGGATCTTGTAGTACATGTCTCTCAGAGGAACATGGTGCATCAAGCAAAACAGCATCATATCGCTCTTGTTCATAGAGTCCCCATTTTGTTGCATCATGGCTGGTAATGGTAACTCGACTACGTATCTCTTCTGGAAGATAGTGATCTACGACTTTTCTCAATCGTCCTCTTCTCTGACTAGAGCGATCGTTGCTGATTAATAGACCTTTTGTCTGCAGCGAGGTTGCAAGGACTAGAGTTTTTCCACCAGGTGCAGCACACATATCCAAGACAATATCTCCATCGGAGATAGGAAGACTTCGAGCTGCCAAAATGGAAGCTTCATCCAAATAGTAGCTCTGTGTCAGTCCTTCGGAAAAAGGGATCGGGTTGGAGGGTTTTAAAAGAGCCTCACGAAGGGTAGGCCATCTTTGGCCATACATGGATTGGTAGAAGGAATCGAATGTCTGTGTATCTTTTTTATGTGATGAACCCATAGCAATACTTTAGCGATGTACAAGCACTCTGTCCAGAACAACTAGGAAGTAAGATGGATCATAAATCCAATACAGAATATTGCACTGGCGAAGACGCAGAATATATGCCAGATCATGTGGTTATGGGGAATTTGCTTTACCGCATAGAAGATTACTCCAAGGGTATAGAAAATACCTGCAGCCAATATCCACCACAAGAGTCCCGCTGGAAGGTAGGGTACGATTTTGTCCCAGAAGAAAACAATCATCCATCCCATACCCAGATAAAACATTACATGTAGAGGTTTGAGCCTCTCCCAGAAAAGGAGACTGAATACAATGCCAGCTATTGCGATAGCCCATACGAAGAGTATGAGTCGTATTGCTACAGTAGTACCTATGAATGCTAATATGGGAGTATAGGTTCCAGCTATAAGAAGGTAGATATTCGCATGATCAAAGACTCTGAAAAGTCTCTTGGCATCACTTTTAGGAACCGAATGATAAAGAGTCGAAGATGCGTAGAGGAGAATCAGAGTTGCCGCATATACCAACATGCCGACCCAGGTCCTCCCATGGAGAAAGTTTTCTCTCCCTGTAGCGACGAGAAACAAAAAAACTACTGCTCCAAGAACACCAAGACCATGGCTTAGTGAATTTTCCCTTTCTGCCGCAGCATCCGCATGATTATGTAGGGTGATATGGCGAGTCAACCATGTTTCGTTTGATTTCATTCCAGTAGACTAGCGACAAAATGAAAAAAGGACAATGATATATTTCTACCATTGTCCTTAATCACTATTGCTGTATTACCCTAGTCCATCCTTACTAGTAGGTCAGAGGATATGTTCCAAGAACCGTTTTGTCCGATCCGACTTGGGATTTGTGAATAGATTCTTTGGCGTGTCGATTTCGATGATTTCGCCTTCATCCATGAAAATGACCCGATCTGCTGCAGCTGATGCAAATCCCATCTCATGGCTTACAATTAACATGGTCATTCCCGATTTTGCTAATGAGAGCATGACATCCAAGACCTCTTTGATCATTTCGGGGTCTAGTGCACTTGTAGGTTCATCGAACAACATGACTTTGGGGTTCATGGCGAGTGCACGGGCAATCGCCACCCGTTGCTGCTGTCCTCCCGAGAGCTGATTGGGATGACTATCAGCCTTCTCAGATAAGCCAACCTTTGCAAGCAATTGCTTTCCAAGTTCTTCAGCCTTGGTTTTCGACATTCCTTTCACCTTAATAGGGCCTAGTGTAATGTTCTCCATTACCGATAAATGAGGGAAAAGGTTGAAGTTTTGGAATACCATACCAACTTCTTCCCGGATCTTGCGTATATCGGCATGTCCGGTAACCTCATCCTCGTCAATGAAGATACGGCCAGAGGTGGGAATCTCCAATTTGTTGATTGTCCTAAGCAAGGTACTCTTACCACTTCCTGAAGGACCAATGATAAGAACCACCTCTCCCTGTTCTACAGAGAGTGATGCGTTTTTTACTGCATGTAAAGTTTCTTTCTTTGTGGTGATATAATCCTTACAAAGATTTTCAATCCGTATTCTAGCCATTTCTATGCAACCTCTCTTCAAGCATTCCTACCAAACGTGATAGCAAAAGCGTTATCACCAGATAGACCAGTGCGACAATCAACATGGTCTCCAAGGAGAGAAAGGTCCTTGAAATATATTCTCGTCCCTTTCTGAGAATATCACTAAGGGCTATAGTTGAGACCAAGGATGAATCCTTGAGCATGGAAATGAACTCATTACCGATTGCGGGCAATACCACTTTAATTGTCTGTGGAAGAATTATATAGCGGAATGCTTGTCCGCGTGATAATCCGAGTGCTATTGCAGCCTCCATCTGACCTTTTGGGATTGCCTGTATACCAGCTCTTACGATTTCTCCCATATAAGCACCGAAACAGATAGACAATGCTGCTACAGCGGCTGACATTCCTTCAATCTGGAACAATCTTCCCATTGCATAGTAGATGAAAATCAATTGAACGAGTAGAGGAATTCCACGGATGAATTCTACATAAACACCACTGATCATATTCACCAAGCGGCTTTTCGAGACACTACCTAATCCAGTGAACAGACCAATAAAAATTGCACCTAGAATCGCAAGGATGGTTACTTGGAAAGTAGTAGGAGCTCCTTTTATCACTACAAGGAAGATTGCCCTATATGGTTCGGGAAAGAAGATAACCAATGAACCCAATAAAACGATCGCAAGAGCGAACGTGATTCGCCAGGAATTGAATACATGGTTGTCATTCTTATTGGGTATCAAAACCCCATCTGTCATTTGGATGGCAGTGGGGACCTTCTTCTCAATATCATTTTTGGGGACCGATACCACCTGTTTCGCAATAGAAGGGCGAGAATCGTAAGATGAGTCGGATGTATTGTTTTTTTCCATAAGACCTCTACAATAGGGCAAACCGAAGCCTAGGAAAGACTTCGGTCAACCTTTTGAACGAAAGACGATTACAGTATATTCCACTTGTCTTTCAAAGCTGCAATCGTTCCATCAGCTTCAAGGGCTGCAATGTTTTCGTTGATGATATTGAGTAATTCGGTGTTCCCTTTCTTTACTGCCATGGCAATCTGTTCAACATCTCCATCAAGAGAACCGCTCGCATTGAGCTTATTGGCATAATTTTCATTGGCAAGTACAAAATCGGCAGCGATGATGGAGTCAGCTACCACCGCATCAAGATTCTGGTTGAGCAGATCTTCTACAGCAAGCCCGATCTCATCGTATGCTTTGACGGTGACACCAGGAATCTTTTCAACAGCAAAGTGACCGGTAGTACCAATCTGTACACCTACAGTCTTGCCAGAGAGATCTTTTTCATCGGAGATTCCAGTTGAAGAGTTGTTTACGATAATGGATTGTGTAACTTCAAGAATTGGAGTAGTGAAGTCCATGGTTGCCTTTCTTTCTTCAAGGACAGTCACTCCAGAGGCAACAGCATCATAGGCTCCGTTATTGAGTCCAGCGAAAATACCATCCCAAGCTACATTCCTAACGGTCATGGGTATGCCAGAACGTTCGCTCATCGCAGCGATAAGATCGATTTCAAAACCGACAATTTCACCATTTTCATCTACGAATTCAAGTGGTGGCCATGTACAGTCGGAACCGAAAACGTATCCTTCAGATTCTTTCGCTCCACCAGCAAAAAGAATAGATACGAACATCAACATGGTAGCACATACAAGCAGTGTCTTTTTCATAACAACCTCCAATAAAGATACAGATTGCCAGAATTTACATAATTATGCATTGAATGTCAATGAGATTTGTATAAATATTCACAAAATGGCAGTAAATACGACTCCAGTAACCAATCCGACTACGGTACCACCGATTACTTGGATAAAACTATGGCCAAGCATAGTCTTGAGATTTTCGGGAGTAAATTCACCATCAGCATGGATCTGTGCAAGCAGTCTACTCCATTCATTTATCACTTCCGCCTGTTTGCCGGCTGCTCTTCTAATCCCCATAGCGTCATGCATGATTATCAAGCTAAAAGTGATTGCGATGGCAAAGGCCATACTGGTAACACCCTCGGTCATGAATATGCTCGTACAGAGTGCTACTACCATTGCAGTGTGAGAGGAGGGCATCCCTCCAGTACTGAAAAACAGTTCGGCTTGGAATTTTCGTTCAAATGGCCAAAGCAGGAAAGGTTTGAGGAACTGAGCTACGAATGCCCCAGCCAGTGCTGCTATCAACGGTCGGTTTGAAAGAATTATTTCCATATCCATATAAATTACTTTACTGCATTTCGCTTGCGTTCGGCAATATGGGCTTGCAATTGATAGCGAATAGTCTGTACAAATTGAAGTAATGAAAACAGACCGATCGGCATCATTGCAAACTCTGATTATCAATATGGCCTCATTTTGGGCACAATTTGCCATTTCTATGGTCAATCTTGCTCTCGTGTACCATATGAGGTTGGCTTTCAATCTCTCTGCCCAAATGGTAGGACTCTCCGCGGCTATTTATACATCAACCTATTTTGCTTGTTGTCTCCTGCTGGGTCCATTTGCATCACGGCTAAAACCTCGTCATAGTGTCGAGCTTTCGATGGTTGGCATGTCATTTGCAACCTTCATCGTAATGACCACAAAGACAGTTATTATTGCCTATCTGGCCTTGGTTCTCTATGGAATCGCTATGTCATTTTTGTGGCCTCAGATTGAGGGATGGCTTGCCAGAGGGAAAGAGGGTAGGGCTCTCAATCGTGCAACATCTTCTTTCAATGTTTCATGGTCCTTGGGTGCCGCACTCTCGCCTTTTTTGACTGGCATTCTACTCGAACACGCCACAGGTACGCCCTTATTAGCTGGTATAATACTCTTTATCCTTGTGTTTCTTATTGTAAAAGTAGCGACTATGCTGGTACCTGGAATCCGAGCTGTGGTATCGGAAAAGCAAAATCTCCACCAGACTGAAATGGTAGATTCTAGTACACCTCTGCGTTTCTTGTCTTGGGCGGGAGTGCTTACGGTCTATGCCTCCTTGGCCGTGACTCTTACGATTTTTCCCCTTCATGCTATGGATAATCTTCCCTTCTCCGAATCAATAGTAGGATTTCTCCTCTTCGTAAGAGGTATCTCGACTGTAGGAATGTTTGTAGTGATGGGAAAAACAAGTATATGGCACTTTAATAAGCATATTGTCCTTATTACCCAAATTCTGGTGGCTATGATTTGTCTGTTCGGTACCATAATAGAAGGAGTTGGGGGGCATATCCTATTTTTTTTCCTATTCGGAATATTATTCTCCATGTCCTATTCATACAGTATCTTCCATGGTGCTTCCGGTAGCGTTAATAGATCCCATAGAATGTTGCTCCATGAGGTATTGCTCACCATCGGTACCGTTGTTGGCTCGGTAGTGGGGGGAACAATTTACCAATATCTGGATTTCGCCACGGTATTGTACGCATGCGCAGCGTTAGTTATGGTCCCTGTACTTGGATCATGGGTGTTTGGTTTGCTGGGTATAAAGCGTGTATAACCTACATCCCCTGTACTAAATCGGCACTTTACGGCATGATAAGCCTATACAATATAGATTAGGAGTTATGAATGGGTTCTACTTTGGCATACAAGATCTTGCGTGAGCATTTGATTGAAGGTGAGCTGGTGGCAGGCAAAGATATTGCTATCCGCATTGACCAGACCCTTACACAAGATGCGACAGGAACCATGGCCTATCTGCAATTTGAATCGATGGGTCTTGATAGAGTGCAAAACGAACTGGCCGTCAGTTATGTCGACCATAACACCATCCAAGTCGGATTTGAGAATGCAGATGATCACCGATATCTGCAAAGTGTAGCCCAACGTTACGGTATAGTGTTTTCCAGACCGGGAAACGGTATTTGCCATCAGGTCCATCTTGAACGGTTTGGTCTCCCAGGCAAAACTCTCTTGGGTTCAGACTCCCATACTCCGACAGGAGGGGGTTTGGGCATGATCGCAATTGGTGCGGGAGGGCTCGATATTGCTGTTGCCATGGGCGGAGGAGCTTTTCATCTGGTTGCTCCTAAAGTTATTGAAATTCGACTTTCAGGAAAATTACGTCCTTGGGTATCGGCAAAAGATGTGATCCTCACTGTACTTGAACGGTATGGGGTCAAAGGGAATGTCAACTGTGTATTCGAATATACAGGGGAGGGGGTGAAGACACTCTCAGTTCCCGAGCGTGCGACAATCTGTAATATGGGAGCTGAATGTGGAGTAACTACTTCATTATTCCCCTCTGATGAACATACTAGGCAATTTTTGGAAGCTCAAGGACGGGTTGCGGGGTATCGCTCAATGGAAGCAGATTCCGATGCCTCATATGATGGTCTTTTCGAAATCGATCTAGCGACCGTAGTTCCTAAGACAGCAGCTCCTCACTCACCTGGTAATATCGTAGATGTCGCACAGTTGAAAGGTCTCCGTGTTGACCAGGTGTTGATCGGATCTTGCACCAATAGTTCATATGCGGAGCTACATCGAGTGGCTCAAATCTTAGATGGGCATACCGTTGCCTCGAATGTAAGTTTGGGAATAGCGCCTGGTTCCCGAGAAGTGATGCTTATGTTGGCTAAGGATGGATCTTTAGGTAAACTCATTGCTTCAGGGGCAAGGATATTGGAGAGTGCTTGTGGTTTCTGTATCGGTAACCATCAAAGTCCTGGCTCAAATGCAGTCTCCTTACGTACGAACAATAGAAACTTTGAGGGCCGGAGCGGCACAAAAAGTGCACAGGTCTATCTGGTTAGCCCAGAGACAGCTGCACTCAGCGCGATATCGGGAGAATTCACCAACCCTATCTCAAATCATGGTATCGCCTATCCAGATCCAGCTAAAACTGATGTCTTTATTGTAGACGATGGTCTTCTGGTGTTTCCTCCAGAAGATGGAAATTCAGTCGAGGTTCTCAGGGGGCCGAATATTGGAAATCCACCTGCGAGTTCTCCTCTGGAAGACCATATTTCCGGTGTTTGTACGCTCAAGGCGGGTGACAAGATCACCACAGATCATATTATGCCAGCAGGAGCACGATTGAAATATCGTTCGAATATACCAGCTTATGCAAAGTATACGTTTGAGGGTGTCGACTCCTCTTTCCATGATCGTGCGATGGACAATAAAAATAAATCGATTGCAAATATCGTTGTCGCAGGCGTTTCTTACGGTCAGGGTAGCAGTCGGGAGCATGCAGCGATTTGTCCAATGTATCTGGGGGTGAAAGTGGTTATCGCAAAATCATTCGAGCGTATCCATCAGGCTAACCTATGTAATTTTGGCATTCTCCCACTTGAATTTATCAGTGATGACGATTATGGAAAAGTTGAACAGGGCGATGAACTCGAATTAATTGGCGTAATCGATTCTCTGGAAAAGATGGTAAACGAAGGTACTCCCATTACCATCTACAATAGGACACGGACTATTGAATTCGCTGTTCAAGCGAATATTACCCCACGACAGTTGGCCTTATTGAAAGCAGGTGGGTTGCTTAATTTTACTAAGAATGTATAACCCAAACAAAGAAAACCTGCCAGGATTAATCCTTGGCAGGTTCATGGTGATACGACGGGCGACTGCGATTTAGCGGTCGCTCAAATTTTGTACCTTTCTGACATATGGTCCACTGTAGACCTGACGAGGCCTTCCAATCTTTCCGTACGGATCCTTCTTCCACTCCAACCAGTGTGCTATCCATCCGGGTAGTCTGCCCATAGCGAACATGCAGGTGAACATATTTGTGGGAATACCCATTCTTCGGAAAATGAGTCCCGTATAGAAGTCAACATTGGGATAGAGGCTACGTTCCTTGAAATATTCATCATTGACTGCGGCATCTTCCAACTCAAGGGCAAGATCCAAGAGAGGATCATGTTCACCATGCTCGGATAGAACTTCCTTGCAGAGCTTTTTCGCAATCTTTGCTCGAGGATCGTAGGTCTTGTAGACACGATGCCCGAATCCCATAAGGAGAATTTCCTTATTCTTCGCTTTCTCCACAATTTCCTGGGCTGTCCATCCGTTCGCATGGGCGGTTTCCAACATCTCTATTACAGCTTGGTTAGCTCCTCCATGCTTATAACCCCAAAGAGCGCAAATTCCTGCAGAAATCGAAGCATATAAATTTGCCTCGCTACTAGCTATAAGCCGAACAGCTGTAGTACTACAATTCTGTTCATGGTCAGCGTGGAGAATCAACAATTGGTTGAGTGCCTTTACATGTAGTGGGTTGATCTGGTAGTCGATCACAGGAGATTTGAACATCATATTAAGGAAGTTTTCGCAATAACTATATTTGTAGGAAGGATTCACGAATTCTTCACCTTTCATATGACGATAGGTGAATGCAGTAATTGTTCTGATCTTCGATACAAGGCGGGTAACTGCGAAGTCGACCTGAAGTTCAGGGTCAATGTCATCCATTTCCGGGTAGAATGCCGATAATGATACAGACATGGCGGCAAGCACCGACATCGGATGAGCATCAAAAGGATATCCCCTGAAGAAATTTTGCATATCAAAGTGCAGTAATGATTCTTTATTGAGTAGCTCTGCATAATGCTTCCGTTCTTCTGCATTCGGAAGCTCACCTTTGATGAGCAAATACGCAACTTCAACGAAATCACAATTTTCTACGAGATCTTCAATATCATATCCTCGGTACCTAAGGATTCCCTGCTCACCATTCACATAACAGATCGAGCTGGTACAACTTCCTGTATTGACGAATCCAGGATCGTAAGTAATATACCCGGTCTCTTTCCTGAGGGCATGGATATCTATCGATTTTGCCCCCATATTATCGGTAATTACCGGAACTTGAATGGGTTCCTGATCTGGTAAAGACAGCGTAGCGAACTCTTTATTGATCTCCATATTGCCTCCTTGCATGTATGACGAAATCAGTTCCACAGATGTGTGCTATTCAATCGATCAAGAGCCTTGACCAAAGCTTGCGTTCCATTGCTCCCTTCTCCTGCTCCTTGCAACGCTATATACAGTTGCTGCACGAGAGCCAACCCTGGTAACGCAAGTCCCATGTTCTTGGACTCCTCCAAAGCTATTCCCATATCCTTGATAAAATGATCAATCATGAATCCGGGTTTGAAATCATCTTTTAGCACACGCGGTGCCAAGTTGTCCAGTGTCCAGCATCCTGCAGCTCCTTTACCAATAGTTTGTACAAGGGTCTCTCCATCTAGGCCGGCCTTCCGGGCATAGAGTAAAGACTCCGATACTCCGATCATGGTTCCTGCAATGACAATTTGATTGCACATTTTAGTGTGTTGTCCACTACCTGCGGGACCTTGCAAAACAGCCGATTTTCCCATTTCCTGAAAGAAGGGAAGAATCTTCTCGAAGGATTCCTTTGTACCTCCTGCCATTATTGATAGTTGTCCATTTCTTGCTCCAACATCCCCTCCTGAGACGGGGGCATCAATACTATCACATCCAATTTTTTTAGCTGCTTTGTTGATTTCGATTGCCAAAGATGGTTTTGTAGTAGTCATATCGATAAAGATGGTTCCCTCCTGCGCATGTTGCAGAAGACCATTTTCACCAAAATAGACAGCTTCTACGTCTGAGGGGTGGCCAACAATCGTAAAAATTATTCTACATTTTTCTGCGATCTCTTTTGGCAAATCGACAGCAGTAGCTCCTTCAGAAACAAGAGGAGCTGTCTTGCTTTTCGTACGATTGTATACATAAAGAGGCGAAGCAAGTGGAACGATATGGTGTGCCATCCAGCGCCCCATTACTCCCGTTCCTATCCATCCAACTGCACCTAAAGTAGCTGTATTGTTCTCCATCGATCCCTCCGAGAATATGTAGTTAGTATAAATATGGTAAACCAATTTATGTAAAATGAAAATATATGTTAGCCTGATTGCCTTGGTTGCTGCAGTATGGTAAGTTGTGTCCATATGGGAGAATATATGGCAGAAGCTGATCGAAACATCCCCTTGGAAGAGGAAATATCCGATATCGCCGATTTTTTTAAAGTATTCGGTGATTCCACTCGATTGAAAATTCTTTTCCTCTTGGAGAAGGGGGAACTCCCTGTACACATGATAGCTGAGACATTAGGCATGCAGCAATCTACAATAAGTCAACAATTAAAGCTATTAAGAGCTTCGCGGCTCGTAAGACACCGGAAAGAGGGACGGAATATTCACTACCGCTTGAATGATGACCATATAGCTAAGATTCTTTCTCTTGGAGTTGAACATTACGAGGAAACCCTCGGGTAAAAAAAGCCCGAGGATCTTCCTCTCTATCCAGAGATGAGAAGAGTCCTATTTCTTCTCATCAAGCGCTTTGGCTTTCAACCAATAGTGGTGTGCCTGTAACCTGATACCATTGATATTGATGAATCCTTTGCAATCGACAGGTTGGTATCCACCGGATACTTCCATGCTTCCCAAAGCTTCATTGTAGAGGGAATAGGGGCTTGAGACACCGGCACCAATGAGATTTCCCTTATAGATGGCGACTTTAGCGGTTCCTGTTATGAGCTCCTGACTTTTTTCGAATGCTGAAGTCAAAAAATCGAACTCTGGGCTAAACCAATAGCCGTTGTAGATAAGTTCAGCGTATTTAGGCATCAGCATATCCCTCAAATGCATGACCTCTTTATCCATACAGATTCCTTCTAAATCTCTATGGACAAACCAGAGAATCGTGCCTCCAGGAGTCTCATAAACACCTCGACTCTTAATTCCCACATATCGGTTTTCCACCATATCGATTCGTCCGACTGCGTTATCATGTCCAACTTTATTGAGGTATAGGAACATTTCAAGTGGATCGGTGATTTCAGTTCCATCGTTTTCGTTAAGGACTTTCACTGGAACCCCATCAACAAAATCGATCGCAAGTACCGTCTCTTGGTCTGGTGCATCTTTTGGTGAAACGGTATGAGAAAATACTTCGTCTGGACAACGAAGTGCCGGATCTTCCAAGATGCCTGCCTCATGACTGATGTGGAGGAGATTCTCGTCTTCGCTGTAGGGTTTCTTGGTTGATGCTTTTACGGGAATTCCATATTTTTCTGCATATGCAATCATATGGGATCGACCTTCGAATTCAGCTAGCCATTCGGGGTCTTTCCATGGGGCGATTATTTTTACATCGGGCATGAGAGCATAGTATCCAAGTTCGAATCTTACTTGGTCGTTTCCTTTACCGGTCGCTCCATGGGCGACATATTTTGTTCCCTCTTTCTGTGCGATCTCAATATGTCTTTTTGCAATAATAGGTCTTGCTATTGAAGTACCGAGTAAGTATTTCCCTTCATAGGTAGCGTTGGCTTTCAAAGCTTGGAAAATGTAATCAGTAACCAAATCCCTTCTTAAATCTTCCACATAAACTTTGGATGCCCCTGTGGCAATAGCTTTCTTCTCGATAGCATCAAAATCCTCAACCTGACCAACATTGGCAACGTAGGCGATAACATCAAAACCTTTGTTCACCAACCATTTGAGAATTACCGAAGTATCTAATCCTCCGCTGTATGCCAAAATTACTTTTTCTTTACCCATATGATCACCTCTTCTCGCCCTTGGCGTATATAATTTCATGTAATGACCCGAATATTGCATAAACATAAAATAAAATCAAGTATTTACTGCATAAATATACAAGAAGGTCTGGAGGAAAGAAAATAATCTGGAAATTCTATGGGACAGGTTGAAGTTCAACGACTAGATTATCGTCTCCAGTCAGTTCTGGAAGAGGAAATGGAAAATTCTTTAGATAGGGAGTTTCTTCGGTTTCCCGAAACAACGCGACATCCACAGAGTATTCATATGCAGGAGATATGTCACGTGGATCATAACGGAGAATGAAATTCACTGGAAACCGTTGCGGATTCCGAATGCTCTGTTTAACAATTGGTACACTCTGGTTGTTAGATAGATTGGTTGCGACTAACGTAATCTCCATATGCACCCTAGAGGGAAAATAGAGGTTGTTTGGATAGAGAACGGTTCCTGCGATTATCCTATAGGGGATTCGTTCTGGCTCAGGTTGGGCAATGGAGAGTTGATTGCTGACGCAACCCGAAAAGAAGAGTAGGGAGAGAAGCAAGATGTAGAGTACGTGTTTTACCATGTGCACAAATCCTATTACAAACTGTCGTTCAGATACTATACAATACTGAAGCAAAACGGAGAAGGGTGATAGTCCGATTTTTGATGATAAGACTACTGATTAAATACAAAAAAAAGAATAAATATACAAAAAATATACATAAAAATAAAAATTAATGTTGCATTTACAATATATTCGTCTGAGGAGCTTCATTCAGTTGACACTTTACTAAATTTGTCATACATACATTTATATAACAGGAGAAGTGTAATCATGGTACAAATGCCTTTCTTGAAGCCTGGTGATGAAAAGAGAATATTATTGGACCACGGTGTACGACCTTTGAACCATAGGGTTGCTGTATACCGATATCTGGTCGACCATCAAAATCATCCTACTGCAGACGACATTTACGGAGAATTGAAGAAACATATGGCTTCGATCTCTCGTACAACTGTCTACAATGTATTAAATCTACTTTGTGATCGCAATGTTGTAAAAAGAATCGCAATAGAAAAGAACGAAATGCGTTATGATGCCAATATCGCAAACCACATGCATTTCAAATGTTCAGATTGTGGGAATGTCTATGATTTACATTCAGTTGGATTCCCTGACGTACAAGTACCGGATGGTTTCACTATAGATGAAGTCCAGGTCAATATTACCGGTCATTGTCCTGCCTGCGAAGCAATAGCCTGAATATAATCCTAATTCTATAACAACTCAATTCAATAATTATTAATGAAAAGAAAAGGCCACCATCCAACGTAAGTCGGAAGATGGCCTTCATTATTACTCACCTGATTATTAGAATGTACTATCCTTCCCATAGAGAATCGTAAAGTAATCCATATCCGTTGAGAAAATCTTATTCAGATTCGGAATAGTCTTCTTGTACGACTCCAAGGTTCTCCACAAGGTGAAGAATTCTGGATTCTCTTCATATGCTTCGGCGTAAATTTCGGTTGCCTGTGCATCCGCGACACCCTTGATGGTCTCAGCTTCAGCATAAGCCTGACTCAAGATACTCTTCTTATCGTTCTCGGTCTTACCAACCCATCTTGCTTGTTGACCTTCTCCATAGGAACGATAGGCCTCGGCAATCTGGTTTCTTTCCTTTATCATTCTTTGATAAACGCTCTGTGTAAGATCATCACTGTAACGAATCTGTCTAATTACAATGTCGATGACTTCAATCCCGAACTCTTGGGTAAATGGACTTGCCATGACCAGCATCTGCTGACTCAGTTTTTCACGACCGATTGCGATGGTTTCCTGTTGCGTTTCTGTTTTTGTAAGATTGCGCAACTGTTCGGCATCCTCCAGGTTTTCGACATTCTGAACCTGTTCAACAACCCGAAGGTTATTGATCTGGTTGGAATTCCTGACGGCTTCATTAAGGAAGTTCTCACTGATTACCGTACGGATCGTCGAGTCAATGATATCATTGAGTCGTAGGATAGCATTAGGTAGGGAAGTCACAGATTGATAAAAAAGTGCTGGATCGGTAATTCTCCATCTAGCGGTTGTGTCTACCCATATGAATTGGTTTTCTTTCGTCGGAATACGCTGTGCATCTCCGTCCCAACTCATGATTTTCTTTGGATACTTGACAACGGTATCGACCAACGGGACTTTGATTTTGAGACCGGCTTCCAGGTGGGTATTCTCAATTTTTCCAAACCTGGTGACGACCGCGATTTCTCCCTCTTGTACGATAAAGAACGGTCCGAGAAGCAGGAAAATAACAAGAAGAACCAATATGACGACCAAGGTGGTTACAAGCTTTTTCATTGTGCACCTCCTTGGACATTGGTGAGATTACTAATAGGTAAGAAGTTTTCCAACTCCTTGTCGATCAAGGTAAGAGTACCTGCGTCGGCTTCCTTCAAAATTTCCTCCATAGTCTCTATATAAAGACGTCTAGCCGTAATATCCTCGCTAAGCATGTAGGCTTCAAGCACAGAACTGAATCGTGCTACATCACCAAGTGCATTGTTTACCCGCTCAGCAGCGTATCCTTCTGCAACTTGAGTAATTTGTGCAGCTTCTCCTTGCGCCCGTGGAATTTCCCGGTTGTATTGCTCCTTTCCTTCATTTATCAATCGGTTCATATCCTGGATTGATTTGTTTACATCTTCAAATGCATCCTGGACCTCACCGACCGGAGGAACGATATTTTGTAATTTAACCGTTACGACACGCACTCCAAGATTATAGGAATCAAAGGCTTTCTGCATCTTTTCCTGTGATTCAATCTCGATCGCGGTTCGTTCGCTGGACATGATGGCGAGAATAGGTAGATCTCCAACCAATTGGTTTATCACGCTCTGGCTGATATCTCGGATTGTCTTATCTCTTTCTTGGACATTGAACAACCATTTTGCAGGATCCTCTATCCTATACTGGATGATCCATTGGACATCGACAATATTCAAATCTCCCGTCAACATGATCGACTCTCCAGCTGAAGAGCCGGAAGGGGTGTTCATGAACATGGAACTGTAATCCTGTGAAGTGTTGGATTGCCCAAAGGTCATGGTTTGCACGACTCTTGTAGGGACATTGTAATTCCGGTCGATTCCCAGAGGGAGTTTTGTCTGCAAGCCGGGTCCGACTATCCTGTTGAATTTCCCAAACCGTAATACTACGGATTGTTCTGTTTGATCCACCACAAAGAAACTACTCATCACCAATATGAAGAGTATTACTACTGCAACGGCAGCAATAATCAGTTTCGGACTTATGTGGAATGGATTGCGGGACGATGCTCCCGAACTATTCATTACATTTCCTCCTTGGTAAGAATCCTTACCTATGATGTAAATGTAGCTTAGTTGGTGGGCATCGTCAATGAAGGTGATACAATCGCTCGTCGGAAATACCAATTTTGATGAAATATCATGCATTCCTTGCCTATAGGTTGCATACGATTGAAAAAACCTAATTTCAAGGTTATAGTGTTCATCATGAAAAAACGATTGATTACCTCCGCACTTCCATATGTGAATAACATCCCCCATCTAGGAAATCTGGTGCAGGTCTTATCTGCAGATTGTTTCGCCCGTTTCTGTCGTTCCAAGGGATATGAGACTCTCTATATTTGTGGAACCGATGAGTATGGGACGGCGAGTGAGACTCGTGCCTTACAGGAAGGGGTGGATCCAAGAACGCTCTGTGATCGATACCATGTGATCCATAGAGATATCTATAAGTGGTTCGAAATTGATTTCGATTCCTTCGGAAGGACTAGTAGTCCTGAACAGACAGAGATTGTCCAAGATATTTTCAAAAAAGTAGATGCGGCGGGTTACATTCGTCCTGCACAAATTGAGCAATTGTACTGTGAACATGACAAACGATTCCTAGCAGATCGTTTTGTTGAAGGTGTCTGTCCAAAATGTGGTTCTACCGGAGCACGGGGTGATCAGTGTGATTCCTGTGGAAGCCTATTGGACCCAACCGATCTCATAGATCCCGTATGTGGTGTTTGCGGATCGACTCCAGTTCTCAAGAAAACAAGACACTTGTACATTGATCTTCCTAAGGCGTTACCTCTACTGGAAAAATGGCTGGACAAGGCTTCTGTAGATGGTTTTTGGGCAAGGAACGCGATCCAAACTACGAAATCATGGATTCGTGACGGATTGAAGGAACGTGCTATTACCCGCGATTTGAAGTGGGGGATTCCTGTACCCAAAGAGGGGTATGAAGATAAAGTCTTCTATGTATGGTTCGATGCACCGATTGGTTATATATCCATAACTGCCGCATATACTGAAAATTGGAAGGAGTGGTGGCAAAATCCTAATGAAGTAGAACTTTTCCAGTTTATTGGTAAAGATAACATTCCTTTCCATACGGTCATATTTCCCACATCCCTATTGGCTACCGGAGAAGATTGGACAATGCTTCACCACATGTCTTCCAGTGAGTATCTGAATTATGAAGGTGGAAAGTTTTCAAAGAGTAAAGGGATCGGAGTTTTTGGAAATGATGTCCAAGAGACCGGAATTCCAGCTGACATGTGGAGATTCTACATGTTCTACAATCGACCAGAGAAATCAGATGTACTCTTTACTTGGAAAGATTTTCAGGAAAAGGTTAATGGAGAGTTGATAGGAAATCTATCCAATCTGGTTAATAGAACATTGACTTTTCTCCAACGTTTCTATGATGGAAAGATCCCCGAGGGTACGATTGACAGTTCTTTAGCTAAGGTGATATTAGAAAAAGAGTCAGAAATCGACAATCTACTTGAACATGCTGAATTGAGAGAGGCTCTGAGAAGAATATTCGCTCTCTCTTCAATAGGTAACAAGGCTTTCCAAGATGGAGAACCCTGGCGTCAAAGAAAAGAGAACCCAGAGGCGGCAGCTACATTATTACGCACATTGGTATACCTAATTCGGGATTTGGGCATTTTAATCCAACCCTATATGCCAGCAACATCGAAGCGTTTGTTGGGTTATCTTGGCAGTACGGACGCCGCTTGGAGTGATCTAGGATCTTTCAATGGATTAGAAAATCTGGAAAGTCCGGACTATCTCTTCACGAAGCTTGAAGATGACCTAATAGAGACAATGAGAACCCGATACGCGGGAAGTCAAGATTCCCGGAATGAGGAGAAGCAACGAATGATTGGACAAGAGGAAAAAGTGGAATCGCCAGCAGAGATATTCGCAAAGAAAGTAACACTTAAGGTGAGTAAGATTGTCGACATACAGAGACATCCCAATGGGGATAAACTATATATCCTCCAGGTTGACACCGGAGATGAGGAACCAACGACGATCGTTTCAAGTATTGTCCCTTTCTATAAGGAAGAGGAATTGAAGGATAAGCATATCGTATTGGTACAAAACCTAAAACCTGCCAATTTTAGAGGTGTGAAGAGTAGGGGAATGCTTTTGGCTGCAAGTGATCCAACTGCAGAGCCACACTCAACCTGTGAAGTGCTGTTTGCAGACCAATTTCCTGTAGGTACTGAATTGAATCCTGAGGGATTTGATGCACCGGAACAACCGAGGAGCCAAGTAAAGGCAGACCAGTTTTTCTCCTTGCCTCTGGTTACTGAGGATGGAATTGTGAAGATTGACGGCAAACCATTGGTCTCAGATGGAAAAACTCTTAAGGCTACTATGTATCTCAATGGGGAAGTGGGCTAAGCGACATGGAGATCATGAAGGTTCAGCGGGTGGGTCTAGATAGACTCGAAGCTACCGGAAATCCATTCCAAAGCCAATTCTGGGCCATCGTAAAAAGACCTTCAGGATGGAGGTCTTTTGCTTTTTCCTATACTGCGACAGGTATCGATGGTAACGAACATGTTTCAATCGTCCTAGTATTGGTCAGGAAGCTATTTTTGGGTCTCCGTTTGGCATACATTCCTTTCGGTCCTCCTGTCTATGAATATGAAGGGGACCTTTCTAACCAGATTAAGGAGTTTTCCCAACGCATTAGACCCCTTCTTCCGAAAGGAACCGCGTTTATTCGGTACGATTTACCCTGGTTTACCCAGGGAGTGTCCGAGTTACCGACGATTGGCGGGAAGAAAATCAAAATATGCCGGGAATCGGTTCAACCAGAGGGTACCTCGAGGATTGGCCTCTCTGGGGGATATGAAAATGTCCGATCACAATATAGGGAAAGAGCACGCAGGAATATCCGTAAAGCTAAAGCTCACGGTATTACGGTTAAACCATGGAATGGTTCACAAAAATTATTCGATTCATGGTACACAGTCTATCTTGAGACCGCAAGGAGAGATGGCTTTTCCGCCCGATCGGAGACCTATATAAAACATATTCTCAAACTTCAGACAGCTGGAGTTTCGCCCCATCTCTTTCTTGCATTTCATGGAAATAAAGTTATTGGAGGGGCTCTGATCATGTCATCGTCTGAGATTTCCGTTTATCTCTTCGGAGCTTCCTTGAGGATTGAAGGTTGTTCACCATCTTACCTATTGCAAGATATCGCTATTAGGGATGCTTGTGAGAGAGGATGCAGTATTTATGATCTTTATGGAATCAGTGGACCCAATTCTCGCGGTGCACATCTGGAAGGACTGAGGCTATTTAAACGAGCCTTCGGAGGCTATGTCTGTTATCGTCATCCGTCGATTGACTATGTATATCGGAGATTCGTGCGTTTTTCCTACTCTCAGATGGAGAGGTTTAGGTTCAGTCTGTATCGGAAAAAGCATCCCAAGCGAATGTCACAACAATTTTCAGTTAGTCGGATCGATTGAGCACTGTCTATCGATCGATATCCTCAACAGCTTCAAAGAGTCTTCTGAATTGGTCGCCACGATCGAATTCATGACGGAACATACCGAATGAAGCCGCTCCAGGAGAGAGTATCAAAGCCACATGAGGAAGAATTGCTGTATCAGATTTTGCAGCTTTATAAGCCTTATCAAAGGCCTCTTTAAGAGAAGAGAACGGACCACTGTAGGGAATATCGTGTTCGGTAAGAAAAGGAATCAACTTGTCCTTTGTGAAACTGCCATCAAGGAGATAGACTGAAGAGGCATCTCTGGCAGCTTGAAGCATTCCATCAGGCTTTAGATTCTTATCGGTTCCTCCGCAAATGAGATGGTACGCCCAAGGACAATTGGCACAAGAGAAGGTAACTGCTTCTGGTATAGTGGCTGAAGAATCATTAATAAAGACAACGTGGTTCTTCACGCCCAATTGTTCTTGCCTATGGGGAACGCCTCTGAAGGTGAGTAGTGCTTCGGAGATCTGCTTAATCCCAAGTCTCAAGCTACGGCAAATGGACCATGCTGTCCTGATCTTTACTGATATTTTTTCTGCTCCAAGAAAACTTTCGGTTGTCCTGACATGTCGGGATTTTATATCGGATATTTCCATTACTTCACTGTATACATTCTTTGGAACGATCATTCTGGTGTTTCTAGAACCGAATAGAAGCCATTTGTCATCTTTATACGATTGGTAATCTACATAATTATTTAGATGATCAGGGAACAGCGATGTTAGTGCCACCAAATGAAAATTCGGTATCTTTGGCCCCATCGATGCATACAGGTCTCTGATTTGCCAGCTCGATAATTCTAAAATTACGTATTCGGGAAGAGCGCGACCATTATGCAATCGTTCCTCGAAGTTCATAAGTACAGAAAAGCCACTAATTCCCATATTACCCAGCTGGACCGTCTCATGACCGGTGGCATTCAATATATGGGTCACGGCAGCCACTGTTGTAGTTTTTCCTTTCGTGCCGGTGACAGCAATCGCTTTTAAGGAATCCACCAATGGTGATGACATGAAGTATGCAATATCGCTTGTTACCCGTTTCGCGTGAACCAGGTAAGGACTCTTTGGAGAGACTGCAGGATTCTTCACTACAAGGTCAGCCCAAAGGAAATCCTCTTCGCGGTGTTTGCCACAAACTAGGGTTGCTCCCTTTTCCTTGAGCATTTGTATCGGATTCCCCAGTTCCTTCTCACTCCGAAGATCTGTTATCCTCACTTCATCTCCATGGTCAAGAAAGTAACTTGCAGAAGCAAAGCCGCCGCCAAGGATTCCTAATCCAAAAATTAATACTCGCATAGTATCTGTATTGTATCCATGCGTTCAGGCTCAGGCAAGCAGTGAAAGCTCTTTTTTAGTACTTTGGAAGCACCTCTTGACGTTATTGTCCTTAGTGAGCATAATGTCAACGTAATTACAACAGACCAATTGGTTATCTTAACGATTAAGGAGCTCTATCGTGCCTTGTGGAAGAAAAAGAAAAAAGCATAAGATTGCTACTCATAAGAGAAAGAAAAAGCTGAGAAAGAATAGACACAAGAACAAGAAGTAAGGTGTCTCGCAATCTGAAAAAAACCGCCGGTCGCTCCGGCGGTTTTTCTGTATGACGGGCATGTCATCATCCTTGGGTGAAAATCCCAAGGGGCGTAGTTGCCGACGAACCCGATAGCGA
>NZ_JBMDYO010000009.1:0-92708 GCF_049310885.1 Pleomorphochaeta sp. DL1XJH-081
TTTCTTTCGAAACATTTGTTCGGGTCTAACCACCTATCGCACCACAGGCTCAGCCTGTGGATTTCTTACACTATTAAATTACAGAAAGCTTTCGTTTACGATATCAACCAAACGAGTCTTCAGTTCTTCAAGTTTCCCATTGACTGTTGCTCCAGCCGCTTTGCGGTGACCACCACCACCTAATGTAGCGCTGATTTTTCCCACATCCACAACTGATGTGTGGGCTGCCCTGAAACCGATTTCCCAGATGTCCTTCTCAACAATCTTGAAATAGAGGACAACTTCCACGTCATCTACTCCAAGCAAATGGGCATAGAGAGCATCAGATGGACGATCAGCAGCGTTAAATAACTGCATATCCTGTGCCTCTTCTACTACCAACATCAGCCTACCATCGAGAAGAGGTTGTGCACGTTGGAGGAGTCTGCCCAAGAATTGTTGTGATTCGAATGAATTACCCCCCTCCATACGGTTGAATATCTCATTAGGGGACACTCCAAGTTCGACAAGCTCTCCCATCAAATGGAATGTTTCACCTCTGTAAGGGCCAATGAATTTCATAAACCCTGTATCAGTAGCCAATCCAAAGAAGATGTGGTCGGCTATTTCGTAGGTCATTTCTACATCTAAGGCTTTATAGAGTTGCATAATGCAAAGCGTAGTCGAAAATGACTTAGGAACAATATAAGAGAGGTCTCCAAATTTGGAGCCGGAGGCATGATGGTCGATAGTCAGTGTTGTTAACCCCTGTATCTCATCTCCCAAATAACCTATTCGGTCGATGGTTGAACAATCTACCATGATAACCAAAGGGTTGCGATCATACAGTTGTTTGTCGACATGAGGAGCGAACAAGGGCTCGTATTGTTTTATTTCTTTCCTTGCAAACGGTCCTGCATTCACCAGATGGACTTCTACCCCAAGTCTTTGTAAGAGTTTTTGGGTTGCAATCTGGGAATGGATGCAGTCTCCATCAGGACCTACATGGCCGACAACGATAGCAACAGAACAACTTTTAATTTCATCAATAATCGCAGGAGGTACGTCAGGGTAGGTGAACATCTTATCCTCTCGTGTTATGCGGTTTCGGCCGGATCCATTTCAAGCTCTGGCAATTTCGCATTATCAACCGTATCGCGGTTCACCACGACCCGTTTTATACCCTTTCGGGAAGGAATATCGTACATGACTTCGATCATGATATTCTCAACGATAGACCTCAATCCACGGGCTCCAGTCTTCTGTTTGATTGATTTTTCCGCTATAGCTTCGATTGCCTCGGGAAGAAATACCAAATCGACTTTATCCAACTTTAATGAAGCTGTGTATTGTTTTATAATAGAGTTCTTTGGTTCAGTGATGATCTGCATAAGATCTTCTTTGTTGAGATTGTTCAAACCAACGTGGATGGGCAATCTGCCAATGAATTCCGGGATAAGACCAAACTTTACTAGATCGTCTGGATGCATTTGCTTGAACAATGAAGAATTATCCTGGGAATCCCCGCTGGTGATATTTGCGCCAAAACCCATCTGGTGGGCAGATACACGTTTCTCAATAACTTTGT
The DNA here is from genome assembly GCF_049310885.1 of Pleomorphochaeta sp. DL1XJH-081. NCBI lineage: Bacteria > Pseudomonadati > Spirochaetota > Spirochaetia > Spirochaetales > Sphaerochaetaceae > Pleomorphochaeta > Pleomorphochaeta sp. DL1XJH-081. The sequence goes on from NZ_JBMDYO010000009.1 coordinate 1,568, forward strand.
CGAGCCCAACAAATGCACCTCCACAAATGAATAGGATATTCCGTGTATTGATTTTGAGCATCTCTTGGTTAGGATGTTTTCTTCCACCTTGGGGCGGTACGCTGGCATCCGTTCCTTCAATTATCTTGAGCAACGCCTGTTGGACACCTTCTCCAGATACATCACGGGTAATGGAAACATTTTCCCCTTTCTTGGCAATCTTGTCGATCTCATCGATAAAGATGATTCCATGTTCCGCTGCAGTTATATCATCGTTCGCATTCTGAATAAGTTTAAGTAGAATATTCTCGACGTCTTCACCAACATATCCTGCTTCAGTCAAGGTAGTGGCATCTGCAATGGCGAAGGGTACTTGTAACTTTTGTGCCAAGGTCTTTGCCAAAAGGGTTTTACCCGTACCGGTAGGACCAATCATTAGAATATTGGATTTGTCCATCTCAAGACCTTCAGCCTTGAATTGTTCCTGGAATTTGACCCGTTTGTAGTGATTGTAGACCGCTACGGAGAGGACTTTCTTGGCATCATCTTGGCCGATGACATAATCGTTCAGATAGTCGTGAATCTCTTTCGGGGTAGGAATGGTGCCAAGATAATCATCAGGTACGGTACTCTGGCCAGGATCAGCCTTAAGGATGTCGTTACATGTATGTATACAATCCTCACAAATCGCGACACCGGGGCCATCGATCAGTCGTTTCACCTCTTTGGAACTTCGTCCGCAGAAGGAGCAGACTTTACTATTACGTGCCATGGTTAGCTCCTGTTCATGATGTGGTCGGCCAATCCGTACGAAACTGCCTCTTCGGCTGTAAAGAAATAATCGCGTTCAATATCGTTGGCTATCGTTTCGTAACTTTTGCCCGTGTGTTGTGCGAAATATTCTACGCTGAGTTTTTTGATTCTCAGCAATTCACGGGCATGGATGGAGATGTCGGAAACTTGTCCATTCACACCTCCCCAAGGTTGATGAATCATCACCCTGGCAGAGGGAAGGATATACCGCTTGCCAGCGGTTCCAGCTGCAAGCAATAAAGCTCCCATGGAGGCCGCTTGACCGAGACAAATGGTTTGGACATCACTTTTTATATATTGCATAGTATCATAGATAGCTAATCCGGCGGTCACACTACCACCGGGGCTATTGATATAGAGGCTGATATCTTTCGTCGGATCCTCGGATTCCAAGAAGAGTAACTGGGCTACGATAATATTCGCGCTTGCAGCAGTAACCTCCTCTCCGAGGATAATGATACGATCGCGCAATAGTCGGGAAAAAATATCGAATGAACGTTCCCCGACCCCAGAGTGTTCTATGACTACTGGTACGAGAGACGATCGTGGTTCAGTTTTCTGCTCTTGCATGTATCCTCCGGTTGATCCTGGATCAGTGCTGATGATCGGCCATGAACTCATCGTATGAGAGAGCCTTGCCATCCTTGAGGGTATTATTCTCTAATAGGAAATCGCCAGCCTTCTTGATCTTCATATCATCTTCAATGAGAGCTTTGTAATAAGATTTGGTATTTTCGTCGGTAACACCCTGCAATTGAGTCTCCAATTCCGATTCCAATTCTTTCTCATCAATGGTGAAATTTTCCTTCTCTTTGATCTTTTCCATTACAAGCTGGACTCGGATACTCTTCTCTGCAGGTTCTCGCCAAGTTGCTGTGAAGTCATCCTTCGTCTGTCCTTGGAATTCGAGGAACTTGAGAATCTGATCTTCAGACATGCCGGACTGGGATACGAACCTTCTCCAAGAAGAGTCGACCTCCATCTCAATCATGGACTGGGGTACAGCAATGGTTACTTTCTCAAGAATGGTATCCAATAATGCATTCAGCTTGGTCTCTTTGAGATGGCTCTCTAGACTATTTTCCAGCTTCTCTTTAGTAGCTTTTACCAGATCCTTTACGGTCTTGTAATCTTCGCTTACATCCTGGGCAAACTCATCATCGAGTACAGGAATATCACGAACCTTCACCTGCTTCAGCTCAACTTTAAGAGAGATCTCCTTACCAGCATACTCAGGATATTCGAAGTCCTCCGGGAAGGTCTTCCCAATGGTCTTGACCTCATCCTTCTTCATACCGACGATATCATCATCGATTTTATAGAAGTTCGTCCCACTACCGACAGTGAATGCGAAATCCTTTCTCTCGGTACTTGCAACTTCATTTCCTTCAGCGTCGATCTCAACATAATCGATAGTGACGATGTCACCACTTTCGACAGCTTTATCCTTTTCTATAACAAGGGCATTCTGGTCCCTAAGTTTTTCTATCTCTTTGTTTACCGTATCATCTGAGATTTCTACCTTAGGCACTTCAACGGTAAGTCCCGTGTAGTCGGGAAGCTCGAAAAGGGGCATGATATCATAAGTGACTGCGAACTCGAGATTCTTATCTATGTCGGTAGAGATGTTCTCCTCGTCGACTAGATTGGGTGTACTATAGGGGAGGGGGCGGTATTTGTCCTCGACATTTTTCAATGCTTCTTGGACGGCATCGTCAATGATGGTATAAACGCTTTCCTCGCGCATAGCAGGTCCAAATTTCTGTTCCAAGATAGATGCAGGAGCCTTTCCCTTCCTGAATCCGGGCAATTGGAGACTCTTGGTATATTTCTGCAAAATCTTAGCATATGATTCTGCCAATGCTTCCTGTTTTACGGTAATGGCCAATTCTACGGCCGATTTCTCAAGTTCTTTGACTTTCTGTTCAGCAATCATCCTATTTCTTTCCTCTTTACGTTTGGTATATCTATAGTAAGCATGCCACAGCTTCTAGGCAAGGGCAATGCGGTTTAACCCAACCAATCATAGCAAATACCGAATAAAAAAGCGACCCGGTGTCCGGGTCGCTTGAGAGAGCGAGAGACGGGATTTGAACCCGCGACATCCACCTTGGCAAGGTGGAGCTCTACCACTGAGCTACTCTCGCAAACGCATGCCGCATCTTACAGACTTTAGACCCTAAGGTCAAGTGCGAGAGGAGGGACTTGAACCCTCACACCTACGGTACTAGATCCTAAGTCTAGCGTGTCTGCCAATTCCACCACTCTCGCAGTGGTTTCCATCCGGAGAACCGGATGCTAATGCGTTTTATGAGCCGCAAAGGGATCGAACCTTTGACCCGCAGATTAAGAGTCTGCTGCTCTACCAGCTGAGCTAGCGGCCCAAAACAATGTAAAAAATCACAACTGCGTCCGGCAGGATTCGAACCTGCGACCTACGGATTCGAAGTCCGGAACTCTATCCAGCTGAGCTACGAACGCATCAAAAACCACAAAATGTGTAGCTGAGCTGCACAAGGGTGGATGACGGGGCTCGAACCCGCAACAACCAGATCCACAATCTGGTGCTCTACCATTGAACTACATCCACCAAGATGTCTTTGCAGTCCGGATCCACCAGCGCAAATCAACGTACAATAAACTGCCCGATTAACCATGTTTTGTCAATAGTGTTCAACGGAACTTATCAAAAAAAATGCAGTCACAAGAATTGCAGGGATATCTCCTTTCACTTGGAGCAGACGATGATGACGACGGTTACCTGCCATGGTACAGCATTCCGTTCGCAAATCCTTTGCAGATGTGCCGACATATAATCAACATCGACTTCCAACTGTAACTTCTTCCATGCTGGGGTGTAACTTCGTTCGATCCATCTATCCAATCCTTGCTTGGAAATGTGCCGGTGTTCTTCTGCCTTAACGAGATGCGAAGTCACAGTGATCTTCTCTGCGGTAAAGAGTGCTAGAAGATCATCAACCGACCATCTTGCCATAGGATTTCCATTAGAACCGTATATCTCGTTTTCCGCATCGGCCAATTGTTTCTTTACAATCGGATCTGTGGCTATATGGGATAGGCGAGATCCGAGAGATGGTATGGTTTCAGCGGAAGTGAAGGTGCCTTGAGGTGCTATTTTTCCTAAAATCAAGGGAAGTAACTGTTCTGCTTCGTCTAGTCGGGTGAATATATTTCGTCCAATGATATGCTCAAAAACCATGTTGGTATCTGTACTTTGTAGTACATTTGGAATATCTCCCATGTTGATAACAGGTCTTTCGAGCTCTTCCAGGGTATTGGCATAATGCTGGAGGTGTTTGAAGTGATCTTTATCCGACGTCTGTGCTACCACGATTCCCTCCGGTGCATGACGAAAAGCCTCCCAAACAAAGATTCCATGACCGGCATTGAGAACCAGTATTCTGTCATGGCGATGGATATCAATATACGAGAAGAGTCGTTCGCGTAGTGTATGCAAGAATGTGCCGCGATCTCCAGTTGTCCTTTGTACCCAACGTTCCCTTTCAGAATCATTGGGGCTATAGGTGAGATTACCGGAGAATGTATCGGGAATCACTGCCTCCAGCTGGGCTTCCCTTTTACGTAAGACCTCTTCACGAATATGCTTCTCGTATCCCATTTCTGATGGATGGTAAAAGACCTTCCCTTGCAGACTTCCTGGAAGGTATTGCTGCGGCACCCAGTGGTTGTGGTAGGCATGGGGGTAGAGGTATCCCTCTCCATGGCCGAATCCCTTCTTATCGCGACTACCATCCTTTAAGTGGTTTGGTACTTCGGTAGCCTGTTCTTCTTCTATGGCTTTGAGAGCATCGAAGAATGCCATGGCCGTATTCGATTTCGGAGCTGTGGAGAGATACAATGCAGCATGGGTAAGGTGGAATCTGCCCTCGGGTAAGCCTATCCTCTCAAAAGCCGCCGCATCAGCCTCTACTATCTGGATAGCCTGTGGGTCGGCCAATCCGACATCCTCACATGCACTTATCATCATGCGTCTAAATATGAATTTTGGATCTTCCCCAGCACGGATCATCCGTGCCATCCAATAGAGTGTTGCATCGGGATCACTTCCTCGTATCGATTTGATAAAGGCGCTGATGATATCAAAATGGTAATCACCCTCCTTATCGTAAAGGACTACTTTCCTTTGGATACTTTCTTCCGCTGCTGACTTGGAGATTTCTATAGTCGATCCGTCTTCTGGAGGGAAAGATTCTCCACTAGTTTCCACTGCCAATTCAAGTGCATTAAGTAGGGACCTGGCATCTCCATTGGCAATATCTACGAGATGCTCAAGTGCTCCTATTTCAAATTTTACCTGCCATTTTCCATAACCACGATCTTTATCAGAGAGTGCCTGATGTGCAATGTCTAGAAGATCTTCAGTGCCTAGTGGTACCAATTGGAATATCCTCGATCGACTTACCAATGCTGAATTGACTTCGAAATAGGGGTTTTCTGTTGTGGCTCCAATGAGGATGAACGTTCCATTCTCTACCCAAGGCAACAGTGCATCCTGTTGGCTCTTGTTCCAGCGGTGGACCTCATCAACAAATAGGATTGTCCTTTTTCCATAATGGGCCAATCTGCTACGGGCTTCATCTATTTCGTATCGAAGGTCCTTCACTCCCGAAAGTACCGCATTCAATGTGGAAAAATGGCTCTTAGTTGTGTTTGCTATTACTCGAGCCAGTGTCGTTTTTCCCGTTCCCGGAGGGCCATAAAGGATGATTGAAGACAACTGGTCAGCTTGGATAGCTCTCCTGAGCAATCTTCCCTTGCCGACGATATGGTCTTGGCCTACATATTCGTCCAAAGTTCGAGGTCGCATTCGATAAGCGAGTGGTTGATGGGCATTGTCTTGTTGTTCGAAGAGATCCATGAAGCGATTATACGCTACCGTTTGCATGGAGACAACCGTAGTTATAAAGAGTTATGGAGTAGAGAAAATCGTAATACGCGGATCATCATAGGCAGGAGCCATTGTCCTTAACAATGCCTCTTGAGTGGTCATAGCTGCAATGAATTCTCTTAAGAACGAAACCATGATTGTTTGTTCGATAGTAACATCAATAGTTTGGAGCTGCAGATCTTCTTGTTGCTTGTTCAATTGGTTTTGTGCTTTTACGTAGGTATTATAATGAAGCAACAATGCATCCCAAGCTCCGACTACTGCTATCCCATCCTCTTGAGAGAGACGTTGAACAATCCATGATTCCAATCTTGGCGCTAAATGAGATGCAAAATGGCGCGTTATTGCATCGTTATTTCCCTCAATTATGGCAAAGGGATCCTTGATCTCGATGGTTGGTTTGAGTTCCTCTCGGAAAAACCGGGGGATCTGCGAACCCATACTAGCCATTGCCTCATATGTCCTGAGTAGATAGGTGTCCATGAGACGTTGTGTTCCCGGTATGGTATCGATAATCGTGAAGATTCCGCTTGCTGCGGTCGGCACAAGTTGTGCAGTGACCGACTTCCACCTTTCTGTATTGGCAATCGTGTCACTTGCCGCGAGTACCACGAGATCCATCATTTCCAAGACAGACTCCTTACCAAACTCAACTTCTTCTGGAGTTCTTTGTATCTCCTGTGTGCTTCTACAGCTTGTAAGGGAAATAAGCATGAACACGAGTATGGGGAGGAATAAAAGCTGGTGTGGTCTTCGGTGCATGTCGAAACTATAGCATGTGAATCTACTTGAGAAAACAGTTTCCGCATGATAGATTGAGGCGCCATGAAATCCCCACAGACGACGCATCTCACAGAAGGACCTGTGAATAGACAAATACTCAAGCTCTCTCTTCCCACGATGGTGGGTATGTTGCTCCAATCAGTTTATGATCTGGTTGATATGGTATGGATTGGTTTCATCAGCCCTGCAGCCATTGCAGCTGCCACCCTTTTTGGAACCTTCTTCTGGCTCATAGAGGTCCTGAACGAGATTGTTGGGACTAGTAGCGTGGCATTGATAAGCCAAAGTCATGGGGCGGCTGACCGTGAACGTACGACCCGGATTTCCGAGCAGACGCTCGCATTCAAATTTATCCTCGCATGCATAGGAGCAATTATTCTTGGGCTTGGACTCCGTCCTCTTTTCCATTTCTTCTCACAAGATCTGGCTGTGATCTCGTACGGGATGGATTATGGTCTCATCAGGGTACTGTTCCTTCCCTTTTTCTTTTCATCCTATAGTGTAAACACCATTTTTAGATGTACAGGAGATGCGAAGACTCCCATGCGGCTACTTGTCGGATCAGCGCTTCTCAATATGGTAGCTGATCCCCTATTCATGTTCGATACAATTCCTGGAACCTCTATCCGTGGGTTAGGGATGGGGATGAAAGGAGCAGCCCTTGCGACAGTTATGTCCATATCCTTCTCGTTTATTATTGGTTTCGGGTTGCTGATCCTAGGAAAAGGTGATGTGAAAATCCGAGTGAAGAATCTGTTTAAGCTCGATCCAGTAATATCAGCTAAGCTTTTTTCCATTGGCTTACCCAGTGGATTGACTCTATTGTTGAGAAATCTCTCAATCGTTATTTTTTTGAAAATGGTAGCTATGTATGGAACTGAAGCCGTTGCGGTATCGGGAATAGCTTTCCGTGTATATAGTTTCGCTCTCATGCCAGGATGGGGACTTACCATGGGTAGTGGGATCATCATTGGGCATAGCTTGGGAGCCAAACGGGTTGAGAGGGCTTTTGAGGCTGTCCGTCTGACTACAGTTGATTGTCTTCTCTTTGTCGGTCTACTCGCACTTCCAATTATCATATTTCCCTCATTCGTGTTGTCACTATTTATGGGGGGAGCTACTGTTCCCGGCGATGGTATCCTACTGATGCGAATTGTTGGTCTTGCGCTTTTTATCGGAGCTGGAATGAGTGGTATGGGAGCTGCATTCACCGGAGCGGGCAAGAACCGACCCATGCTCTATGCAAGTGTTCTCGGCCAGTGGGGAGTATTGGTTCCTTGGGCGTTGGTTGCTACTCTGTTACTGAAAGCTCCCATCCTGTGGCTCTGGTTGGCAATTCTTGCCGGGGATGGAGTTGAAATGCTGTTCCGCTGGTATCTCTATAAGAAGACTAGATGGGCAACCACCGAAGTATGAGTTGACTCTACCCAGTAAAAAGTGTGAAATTATAGTTAGATTCGATACGGAGGTATTCGCATGACAAATCAACGTACCCAAATGCTTTCTCAGGTTAAGAACCGTGAGCGAAGTATCCTCAAGAATGTCTATCTCTGGATGACAGCTGGCTTGGCTATGACTGGAGTGGTATCGTACGCAGTTGCTACCAACGACACATTGCTCCGCATGTTCTTGGGTAGTAGTGTCAGCTTCCTCTTTATCATCTTCGCTCAGTTTGGTCTGGTCATCTATCTTTCGGCAAGATTGCAGAAAATGGCATCAACTTCCGCAATCGCAGCTTTTATGGGATATTCGATCCTAACCGGAATTACGTTATCGGTTATCTTTTATGCCTATAGCGGCCTTGTCATATCTCGTGCATTTTTCACCACAGCAGCATCTTTTGGTGGTATGAGCCTCTACGGTATGACCACCAAAAGAGATCTTGACGGGATCGGACACTACCTCATTATGGGGTTATGGGGTATTATTATCGCATCATTGATAAACATGTTTATCGGTAGTGCCAATGTATACTATCTTATTTCCATAATCGGTGTATTAGTATTTCTTGGACTAACAGCATGGGATACACAGAAAATCCGTAAGATGAATGATGCCTATGGTTCCTCCATGGACGAGGAGACCTATATCAAACTCTCGATCATTGGAGCTCTCATGCTCTATTTGGATTTCATCAACATATTCCTCTTCCTGTTGAGGATATTCGGACGTAACAACCGTTAGGAGAGTTCTTATGGACAAAGCTTATGACCTCTTGCTGAAACGACGTTCAGTAAGGAGTTTTTCCCAGGATCAAGTTGATACTGAACTTATTGAGAGAATCATCAATGCTGGATTGCATGCCGCAACCGCCATGAATCGCCAGAGTTGGCATTTTACCGTTGTCCAGGATAGATCTTTTCTGACTGCGATTAGTAAGGCTGTCGGAGCTGTTTTGATCGATTCTGGTGTACCCTCACTCATAGAAAGGGCAAAAAGTGAAGATTTCAGTACTTTCCATCATGCACCTACAGTTATCTTTGTCTCCTCCGATGGTAGCCACTATTCCCTAGCGGATTGTGCTAATGCAAGCCAGAACATGTGCTTGGCTGCTGCATCCTTGGGATTGGGCTCTTGCTACATCGGTTCATTCGTGCAGGCATTCGATCATCCGAGCGGAAAGCAGTTGCTCGAACGGTTTGACGTTCCCCAGGGGTATCGTCCTGTGTTTGCGATCGCAATCGGTAAGCCGACCGACGAATCTTTAATACTTGGAGAAAAGGAAATAGAGAGAAAGGTCTCCTATATACTTTGATCGTAAGAGGAACCCTGTAGAAAAACGAAAATCCCACGCGAGTGGGATTTTTTGTTGTAAAGCAAGCTGTATTATAACGCTGTAACCGACAGGAGGGTTGCATCCTGCAGATAGGCGACTGCGACCTGAGCGGAAGGAACATTAGAACTGAAGTGAACTTGACCCATTGCATCGACTGCGACACTGGTTTTCTGGGGGATATATGCATGGATGGTAAGAGTTTCTGAAGCTACCACACGTGCCCCGAGAGAAGACATGCCTAAGACAACCAATAAGAGAACCAGTGAGACTAGTTTTTGTATTGTTGTGCCCTTGAGCATCCCTTCCTCCATTGGATGAGTCGCCTCAATCCTGAATATATTTTGAATATAGGGAATAAGGGTGCGATTGTCAACAAGTAAGTTTATGTAATATAAGGAGTTATATGCTATGACAGATGTTGTTGGTTCATTCATGTTAGTACAGACAATGTACTAACATGTGCATGATCTTTGACCATGAAAACATAAACATATGACATCAATTGCATGTTTCAAAACTACGAAAAATAGCTCTCTAGCGCAGAAAACTTATAACGTTAGTTAAAATTCTCGTGTGAGATGTACGAAGTGCTGACAAAGGACAATGAGGTTACATTTTTTAAAGTTGTTGTGGTTGAAGTGGGTCAAATAGGGTCAACATCTACCAAACCTCCACCAAAAATAGGTAAGAAGTGGTAAGAAGTTTTCTTAATTTTTTTTGTAATTTTTTCAAATTCCCAAATATGAGACGGCATTTCTGGAAAACGCATCACGTAATGCCGCGAAGCCCACGCTCTCAGATTCTATATAACAACGTCTTCTACCGATATGTTCGATATAGTGGGCGTCGGATCCTTGTGTGACGGTGTATCCATAGGTATCGACGATAGGCGGGAATGCAATGGATTCCACAGCACTATAAGGGAGCTCTGGAAGAAAACCCAGGTTTGCAGTCACACTATTGGCGGGTCTGTCTATATGGGCAGGTATGACCAAACCATTGCTCTGTAGGGTTTTCTCAATCAAGATATCGAATGGTATTTCAGCAGGCCCGTAGAGAAATATATCGGCCTCTTCTATAATCGTGCCTGTAACATCACATACTAATTGGTTGCCAAAAAGACGGGAAGAATTGGCTATCTTGGGAAGGATGGATTCGATCCATGCGCTAAACGATAAGGCTTCCTCTAGTGTCTCGAAGAGTGAAAGAACATGCACTTCCTCACTTGTAGTGACTTCCAGACCAAATACTCCTGTGATACCGATTATCTCACAGGCTTGTGCGAATGCAGGAAGGTTTCTTCCGCTGTTATGGTCGGTAAGAGCAAGGATATCGATACCTTTATCCGCGCCTTCCATAGCAAGGACTGCGGGGAGCATCGCATCGCTACCGCAAGGAGATAGGCATGAGTGGTTGTGCAGATCTATGCACCAACGTCCCATTAGACACTACCTAAGGCCTTTGCAAGACGGTAGGATACAGTGAACTGGTTCTCTTCTGTTGTGAAGATTGCGATCTTTTCCTTCCTTGCTGCCTCTACCATCGATTCATCCGGCTCCCTTGAATTGCAGAGGATAATCGCATGCATACCGATTAACGATGCCACTGCAACCGTATTCTTGTGAGCCTGGATAGTGATGAGGGCACTATCTTCAGCAGCATTACCCATCACATCGGAAAGTAAGTCTGATGTATAGCCTGAGAGCAACGGAGCTGAGGGATTTTCCATGGTAAGGGGTTGATAACCCAAATCTTTTTCCAATTGTTCAACTCGTATCATTCTACTCCCTCCTGTGGCTTTTTAATCGTATCTTTGAACCGTATGGTTGAACGGACTATAGTGCCTTGCACTGTGGATTCAATCTCGAATTCATCCGAAACAGATTTCACATTAGGTAAACCCATCCCAGCGCCGAAACCAAGCGAGCGAATCCACTCATTCGCAGTTGAGAACCCTTTTTCCATAGCTCTCTCCACATCAGGTATGCCAGGACCCGAATCTTCGCTCACAATGACAACTTCGTCAGGGCCATATTCGGCAGTAATCTTTCCACCTTCGGAGTGGACTACGATATTCATCTCCAGTTCATAGCTCGCGATTGCCGCTCTTCGAATAACCGATGGAGCGAGAGCACTCTTTTTCAACCTTTTCTTTATCTCCGTTGAGGCGAATCCAGCATTTTCAAAGTCATGTTTGAGTATCGCAAAGGAGTGGACATCCCTAGATAGGCCATCGGTCACCTTTGTAGTCTGGTTCATCCTTTCCAGGTTTTCAACCTCTCTATTAATCTCCAGCAACAATCGGGTAGTGATGTCTCTCGTTGTCACCATTCCTACGAGTTCCTTGTGTTTATTCAATACCGGGAAACGGTGATAGCTGTAACGATCAAAATAGCTGATCGCGAAAGAGACTGGCATATCGTCCTCCAATAGGATGAGGTTCTTCGTCATATGCCGTTCAACTGGTTCTTCGATATATCCGAAATCTAGCGCCTGGATGATATCATCCATACTGACAATACCTAACAGTCGTATATCGGAGACTACAGGGACACCAGTGATTGAGTTCTCACGCATAAGTCTCTGTACGGTACGCATGGAATCGCCGAGCGAGACACTGATGAGTGAGCGGGTCATTACATCTTTCACCTTCAGACGGTAGATCAGTTCCAAGATTACAGTAGGTGAGTTGTAAGTATTGATAGGTATCGTCTGCATGTTGTTAGTATACTACAGGTACTTGGTAAGAAGGAAGTGATTCTGATATGCTCTTAGCATGCAGATTCCTCAATGCCGAGTCCTGTACGAGTCCGATTCTTTCCTCATTGTAGAGAAGCCTTCTTTCTTGGCGACAGTTCCGCTATCACGCGATCCGTTGGGGCATTCGCTTCTGAATCAACTGTTGTCCACCTATCCTGAAGTAGGAGAGGGTAGTGGTCGGCAATCGCATGAAGGTTTAGTTCTCCATCGGCTGGATACGGATACCTGTGGTCTCGTCCTTGTTGCAAGGGATGCATTTTCATTCCAGAAATTACAATTAGCCCAAAATAATGGTTTTTTTACCAAGACGTATCTCGCTGTTGTCTCCAAGTCTTTCCGATTGGATGGCTTTCCATCCGACAAGCCGGATTTACCTATAGGGCACAGAGTCATAATAGAAAGTCGATTCCGTCCCTATGGGATAGGGAGACGAGCTGTACGGCCAGTTGCCGAAGAATCGAGCCGCTTGGCAAAGCAAAAAGGCGGAGCTGCGATGTATTATACTTCGGTGGAGCATATGGGGAAAGATGGTTTAGGTCGTCATCTGGTAAAGTGTCGGTTGGTCAAAGGTTTTAGACATCAAATCAGATCCCATTTAGCATGGACCTCCTATCCGATAATTGGTGATCGCCTATATGGTGGAGAGGTTGCTGATGAACTTCATTTGGCGGCCGTTACATTAGAATTTCCGCATCCTTCGGATGGTTCACCTTTCAAATTCGATTGGAACGAAGCCCCCGAATGGACGCAACAATCAGCATATGGAGAGGTAGAGGATGAGTGATTCTAGAGAACGGGATCTCGCCCGACTATTGGTCCGGTATTCTATTGGATTGAAACCTGGTGAGAGTTGTCTTATACATGCGACGGATGTTCCGGACAGTATGGTTGAGAAATTAGTTGAAGAGGTCTATGAGGCTGGAGGATACCCACAAGTACAGCTCATGTCCATCCGCTTGGAACGTGCCCTGATTGCACAATCGACTACTAAGAGTCTCTCATTGTGGGCAGAATGTGATGCTTTTAGGATGAATAAGATGGATGCTTTCATTGGCATACGGGGAATCGTAAACCCTCGGGAACATGCAACACTTGGAGCTTCTTTCCACTCCTACATGGAATACTACAATGCTCCGGTCCATCATGATATTAGAGTTCCCCATACGAAATGGGTAGTTCTCCGGTATCCTACTCAGTTGATGGCTTATCAAGCCAATATGTCCACAAAGGAATTCGAAGACTTTTTCTATTCTGTTACCAGCGAGGTCGATTATCTTGCTATGGCAGCAGCGATGGAAAAGGCAAAGGCTTTCCTTGACTTAGCCGATTCGGTCCATATTGTTGCAAAAGATACAGATATCACTTTTTCCATAAAGGGAATGGGAGCTGTTCCATGCGCCGGGCTCAGGAATATTCCAGATGGAGAAATCTATACCTGTCCTATACGGGACAGCGTCAATGGAATTATTACTTATAATACCGCATCTACCTACCATGGCCATTGTTTCACCGATATCTCTTTTACCGTTAAAAATGGGAAGATCATTGATGCAACAGCTGATGATGTCGATGCAATAAACGCCATCCTTGATTCGGACGAAGGTGCTCGATATTTCGGTGAATTCGCCCTAGGCTGTAATCCAAATATCAATTTCGCGATGGATAATACCCTATTCGATGAAAAGATTGCAGGATCGATCCATTTTACTCCGGGAAATGCCTATGATACCTGTGATAATGGAAACAGAAGTTCTATCCATTGGGATCTGGTCCAAATACAGACGCCACAATTTGGTGGAGGAAAGATCTATATTGATGGTCAACTCATCCGTGAGGATGGTCGATTTGTACATGAGGCTTTCGTAGATCTGAATTTCGACCGATAACGATTCAATGCTCGGCGTTGAATACAATTGTCCGATTATCGAAAATGATAATACGGTGCTCCAGATGGGCTTGTACAGCTCGTGAGAGCACCTGTCTTTCCACATCTTTGCCCACTTGTTTGAGACCTTCAGGACTGAGTTCATGGTTAACCCGAACCACATCCTGTTCGATGATCGGGCCTTGGTCCAGGTCCTCAGAGGCATAGTGTGCTGTAGCCCCAATCATCTTCACGCCTCTTTCATATGCACGCATGTAGGGATTCGCTCCTTGGAATGCCGGGAGGAATGCATGGTGGATATTAATAATCTTTCCACTCCATTCATGGGTGAATTCCGCTGTCAATATCTGCATATACCTTGCTAGCACGACCAGATCGATATCATGTTTCGCCAAGAGTGTACGGATTTTATCCTCCTGCTCGGCTTTCTTTCCCTTTTCGATGGGGAGGTAGTAGTAGGGGATACGGAATTGGTCAGCGATGTACTCAAGATTGGGATGGTTACTTATGATCAAAGGAATATCGCAACGAAGATCACCTTCGTGTTGCCTGCTCAACAAATCGAAGAGACAATGGCTGGTTTTGGATACCAGAATTGCTATTCTATTTCGGTAATCGGTGAAATGGCACTCCCAAGTCAGTGAAAGATCGCTAGCGAATTGGGCAAAGTCCTCTTGCAATTCTTTGCGGGTTGTCTTCAAATCATCAAGATCGAGTTCGATTCTCATATAGTACCGTTTTGCACGTGTATCCGAGTGTTGTTGACAGTGGAGTATGTTATATCCACGTGAGTAAAAGTATTGCGATATGGTTGCTAATAGACCTTTACGGTCATCACACTGGATGAGGAATATAATCTTGTGCATGTTTGAAGGGTCCTCCTATCGTCCGGCCAACGGTTTCAACTCAGTATACAAAGGCGCTGAAAACGATGCAACCGGGACGGTCAAATCCGAATATAGTGAATTCACGTATTTGATGGAAAAGTCTCCATTTTTGGAGATGTGGTGGAATCCTCTGGAGGCGTTACCAACAGTTCAATTTTACGTTCAATCTCGGATAGCTCCTTCTCTACCTTGCGAGCAATCTTGACTCCCTCTTCGAACAATGCAATAGATTCTTCCAATGGAATACTTGTGTCCTGGAGGCGATTGGTGATCTCTTCCATCCTAGCGATATCCTTATCATAACTCATGCACTGACCTCCCGATCAATTATTGTTCTCTTCAATAGACAATGTCTTTGCAGTCGCCATACCCTGTGAGAAACGGATGGAGAGGGAATCTCCCTCCTTGAGCATTTCGGCTGATGTGACCAATTCTCCGGTATCTAATTTGTTTACTATTGCATATCCCCGATCAAGTACTGCTATAGGGGACAATGCCGACAATTGGCGATCGAATGTCTTTAGTTGGGCACGTGCAGCAGATATCCTACTTTCTATGATATATTGCATCTGCTGTCTCGCATCGTCAGTTCTTAGACGACCTTGTTCCAACTTTCTGGTGAAATACTCTTTCATCCGTGTCGGAGTAAACAGTTGCGTTCTGCTCTTTGCTAATGCTATGCGATTACCTAAAATATTGGCCATTTGTTTTACCTGTTGCTCCAGGTGTTCGACCAGTTCGTTCATGTCAGGACTCACTAACTCTGCTGCAGCGGATGGTGTTGGAGCTCTGAGGTCCGCAGCGTAATCGCTTAAAGCCCAATCGATCTCGTGTCCGACAGCGCTTACGATTGGAATAGCAGAAGCCACAATAGCTTCAACCACACACTGTTCACTGAAGGGAAGTAAATCCTCCAGCGATCCTCCACCTCGGCCTACTATGAGTACATCTGCAAGAGCCCATCTATTCGCAGCAGCAATCTGTGCTGCTATCGTTTTTCCCGCACCCTCTCCCTGTACTGTCGCGGGGAGTATAGTGACATTGATCGTGGGGTTGCGTCTTCCCAAGACTTGAAGGATATCATGCAAAGCAGCACCTGTAGGACTTGTGACTACACCAATTCTTTTCGGATAGGTAGGAAGACTCTTTTTCTTGTCTTCATCGAAATACCCTGCTTGGGCGAATTGCCGCTTGCGTTCCTCCAGCAAAGCTAGGATATCACCGATACCAGTCTTCGTCATATGCTCACAAATCAACTGGTATGTGCCCCGTTTCGCATACACACTGATGTTTCCCAAAACTCTTACCCGGTCGCCATCCTTAGGTAAGAATGGTAATCGCCACGATTTCTGTTTGAACATCACTATCTGGAGCGATGCATTGTTGTCGTTTAGTTGGAAATACCAATGCCCACTGGATGCTGGTCGAAAATTGCTGATTTCGCCCTCAACCGAAATTCCATAGAAGGCCCCCTCCAGTGTCTGCTTGATGAGCGACGTAAGGTCGGATACCGAGAATATCTGTTCGGAGAAGAGATCATTCATGCCGGTTCCTCCCCATTAAAAATCCGTTCTGACCTCTTTTTCTTTTGATATGCATGGGTTTGGCTGAAGTAACCAGATAGACCGAATACTAATGCGATTATGAACGAGACCCATACGGGAAGGAAATAGAATTTCGAGAAGAGTAGAGCTATGGCTGATCCTCCGACAATCGAACTGGTGGTGATGATGTAACGTTCAGGAAACACGATATGGCAACATACGGCCAGTAGGGCGATTATTGCCGAAATAATCATGTGTACCGTGATGGTAAATCCGAACTGTGACAAGCCCATGATTGTCGTACTTATTACCATTGCCAGTACCAGATCAGAGAATGCATCGGATGTTCTTGGGAACCTTTTCTGAGTCAAACGACCTAACGTAGCCGCAGCTAATACGATAGCGAGGATCCCCATGCTTTCAAGGAGTGTGTTTCCCCTAGTGGCGAGGTTCCATATACTACCAAGCCCCTCACCTGTCCAAAGCATCTCAGTGACGACATCCCCTTGCATGATCCGTATAATGATAAAGAGGGTGAAAGTTATTGTCGCTAAAACCATACGCAGAGGAGATATGAAACGTTCATGGTTCAAACCCATGAATAGGATTACAGAGGCTGAAATGACACCGACGATCATGACTATTGAATTCAAAGGCAAAACTCCTTTCCGTATATACCCAGAGCTGATTTCCCAACGAAGCGAATGAAATGATGCCCTTACAATGGTAGCACTGTCGCGCGAAAGTAGGCAACGCATCCTAGGGCTACCCTTTGCTCTGGGTACCAATCTTTCATTAAAAAAGACAGCCCGCAAGAGCTGTCTTTTCTTTGCATCCGGATGCAGACATCCGACCTATGATTAGTCGGCTAAGATTGCTCCGGTAGGACATGCATCCATACAAGCACCGCAGCTGATGCACAATTCAGGGTCGATAACGTAGATATCGCCCTCTGAAATTGCTTCAACAGGACACTCGGGAAGACATGATCCGCATGCTACGCATGCATCGGTAATAGTGTAAGCCATAGTGGACTCCTTATGGTTTTTTTATACGCGTTCGACTATATACCCAAGAGAACATGGCGTCAAGGCTTGCTAGACTATCTTCTTCCCGATATAGTCCCAAAAGAGATGTAGCATCATTGGTTTTGGAGGAAATTTCATGGGCAAACAGTTGGTATTAGCAGAAAAACCGAGTGTTGGTAGGGAACTTGCCAGGGTTCTCCAATGCCGCAAGCGGGAACGTGGTTTCAGTGAAGGTGATAGGTATGTCGTGACATGGGCATTGGGACATCTTGTTGAATTGGCACAACCGGCAGAATACAACGAGAGATACAAACGCTGGCATATGCAGGACCTTCCCATGCTCCCAGCCCAACTACGACAAAGTATTATCAAGCAAACCTCCGAACAATACCACGTAGTGGAAAATCTTCTACGTAGGGAGGATATTGATTCTTTGGTGATTGCCACCGATGCCGGTAGGGAAGGTGAACTGGTAGCACGTTGGATTATGAAGATGGCTGGCTGGCAAAAAGAAGTCAAACGTCTTTGGATCAGTAGTCAGACCGACTCTGCAATTGAACAGGGGTTTGCAAAGCTTAAAGATGGAGAACTCTACGAGAATCTCTATGCAGCTGCTGAAGCTAGAGCTGCGGCTGATTGGTATGTAGGTATGAACGTGACGCGAGCACTTACCTGCCGCTACGATGCCAAACTCTCGGCAGGACGAGTGCAAACTCCCACATTGGCTCTCATGACCGATAGGGAGGATGAAATCGAGGCTTTCTCTGGTGGTTTCTATTGGACTATCAGGGCAGACTTCGGTGGTTTTACCGCCTCTTGGCAGGATGAATCCGGCTCTATTAGAATTACCGAGGAGCAAAAATCGGAAGCGATCATCGAAAAGATCAAAGGTAAAGAAGGGACTATTGTTTCAGTAGATAAACTCGAGAAAACCGAACAACCTCCTTTGGCATACGATCTTACGGAACTCCAGCGTGATGCGAACTCACAGCTCTCATTCAGTGCGAAACAAACCTTGGATGTCTTGCAGGGTCTGTACGAAAACCACAAAATAGTTACCTATCCCCGAACAGATAGCCGGTATATTACACCCGATATCGTACCTACCTTGGCGGGAAGATTGAAAGCAATGGATGCTACCCCGTTTGGACAGGTTGCATCCCTTTTCGTGGAGCACGGGTACCGAAGCGATATGGATCGATTCGTCATGGAAAGTGGCGTAACCGACCACCATGCTATCATTCCTACCGAACAGCGAGTCGATCTGAATAGACTCTCCAAAGATGAACGCTCTCTCTGGGAACTTATTGCACTTCGATTCATGGAAGTCCTATCAGGAGATTATATATATGAGACCACAACGGTCGAAGTCCATGTATTGGATGAGCGTTTCCTGACTCGATTTACCGTACCGGTGAAACAGGGTTGGCGCGATATGGCTCGTCTTATCGGAAAGCGCAGTGCTGCTGCAATCGTCGATATCGATGAAGGCTCGAGCACTCGGGATGTCAAGCTGGTTGAGGGGAATCTGGTGACAGTGGGGGCGGTTCGTTCGAGGAGAAACACGACAAATCCACCAGAACGATATACTGAGGCTACCTTGCTCTCTGCAATGGAGCATGCAGGAAGGTTTGTTGAGGATTCTGCATTGAAAAAACGACTAGGTGGTGGATTGGGAACTCCGGCGACCAGAGCCGATATCATTGAAAAATTGATCCAGAACCACTATGTCGAACGTGAAGGGAAATATTTAGTGCCAACACCTAAGGGGCGAGAGCTTGTTCGTCTCGCACCTTCCGAATTACGTTCACCGGAGCTTACTGCACTATGGGAGGACCGTCTTGCTGCAATAGCCGATGGGAAAGAGAAGAAAGAAACCTTTGTTGAGGATATAAAGGCAAATGCGAGAAAGCTCGTATCGGAGGTTTCCTCGAATAAGGAACGGTTCGAACCTACATTTCCCGATGGGAAGCAGTGTCCCTTCTGTGCATCTCCCATGATGCGGGCTACTGATGAATTCGGACAGGTCCATTTTATATGCCAGAGGCTCTCCTGTTCTTATGAGGAAGCTCAGGTGAAGCGTCGTAAGAAGGGTTCTTCTGCGAAGATGACTGTAGCCGATTCCAATAAGCCAAAAAAAATGTTAGTGAAAACCAAGACAGTACCAGCATCATCAGCTACAGGAAAGAAGGTTGTTGTAGTCAAGCGTTCTACTGCTAAGGTGGAAGTTGCCGAAGAATGGGAGACGGTGACAGAGGTGGTCCGACCTTCAAAATTAGAGCGACGTGGACGATTCGACGATCATGAATCTACCTCAGCCACTCCTCGAAGGGGGAGGGGAAATGATCGCACAAGTACCAGAACGCAACTGACAAATCCCAATCGTTCACATGGATTCTCGTCTCAAACCGATTCGGGAACAACATTTGCTGATCTTCTTGCTGCAAGCGAAAAACGAAAACGTGAAAGGGATAAGAAGCGGAAAAAGTAAAAAGCGTTGAAAAATTTGCGGAATACCTCAATCATTTGTAACTTGATTGTGGTATTTGTCGACAGTAAAGCTAACTGATAGAAGAAGATATTTATCAAATATTTTGATTGACAACTCGTCCTCCCGTGCTATGATGTACTTGCTACTCATACTATAAGAAGTAGCTGATATGAGAAGGATTTTCATACAAAGAGGAGGAAAACACAATGAAGTTTTCAAAAGTATTGTTGATTCTGGCGTTGGTGCTCTCAACAGGTGTTTTGTTTGGTGCAGCGCAAGGTGAAGCCGTAGCGACCGATGCCGAAGTGCTCACTCCAGCTACCTACTCCTGGACTGCTGGTGGCATGGGTGGCGGTTGGTATACCCAAGCTGGTGGAATGGCTGCAATCGTAAAGAACACCGTACCTGAAATCACCATAAAGGTAATTCCCGGTGGTGGAACGGTAAACCCCGCAAAGCTCGATGCCGGACAGGATGACTTCGGATGGGGCGTCGGTTATGTCGACAAAGCCGCTTACAATGGTGTTGCTCCTTTGTTTGACAAGGAATACAAGAATATTCGTGGCTTAGCCGGTAACTTCTCTGTTGACTTCTACCATTTCCTTGCTGCAAAGAGTACAGGAATCAGTACCATCGATGAACTGGTTGCGAAAGTGAAGGCTGGGGAAAAGGTTAATCTTGCAGGACCCATGGTTGGTACCAGTGAGAGAGCTCTTACATCTCTATTGTTTGAGAATTATTATGGTATCTCCTATGAGCAGATTGAAAAGAATGGTGGACGGGTGATTTATGCCGCATATGGCGACATGGTTAACCTCTTCAAAGACCGCCATGTGGATTATGTCATTGCATGTCTCGGACTTCCTGGCTCCGCAATAACAGAAATGGCGATATCACGCGATTCTGTTTTGTTGAAGGCTTCAGACGATCTGGTCAAATTCTCGGCCAACACCTATGGAACAGTCTCCTTCGATTCGGGACTTAATCGTGTTCCCGCAGGAACCTATGACAAGATCGACGTTGATACCCAAGCAATCGGACACTCCACTGAGATCATTGCCAAGGCTGACATGCCCGACATTGTCGCATACAATTTCGTGAAGGCTCTCATGGAGAATATCGATGAAGTCAAATCCTTGAACCCCTCGTTCCAGAAGTATTTCTCCAAGGAAATTGCTCCAAGCACCATGGTTCCACTACATCCAGGTGCTGAAAAGTATTATAAGGAAATTGGTGTACTTAAGTAGTCGCAACCCGTCATATGTAGAGTTTGTATCTAGGGGGAGTGTGTTCGGTTCTTTAGGACAGTCGCGCTCCCCACATTAAGAAAGATTGGAGTTATCTTTATGCGTGAATTAAAAGGTTGGGTAAAGTGGTTTGTCAGTCTATGTCTGGTCGCTGTAGCGGTCTTCCACCTCTACACGGCTATCTTCGGTGTATTTCAGCCAAGGATCCAGAGAGGCATCCACCTTCTGGTCTTGCTTCCCATGGCATTCATGTTGTATCCAGCGACAAAGAATTCACCGAAGGATCGTCCGTCTCTTCTTGATGTAATTTTAGCTATATTAGCAATCGCACCTCCGATTTACCTCATGATTATGAATGATACGCTGAATATGAGGATGGAGTTGTTTGATCCTGTATCGAATATCGAAGCGATTCTTGGTTGGATCAATATTGTGTTGATTATTGAGGCTGTCCGGAGAACGGTCGTACCGGCGATGGCTATCCTGATCGGTCTCTTCTTTGTCTATATATTCCTTGCACCATTACTCGGTGGTATCTTCTATTCGAAGCCGATGGCACTCAGCCGAATCGCCGAGATCAATTATCTGATTACAAGCGATGGTATCTATGGCTCGATTGTCGGTGTGACGGCAACATTTGTTGCGGTATTCGTTATCTTCGGAGCGTTCATGCAGAATACGAAGACTGGAGAATACTTCACCAATCTGGCCGTGTCTTTAGCTGGAAGAAGTGCAGGTGGACCTGCGAAGATCGCAGTCATCTCATCGGGCTTATTTGGATCGATCAGTGGCGTCGCAGCTGCTAACGTCTATGCAACCGGTGTATTCACCATTCCGCTGATGAAGAGACTCGGTTACCGTTCCCAGTTTGCCGGAGCCGTCGAGTCTGCTGCTTCCACCGGAGGCTTGCTCATGCCGCCTATCATGGGAGCAGGAGCATTCGTGATGTCCGAGATTACCGGTATCGCGTATGTACATATCATTAAGGCTGCATTACTAGGAGCAATCTTCTATTATCTGAGTATCCTCTTGAGAGTTCACTTTGTTGCAAAGAAGGAGGGGCTACGGGGCATGGATAAGGATGAAGTCATCTCACGCAAACAAATCTTGAAGGACTCCTACCAACTCATTCCTCTTATTCTCCTTGTCATATTCTTAGTTATCGGCTATTCACCTTTTATAGCTGCTGTCTATGGAATTCTTGCTACTTTCCTGCTCACCTTCCTTAATAAGGAGACTTGGATGACACCTGCGAAGCTCTGGGATACCTTTGAGCTATCGGGTAAAAACCTCATCATGCTTGGTGTTTCATGTGCAGGAGCCGGTATGGTGATCAGCATTGTAACCAATACGGGACTTGCTTTGGGTATAGCTTCGGTAATCCAATCTTGGTCGGGTGGTGTTCTCCTTCCTGCCCTAATGCTCATCATGGTGACATCCATTCTCATGGGTATGGGAATGCCGTGTACCCCTGCCTATATCGTTGCCGTTACGATAGGTGGTCCTGCATTGCAGGCTATGGGAATCAATGTTCTAACAGCACACCTCTTCGTATTCTATTTCGCTATACTAGCAGAAATCACGCCTCCGGTTAGTATCGCATCCTATTGTGGAGCGGCTATCGCAGGTTCGGATCCACTGAAGACCGGGTTCGAAGCGATGCGCATGGCTATAGTCGGATTCATCATTCCCTACATCTTCGTTTTCAACCCTGCACTCATGCTTAATGGCTCATTTCTTGAAGTCTTGACGTTAATAATTGTAGTCATCTATGCAGTAATTACACTCGCCTCCGCATTCAGGGGATACTTCCATAGGATACTCACGAAGGTTGAACGGACTATCATGGGTGTCGTTTCCGCGGCATTGATCATCGGTAGTTGTAACCTTACTATTATGCACAACATGGCAATCCAGATCGCTATTCTGGGTTCTGCAGGGCTTATCCTGGTATTATACATTTTGGCAAAAGTGAAAGCATCAAACAGTACGCCTGCTGTAGCATGAAATAATCAAGTTTGACGCCAGAGGCCATTGTAAGGTCTTTGGCGTCTTTTTTCTTGACTTGGAAGCCAGAGGTGGTACAATACAAATACTACTCATCTAATGAGTAGTAAAATAGGGTAGTCGTTACAGCCTCATTGCTGACATGACTTACCTAACCAAAGATTAAAGGAATATCAGATGGGCGGTTCGTATGATGTGATAGTTGTAGGCGCAGGAATTATCGGACTTTCGTGTGGCTACTATCTGACAAAACAAGGACAGCGGGTCGTGGTGTTGGAATCGGGAGGATTTGCCGATGGAGCTTCCGGTGCCTGTGACGACATGATTCTATTCCAATCAAAAAAGCCTGGTATCAATCTTGAGCTCGCTTTCGAAAGTCTTGAGCTCTATAGATCATTAGTAGGGGATTTGGACGATCCTCTTGGATTTGAAAATTACGGTGGTATGGTACTCATTGAAAACCAGCGTGAGTTGGAGGTCATGGAGGAATTCGTAAGCCAACAGAAGTCGTATGGACTCGATGTGGAAATCCTTTCCAAGGCTGAAATGAGAAAAAAACAACCGTTTCTTGATGAGCGGTTCATTGCATCAACCTATAGTCCTATGGATTCACAAGCCTATCCATTTGCGGTGATGCACCGTTTTGCACGTAAAGGCAGAGAAATGGGCATGCAGATTGTCCATCATGCTCCGGTCATAGGAATCGAACGGGATGGTTCAGGAATCTTTTCAGTTACGACCACCCAGAAACTCATCTATAAAGCTCCAGTTATTGTGAATGCTGGTGGTGCATGGGCAGGAAAAATTGCTTCATTGGTCGGTGAATACGTGCCTATGGAACCCAGAAGGGGCCAGATCGTTATTACTGAGAAAGTTCCTTCAATTGGTGATACGAATCTATGGAGTGCCCGATATCTGGTCTCTAAGTTGAAAACAGGCATGGAAATCGAATCTACCGAAGAAGAGCGACGTCTTGGTCTGGGTTTCGCATTTACCAGGACCGAAGGAGACAGTTATCTGATTGGTAGTACTCGTGAGTATGTAGGGTTCGACAAGCGGACGACGATGGAGGGTATAAGGGCGATCATCAATCAAGCAACATCATTCATTCCTGTATTGAAAGACGTAAATTTTATCCGTGCGATAGCAGGTTTGCGACCGGCTACTCCGGATGGAAAGATGATATTGGGAGAACATGCCGCGTTGTCAGGATTCTTTACCGCTGCCGGGCATGAAGGGGATGGAATCAGTCTTGCTCCTATTACCGGTAAGCTGCTTGCACAGATGGTTTGCGATGGTAGCGTACAGCCAAGATTAGAGGAACTCTCCCCTAATAGGTTTTCCCAAGACAGAACGGAGGTCTCTTGATGAAAGAGGGTGATAAGGATTTTTTCATTTGCCGATGTGAAGAGGTGACACTCAAAGAGATTGAGGATGTAATCGATGAGGGATACCACACGATTGATGATATCAAGAGAATTACCCGTGCCGGAATGGGCCTTTGCCAAGGTCGGAGTTGTGGGAAAGTCATTGCCCGTATCATAGCCCAGAAGACGGGGAAACCGATCGAAGAGGTCCTCCAGGTCAGCTATCGATTTCCTGTAAGGACAGAGAAAATGAAAGTCTTGGATGAGGAGGGTAGTACTGATGCGCAGGATAGTTGATCATCCGGTCCTTGGGCCGCTTCCCGATACGGATTTGGTAACGATCATTGTCGACGGTGAGCCTATCACGGCAAGAAAAGGTGAGATGATCGCAGCGGCCTTGATCGCGACCGGGAAGAAATATTTTCGCAAGACGGTAAAAGTACATGAGCCAAGAGGCATCTACTGTGGAATTGGACGCTGTACCGATTGTGTCATGACAG
Organism: Pleomorphochaeta sp. DL1XJH-081; assembly: GCF_049310885.1. NCBI lineage: Bacteria > Pseudomonadati > Spirochaetota > Spirochaetia > Spirochaetales > Sphaerochaetaceae > Pleomorphochaeta > Pleomorphochaeta sp. DL1XJH-081. Next base: position 26,565 of record NZ_JBMDYO010000009.1, read on the forward strand.
TAAATGGAATTCCCAATATTCGTACCTGTATTACTCCAGTAGAGGATGGAATGGTGATCGAGACCCAGATGGGATATGGCGTATGGAAGCAGGAGCACTGATGATGGAAGAGAGAGAGATTGTCGTAGTCGGAGCTGGACCTGCTGGCCTTTCGGCGGCCTTGGAGGCTGCTAGGACCGGTGCCCAAGTCCTACTTGTGGATGAGAATGGAAAGCCAGGTGGACAATTGTTTAAACAGATCCATAAATTTTTCGGTTCAAAGGACCATCGGGCTGGTGTACGGGGAATTGATATCGGTACCCAATTATTGGAAGAGGCGCAAAATCTGCAGATCGAAGTCTGGTTGGATGCTGAGGTTTGCGGAATTTTCAATCAACAGGATGTGTGGATAGTCCGAAATAAGGAAAAATCGGTAACCGTCCGAGCCCAGAGAATTATTCTAGCTACCGGTGCTGTGGAGAATTCGGTGAATTTTCCTGGTTGGACCTTGCCGGGTGTCATGGGAGCAGGTGCAGCCCAAACTATGATTAATCTCCACAGGGTTCTTCCCGGTGAAAAATGTCTGATGGTCGGTTCCGGAAATGTCGGCATCATTGTTTCCTACCAACTTCTCCAGGCGGGAGCTGAAGTTAAGGCTGTGGTTGAGGCTGCTCCGCGATTGGGAGGGTACGGTGTCCATACCGCAAAAGTTAGAAGGGCAGGAGTCCCCTTCTATACGAGTCATACGGTACTAGAGGCACGAGGGACTGATCATGTCGAATCCGCCACGATTGTTCAAATTGATGAAAAATGGAAACCGATTCCGGGAACGGAAAAGGATTTAGATGTTGATACCATCTGTATCGCTGCTGGACTTACTCCCTTGGTCGAACTTGCTTTTGCTGCAGGATGTGAGCCCTTGTATAGTCCACTTCTTGGTGGAATGGTTCCCAAACACGAACCTACGATGCAAACGTCCATACCCAGTGTGTACATAGCAGGAGACATTTCAGGAGTCGAAGAGGCCAGCACAGCTATGGAAGAGGGACGAATGGCCGGTCTTTCAGCAGCCTACTCACTGGGATATGTTTCGGACGGAATCTATTCTGATGGCTATGAAGCGGCACTCAAACGGATGCTGGCATTACGTTCAGGCATGTTTGGACAGAAAAGACGTGATGCGAAAGCGGCAATTTTCGCACAAAACAGGGGATAACCATCATGGAACAAGAGCAACAAAAGGATTTGGGTTTAAAGATTACTGGAGCACCCAGCCTGGAAGAACTCCATGGAAGTGCATGTTACCAATTGCCGTCAGAGGACCGAAGGGCGCTTGCGGCAGTTATCGAATGCATAGAGGGTATCCCTTGCAACCCCTGTCAGACGGCATGTCCACAAGGCGCAATTGTCGTTGGCGACGAGATCACAAACTTGCCGGTTGTAGATCTGGACAAATGCAATGGTTGCGGTATATGTGTTGCAGCCTGTCCGGGCCTTGCCATCTATTTGAAGAAGCATACATTCAAGGGGAACTTGGCTTATATTGCTTTCCCTTATGAATACCTACCTCTTCCCTCCGAAGGTCAGACAATCCAAATGGTGGATCGATTCGGATCAATAATCTGTGATGGAACAGTCTTGAGAGTGGTGAAAATAAAGAAGAATGATCGTACTGCCGTTGTCCATGCCACCTACCCAAACGAATTCTATGAGCAGGTGGTTAATATGCAACGGTTACTAACCAGTTGATTTTTCAGATACCGAACTCATTCTTTATGATCGCGATCGCACGATCGACATCGGCAGTAGGTGAGACGTATGAGATCTTACTCTCCGATGTCGTGACAGCATAGATGGGAATATCGGCCTTTGCCATACAGGAGAAGACCCTGTAGGCGATACCAGATTGGAATTCCATTCCAGGGCCCTCTACCGTTAATTTGGTGATATTGTCCATGATATCAAACTTTACTCCACGATGATCAGTACTCAACTGCTCTAAGAGTTCCTTTGTCTTATCCTGATCTTTTGCCTTAATGGTGAAGCTTACGGAAATATGTCCATTGGTCGCTCCAGTATGGCTGATCATATCAATGAAAATATCGTTCTTCGCCAATATCCCGTAAAGTTCAGAAATGACTGCCATATCCCTTGGTAAATGGTCTACCGAGATGAGAACCTCCTCGGGGTAGGTATACAGAGTCGTGACAGCACTCGATTCATTGATCATGTCCTGCATCGAATACATGCCAGTCTTTTGTCGGGTAATGTAGCGTGCAGCTCCTATAGCTCCCGTAGCAAAGACCTGTCGTGAAAACGCCTGATGCCCAATGGTGATCAATTCATCTTGACCTGCGAAGGTAACCTCATGTTGTCCTACGATGGTTCCACCACGTAATGAGTGGATTCCCAATTCATGAGATTTACGTAGGGTGTCGGACCCCTCTCTTCCGCAGACATACTGCAGTTTATCTACACGGATTGCATTGATGGAATCTGCCAGCATTAATGCTGTGCCACTGGGAGCGTCTTTCTTGAGGTTGTGATGTTTTTCTATGATCTCTATATCGAATCGATCCCCCAAGACTTTTGTCGTGTTCTGAAGAAGTTGTTGTACCAGATTGATTCCGAGAGACATATTTCCCGATCTGAAAATCGCAATAGATTCCGATGCCTTTTCTAGAAGGGTGAGTTCATCCTGTGATAGACCCGTTGTAGCCACAACACAGGGAATCTTACGTGCTATTGCTACAGGCAACCAGTTTCGCAATCCCTTCGGTGATGAGAAGTCGATAATTACATCTGCTTCTGCCGAACAATCTTGCAAGGAGGGGAATACCGGATAATCCCTCGGCACTTCGAAAACATCGATACCTGCAACGACTTGCATATCGTCTGTCTTGCCAATCAGATCGGTCAGGACAGAACCCATTCTTCCGCTACAACCGTTAAGGATTACTCTAGTCATATTATCACTCCCTGTTACTGTAGTGACATGATGTTATTATAAAAACTAAAAATAATCAATAATAACATTTTAGTTTAGACTTATTTCTTATGTAGGTGCAATAAAGAGGGAATAATTTTCTATCTAACTATCCTTAATCAAATGTTGAAAGCAGGATCTTACGGTTTTCCGGACGTAATTCACAAAGTGGAAGACGGAACACCTCGTTCAGCAAACCTTTATTAGCCATATATGTTTTGACTGGTACCGGATTGGCTTCGATGAATTGGTTTACGAAGAAGGGGTACAGGTGGTTGTAGACAGATAGTGCCTTTTCCATATTCTTGTCCAACATAGCGTGGGTCATCTCGACCATCTCTTTGGGGAACATATTGCTAGCTACGCTAATGATTCCCTCTGCTCCACATATCATCATCGGCAGTGTAAGCGAATCGTCACCAGAGAGGACAGAGAATTCGGAGGGTCTGACATGTAATAAATCTTGGATTTGACACATATTGCCACTCGCCTCTTTCACGGCAACGATACCTGGATGCTGGGCAAGTCTAAGCAACAGAGGAGTCGGCATATTAACCGCACTTCTTCCGGGAACATTGTAGAGGACTATGGGAAGGCCTGCTTCTTCCGCAATAGTAGTGAAATGCCTATAGAGTCCTTCTGCAGAGGGTTTATTGTAATATGGGGTTACTTGGAGTGTCATATCGGCGCCCAAATCCTTGGCTCTCTTGGTTGCCTCTACTGCATGTTTCGTAACATTGCATCCGGTTCCAGCGATCACGGGAACTTTACCAGAGGCGACTTCGGCGGCGACTTTGATCAATAGTTCCTTCTCCTCTGGTTCGAGGGTAGGACTCTCTCCGGTTGTTCCCACAGGTACCAAGCCATCGATACCCTGTTCAATCTGGATATGGATTAGCGCCTTGTAAGCCCCGATATCGATGCTACCATCCTTATTGAATGGGGTGACCAATGCCGTGAATACACCTTTGATCATGATAATGCTCCTTACAGACTATGCATGCTACTCATACTATGAGTGGTAGTAGTTTATACTGAATTATTCGCCCAGTCAAGAAAAACAATAATTACCTATACCTTTGTTTGTAGTACTTTTATCAAAAAAGAGGTGTTGCTACTCATCATATTAGGAATAATTTGTTGTTTACTATGGAAGACTCCGAATCTCTGTATTATACTTGCATGGTAACTGTTATTTAGAGAAATTGGATTTAGGGAGGGGACTGTTGGATATTGCAAAAGACAAATGGAAAAAACCCATACTGGAAATTATCAACGAATCGGAAGAACCTGTCGGTTCATGGTATATTGTGAATGCTTTTACTGAGCGGGGAGTAGAGGTTAGTAGCGCTACCGTTGGAAGAGAACTGAACCAATTGGAAGTTCTCGGCTATGTTGAGAAACACGGATATAAGGGTAGGTCCATCACCTCCTTGGGCCGTCGGGTGATTGAGGCGGCAAACACTTCGCTGGAATTAGACTACTATAAGAAGAGTCTCGATGATCTGATCAACAGTAACGTGTTGGAGAATTTCCTTATGGTTCTTGAGGCTAGATTGGCAATCGAGCGTCAAACCGCCCGCCTTGCAGCGGAGCGGATCACCGATATCGAACTGGAGGAATTAGCGGAATGTCTGCGCAATCAGCAAAGTCACTCGAAGGACCATCAGAGTATTGCGAATGATGACATCTCCTTCCATGGCAGTATAGCTAAAGCTTCCAAAAACAAAGCGTTGTTTTCCCTCTATATGATGCTCTCCACGATGGGGCAGCAATCGCAACTGTTTGAGGAATTACGACATAGGGTTGGAGATAACTATTCGAATTTCCATGATCGGATACTCCATGCATTGGAAGAACGCGATAGTGATAAGGCCGAACAATGCATGCTCGACCATATTTCCAAGCTTATATTCGATGTCAAACAGTACTGGCATGAGTATAAAAAGAATCACGATGACCATAATGGACGGATTCTGTAATTCTTTAATAATGTTACTATAAAAACATTTTGTTATTATTATAGACAAGATGTTGTAAATCTGCTAAGATGCCCCCAATCGAATGATGGGGCGGGGAGGCTATATGCATATCGCAATCGTTGGTTTTGGAAAGATGGGACATGTTGTCTACCAGAGCGCCATTCGCGACGGCCATACTATTGCCGCTGTTATCGATCCATACTCCGATGCACCGGAAGTGACAGATAAGAAGTGTGATGTGGCTTCGTTGGCGAATGCCGACGTTGTTATTGAGTTTTCTGTGGCAGAAGGAATTGAAGAACGCTTTCGCACCTATGCGGAGGCTAGGATTCCCACTGTCATTGCAACAACAGGATGGTATGATCGGCTGACGGAAATCGAGAAGGAATTTTCCAAAAAGGATTGTTCCATTATATGGTCAGGCAATTTTGCGATTGGAGTCCATCTTTTCTTTTCAATCGTTAGGGATGCGGCAAAATTGATGGATTCGTTCTCAACATATGACCCTGTCGTACAGGAGTTGTTCCATAGCGGAAAAGGGGACAGTCCTTCGGGTACCTCCCTCATGATTGGTAAGATTTTGTTGGAAGAGTTACAGAGAAAGGATTCGGTGGAGTCTGCACGTTTGGACAGGAAGAGGAAGGATTCCGAAATCCATCTTAGTAGTGCCAGGGGAGGATCTAACCCCGGTACCCATACGGTAATTTTCGATAGTCCCGTCGATTCAGTAGAAATTACCCATCGTGCACGTAGTCGCGAGGGGTTTGCAGCAGGAGCTATACAAGCGGCAGCTTGGGTCAGTGATGGAAGAAAAGGGTTCTTCTCTCTCGACGATATGCTTGCCGAATTAACAGGATAAGCCTAAGAGGCAAGCGTCAAGGCGCAAAGGAGTTGGAAATGAAGAAATTTAGCGGCGTTTACACAGCACTGGTTACCCCCTTTACAAAATATGGTTTGGTTGATGCCAAAGCGTTCAAGAAGATCATTGAGTTCCAAATTTCACAAGGAATAGATGGATTGGTACCGTGCGGAACAACTGGAGAGAGTCCAACCCTGAGTCATGCAGAGCATGATAGGGTGATCGCTACCACTGTTGAAGTCGCTAACGGTCGGGTTCCTGTTATTGCAGGAACCGGTTCCAACGCTACCAGTGAGGCGGTTCGGTTATCCAAGCATGCCGAGACGGCAGGAGTAGATGCCCTTCTTCTGGTTAATCCGTACTACAACAAGCCTACCCAGAAGGGATTGTATCTCCATTTCAGGACTATTGCCGATTCGGTTGGTATTCCATGCATTCTCTACAACATAAAGGGGAGGACGGGAGTAAATATTGAAACCGATACTCTTGTAAGGTTGGCTAAGGACTGTCCCAATATTGTTGCAGTGAAGGAGGCTTCGGGAGACTTGGCCCAAATGAAAGATGTTATCGCACGATCTCCAGAGGACTTTGCAGTTTTGAGCGGAGATGATAATATTGCTGTGGATTTGATCGCCTCTGGTGGTGATGGAGTCATTTCGGTGGCTTCAAACCTGTTGCCATCTCATATGAAGACGATGATCCACGCTGCCCTTGATGGGGATATCGCCAAAGCCAGGGCTTGGGAGAAGAATCTCGCACCCTTCTTCGCATCTTGCTTCTGTGAGACGAATCCTATCCCTATAAAGACTGCGATGGCCGCATATGGATGGTGTGAGGAAGAGTTCAGACTTCCCATGTGCTCACTTGAGAGCGAGGAGCATAGGAAGCAGATTGCCAATGCTCTGGCACCGCTGGATGTCATTCGCAACAAATAACAGTAGAATAAACATTTTCAAAAGGATTTTACATGGCTACTATCAACAAGAATTTTAGAAAACTTTCTGCGGGGTATCTCTTTCCTGAGATAGCTCGCCGTGCAAAGGCCTACCAAGAAGCCCATCCGGATGCGAAACTCCATCGATTGGGAATAGGTAATACGACTGAGGCTCTCCCGAAGGCTGTCTTGGACGGATTGCATGTCAAAGTCGACCGGTTAGGGGATGCGAAGACATATACTGGGTATGGTGATGAGCAGGGTGATACTCCGTTGCGCGAAGCCCTCTCCGGTTATTATAGAGACCTCGGAGTAGAGATAGCTCCCGATGAATTTTTCGTCAGCGATGGCGCTAAAGCTGATGCCGCCAATATACAGTCAATTTTTGGCTCAGATAATGTTGTGGCGATTCAGGATCCTGCTTACCCTGTATATGTTGATTCTAATGTTGTATCGGGTCGCACGGGACACTTCGATCGAAATCGGGGCGAGTATGAAGGATTCGTTTACCTCGCCGGAACCGAAGAGAATGGATTTTTTCCTGAACCACCCCAAGAGAAAGTCGATCTGATCTATCTTTGCAGTCCGAACAATCCTACGGGGGCAGTAGCTACCCATGAACAACTACAAGCATTCGTCGATTATGCAAGGAAAAACAAGGCAGTGATAATTTTCGACGCCGCTTATGCGGAGTATATATCGGATGATTCACTTCCCAGGACAATCTTTGAGATTCCCGGCGCGCGTGAATGCGCCATTGAGATCAATAGTTTTTCCAAGTTCGCCGGTTTCACTGGAGTTAGATTGGGATGGACGATCGTTCCCAAAGAACTGGTTGCAGAAGATTCTGAACCTGGAGAGCTACACAAGATGTGGTTCCGCCGGCAGGTCACATTTTTCAATGGGGCTAGTAACATTGCACAAGCAGGTGGTATCGCCGTCCTGAGCACAGATGGTCTTGTCCAATCAAGACAAATCATCGCCTACTACATGGAAAATGCACGAATCATCCGTGAGGGGCTCCGTTCGGTTGGTCTGACTGTTTTTGGAGGAGACAATGCTCCATACCTTTGGGTCAAGACACCAAACGGTATGGGTTCCTGGGAATTTTTCGATCAACTTCTCACTCAATGTCAGGTCATAGCGACACCCGGTTCGGGTTTTGGAGCTGCCGGAGAACGGTATATTCGGGTTAGTGCATTCGGGCATCGTGAGAATATTGTAGAGGCTGTCGATTTGATCAAGAAGAATCTGGTTATATCCAAGGAGAACAATTGATTATGAGCAACAAGAACTTGCCCTTGGGCGATAAAGAGATGCGAACCCTTGCCGATACCTTAGAAACACCGTTCCATCTTTATGATGAGAAGGCAATCAGAGAGAATGCTCGTGCATTTACCAAGGCATTTTCATGGGTTCCCGGATTCAAGAACTACTATGCTGTGAAGGCTTGTCCGAATCCAGAAATCCTCAAGATATTGAAAGAGGAGGGTTTTGGAGCCGACTGTAGCTCACTTCCCGAATTAATCCTCTCCCAGAAGGCGGGAATCAACGGTGAGGATATTATGTTCACCAGCAATGACACACCTCCCGAAGAGTTCAAGAAAGCTTACGAGATGAAGGCTGTCATCAATCTCGATGATATCACTCATATAGAAACTTTGCAGAAGGCTGCCGGTATTCCTGATCTCATCTCTTTTCGTTACAACCCCGGTAGCGATAGGACCGGTAACGCAATTATCGGAAATCCTGTTGAAGCAAAATATGGTGTCACTACCGAACAGCTTCTTCCTGCTTACGCGAAAGCGAAAGAGCTAGGAGCAAAGCGTTTTGCATTGCATACCATGGTCGCTTCGAATGAACTTGATGGTACCTACATCGTAGAGACAGCAAGAATGCTTTTCAGCCAAGCTATCCGCCTCCAAGAGGAGTTAGGAATTCGATTGGAATTCGTTAATATGGGTGGCGGTATCGGTATTCCGTACCGACCTGACCAGGATGCAATGGACCTCCTTTGGGTGAGCTCCCAGATTAAGAAACTCTATGAAGAAATGATTGTACCGGCTGGATTGGACCCTTTGAGGATTGTATTCGAGTGTGGAAGGATGGTTACCGGACCATATGGATATCTGGTCTCACGAGTACGCCATGTCACCAAGAAGTATAAGGACTATGTGGGGTTGGATTCGTCTATGGCTAATCTCATGCGTCCGGCACTCTATGGAGCCTATCATCATATCACGGTAGTTGGTAAAGGAGATGTACCTGCAAATCATACCTATGATGTGACTGGTTCTCTCTGTGAGAATAATGACAAGTTCGCCATCGATAGGCAATTGCCTGAAATCGAATCTGGAGATGTAGTGGTTATCCATGATACCGGAGCCCACGGGCATGCCATGGGATTCAATTATAACGCTAAACTTCGCTCAGCAGAATATATCTTGCAAGAGGATGGTTCGGTAAGGATGATTCGTAGAGCAGAAACGATCGATGATCTATTCTCTACCTTAACGAGCTAAGAGGTCTGCGATGGCACATGAATTTCCATTACGGGTCTATTATAGCGATACGGATGCAGGCGGGATCGTATATCATGCACGGTATCTCGATTTTGCCGAGCATGCCCGTACAGAATTGCTCCGGGCGGTCTCACAAGATCGACCCGGGCAAGCGCAATTGATCAGTGAACATAGAGTTGCTTTCGTAGTAAAGTCTATTTCAGTAGAATACCATAGTCCGGCTTTGCTTGATGACGAATTGACGGTTGTCACTACCTTGGAGCAGGCAAAGCGTTTCTCTATGGTTTTCCTCCAACGCGTCATGCGAGCATCAGAGGAATTGGCGACATTAAAAGTACGGGTAGCATCGGTCAATCTCGATACAAAGCGACCAGAACCGTTCGAGCCATGGTTCGCAGAGGCCGCCTCACTAGTGTAACTACTGGTATTGATTTACTAGATGGGGTTCTACAGGAACATCAAGACGGATTCCTGCAGACCCTATAGAACCTGTCTGGGGTAATCCAACTACGATGTCGTAGCGGAATGCTCCCCCGTTGAGGGAATCAATTGTATATGAGACTCCAGTTGCTCCAGGTATCGGTACTCCATCGCAGTACCATTGGATTGAGAGATCTCCTATAGCAATATCTTGTCCCTCGTCCAAGGAGAAGGTCAGAATTGCACTCTCTCCCACGACAAGGTCCATTGGAGTTGCGATAATGGTTCCATTCACTGGAGCTGCTGTATTGTCGATAATTGTGATTGTTGCTGAATCGGCTACATGACCGATTTCAAGATTGCATACAGCACTGCTCAAGGTTCCATCGATAATGCGGACACTTTCCACAAAACCTCCCACCAGTTCTCCATCGGTCTCTATCGTAACCATTGCAGTATAGTAGCCTGATGGGATATCGGTTCCAGAAAGAATAGCTGTTCCAGCAACCAGATCGGTCGACAGGTTCAGCTGCGGTATGACATTATTATCGGAGTCCAGCAATTGCATCGAAACGACAGAATCTGTTCTCGTTTGTTCAGGGTCCCAATTGCATGACAAAGAAAACGATCCGCTTCCAACTGCCGATTCTAAAGCTATGGTAACTACATTGTTGTTTCCTGTTATCCGAGCGTTTGTAGCACCTTGGGAGATTGCCTTTCCCATACTATTATATCCGGTACCGGTGAAGGTCCAGCTTCCCAGTTTGAGGCTGCCTATAGTTATAGTTGGATTGCTACTGTTGGTTTTTTCAAGAATCTGGTTCTCAGGTCCAATACCACTAACTGAAAAGGCCACCAAATCCAATGGCGACTCGCCATCTGGCTCGATAGAGCGATTATCACTTTGTTCGTTCGATAGGAAGGCTATCGTGAGTTCTCCGGTATCATGATGGGATATTTCCTGTTCACATCCGAACGTACAAAATGCGAGTAGTAGACATGATAAAATGATTGTCCATTGTCGAGCGAGTGCAGGAAACGCAAGTTGAGATACCACGCCCCTTGGGGCGGAATAGGTGGCAGCGCCTCCGTTTTCCAGGGCGTGCCCGACAGTAGTGAAACTTCTCATTTTCCAACGAAGCGAGGGCAGCGGGACCACTACGTGGTAACATTGTCGAGCGAGTGCAGGAAACGCAAGTTGAGATACCACGCCCCTTGGGGCGGAATAGGTGGCAGCGCCTCCGTTTTCCAGGGCGTGTCCTGGAGTAGTGAAACTTCTCATTATTCTTTTCCTCCTTACACCCATGTACAGGTGTTTTCAGAGGAATGGACTACAAAGCTATGAATTCTGCTTCAATTCCAAGAGTCGGAATATGGCCTCATGTCCGATACGTAATCCGAACATACCGGTAATACTGGGAAGACTTCCCAACACTCTCCTGGTCCGTCCTCGATCGAGTATCTGCTCGTTATGTTGACTATATTCCTCTTGTTCTGGCTCTTTATAGGTATAGTTTACCAATTCGGTAGAGTAGACGGTGAAGATTCCCCGTCCTATACCCCTTCTACGCAACTTGGTACGCACTTGTTTTGCTAAAGGACATCCATGGGTATCCATCAGATCTCCTGTTGTGATTTTCGAAGGATCTGTCCGCAATGCCGCTCCCATAGATGAAATCGTCGGTATTTTTTGTCGGTAGAGGCCCTCCAATAATGCGAGCTTCGGCGTGAGGGAATCGATTGCGTCGATAACCAAATCGACTGGAGGTTCCAATATCTGCTGCAAAGTCTCTTCATGTGCGAAAAGATCCAGAGGTTCTACCTGTACAGTTGGGTTGATATCTAGGACCCGCTCTTTAGCTACGAGGACTTTCTTCTGTCCTATGGTTGAGTCGGTAGCCAACAGTTGTCGATTGATATTGGTTATACCCACTGTGTCAAAATCGACCAGACGCAGGTGTCCGACACCACTTCTTGCAAGGACTTCCATAGCATAGGACCCTACCGCTCCCATTCCTACAATAACCACATGCGAGTCTCTTAGAGTTTGGAGGGCATCTTCTCCCAACAACCTACCAATGCGTAAAAAGCGTTGCTTGTCCATAGACTTGCTCCTCGATTTCTCCAATATTGCGACCCATCAGTTCGCTGATACGGTGAAGATGTGTTGAACATAGCGTGTCGTAACCATAGGCATCATGCAGGGAGGCCGAGACGAAAGGGTAGTCGGTCTCTAGTAAAAAGGGCACATCCAGCTTAGCAAGATGCTCGGAAAGCTTAGTCTTGTGCGTCCAAACGGTAGGACCCAAAGATATGGTCGCCCCCAAGTCGGCCAGTCGTCGGGCACTCTCTACCGATTTAACATACCCATGAATAATGGTGGGGGTAGAGGGTTGCACCTCTTCGAGTAGCCTCTCTAGTCTAGGCATTGGCCCTATATGGTGGATAACAGTAGGGCGTCCTCTTCTTTTGGCAATCTGCATCAATTCATAGGCTAAGGAAAACTGTGTTTCCGATGAAATGTCATTTTCAAAGCGTACATCTAAACCGATTTCTCCCACATATCCCAGAGGATTGTTACCTAGCGTTGTATCGAGTATCGATGCAAGATTGGTTATCATATCGGGTTCTACAAGTCTTTCGTGTGAGATTGATTGTGGGAGGATACCATATCCATGACGGTAGAGCTGATTATGGGGAGCTTCGGTCATGCGATTCCATTCCGATGTATCGCTCGTGGCGAACCATATGATCCAATCCTGCTCCAGTGAGGGTTCTCCAACTTGGGGCAAATGTCTATGCATATCTACCATCTAGATTCCTTTCACCAAATGCTCTATCAGGATCTTGAGACCAAGTGTGAGCAACACCACCCCTCCTATCATTTCCATCTTGTCACCTAGGAGTGGCCCCGTACGTTTACCGATGAGTACTCCGAATGTGGAAAGGATGAAGGTAGTTACGCCGATAATCGCAATACTCAACCAGATATTGATGCCAAGCATGCCAAACGTTACTCCTACGGCCAGAGCATCTATGCTTGTGGCAATACCCATCATCATAAGATCGTGGAATCGAAGTTCCGAGCCGCAGGAATCCGCACAGGCATACCCCATTGATCTGGCTCTTCTTTTCTGCCGGAAATCTATAAAACCGTCGATAAACATTTTTATCGCGATAACCGCCAGTAAGAGAAGGGCAATCCAATGGTCGAAATGTTGGATTTTGGAACTGAAGGTAGATCCAGCAAGCCATCCGACCAAGGGCATTCCCGCCTGGAATACACCGAAGGTAATTCCGATCGTGTAGGGATAGCGGAGGGATCTTATCTCAAGACACGCGCCTTGGGTAATAGAGACAGCGAATGCGTCCATAGACAACCCGACTGCGATGCCGAATACGGTGATGAGTTCTGCCAAGTTCATAACTTCCTCATTTTAGCCTGATAGGCATTCCTGAACAAGAGCTCCCATGGCATAAAAGGCTATCCTCTGATACCATGACAAGTCTAGGAGGTGGTATATGCCCGTATTTGTAAGAAATCTCGCATTGGAGCATCTTGTCGAGGATGGCCAGCTGAAATCAGATGAGATGCTTAGGATGTACAAAGATTCCCGTTGGCGGCATGCACATGGTGCCTTCTATATGGTGCATACGCTACCTTCCGGAGTCGAATTCATTTTCCGTGCGATCCGTGATGGTGATGACGTTAGGATTCTGGGAACTGATACCCACCTCGGTGGTCGTTGTATGTGGAACGCAATTCCATTCTTCAACACGACACCTAAAGATGCGGATGCTCTGACCGCAGTCGTGGCTTGTACGAATATTGCCCAGGATGGTGTATTCGTTACTCATTTAGTGAACGCAGCTGTATTGCCAGAATTGAAGGAGGGTGATTCGATTACCATGCAAATGGTCGCGTTTCCCTTTGTTCTTGAATCCTATGACTCTCGTGAAGGATATGAAAAGGCTTACGCCGTTAACCCCGATTCAGCGAATTTTCCGACTCTTCTTACCGATAAAAGGATATTTCCCTTGAATTTCATGCTCAAACATGATCCTGATATTCCAGAGGACAAACGGAACCATCAGCTCAAGGATGATGTAATCATGGCATGTGGGCCGGTATTGGAAGTCAGGCAGGCACCATTGCATGACGAAGGCCACAAGACGCCCTTCTTTGTCGCAACCATTGCTACTCAATTCGGGCATCTTGATGTAGCCTATACCGAAGAAATGTTATTGGGTTCTCCCTGTAAGAAAGGTTCGTATCTTGCTTTCAGTGGAATATTGTCGGCCGATGTTGCTGTAGAGGGATATGAGAACTGGGTCGAATAGATCAGCCGCAGCGGTAATAGCTGTCCGGTTTCTCATGAAGGCTCGGTGAATCGGCTCCAAAAGCTATCAGGATTTCTCCAACTCTATGACGATACGATTGCTCTTCCTCAAGACAGCGGATGGTCACTCCAGCTATTGCCGATTCATCTTCGGATTCCAGAGACTCGTAGATAATGGTCTGGCACGTATGTTCAACCTCACGTCCAAGTGAAGCAATCTGAGTTTTTGCCTTTTCTGGTGCCACGAGAATCTGCTGGATTAGGCTAAGTCTTTCTTTGGCAAATCGATAGGAGAATCGGATAGCTGAAAAAGGTGTGGTCTCCCATGATTGCTTATCCATGCTGAAAGGGATAAATGGACTATAAATCGGAAGTGGTGCTCCGGTAGCCCATACGAGAGGCACTCCTCTATGGTAGGTCACAATCATGGATCCCGTGGTCCTGTTTGTCACAAATCCCTTTGCGTCCATGCAAATTGAATGCATCGAATGATCCAATCTTACTTCTGACCCTCTATTATAGATCAAAACATTTCGCATGGTTTCCCAAGAGCCATAACTCGATTCAAGAAGTCTCATGGTTGTTGCTCTTCTTGAGTTGCCTTTCGTAAATAGAAGATACAGAGCGCTGGCATGTTCCTGTGCGAATGCTTCAACCGAATAGCTATTGGAGATAGCGTAGACAGTAGGGACCTCCTTTACGGTCCACTGACGGGCAGCACTTTCTAGCACAAAGGCTTTCTCATTGTCGGTTATGAGGAAACTATTATGGTATCGTAGCGTACCCTCATAACTGCCATTGCCTCCTTGTCCATACATTTGAATCAATTCAACGATAATCTTGACAGCTGAGTCGGCGTTCTTTGCATTGTGGAGAGCGAGCCTGAGGATATCCATACCCAACATGCCATTTTTCTCGGTTTTCCTTTTGGCGAATACCGCCTCATTTCCAATGGCGACTCCGAGCTCATTGACTCCCATCTCGGCGCCCCAGATCCAGGCAGGCCTACTGATAATAGCCTTGAAAGGATTCGAGAATTTTCGTGCTGCCTCCTGTAGGCGCGGATATTGGATCCGGTCATATTCCTTACGATGTTCGGGATGGGAAGGTTCTGCCAGTCCCTCGTCACCAGAAACAAATTGAAGCATCTGCGGTTCATGCGGATGTCGGTCCGAGTTCTTTCCAAATATTCGGTAACCGGAATCTCCATCTGTGGTAACGAGGGTATCACACATATCAGAACCTCTTGGTATAAGCGTGGCAGTACGGTAGTGACCCTTTGTTCTCGTAATAATCTTGATGGTAATCCTCGGCAGGCCAGAACTTGGCTGCTGGCCTGATTTGGGTAGCGATAGAGAGACCCTTGTTTTCAAGGATAGATACCAGTTCTACTGCGGTATCGTATTCACTTCTGCTCCTATAGAATATTGCCGAAAGGTATTGGTTTCCGATATCGGGTCCTTGCCCGTTGATCTGGGTAGGATCATGGATCTCAAGAAAGTATTTCGTCAAATCCTCATAACTGACCACAAGTGGGTTATACAGGACTTCCACCGACTCGAGATGCCCAGTCGTGTGGCTAAGGACATCCTGATAGGTCGGATTTTCTACATCACCGCCTGCATAGCCGCTGGTGGCACTGTAGACTCCGTCGAGTTTTTCGAACAGATATTCGACTCCCCAAAAACATCCTCCTGCATAGACGGCTGTGGCAACAGGCGGACCGTCTTTGAACACAAGCGATATGGAATTGACACAATGGCGTGTGTTCTTATCGGTGAATCCTTCATTTAAGAATACATGACCCAGATGCCCTTTACAGGTCGCACAAACGATCTCGGTCCTTCTTCCATCCGGGTCGGGGTAGCGCTCTACGGCGTTCGGCAGTTCATCATCGAAGGATGGCCATCCACAGTTTGAGTGGAATTTGTCTTTCGATACATAGAGCGGAGAATCGCATAGCTTACAGTAGTAGGTTCCTTCATCGGTAGTATCGGTGTAGGTTCCGGTGAAGGCACGTTCGGTTCCCTTCTTCAACAATACATGAGCTTCGAGTGGATTCAGTGAATTTTTTAATGATTCATCCAACGGTACGAATGGGTACTTTTTCTCTATAGATATTCTGTCCATGGGGACTCCTTTATCTGTGTTTTCGGCCTCCTTAGACCCTGTAGCTCCCAATGGCAGTACTGAAAGTACCAGAAGAAAAACCAAAAACAGTAGCTTACGTTTCATCTCTTTCCTCCAATATACTCATCTCCAGAGCTTTGGGAAAATAGGCCATACTTTTTTCTGGTATAAACTATATTCAGGATATTTCTCTTTTGTGATTCCTTCGGTAAAGATTGTTGATCCCATGAAGAGTAAGGTGAGCATGATTGGTCCAAGGATGCTCCAATGGAAAATACTTCCCACATTAGCGGCTCCGATGAGATAGATACTCCACCAGACTCCCAGTTCTCCTAGATAGTTTGGGTGACGTGAGATGGCAAACAATCCACCTGTTTTGAATCCCTTTTTGTAGTCTTCCTCATAATCCTTCTGTTTCTCCATAAGTCCGTATTTCGATTGTTGGAAGGTATATTGTTGTTGGTCGGCTACGGTTTCGATTGTCAAGAATGAAAGCATAAGGAGTACCCCTATCCACGCAAAAAGACCCATAGAGGCACCTGGAGTTTGCGAGAGTACGAAAAGAGGAAGGGTAAAGCAAATGAACAAAGCCTGTTGATATACTGCAATGAATAGTAGGTTGAACAGTTGCCAGTAGAGTGGGTTGCCGATTTTATTTCGTAGAATTGGCCAACGATAATCTTCTCCACCAGTGTAGCCGTCTCTTCTGGCGAAATTGAAAGTCAGCCGGGCTCCCCAAATGGTAACCAGTACCGCAGTTGTGGTAACAGCGGTATTGAACGAACCTGCATAGGCGTAGATCCAAGCATAACCAACAGGAGTGGTACTCCATAAGCGGTCTGTCCAAGAGTAGTCATTGGTTACAAGACCGAAAAGAAAACTTGCCGTAGCCGTAAGTGCCGTAATGGCAACAACGGTATACAGGGTGTTACTTGTTTCGATAGGAAATAGGGAAAGTCCCAGTACGAAACAACCGATGATCACTATGAAGAATCCAATAATTGTTTTTCCTGTGATGTTCATACCGGTTACTATAACTTTGGATAGGTGAACTGGCAAGTATTAACACAATTCTCCGCGTGCACTGTTCTTGCCCGAATTCTTAGCCCTATAGAGATTGTTGTCACACCGTTTGAGAAGGGTTCGTTTCGATTCGGGATACCGGTAGCAGGTGTAACCCAAACTTATAGAGATCTCGATTTTTGGCAATGCAAGCAATTTGCTCCAATCGTAATCGCCTACAGCAGCATGTATCCTTTGGGGTAAGACCTCTTCGGGCAATGAGTTTGCTTTCGGGAGAATGACTAAGAATTCATCGCCGCCCCATCGTCCTACATGGTCTTCAGTTCTTGTTATGGACGAAAGAATATTTGCTAGTTGAATAAGTACCCTGTCTCCCATATCGTGACCATAGGTGTCGTTGATGTCCTTAAAATTATCAATATCGATTAGGCAGATCATGAATGGTTCGTCTCTTTTTGCAAAGAAAAGGGAATCAAGGATGTTCTCCAAGCCGCTGCGATTGAGGATATCGGTGAGACTGTCATGATGGGCTTGTATCCGCAATCTCTCTAGCATGGTTGTCTTTGCGGCTCCCTCATCAGCTAGGTCACTCAATAACTTTCCATTTACCAAAAGCAGGGTAAGGAAGTTGACTCCGGTAAGAGCTATAAGTGCGAATAGATTGCTTGTTCTTATTGCATTCGAGTCGAAGGTCTGAAGTTCTACTCCTTGGAGTATAGCAAAGATATCTCCTAGTGTACGAAGAATGAAGATTCCGACGAATAAGGTATAGATGAAAAATAGGATGCTGAAAGGCGTTGCATAGTAGGTGTTCATTTTCCGTTTTTTCCAGATGATTCTCAGATATTGGAAGGAAACGAATGCGCTAGCTCCTCCATGAATAGCCGATCGGTACAATTGGTTTTCTACCGTGAAAGCACTCGTCAATATCAGAATGGAAATCAATATGGCAAGTATGAGGTAATTGCGTTTATTGAGATCTGTCTCTGTGAAGCTTGCTAATCCGAATAGGAATAAGAATGCTCCGACAAGGGTGGCTATGTTTCCAATAGAAACAACGAGAGGATTGGATGGACCGGTATCGATAATCGCAATGATCCTGCCCACCGTGTGGAGCATGAGATTCAAAGTCCAATAGCCCAAGCCTTTCACATGGCTACGGTTCCTGAGCCAGAGAGAGAAGAATACGATGGCAAACATGCCATGGAACAGCAATCCGAAAAAAGCTATGGTGGAAAGATCATACGGATTTTGGATAGGTTTACTCCTCTTTTGTTTTTCCGTTCCTTGATTTCCAAACGGAGTGAGGGTAGTGGAGCCATCAAATGGATACATTACCGAACAAGTGCAGGAAACGAAAGCTTGCTTGCATACCATTCATTTTATCGAAAAAATGTCAACAAGTATACTTTTTTTGAAAATATTAATTGCTCCATGCATATGCTTGGAGTATCATCGTGTATAGATTATTGACTCAAATGGAAAGGAGTTCCTATGAAAAAGATTGCTGTATTGAGTATTACATTGATAGTTCTTGTACTGTTGTTGGCCGGTTGTGCATCGACCGAACAGGCCGCCGAACCCAAGACTCCCGTGATCATCGGAGCTGAGGGTGTGCCACAACCCGATTGGGTGAACTCAACTCCTCGTGCTGCGGATGTACATTATGAGACCGGGTATGCAAAGTTGAGCAATAAGGCAAACTCAATCAAGCGTGCGAATGCCGATGCCAAGGAGAAGATCAGCCAATGGATCAACACCACAGTTGAGACTGTGGTTGTCAACTACACCAGCGATATGGGCTCTGGGGACAACCGCCAGGCACTTGAGGCTTTCGAGTCCATCTCCCGTCAGACCAGTAACAACGCTCTCATGGGTGTTACACAAGAATCGCTCTGGGTAGATCCCGACAATGGTGTTTGGGTTTTGCTCTCCATGCCAAAGGAGAACACCGTGAAGGCTTTCGAAGCAGCTAGCAAAGAATTTGAGCTCAACGAAGCTGCCATGTATGCAGAGTATAAGATGGATGGTGCTCTCAAGATGCTTGAGGAGACTCTCGCAAATCAATAGGATCTGATAGTATTCCCAAGCATTACATGCTGGCAATTTCCCCTAAAAAGGAATATGCCAGCATTTTTCTTGTCAATTTCCGGTTGACTTGGCATACCATCTGGGTGAAGATATGGATATATAGATATCGAATTTCATTCGATCATGAGAGAGTGTTGGGGTCTCACCAAACACCCAAGCGTCTTCCACCGAATCCCTCTCGGCATACTGTTCGGCACTCTCACTGACATTGTTACCAATCTCTGGGGGTATGTTGTGAAAACGAGAAGAAGAATCTCATTTCTAGTCGTCTGTCTTGTCTTGATCCTAACCATGGCACTCGTCCTGACCGGATGTCCCGAAGCCGGTATCGATCCACCGGGAGATGACGACAGTTCATCCGGCGATGACAGCTCATCCGGTGATTATACAATTCGTTTATATGCAGATGACGACTCTAATCCCTACGAATTAGCTATAGATGGGGATGTTTTTCCCTATGAAATTGGTAATGTCTTAGAAACAACAGAATATGCTACAGATTATTTCAGAGGATGGTATTCTGATTCCGAGTTTGAGATAGTAGTCGAAGGACCATTGACTTCTGCCGATTTTAATGAAGATACAAGGATCTTGGATCTATATGGAAAATGGGGGTATGAGATCGGAGAGAGAGGTCCTGCAGGAGGCTGGATATTTTACGATGATACTATTGGATATGATAAAAATCGTGACGGATCTATCGATTCTGATGAAAAAAACTTGCTTGGTGAACAAGACCGATTCCTGGAGACAGCTCCTGAAGATCTTCCTCTTCCTACGGGTGCGCAAAAGTTTATATTCGGATATTTCCATGATGATAATGAAGAAGAACCGAAAGAGAATATCATAATGGAAACGCAACCTTCTGTTGGTGAGGGTGAAATAAACACTGATCTACTCGTCAATACAGTAGAAAATACCGGGGTCGACGTATATAAAGGTGATAAACTAGTCAGTGATAGACTTCCTGAATCGGAATATATCCCGCTTCTGTGCCTTGATTTTCAGGTTGATGATTTCAATGACTGGTTTTTACCTTCTCTGGATGAATTGCTTTTGATGCACGTGCGACTTAATCTCGCTGAAATTGGAGAATTCAACAATACTACAACAGAAGATTCAGATGGTGCGAGAAAGTCTTCCTTTTATGTTTCATCGACAGAAGATCAATCCGTCAGCTGGGAGGTGATAGGGATAAATTTTTCATATCCATACGAATATGAATCTAGTGGTTGGTATATGTACATAACTTCGATATATCGAGGTGGTGATTTCAATAATACTTTTGTACGTCCAATTCGTGCCTTTTAGTCTGAAGTCAAACTACATCCAAACTTATGTTATTTCGTATTAACAGTACTTTGTAGAATCCAAACGGTCTTTGCAGACATGGTGGCACACGTACTCGATGATTGCGGCTACCTTGTCCATGAGGGAGACCACGAAGCTCTCCTTGTATCGGGGTAGGGCTTTTGTCTTGGGGTACATGTGTTTTACGATGATATCGGCTTCCCTGTCGTTTATCTCGAAGTGTCTCTGTGCATTCTCCAAGGCTATGTAGGGGTGTTCCCTACCATGCTGGGAACGCTTGGCATCGGTAGCCTTCTTTTCCCGCCAGTCGTAGAGGAAGAAATCATGCAGCAGTCCACCGCGGGCGGCAGCTGCATAATCGAAATGGAGAACCTTTGATACAGAGTATGAGAGGAAGGCGACACGTACCACATGGTCATAGATATGCGATGCATGGTGGTTGTAATCCTTGAGTTTCACGAATTCCTCATTATAAAGGATTTCACCTACCAATGAGTTGAATTCAGTACGTGCTGGTCTTGCTATGAATTGCGGGATGTGGCCGGTCCGTACCATGTGGAAGTGTATATGCATACCCAGGAGGAAGAAGAGCAATGAGAGCGTTATTCCCAGGAGTAGGGTGGTATCGGAATAGAGGACATTGAGAGAAGAAATGAAGTCGGTGAATAAAAATAGAAGAAACATACCCGCTATGAGGTAGAAGAGATGCCTTAATTGTCTTTGGTTCATATTTCCGAGAATACTGCTCGCTCTGGTGATGTACAGGATGCTCCCCCTTTTTTGTACTTGTTCCAAGGTTACAAAATAATAACCTCAGGGTCAACCATCGGAGAATGCATACAAATAAAAAGCGGGTAATACCGTCCCTTACAGGAGGTATCACCCAAGGTTTAGAGAAAAATCGTATAACATTGATATTATGAGAAGAATTCACACGTCCAAGCGTCGCAGAATTCACCTTCCGAATGAAGTTTTCCGTGGATATAGGAATCGACTATCTCACGGGTCTCACCCTCGGCTCCGATGATTACTTCAACACCCTTGTCCTGGAAAATCCTTGCGGCCTCTTTTCCCAGCTTGCCTGAGATAATCGTATCTATACCGCCATGTGCGATCACCTCTTCCGGCAATTCACACGGACGATGACCTGGATTGTGGAATCGTTCGATCTTGGTGATCTTCTCCCCGTCGGTATTATAGTACAGGAAATCTTCACAGAGACCAAAGTGGTCACTCACCACATCCTTTTCGGCTGCAACGGCAATGCGTTTCATTGTGTACCTCCTTGCATCCTTCTTTCTTCTTCTACCATTAGATTAAAATTCCAGATTGTCAAGTGGCTAAGTTTATATTTAACATTATATATTAAAATAAATTATGATATATTACATTTCGATACTTATATACTATGCAGGCAGCCTATTCATCCAGATCCATCTCCTCTGTTTAACCAAAGGAGAGAGGGGAGGGCGGCATCGGTAGGTTGAACTTGCAAACAGCCATGGAGCTCGGACAAAGGGGCGTATAGCCGATAGCGCTGGGAGAGAGGCTTCTCACCACAAAAAAAGCCACCCATAGTGGATGGCTTTGTACCTATAGTCGGGCTGGGCGGATTTGAACCGCCGACCCCATGTCCCCCAGACATGTACGCTAAACCCCTGCGCTACAGCCCGTGTATCCGTGATTCGAACACTTGGAAGACCATATCATGAATGGAAAGTACGTGTCAATAAATGCCATGATCTTATCCACCAATCGCAATCCTGTATTGGCGAAGCATAATGTGTCATAAGAAGATATATGACAACCCCCCCAATTTCTGATGAAATCAAGGTAGAGAGGAACAATAAAGAGAAAAATTGATAATTTTCCATCTAAAAAATACTTACAATTGACATAAGTTGACAATTCCCGTATTCTTTTTACACATGGATTTTCTCCACCCAGAAGGAGTGGCTGTGATCCTAAGATTCGCCTAGTGGCCATCAGGGAAAAGAAGGATGGATTATCGCATGAAATCGTACACAGATGAGAATAAAAGACCTTTGCACCGAGTACGTTTGAATGATATGATGCAGGACATGAAAAGGAATAAATTTCTTGTATTGATACTTATGGTATCGATATTTGCAGCCTCACCGTTGTTTGCTTTCCAATTCTCTCCCTTAGAGCAATCATTCGAACCTACCGGGGCTAACAGTACAAAGACCTACACCATCGTCAATGATTCGAATGATAGTATTGCAGTGGAAATCTCTGCCTTGACAAGAGATCTCGATGCGAACGGGAAAGAGATAAACCAAAGCGCGGCAGCCTACTTCTCCATCGTTCCGAGCAAAATCATACTGCGCCCACAAAGTTCCCAGATCGTCCGGGTCCAATACAGAGGACCACGAACAGTACCTACAGAACTCTCCTTCAGACTGAGGGCTGAACAAATCGCTTATTCGCAGGGAAGGGCGACAGAAGGCCAGAGTATGTTCAACTTCCTCTATGTGTATACCACTAGTCTCTATGTTACCCCAGCCAGAACTACAACTCGTGTCTCTGTGGATTCAGCCGCTCCCATGCTTACTAGTGATGGAAGACAAGTTATGAATCTTACTATCAGTAATACAGGGACCATCCACCAGATACTAAACGGAGCAAAAGTCGAAGTCGCCAACAATGCAACTAGACAAGCAGTCGTCTACGAAGGGGATGCATTAGGCTTCGTAAATGGACTTAATTTGCTCGCAGGGAAAACCGTATCCGTGCAGGTGGCATGGCCACAGAACATGGAATTCCCCTCCAACCTTGCCAATGCGCAAAGGATGTTTACGGCAAAAATCTCGTACAACAATTAACGGGCTATCGTTATCGATAAGGACAATGGTGCATGATGGAGGCAGGAAAAAAGCGATTGATCAGCATCCTGGTCATCATGCTGGTCTACATGGTAGGCTTACTCATTGTCCTCTCATTTTGTGAATTTGCGAGACCACAAGTTCAAGCGGAGCCAAATGTAGCACCTTCTCCCCCTGCTATTCAAATCGCAACGGAAAGCCCAACCCCCATTTTCCAAGAAGTACAGCAACCCTCTAAAGAGATCGAGAATCCGCCACCTGAACCATTGGTGGTCGAAGAACCTCTGCCTGTTGAAGAACCGACTGAAAACGAGATCGAACCTATCGTAATCGATGCTCCACCACCAGTTCAACCACAGACGCAGGAGACATTATTACCAGCCGACGAGTGGGCCGAACCTCCCGTTGAGGAGGATCCCTGGGCAGATTTTTACGTTGCGGGAGAGGAGGATTACTCCATATTTGAGGATGGCACCTACTATGTACCTCTCATAGTCAACGGAGAGTATCTTACCGATATCAATGTCACTTTCCTCCAAGACCAACTGCTGATCGACGTTCTCGAATTCGAAGCAATCGTATCGGATATGTTGATCGAATCATTCAGAGCACAGCTATTTTCGACGGAAGAGACCTTTTTTACCCTCGATTATCTTAATGGAATGGAGATCGAAACTTGGTACGACTACCAAACGTTCGAATTGTATATGAACTTTCCTACATGGATGATGCCTACCCGCGTATTGTCCATTAATCGTGGGAGCATCACCCGTTATGGTTCCTATAGCATGAGTGGAAGTGAATTTCTGGAACCCGAACCCTTTTCTTGGTTTACGAATCTATCGATCTATTCTCTGGTGGACTATGCTGCAGCAGATGGTTGGAAGTTTAATCCGACATCTCTTTTTACCATGCAATCGCGAAATTCCTTTTCCGTGTATGACATAGGATTTGATTTTTCGTATACCGTCCACCCTGGACGAGCCTACAATGAGAATACTATTGAACCATGGTCGAACGATTTCGAAGATTATCTGACCTGGCAAGGGATACAGGGCTTTTATGATTATAAGCCTAAGAGCCTTCGTTTCCTTTTCGGTAATGTGAACGATTACCTCGGATACTCCACTGATAGTATTGGCATAGCAATAGAGAAACGGTATGCCTATGGAGATGCACAGCCCAAGACGCATCAATATGAGTATGAAGTAGTTGTCGACGAACCATCGATCGTCGAGGTACTAATAAATGATAAAAGTGTCTACAGACGTGAACTGCAGGCAGGAATCTACCAATTGCGTGATTTCGTATTTACCCAAGGGGCGAACTTTGCAAGAGTGGTGGTGGAACCTATTGCAGCACCCGAAAGGAGACAGGACTTTGAGTTCGTGGTCGGTTTCGATTCCCGTCTTCTCTCGAGAGGAGATACCCTCTATTCCGCTAGCCTATCATTTCCAGAAAAGGATATTGGAAAAACGATATTCCGACTCGACCAACAACTGGGCTTGACTGATGAGATTTCTACTTCTTATGGTCTTGGTCTTAGTACATCGGCCATTACACTGGGACTTTCCAACCTGTTCGCCACCAGATATGGCTCGTTGGATGTGACACTCGCATCCAGTTACAGCAACCCACTCAAATGGGGCTTCAAGGGATCCCTCGGGTATAGGGTATCGGGTGATGAGGATTCTCCCTTCGGAAGTTTAACCATCTCGACAGGATTTACTACAGACCGCTATTCAACCAATATGGATATTGGTGTCGGTGCGACGAAGGCCAATGGCCATCAATTCGATTCCAATCTCTCTTTTTCTGGTAGCATAGGGGAGAAGCTGCGCTATACCCTAGGTGGTTCCTTGAATTGGAGTACCGATGAAACTAGACCGGCTTGGCGAATAACTGCTAGTAGCGGGATTCCTTTGATTTCCCGAATGAGTGTCAGTGCTTCGGTTAGCCTCTCAGCAACACCCGGAGCTCCTACACCACAAGTAAGAGGCCAGGTCGGTTTGAATTATGCATTCACACCGAACCTCAGCATCTCGGCTTCCACCAATCTTGAGGATTCCTCCTTTGCTAGTGCATCTTGGAGACCCTTCGGTTCAACGGATGACAATATTCAGTTCTCCTTCACTGGAATCCAATTCGATGATCCTCTGGATCACCAGGGGAGCATTTCATACAGCCATAGTGGTAATGCCTATGGACTTTCCCTCAGACAGCAATACAGTGATGGTTTCGAACGATTCTCTACAAGTCTCTCACTGAATACAGCATTCGCCTACGCCGGTGGACTTTTCGGCATTACCCGTTCGATATCGGATAATTTTCTGTTGGTCAAACCCGGTGGAGCCTTGAAAGGTAGTGATATAGCCGTTACTCGGACTATGACCAGCGAGCCTGCTGCATTGCCTTCACTTTTCGGCGTTGGAACCTATACGGGGATAAGCACCCATACAACAAACAATGTCGTTGTGTATGGTATTGGAGACTCTCTCATGGGTAGTAGCGAGTCGTTCATCTTTGATTTCCTTCCGAGACCGAGACAAGGCTATGCTGTCAGGATAAGTAGCGAACCAACCTTCTCACTTGTTGGTACACTCCTCAGATCACCATCTGCCGCCTATAGCCGCTATACTACCGATCTCGCCCGCATCATGGTCGACGAAGAGGGTAATGAGGAGCTGCAACTGGATGAGACGCTCTATCTGTTTACCGATGAGAATGGATTCTTCTTTATAAGTGGGATAACGACAGGAGATTACCAATTCAGTATCTTCCTTCCAGGTAGTGCCGAGGATGAACCGCCTATAGATGTTCGATTCTCTATTTCCGAGGAAATGGATCCTGATATGCCACTCGTCCTTGTGCTAGAAAATTTTGTTGCAAGCGAGATAGCACAATCCTTGGAAGAGGAACAGTTTGCTGAAATTATGGGAGAGGAGATTGCCGATCCAATTCTGAGCGAGGATGGCTATTATTGGCTTGATATCGTCGATGTTATGGATGAGATTACATTCTGGGATAGTTTCTTCCCATCAAGGCAGGTCTTAGATTCGGTCACCGAAGTGCAACCCTCTACCGATGCTTTTGTTGAATATATCACCCCCGAATCGCAACAGGATTCGGCGTTAATCCGTATGAGGAAAGAGCAGGAACAACGATTGTTCAATCTGGCTCGTTTGCGGGAAATCATCCTTCCCTACCTCGATGCGATAGCTCCTTTGGAGGGATGGAAGCCCTAAAAACGGCAATCTCTCTATCTTTATCGATAGACTCTTGCTTGATATGAAGTGGATAAAGGATTACTATGTCCCTATGCGCAGCGAACTGATCAATGAGATTTTCTCTGTAGAATCCGAAGCTGAGAAAATCGTCTCCGAAGCACAACTGAAAGGACGCGAACTAGTATCCGAAGCACAAAAGCGGGGCGAAGAGGCCTTGCGTGAAGCTGTCGAGAAAGCCCGTACCGATCGAGATACTGCTATAACCCATGCACAACAAAAGGCTGAGGAAAGAATTGCTGCACAGCGGGAAGCCTTAGAGCTATCAGATGTAGATAACAAGGAATTGATTACCCGCGCGGATACGATAGCTGATAGCATGGTCAAAGTGCTCTGTCGTACCACATTGGGAGATCCAGTGTCGTGAGCTTGGTATCCTTGGACCGTTATGCCTTCATAAATGCCAAATTGCGTTCCCGTATCGGCTCTATGTTGGAAACTGCACAAATCGAGCAATTGATGAAATCGCAGACTTTGGAGGAATTACTCCATGCCTTGAGAGGTACGCCGTACGAACCACTACTGGAAATCTATGATGAAAGTGGTGATGTACAACGTCTTGAGGCATGGTTGTTCGCTAGGAATGTCGCTCTCCATCAGGAAGTGGCGAAATTCATGAAAGGAATCCATGGGGAAGCCGTTCTTGCCATGACAAGGAAGCTTGAGGTGGAGAATCTTAAAGGTGTAATCAGACTCTGGTTCAGCAATACTGTTAAACATCAGAATATCGACTATCGTTTTGGATACCTCTATCAGGATGAGATTGTCTCTAGTGTGGATTGGACGCAAATTGTCAATGCTTCTGGATACGACGGGATACTGGAAGCTGTAGAGGGCTCTCCCTATGCCTCGGCGGTTTCCTCCTTCTCTCCTGAACAAGTGGCCCAGGAAGGTCTTTTTGGACTGGAAACGGCTTTGGACCGTACCTGGATTGGTGAGCTCCACCGCGTAGTCGCTCAATTACCTCCAAAAGACAGATCGTTGATCGAACAAGTACTCCATCGGGATGCAGATTTGAAAAATATTATCAACCTTGTACGTTTCGGATGGATGTATCAACTGCCACAAGACCAATTACGGACACTTATGTTGGAGGGGAGTTCACTGGTAGAGACGAAGGAATTTGAAGCCTATTTGGAAACACCACCTTCTGCACGATCTCCTGAGAAATTGGTCGCAAAACGTTTCCCCGACCTATCCAAGCTGCTGCGTGATTCGGGAAAATCTACTCCCGAAGAGCAAACTAGGTTGGTTGAATGGTACCTGTTCTCCGTACGAAAACAATCATTCCATGCGATGTTGCAAGGGGATCCCTTCAATTTTGGAACTATACTCTCCTATTTTTTCCTAGAAGAGCGTCAGGATGCCATAATTCGTATATTGATCAATGGAATCCACTATGGTTGGGAATCCCAAGAGATTCGGGAGTTTGTCCTATGAATGTTTTTACTGTACCAATGAAACTGATGACTGCTGTGGTTCTCGATGAGGTTACTGAGGATGTTAAACGTGCACTGCTTAAACTGGGTGTGCTTGACTTCATCAACGTATCCAGACTTGCCCCTGAGCAGGCTTCCCGTCTAGCCACATCGGCAGAAAAAGAGGATCCGGCCTCTTATGCTGACCTCCGAGGAAGGGTAGAGACCTTGTTCATGCAGGCCGCACTTCCAACTCCGGCTACCGAGAAGCTCGACCCAGACACCATGCGAACATTAGATATGGACCGCAGTAGACAATTGGTAGAGAGCATTGTCAACAAAGTGGGTCAGATCAGGGAACAGCAAAAGCAATTGAGCCAAGCAAGGATCAGGACAGAAGAGCTTCTCAGATATGTTGCGGAGAAGCAATTGCAATATATCGATATTAGGATTGGTGTCCTTGGGAAGGGGAGTGCTGAACAAATCAAATCCAGGCTTGCGAACCAGGCCTCCGTTATTTTGCAACCGGATACGTGGAATGATATGATCTTACTTACCCTAAAGAGGGATCGACAGCAGATCGGGCCATTAATGGAATCCTTGCAATGGACAGAAAATCCCGACGGTACGCTACAGAAAAAGGCGCTTGTTCTGTTGGAGGAAAACCTACGAGTACAACTGCAGAAACTCGATGCGGCAAATGTGGAAATTAAGAACACCATTACGGAAAAAGTACGAGAAGAGCGGGAAAACCTTGAACAGCTTTGGTGCGATCTTCGTCTGCACGAGTTGATGGGAGAGATAACCGAACACTTCAGCCATACCCGCAATACCACGATATTCTCCGGTTGGGTTCCTCAGGATACAGCATCCGAACTGGAACAGGCTATCCTCACTGCATCCCACGATGCCTGTGTAATAGAGTGGATCGATGCACGCCAGATGCCTAGGGAAGAGATTCCCGTTGCAGTGGATGACATTCCTCTGTTGCGGCCATTCCAAAAGTTGGTTGATAACTACAGTGTACCAGAATATGGGACCATCAACCCGACACCTTTCGTGGCGGTATCGTATCTGGTTATGTTTGCACTCATGTTCGCTGATGCAGGACAAGGACTGGTTATTCTTCTGTTGGGTCTATGGGGCGTACGCTATTACAAAAAGCATCCTGAAGTAAAACCCAAATTAATAACAGCTGACTTGAGCAGATTATTCATCTATCTCGGTGGTGCTTCCATCGTTTCAGGAATCGTATTCGGATCGTATTTCGGATATCCTTGGTTCGAAGCCCTTTGGTTTGATTACCATGGAGCGGTGATTGGACATGATGGCGGTGGTAGGGACGTCTATTCCATACTCGGGATCACCATTTGGTTCGGGATCGTGGTCATTGGGACAGGGCTGTTGCTGAATTGGATAAATTTGATCAGAAAAAAAGATTACTTCCACCTCTTGTTGGACAAGAATGGGCTCATTGGAGGATGGCTATTCGCCTGTGGAGTATATGCTGCATTTGCCTTTGTAGGTTCCGGTTATAAAACACTACCGGAAGGGTTGTTCCTTCCTATCGCTTTCTCTGTTCCCTTGGTAGTGTTGTTTTCCAAGGTGCCACTCCACCGGTATTTGGAGAAACGGGAAGGTCATCTGGTGCCTGAAAAATCGGTGGGGGCTATTATCCTCGACTCTCTATTGGAGTGGATAGTTGATGTCCTTGAGATATTCTCCGGATTTCTTGCGAATACGCTCTCATTCATGCGGGTTGCAGGATTAGGTATCGCACACGTGAGCCTCATGAGTGCCTTTGCCCAGATGTCCGATCTTGCTGGAGGCACCTTAGCTGGAATCTTGATCATCATAGCAGGAAATGCCATGGTGATTGCCTTGGAGGGACTCTCGGCTGGTATTCAGGCCTTGCGTCTCAACTACTACGAATTCTTTACCAAGTATTTCACAGGCCGCGGCCTGTTGTACAACCCTGTCTCACTTCGTGCACACGCGGGAAGACAGATATTAAATCGCCCATAGGCTAGGAGGGTTCATCGTGACCATGCAAACTTTCAGAAAACGTCTCGGACTGTCGTTATTTATCACGGTACTGTTGTTGGTTCTGTCGGCATTCATTTTTACTCCATCGTTGTTCGCTGCGGAGACTACCGCTGAAGCAGCGCAGGAAAGTTCAACCGGAGATTTGATGTGGGTGGTGATTTCAGCCGCCATAGCATTCAGTTTCGGTGCCATGGCTGCCGGATTTGCGATATCCCATGTGGGTGCAGCGGCTATGGGAGCTATGAGTGAAAAACCAGAAATCGGTAGTCAAGCTCTCATATTCATCGCACTTGCTGAAGGATTGGTCGTTTTCGGATTCATTACAGCGCTGATGATCTTAGGTAAGATATAGGTAGTCATGCGTTATTTTGTGATTGGTGATGAAGATACCGTTCTCGGATTCTCTTTGGTTGGTACACGGGGTATGGTCGCACAGAATCGTGAAGAAGCCGCTGCGGCACTCCAGACAGCCTTGGAGAACCATGACTATGGAATAATTATCATCACCATGGATATTGCCGATATGATACGGGAGGAGGTCGATAGATATATGTTTTCTGAGACTTTTCCCCTTATTGTAGAGATTCCCAATAAAGCTACCGGTGGAGTCTCTCGTGATCTGAAGGCATTGGTAAACGAAGCAATAGGGGTATCTTTATGAGTGGCAGAAGCAGCGACCAATTATTCGATGGTATCTTGGAAGGGGCTCGGACCAAAGCTAAGACTATCATTGAACGTGCAATGCAGGATGCCGCAGCCGTACAAACTTCGTATACAAAGAAGATTGCCGATGCAATCGCCCAGGAAGAGAAGGCTACAGAAAAGCGATTAGAGCAGATACGACGTCATGAGGAATCGACTATCAAGAACCTCCAGCGTCGCTACACAGTAGGAAGAAGTGAGAGGCTGAGAACCCTTGTACTCGATTCGGTAACCAAGAAGATGGAAGCTTTGAGGGATGATCCCTCCTATAGGCAAATACTCATCGCATGGATAGCCGAAGCCGCGGTAGGGTTGGACCGTGGTGAAGGATTGGTCTCTTGTTCTTTTAGGGAGACTATAGACGAAGAAATGTTGCAGGAGGCTCGGGAAATCGTGAAAACGACGACCGGTAAGGATGTTGCCTTACAGCTTTCCAAGACTCCGCTAACAGGCCAAGGCGTGGAAGTTTCCACGCTTGATGGCACCGTCGCTTACAACAACCAGGTAGCGACACGACTGCTCCGGAAGGAACGGGATCTCAAGGAATTGATGGAAGGTCGATAATGCCACAAAGGATAGTAGGTCAGGTCAAACGGGTAAATGGTCCGGTTATCACCATTAAAGGTATCACTGATGCCATGATGATGGAATTGGTCCAAGTCGGTGAGCAACGTCTTGTGGGTGAGGTCGTCAAACTCGATGGACAGGAAGCGATTGTACAGGTTTATGAAGATGCTACCGGCATTGCTCCTCTGGATAATGTCTATGGAACGGGAATGCCGCTCTCGGTCGAGTTGGGACCGGGGTTGATCGGTACTATCTATGATGGAATTCAACGTCCATTGGAGAGATTACGTCAACTTGGTGGTGATACGATACAACGGGGACTGGAGAGTCCCTCTCTCGACCGAAAGAAGTTGTGGGATTACCGCTCCGAGGTAGCTGTCGGTGATACCGTTATGCCGGGTCAGACTATTGGAATAGTTAGCGAGACCGAGAGAGTGGAGCACCACGTTTTAGTGCCTCCACAGTTATCGGGAAGTCCTCCCTATACTGTGGTGGAGGTAGAAAAACAGGGTTCTTTCACCGTGGAACATACTGTGTGTGTGGTGGAAAACCTGCAGAAGCAGAAAATCGGAATCCACATGATGCAAACCTGGCCAATCAGGATTCCGAGACCGGTTTCCGATCGTAAGCCACTATCGATCCCACTGATAACAGGACAACGTGTCATTGATATGCTCTTTCCTGTTGCAAAAGGGGGCACGGTAGCTATCCCAGGGGGATTTGGTACAGGCAAGACCATGACACAACATGCGATCGCTCAGTGGTGTGATGCCGATATCATCGTATATATAGGGTGTGGAGAGCGGGGAAACGAAATGACTGACGTTCTGAGGGAATTCCCTCATCTTATTGACCCTAGGACAGGTCGATCCCTTATGGAACGTACGATCCTTATTGCGAACACATCAAATATGCCTGTATCTGCCAGAGAGGCAAGCATCTATACCGGTATAACCTTGGCAGAATACTATCGTGACCAAGGATACCATGTGGCTATCATGGCAGATTCCACCAGTCGTTGGGCGGAGGCTCTAAGAGAGCTTTCTGGGAGAATGGAAGAGATGCCGGCAGAGGAGGGTTTTCCAGCCTATTTACCCACGAGAATAGCCGAATTCTATGAACGAGCGGGATATATGGAGACCTTGGATAAACGCGAGGGTTCAGTAAGTATCATAGGAGCTGTATCTCCTCCAGGAGGCGATTTTTCAGAGCCAGTCACCCAGCATACAAAACGGTTTGTCCGTTGTTTTTGGGGCCTAGATAGAGCTCTTGCTAGCGCAAGGCACTATCCTGCAATTAGCTGGCTGGATTCCTATTCTGAATATGTTGATGATGTGGCACCTTGGTGGGAGACTCAGGGAGAGTCCTCATGGAAAGAGAGCCGATCAGAAATTATGGAGCTCCTGCAGCGTGAGGTAAGACTGCAGCAAATAGTCAAGTTGGTCGGACCCGATGCTCTTCCCGATAGCCAGAACTTCATCCTGGAAGTCTGCAGTCTTTTCAAGACTGGATTTCTCCAGCAGAACGCATTTGATGAAATAGACCGCTATTCTACTGTGGCAAAGCAAATAAGAATGCTACAATTGATCCTTTCATATTGGCATCTAGGTTCGGAGGCCATAGCCAAAGGTGTTACCATGGTGAAGCTGAGGAGAATGAAAGTTGTCCAGGAGATTGCCCGTATGCGCTTTACTGTGGAGAATGATTCTGTAGAGGATCTCGATCGTGTTGCTGTACGATTAGAACGTTCCATGAGCCAGTTGGGAGGAATTTATGACGAGAGATAGGCAACTTGGCACCTTGGATCGTACCCTGCTCAGTGGAAGGGAATATGTTGGTGCGGCAAGGATAGATGGACCACTGGTGTTCATGCGCAAGACCCATCCCATTGGATATGGAGAACTGGTGGAATGTATCGATAGCCAAGGAAGACGAAGGACTGGCCAGGTTCTCGATACCAGTGACGACTCTGTCGTTGTACAACTTTTCGAAGGAACCAGCGGACTCACGCTACCAGGAACAAGAATGCGTTTCATGGGAGAACCGCTAACCCTTCCCGTATCGGATCAGATGTTAGGTCGTGTACTCAATGGTTTGGGACATCCCCGCGATGGCGGTACTCTTCCGAGGGGGGAGGATGAATTGGATGTGAATGGATTACCTATAAATCCTACCGCACGGGAGTATCCTCGGGACTTCATTCAGACTGGAATCTCCGTGATCGATGGCCTTACCACACTGATTCAAGGCCAGAAATTACCTATTTTCAGTGGTAACGGACTGCCCCATAACCAATTGGCTGCACAGATTGCTAGGCAAGCAAAGGTGCTTGCGAAGGAACAGGAATTCGCTATCGTGTTCGCCGCTATGGGTGTGAAGCACGATGTAGCCCGTTTTTTCATCGATAGTTTCGAACAATCGGGAGTCTTGGAGAATGTCGCTTTGTTTCTCTCACTTGCCGACGATCCTTCTATAGAAAGGACGATTACACCACGCACTGCACTTACCTTGGCAGAGCATTTGGCCTTTACCAAAGGAATGCATGTATTGGTGATTATGACCGATATGACCAACTACTGTGAATCCTTGCGTGAGATATCGACACTACGGGGCGAAATTCCCAGCAGGAAGGGATATCCCGGATACCTCTATTCCAATCTAGCCGAATTGTACGAACGATCGGGAAAGATCTTGGGCAGGGAAGGGTCCATAACCCAACTTCCTATCCTCACCATGCCTAATGACGATATAGGTCATCCGATACCCGATCTTACCGGCTATATCACCGAAGGGCAGATTGTTTTCGACCGGGAGATGTACGCAAGAGGAATGTACCCACCAGTAAATGGTCTGCCAAGTCTGAGTCGATTGATGAAGGATGGCATAGGAGAGGGAATGACGAGGAAAGACCATCCTCACCTGTCTAATCAGCTGTTTGCAACCTACAGCCATGTCAAGGATGTGAGGAATCTCGCATCGGTTATTGGAGAAGAGGAACTGACTGCTCTTGATCACCGTTATCTAGATTTCGGAAACATCTTTGAAAAGCAGTTCGTGAACCAGGATTTCCATGAGAACCGTAGTATCGATCAGACGCTTGACCTTGGTTGGAAAGCATTATCCGAATTACCTTCGGAGGAGCTGCAACGGGTAACCGATGAAGAGATCGCCGAATTCTACGGGAGATAGAGTATGGCCCGAGCTATCGCACCGACAAGAAGTAATCTACTCAAACTGAAGGATGAACTCAAGTTCGCTACCCTTGGTCATGAACTATTGGACCAGAAACGTTCTATCCTGATCGTTGAATTGCTCACGTTGGTAGACCAAGCAGTAGAGTATCAGGCTCGGGTGGATAAAGCACTTGCTTTGGCAAGCGATTCGATGCAACATACCGTTATGGAGATGGGACGTCTGCGGGTTGCCAATCTTTTTGGTGCGGTGACCATAGATTCTTCAATCGAACTATCTGACCGCAAGGTCATGGGAGTCCGTTTGCCGAGAGTCGAGACGAGTTTTGTGGAAAAAGGCCCCTATTTCAGCCCCGAAGGTACCACCTTGGCTGTTGAGGATACCTTAGAAGCCTATCGGGATGCATTAAAGCTGATGGGAAGATTGGCAGAACTGAAGGTTTCCATCATGAGATTGGCCAGAGAGGTGAAAAAGACGATCCGAAAGGTGAATGCCTTGGAGAAGATAGTGATTCCTGAATTGGATGAAACCTTGGCATATACCAGGGGACGGATAGAAGAGGCTGAACGGGAGAGTTTTATGTTAATGAAACAGGTTAAGAAGCGTATGGACCGGCAACGGGAAAAGGACGCGGAGGGTAGGGAATGACAGAGCCATTCAAACATATGCTAGTGTATCTTGATGGATCGGAGGACTCCGTTACCGCTGCTATGGCAGCAATCGCCTTAGCAAAACGTCTTGATGCGAGCCTTACAGCTATGTACGTTGTGAATACCCGCGCTTTGCAAGACCTCGTGAAGGCAAGAATCTTCTTGGATATCGAAGAGCAGGAATATCGTCGGGATATTGAAGGCGATGCCCAACGCTATCTGAACCATGTGGAGAGGATGGGAAAGCAAAAGGGTGTCCCTGTCGTACCGATTAAGAAATCGGGTACTGTTCACACCGAAGTGCGATCCTATCTTCAGGATAACCACATTGATCTTCTAGTACTCGGAGGGATATCGGATATCCATAGCCGACGTGATGAATTGTTGAGCGAAACAGATCGCATGATGAGGACTGCACCCTGTCCTGTACTGGTAGTGAAGGACAACGATACGGTTTGGGATATGTTCGAATCCCTACCAGATATGAACTAGGAGGCCGGATATGACACTGACAGATGTATTGGAGAAAGACCTCATCAAGATACCATTGCACGCGGAATCGAAGAATGCAGTTATTGAGGAGTTAGTGGATGTGCTCGTTGAAAAACGGAATTTGCCCAATAGGGAAGAAATCCTCTCCGCTGTGTTATCGAGAGAAGCCTTGGGCTCCACCGGTTTGGCCGATGGTATCGCCATTCCCCATGCTAAAACTACCGCAATAGAATCGGTCTCGGTAGTCGTGGGAATAACGCCTGAACCTATCGATTTCGATGCCCAGGATGGAAAAGGATCTCAATTCTTCTTTCTTGTAGTCGCTCCTGAACATGAAGCAAGCGCCCACATCGAAGTGCTTGCTTCGATAGCGCGGGCTACCACTTCCGCTGCATTTAAGCGATTATTGGGAGCATCACAAAGCGCTGAGGAGGTCATGAGCCTCTTCCTCGATTAGAGGACAAGGTTTTGGGCTGCCCTGGGGGCTCAAAAGAATTATCAGTAGCCCAGTTGTTCTCCGACGATCAATACAGAAAGGCGGCCCTTTTTCGCTTGTCGCCCCATGACTACCATGTTTGAGCAAATCCCGTTATCGCATGCGCCGGTTGGAATGGCCATAAGGTGATGGTCATCGCAATACGGTGCGATGCAATGTCCGGTTTTTACACATGGAGTATCTTTCTCCAAGCGCATTGCATTTGCCGGGGCTGCGATATGCTTCACCCGATCGATTGCATCACGCAAAGTGGGTACAATCTTTTGCCAACCGGCAATCACGATAACCCGTTTAGGACCGAAGAGCATCGCGCTGACACGATTGCTTGTGCCATCCACACAATAGAGTTCCCCGTGTTCGGTAATGGCATTCACACTAGTGAGGAATACATCAGCCGAGAAGGCATCTATCAAACGTTGGTGAAGTTCGTGTGGATCAAGATTCGGTTCGTATCGATCGATTAGGTGGTAGAGATCACTTCGGACTAACTTAAGTACACCGGTTTCCGCTAGCGTTGCTGAACCTCCTAGGGCGATGGTACATCCTTCATCCAAGATGGATCTGAGCATGGGTACCACATCCTGTCCAGAGGGGAGATATGCCGCCTCTATATTGTTCTTTCTTAATCTCTCTATAGTTCTGGCAATGGAGATTTCCCGAACCCTGTTGCGGTTTGCATCCATAGTTGTTCCTCCCTCTGTAATGAACTATACCGCAGGAGCAGGTCAGTCTCAAGTTTTAATGGACAGGAGATTTCCAAGCGGGTATGCTTATAATATGAAATTGACATTCTTTGGCGGTGCCCGAACCGTAACGGGCAGTTGCACCATGATCGAGTGCGCTGGAAAGAGGTTGTTGGTAGACTGTGGTCTTCCGCAAGGACATGACGAAAAGAAGATCGGATTGGAATTGCCGTTCAAAGGTACCGAAATAGATTACGTACTTTTAACCCATGCTCATATAGACCACAGCGGGAGAATTCCTCTCCTCGTCGGAGACGGATTCAGGGGGACTGTGCATAGTACAGAGGCTACAGCGGATCTTTGTTCCATCATGCTTGCAGATTCTGGCCATATCCAGGAGATGGAGACCGAATGGATCAATCGAAAACGGAAACGGGCGGGAAAACCGTTGGTGGAACCACTCTATACTGTAGAAGATGCGAAGAAGGCAATGGATCTCTTCTCAGGGCATCCCTATGGTGTACGTTTTACCGTCGATGTAGGAATCGAAGTTGAATTCATTGATGCGGGTCATCTATTGGGCTCCTCCTCCATACAAGTCTGGCTCACAGAAGCAGGACAGAGTCGACACTTGGTTTTTAGTGGCGATATTGGCAACCTCGACCAACCGATCATTAACGATCCGGTATATATGAAAGAGGCCGACATCGTAATTATGGAATCGACTTACGGAGATCGCTTGCATGATAAACCAGAGCACAAAAGCCAGCGGGTATCGACCGAAGAACGATCCAAGGAATTAGCCGATATCATTCGAGATACGTTCCAGAAGGGAGGCAATGTGATCATTCCCTCCTTCGCAGTCGGAAGGACCCAGGAGTTGCTCTATCTTCTTCGGCATATTATTACCCACCATATGTTGGAAGAGATTCCAACCATACCGGTTTTTCTCGATAGTCCACTTGCGATTGAAGCTACGAAGATTTTCTCACGTAATATTGAAGGCTATTTCGACGACGAGGCTATGGAACTTGTGGAGAAGGGTCTTAATCCACTCATCTTCGATTCACTGACCACTACCGTAACCGCGGATGAATCGAGGGCGCTCAATAGACGGGAAGAAAGTGCAGTTATTATCAGTTCCAGTGGTATGTGCGAAGCCGGACGGATTAAACATCATCTAAAGCATAATCTGTGGAGGGCTGAAAGTACCATAGTCTTCTGTGGGTATCAAGCGAATGGTACCTTAGGCCGTTCCATTCTTGATGGCGCTGAGAAAGTGACCATTTTCGGTGAACATATCGATATACGAGCTTCGGTGCGTAAATTGGAGGGTATTAGCGGGCATGCCGACCAAGAGGGATTGTTGAAGTGGATAAGCAGCTTCTCAAAACGCCCGAGACAGGTATTCGTAGTCCATGGAGAGGAGCAGGTAGCTCAATATTTCGCTGGATTCATCGGATCCAAGCTCGATTTATCGGCTTGGGCTCCATCGCCTAATGAGAGTTTCGACTTGCTTGAGGAAGAACTTCCCGCAGCTAAGGAAGAAAAACTTTGGTATGCAGGATTGGAGGATCTCAAGGATGCTCTCAACCGGATGGATGAGGTCTTTTCTGGCATACGGGTAGTTTCTGATAGAATGAAAGAGCATGGAAACCAGGTATTCAAAGATCCGTCATCTCGGGATGCCCAACGGTTAGCCAATGCGATAGTCCGGTTCTCGGAAGAATTGGAATCCTTGCGTGGTCGTTGGGATGCAGCTGATTAGTTCTTGGAATTCTCCGTCATACCTAAGAGATGAGTTGTTGAATGACGATTACCGAACCGGAGATTCCCACGAAACCATAGACGAGTCTCTTAAGTGTTTTTCGTGGAATCCTCTCAAAGACCCTAAGTCCGAGTAGGGTTCCCACACCTATACCTATCCATCCTGAAACTACCAGTGGAATATCGGATTTTCCGAGAGCTCCATGGCCAGTACGGATGATGATCGTGCTGACATTAGAAATGAGGAAATAGCACTGTATAGTAGCCAAGTAGGCTTTTTTCTCTAGTTGGGCACCGAGGAGATATATAGCCACCTGAGGGCCGGAAATACCGAAAAAGCCGTTACCAACGCCAGCTAAAAAACCGACAGCAGCACCAGATGCCGTTGTTGGTCGGATCGAGATATGTTCA
Source organism: Pleomorphochaeta sp. DL1XJH-081 (assembly GCF_049310885.1). Lineage (NCBI taxonomy): Bacteria > Pseudomonadati > Spirochaetota > Spirochaetia > Spirochaetales > Sphaerochaetaceae > Pleomorphochaeta > Pleomorphochaeta sp. DL1XJH-081. Next base: position 65,696 of record NZ_JBMDYO010000009.1, read on the forward strand.
CTATACCGGACGGTGAATATGCTGATTATAACCAATGCGCTTCCAAGGATGATCTGCAGAGTTCGCTGTGGAAAGCTCAGGGAGGTAATAGTGACTATGATCCCAAGGGTAAGTGATACCAACAATAGGGGCAACATGGTGCGCCATTCAATATATTTAAAATATTTGATCGTAAGAAATAATGTACTTGCCATAGCTATAGTCTGGCACAATGCGACTGCAGTAGAGAAGGGAACAAGAGCAGGAAGAAAAACCATCGCCAATACGGGAAACCCGAAACCAATATTCGTTTGGAGAAATGCACCCGCAAGTGCTATGAAAAAGAGTGCGATGCCCATGCTTATCATGCATACTATCATAGCAGACACCTCAGAATCATGGTATGCTTTTTGAAGAATATCTATGGAGGATAATCATGAAGATCTTGGCTATAGGGGCTCATCCCGACGATGTAGAAATCTGCTGTTTCGGCACGTTGGCTCGTTGTGTTGATAGAGGCGATACGGTGGTCGTATGCTCTGTAACCAATGGTAACCAGGGACATCGGACTCTTAGCCCCGAGAAACTCCGCATGGTGAGGATGGCAGAGGCAGCCCATGCTTCCCAGATCATCGGAGCTTCATATTGTACACTCGATATCGATGATATGACACTCGACGCTTCTGATGCAGAGACTGGACTCCGTATGACCGAACTTATCAGATCCATTCGACCCGATCTCGTAATCACTCATGCTACAGCCGACTATCATCCTGATCATATCGCTACTGAACAATTGGTCTCCTCAAGTTTGGTCCAATCCACGTTAGTGCATGTGAAGACTGCTAGCGATCCACTCGAAAAACCCTTTCTCCTCTATCATATGGATAAAGTGGGAGGTGGACATTTTGCTCCAACTGAATATGTAGATATTACCATGACTTATGAAAAGAAGGCGCAAGCTCTGGCTTGCCATGTAAGTCAGATAGACTATCTGGATAAGAGTGCCTCAATAAATCTTCCGTATATGATGGAAGTATTGGCACAGTATCGCGGTCTTCAATCTGGTTGCCACTACGCTGAAGGATTCATTCATTCGGACAGACAAAGTTATTCGACATACAGGGTGCTTCCCTAAATTTCAGATAAGAGCCCTCAATCGCTCGATAGTTAGTGGTGCACTACCTTCATAATGGTTATTGACCTGGACATAGACCAATCTTCCCCCTTTCACGAGAGACTTGATGGATTGTGCGACATGGGCTAATTCCCTGTCTTGAGGATTCACTAATCGATTCCATTGTCCCCCGGTTTCTTCCTCGATTTCCTGACGATCTTCCCCATGGAGACGAATGCTGATTGTATCTCCTATGAGGGACTCATACCGGTCTATGGTCTTTGCTACATCATCCATCCAATACCCCTGAATCAAGACAGGAGTTACCTTTTTCCTTTGTAACCAAGAAAACCACTCACCATTCAGCCACTTGGGATTCCGTAACTCTATCGCATAGGGTAAAGCAGATGGGATGGAGTCGAAAAAAAACTCCAAGTCGGTCATAAATTGTTTTTGATTGGTATATATCTGCTTGTTCAGATAGCCGAATTGGAACATGAGTAATCCAATTTTCTTACGAATCGGCTGTAAAGAATCGATGAAAGATCGCATGAGATCGGGCTCCAGATAGAAAGCATTCTTTGGTTTCTCACCATGGGAATCCATGTCATGGGTCGGACGGGTGAGTGCATTTGGGCATTTTATAGTGAATCTGAACTCTTGTGGAGTCGCTGCATCGTATTGCACCACAGTCTCTTCTTTTGGAAGTCCTGCGCTGTTTTTTCCCAATGACCAAAACCACTGGTCTACTTCCACCATGTCGTATAGCTGCGCGTACTCTGCAAGGTAATCGGGAGGATTGGAAGATGAGTAAACCAGAGTTTCCCATGAAGGGTATTTCCATGAACAGGTTCCGTAGCGAACACTTCCCATACATGCAAAGTACGATGGAACACTCCAGAAGACAAGAGGGAATAAACTTACCATTTTTCTTTTGACACAGTGTAAAGCGAACGTGTACTGTATTTTTATGGCATACTTCGTGTTCCTCGTTATGATGATTTCCCTCTCTATTTGGTCTTTTTATATTACGAGAAAGGAAAAGCGTAGTTTCCGGTCTTGGGGAAGCGAAAAGTTGTTGCAGTTGCGGCTGAAGAGGGGATGGTTCCATGCATCGGAGGACAGCAATACATTTTTACAGCAACAAGCGTTGAGAAATGAAGAACCATTCGTATTTCCCACTCCATTAAAAATACTTGCCATAGTAGAGCAAAAGACTATCGCTGGGATTGAATGTGTGATCTTGCATGAACGTGAAATTTCCAGTAAGAAACAGATTCTTTATCTCCATGGAGGTGCGTATGTTGAACATCCTATCATTCCCCATTGGCTATTTCTCGATAGGATAAACAATGTGGTGAAGGGTACCATTGTAGTTCCCATATATCCGAAGGCTCCCGTTCATACCGTGTTGGAATCGTTCGATCGTATGGTAGCTATATATCTATCTCTATTGGAAAAATCCGATCCATCTCAAATCATTTTGATGGGAGATTCTGCGGGAGGGGGATTTGCTCTAGCGGTAGCCCAACAGCTTCTTCTGCAAGGTACGGTTCTTCCAAAGGATGTCATTCTCATCTCTCCATGGCTCGATATAACGTTGAAGAATGCTGCTATCGATGCAATTGAGTCTAAGGATCCAATGTTGAGCAGGCAACATCTGAAGGTAATGGGGAAGGCTTGGGTTGGTGAAATCGATCCTACAGATTGGCGCGTCAGTCCTATAAATGGACCATTGAAGGGGTTGGGGCAACTATCGGTATTTATCGGAACCCATGAAATATTCCTTCCCGATGTCTATAAGCTTAAAATGCTCTGTAGGAGACTGGGAGTTGGTATTCAGGTATTTGCATATCCGAAAATGAATCATGATTTCCCGCTTTTTCCAATTCCTGAGGCGAGGAAAGCACAACGGGAAATCGTTGAAATTATCAACAGGGCGTAGCTTCGGGATTAGGCCTTTTCGTAATGGCCTTCGACATATTTGAGCACGTCGCCTACTTTGGAATCTTCGGGAATGTCTTCAAAAGGAATATTCACTTGTCGATCATCACTTGCCATGCAAACAGCGAAGTCCTCTTCGAAACGTTCAATCGTATACAACCTGTTCATACATCCTCCTAGTGGGTGTAACTCCTATGAGATACCGATTTTTGGGAAGGAGGGACGGCTCCATGCATCAAAGTTGTACCCGTCGAGAGGCGGGTGCAGTAGTTGTTGGTCTTGGTGGTAATCGCTGTTGCCATCAGGCCTCCTTAATATAGTATGCTTTACATTCCGGGCACTGTCAAATAGATATTCCCGTATTGCTTTATGTCGTTTGATGCCTTATCATGAGCGTTTATGGATGGATTTCTCCTATGATTGACGTTCGGATTCACTCAAGTAGACACCTTGAGACAAAGATTACCTATCCCATTCCTGAACACGCTCCGTATGAGCGTGATGTGAATTATTATATCTTCACACCCGCTCAACTGCATGTCTCTTCTGATTTCATATCCGATGAAGCAATGCTTCGTAAATTCCAAGCCCATGCCCGCTACTCCTCTCCCGAAATTACCTTGGATGAGTTGCTCGATAGGGAAAATAAGACCAGTCCCCTGGTGCTTTTAGAGGAATATACCCAATTGCGGATTGCCGGTAAGAACGATATTTCAGATACTATTTTTATCCATGAATTGCAGACTTTGTCCAATTCATTCCGGCATGAATCACAAATGATCCTTAATGAATGCAGGGAATTGGCAAAGGAACCTCAACTGGATGAGTTGCGTGGTCTATTGAGGGATTGGTGTAGGGAGACCGAAGAGGCTATTGAACGATTCCGTTCATTGCTTACTGAGATACGGATCTACTATCCGACAGGGAACAGGATGGTCACTGCATTCGAATGGGCAGATGAAGCTATCAGTCTCGTGGTGGAGAGTTCCAGTTTGGAAATGTATCTATCGTTGGAGTCTTTGTTTGGAGAGTTGCAGGATTCAGCATTTTCTCTATTGCGAAGAAGCCGCTTTGAACTCAGCTATCGTAGGGGAGAACACTATGAATCGGTGGTAAGCAAGGATAACCGTTATTCTTCCGAAGCGGTCGCCTATCGTTCTGGAGTGCTCAAGAAATGGACTCAATCGGTGCTCTACCTTACCCCAGTACTTTCAAAGGCTCCGAAGCGGGTCTCAGGAATCTTAGCAGGAACTGCCGCTGCCATAGCAATGTCGTTCGCAACTTTGGCGGCAATCTTTGCGGAGACTTTTTTTCTCAAGAACAGTATGCAATGGGCGTTACTGGTCATTGTTGCCTATGTATTCAAAGATCGGATCAAAGAGGGCCTGCGTGCATTCTTCTCAAGGGTTGTTCCCCGGCTGCTAGCCGACCAAATCTATGCATTCGTGAGTCCCAGAACAGGAAAGCGGCTTAGCCGAATGAAGGTTGTCATGAGGATCGGTAAAGCATCCCAAATGCCCCAATTTATTCAGGAGAAAAGATTGGAGGATGGTAATCCTTTCCAAGACATGCTTCCTGAGGACGATGTAGTCCACTTTACCCGATATGTAAAGGTTTTCAAGACAGAGAAGGACCGGAATATCGGACCATGGATCAACGCCATCACAGTGATCACCAGAATTCGAATCGATGATTGGCTGAAGGAGATGGATGATCCTAGCGACGTGGTCTATGTATCTTCCTCAGAAGGAGATTTGGAACAACAGAACAGTGATCGAGTGTACCACCTCCATCTGGTGATAACAGAGGCCTCAAAAAAGAAGGCAATAGAGGATATTCACCACTATCGCCTCATCTTGAATAAGAAGGGAATACTCCGCATGGAGACTATACAACGTTAGATCAGCCTGCTAGGTCCAACTCCGCTGCAACCGTTCTCATTCCTTCAATGGTTAACTGGATAACTGTAGCGACCTCCATGTTGATCATCTGCGCACCTTTGGTAATGAGTTCACGGTCCACACCAACACTGAATCCCTTGGTCTTCCACTTCTTCTTCACCGACTTCACCTCAAGGTCCATCAAACTTCGAGACGGGCGCATCAATGCGGTAGCTGTCACGAGTCCAGTCAGTTCATCGATTGTGAATAATACCTTCTCCATAGGATGCTCAGGTTCAACATCGCTACAGAGGGTCCATCCATGTGAGACTACTGCGTGGATGATATCCTCCGATACTCCCGCTGCAGAGAGTAGCTCAGGAGCTTTCTTGCAATGTTCGTCGGGATACTGCTCATAATCAATATCATGTAACAGCCCAACGATTCCCCAATAGTCGGGATCGTATCCCAACTCTTGTGCAAAACGCCGCATGACAGCCTCCACGGCTAGTGCATGTCGATAGAGGCTCTCCGATGTATTGTACTTCCTATATAATGCTACTGCTTCATCTCTTGTCATGTGAAACTCCTCATAGGTCAATTTGTACCATCTTGAGCAATTAACAGCAAGATAGTGGTAAAACTTTCCAATCCCTCTTTATCACCGCTTGCGTATGTGATATGATTATTAACGGTAAAAGCACCGTTGTAGAGCGGTGTATCCCTACTACCAAGGAGGAAGCTATGTCTACTACAGACGATGGCGGGAGTTTACGCTATCGCCCATCAAAGCAAACCGAATCAGCGCTCCTCCCGAACCGATACCGATCTTTAGCCTAACAAGTCTGGCTGATGGTTCCTGAGGAGATCCAGGAGGAACCATGATTACTATAAGAAACAACATTGCTAGCCGAATTCCAGGTGACAACTCTGAAAAGGGTGGGTACACCTGGGTCGACGCCCGTGAGATAACTCGGGATGATATCACAGAATTGCAGGAAGACTATTCAATAGATCCTGAACTGCTAGCCGATATCATGGACTTGGATGAACAGTCGCGTATCGAAAAAGAGGATGACTACGTAGCTCTTATTGTCCGTTTACCAGCCTTTGCCGACGATAGCCACGGTATAAACCAATATTGCGTCCCTCTCGGAATTGTCATGAAGGGTGATCTGATCATTACGATCTGCCAAAGCGACAGTGTAATATTAGAGGACTTTGCAAGGAATCGTTTCCGCCAGTACCCAGTACAGACGAGAGAGGGTTTTGTGATTAGCCTGATGGGTAGGGCTGCCATGGTATTCATTCGCTTGCTGAAATACCTGAATAGACAAAAGGGTCTGATCGAAGAGGAATTGCACCGGTCCGTCAGGAATGATGAACTGATACAATTGCTCTCCATCCAGAAATCCCTCGTATATTTCACTACAAGTCTCACAACCAACGAAATCTTGTTAGAAAAATTACAGAAGTCGATGTATTTTAAACTCAACTCAGAAGAGGAACGGGAGTTTCTCGAAGATATCATCATCGATAACAAACAGGCCATTGAAATGGCGAATATCTACTCCTCGATCCTTACCGGAACTATGGATGCATTCGCATCGGTTATCTCGAACAACCTCAGTATCATCATGAGGAGACTTACGGTCATCTCGATTGCCTTCATGTTTCCTACATTCCTTGTCGGATACTATGGAATGAATGTGGATTTGCCTTTCCAAGCCAACCCCTTCATCATGTTCTGGATAATTGGAATCAGCCTATTCGCCGGATTGTTCAGTACCTACATCCTCAGTGATAGAAGATCGAGGAAGATGATGGAGCGGAGGATTGAGGTGGAGCGTAAGCGTCGCGAAAGGAGACGGAGAATCAACCGTCGGAAGGGGCTTGTGAAAGAGAGCTGACCGGAGGCACACGTTTTTCCAAACGTTTTTGCACAATAAGTGTCACAACCATAGCAACCGGAAAGAGAGTTCCTACCAACATGCCTGTACGAAGTGGGGAAAGAGTTGAACCTATTGGGGTGAGATCGGCAACTAGCCCCAGCAACCAAGGTCCTACGGCAGCGCCAGTATCTCCTCCAGCAGCCAGAATTGCGAACATGGATGCCCCTGCCAAAGGGAAACGGTGGGCAGCGCTCGTAATGGAACCTGGCCAGAGTAAAGATACGCCTAATCCTGCAGCTGAACATGCAATCAATGAAATAATCGGTATGGGTGACAATGCAGCTACCAGATAGCAGATCGAGGCGAAGAGAGATCCCCATACCATGACATGCCAAACATCGATCTTTTTCCCATACATCCCATATAACATCCTACCGATTCCCAAGAAACCTGCGAATAGACATAGCCCTAACAGGTCGCCCACTCGTTTAGATAACCCGAGGGTTGTTTCGGCGTAGGCACTGGTCCACTGTGACATCGATACTTCTGCAGCCCCACCGAGTGCAATACCCAAAACGACGAAAATGAAGAATGGGGTAGATGTGAGAACCTTCGTATTGGTCCGATGTTCATGAGGGACTTGGGGCGCGAGCGGGACCCGAAGGAAATTGAAGAAATTCAAGAGCGGTACGATAGACCATATAATGAATAACATTGGCCAATTGTCGCTGCCGAATAGAGTCAGCATAAGGGATGTGAGTACCACGACAACTATAAAGCCCCATGCATAGAACGAATGGAGCAGGCTCATAGCCGCAGCTTTGGCATCTGTAGGAACAGATTGTACGATTGCACTGAGTAACAATTCTAATAATCCTCCTCCACTGGAGAATACAATCGTCGCAAGCATGAAGCCTGCATAGGGATGATTCGAGAAAATCCGCTGGGAGAATGCGAATAGAATAAACCCTAGGAATACAACGAAATGACCAGCTGTGATGAACGGTCTAACTCCATATTTGTCGACCGGTTTGCTGAAGGCCAAATCTACGATTATCTGAGTGAAGAAATTGATAAGGACCAATCGACCGACTTGCTCGAATGACAGGTTGAAGGTATCCATGAGGATTACGAACAGCAAAGGGGATAGGTTGGTGACCAAAGCCCCTACGAAGTTGCCGATATAACATGCGCGGATGGTCGATTTGTACATGAAGGCGAGTATATACCTACGTGACGGAATGTGTAAACATGGGTATACTCGAGTTATGGTTAAGAAGGATGCGACACATAAGGCAATTCTATTCGATCTTGATGGTACTCTAGTAAATACCATTGGAGATATCGCTTTTTCAATCAATACTGTATTGGCAGAGACTGGAGCACCACCGATCGATGACAGTACATGCAAACGGTATGTGGGAAAGGGGCTGCGAAATGCACTCTCATTGGCGTTGTATGAGGCTTCGGTACCATTTGATGACGCACTATTGGATTCCTATTATAAATTGCTCATGGATACCTATAGGGCACATCCTCACGATAAGGCAATCCTTTATCCAGGAATCGGTCAGTTGTTGGAGAAATCTGTTGCGGCCGGCTTCAAGCTCGGGGTACTATCGAATAAAGAGGATTCACTGGTCAGGAAGATTGTTAATGCCTTACTCGGGGGTGTCCCTTTCATGACGGTGCGGGGAGCTACTGATGACATTCCCCTGAAGCCAGAGCCTACCTCGGCAATCTTGTTTTCCAAGATAGCGGAGTGTGCAGTTGACGAAGTTTTGTTCATTGGAGATAGCGAGGTGGATTTTCATACTGCGAAAGCTGCCAGAATGCGTCCTGCAGTAGTAACGTGGGGGTTCCGGGATCGCTTTGAACTTGCATCAAACGGTTGCGATCCGCTTTTCGATACGATTGATGAATTAGAGACGGAGGTGTTTCCATGGCAATGACCGAACAAGAGAGGGCGTTAATTTACAAGAAAGCAGAGGATTATATCCAAGCTGAGACGGAATTACAGTTCAAGAAAGAGGTTATGGCTGCATTGGATGAACATGCGGATGAAGATCTTTATGATCGTTTCTATACGGCCTTGGCCTTCGGAACCGCCGGTATGCGTGGTGTAATTGGAGGTGGTACCAACCGGATAAACCCATTCATGATTCGGAAGGTAACCCAAGGGCTCGCCGACTACCTGATCTCACAGATAGCTCTTCCTTCCGTCGTGATTGCTTTCGATTCCCGAAACTATTCGCAACTGTTTGCCAAACAGGCTGCGCTTACGCTTTGTGCTAATGGGGTAAAGGTCTACCTGTACGATGAATTGCACCCTGTGCCGATGCTTTCTTTTGCTTTGAGATACTTGCATGCCAATGCAGGTATCGTAATCACCGCTAGTCATAATCCAGCGAAATACAATGGATACAAGGTATATTGGTCCGACGGTGGCCAGGTTACTCCTCCCCATGATGTAGGAATAGCAAAACGTGTTGCCTCGGTAGAAGTCGGAGAGATCAGAAGCATGAGCCTCAATGAGGCCAAATCAGCCCATTTACTGTCACCGGTCCCCGATTCAGTTGATGAAGCCTACTATTCGATGGTTGTTGATAGTCTGTCCCGATCAGAACTCTTGTCCTCAAGCTCGGTGAAGGTGGCCTATACTCCGTTGCATGGAGCAGGAAATATTCCTGTCCGTACTATCTTGGCCAAAATGGGTGTACATTGTGAGGTTGTCGAACAACAGGAACAACCCGATGGTGATTTCCCGACAGTATCCATGCCGAATCCCGAAGATCCCCAAGCTATGCGGTTAGCAATTGAGTTGGGAATCAAGACGAAGGCAGATATAATATTGGGTACCGATCCGGATGCCGACCGGTTAGGGATCGCAATTCCCTCCAAAGAAGATAAATCTAGTTATCAACTCCTCACCGGAAACCAGATTGCGGCTTTGTTGTGCGATTATTTGCTGACTACTTGGAAGAATCGTGCCCAGAAGGATGGTAGACAACCATTAGTGGTCAAGTCAATCGTTACGACCGATCTCGTACGAGCCATGACAGAAAAACATGGCGGGGAATGTGTGGATGTCTTGACAGGATTTAAGTATATCGCAGAAAAGATAGCAAGTTTGGAGTCCTCAGATGAACAATTTTTCTTATTCGGCTGTGAGGAAAGTTTCGGATATCTCTCAGTTCCCCATGTTCGGGACAAAGATGCCGTTTCAACCGCTGTCCTTGCGGTTGAGATGATGAGTTACTTGGCTTCCCAAGGACTGACATTGCAACAACGATTGGAAGAGATTTACCAAGAGTATGGCTATTATACAGAGTCGGTGCTCTCTTTCACCTATGAAGGAAGTTCTGGCATCCAGAAGATGGCCGATATCATGAAGCAATTTAGAAGCTTTACGGTAGGTACGAAATTCGCTGGTTATACCATCTCTGACGTCGTGGACTTACTCCATGATAAGACTCTAGGACTTCCCCCTTCGGATGTCATTATACTGCGTTTCGCTTCTGGAGAAAAATTGGTCGTGAGGCCGTCAGGTACAGAACCGAAAATCAAATATTATCTGTTTTTCCACACATCCGCTGGGGAACGACAAGCTTTCCAGGCCTCTTTGCAGGATCGGATAGCAAGATTCAAGTCGGAATTATAAGGAATTGTTTCCATGCATGCATGTTTTATTATCCGTAGAAGTAAAGGAGAACCACTTTATCTGACCCCATTCGTAGATCCCAAGAGAGCTGGGTCATGGGATCCCGATGAAGAGATACGTTGGCATGCCTCTACAGGTTTGACCGCACATGAAAAGGATGATGCCCTCTTCACTCTCTATACACAAATTGACAGAGGAGTAGACCGTTGGATCCAGGACGCTCGTTATCTTCCTCGACTGCTGATTTCTGCGGGCGTATTTCTGGTCGTATATTTTTTCTTCTCCCTTGCAGTCCGTGATCCCTTGCCGATGATTGATGAATTAGTGATTGCTTCTGGGTTGGCGGTCGGTACTGCAATCTGGCTATCGAGAAGAGACAAGAAGAGTGAGATGGCTATGAAACGGCGGTTGGAACAAAAACAGAATGCATCGCGTTCCGATTTCGTTATTGAGGAGGGAATATCCGTATATGAAGACTACCTTGATACGTGTTCCTACCTCGATACCTTAGATTTGGCCGATCGTCTCGCTCTGGTGGGAGATGATGGACCATTACCAGAACTTACACTTCAAGAATTACAGGATGCCCCTTGGATAAAGCAATTACATGGCGTTCTATTGACTCATATGCAACTAAGGAACAAACTTCTATTCTCTACCTATAAGCAAGTTATGGAATTGCATAAAGTTTCTGGTGGTTCGGAAGCCTTGAGTGCGAGACTGGTCAAGCTGGCTATGAGGGGAGACTTGGACCTCCCACTATTGGCTCTTTTGGTAGCGATTTCGAAGTAGAATCCAACCAATGGTAGTCAATAGTATGTGTATACTGTCTACCGTCTCTTTTCCTTTCTACCTCTCGTCTTCTCTCTCGTGATTCTATTAGCAGGTTTATTGTGTAGTTTCACGTTGGACTATATTCCTCTAATAGTTGTGGCTGTGGTATGTATTTGGGCAGCACAAATTATCATATTTTCGAATTCTCTTCCGTGGTATTTTGTACTCCGTATCCTTTTCGTGTTGATAATCTATGTATTGACTTGGCTACAAGTCATACTCGTCTATCGAGCTAATTCATTGGAGATCCCTTTTCCATCAGAATCCATAACAGCGATACGTGCAGTAGTAAGGTTTGATTCAACTAAAAGCGAGAATGGCAATACGGTAGTAGATGTCTTGCTTGAACAGGCTTCCAACAGGAGAGGAGATTTCGGAGCAGCCGGAGGATCGCTCTTGGTTGTTTCTCCAGAGAATACCCTGTTCCTTTTCGGACAACATCTCGATGTTTTTGGAGAACTGGTCATGTATGAAGATACATGGTTCTTCTTTGCACAAGAAAGTGAGATTATTCCAAACAAGCATAGATTCGTGGAGCTCTATCACCGTACAAGAATGAGGATACTCAGCGTTATGAGAGTAAGGTTGGATCGATTACCTCGGCAGGTAACTTCATTATCGGAGGCCTTGCTGTTGGGTAGATTCGATACGTGGTCACCGCTTCGTAAGATGACTACCGAAAGCGGGTGTGCCCATGTCGTGGCTCTATCGGGAATGCATCTACAGGCTATCATAGGCATGCTGTCTCTGTTGCTCTCTAAGATAGTTAAGAAACGGAATATCTGCTTCTTTACGTTACCCCTCGCATGTATCTATGTCGCTATAGTAGGCAACAAACCCTCCTTAATCAGGGCACTTACCATGGTGGTCCTGCCGCATTTCCATAAGCGTATAGAGACCAAATATGCCTTAGCTAATGTTGTCGTTCTCCATGCTTGGGTGGCACCACAGACACTTATTTCTCCCGGTTCTGCACTCTCTTACGGTGCGATAACCTCAATTCTTTACGTAAGTCCGGCCATTGCTCAGTCTATTTCTACCATCATGCCAAAAAAACTAGCCCAACTGGTTGCGACAACCTTGAGCGCTACACTGTGTACTGCTCCCATCTCGTTAGTATTGTTCGGATCTTGGTATGGAATAGGAGTGCTTTTGTCCCCATTCCTTGCCCCTGTAGCTTTGCTGTTCTTGGGAGTCACCTTCCTTTGGCTTCTCATACCATGTGTTCCTCTTATGATATTGGCACAATTGATGGTGGATCTGTTTACCAAGATTGTAACATGGGGAAGTTCTTGGAGTCTGGAACATACCCAATTCAGTACCAATCTCGCTTGGCTATGGAGCGTAGTATCGTTGTTGACTGTCGTTGGTTTTCTCCAGTATGCTAACCGAATCGCTCGAAGAAGGAGTTACCGAAAGCATGATATGGGATTTTTCCTACGATTCCCCCCAAGCAATAATCCAACTACTTGAAAGATATGGCTTTGCCATGTCAAAGAAATTTGGACAGAATTTTCTCATATCGCCATCTGCCCGTCAGAGGATAATTGATTCATTGCGATTGCAAGAGTCGCAGCGGGTATGGGAGATCGGTCCCGGTATAGGAGCCCTCACTGTCGGCTTGCTTGAAAGCAATGCTCATGTGACAGCTTTTGAAATCGATCATGGGTTCTGTACTATTTTACGTGAAGAGGCATTCGTCGAAATCTCCAATTTTTCCCTAGTTGAGGGTGATGTCCTCAAGACATGGCCTGAAGTATACCAAAATGAGGGTTGCCCGGATGTAATTTGTGGTAATCTTCCCTACAACGTTGGTTCTATCTGCATTGCCCGTTTCCTTGAGAAACAATGCCTTTCCGAGCGGATGGTATATACGTTGCAGAAGGAGGTCGGGGATCGCTTGTCTGCAAAGCCTGGTTCCAAGCTCTGGTCAACATTGTCTATACTCGCCCAAATCGACTACGAAGTTTCACCAGTGTGTACGATAAAGGGGGGGGCTTTCTTTCCGCCTCCCAATGTCGATTCTGTGGTCATACAGATGCAAAAGAGGGCGAATCCCTTGGTTCCCGTGCAGAGTCGGACGCTATTTCTCCAAGTGGTGAATGATTTGTTCACTCAGAGGAGAAAAACCGTGAGGAATAATCTGCTCAGAGGTAAATCGGGTTCCATGTTCACCCGTGAGATGTTATTTGATTCATTGGAAAAGGCAGGAATCCCTGAGAGTGAGAGGGCTGAAAACCTCGATTTCCCGGCTCTCCTCTCTTTGGTGAAGGCCTTGTCCACTGTCTAATCACGCCAGGCGTGTATCCAAGTGCCCTTTCTATAGCGATAGTAGTTCAACAATCCACGGACTACCAAATCGGCGACCATGCATCCCCAAGCGGCTTCAAGTCCAATACCGAATCCTAGGATTAAAATAGCTGCCGGACCTAGGCGGACTAACCACATACCGATAAGACTATTGATGAAGGGCCATTTAGTATCTCCACCACCACGGAGGATCCCTCCGATTACAATGCTCATTGCGAAGAATGGTTGGGCGAATGCCTCTATTCGAAGAACTTTGGAGCCCAGATTGATTACGGCAATATCGGGGGTGAAAAATCCCATGAGTTCCTTGGAAAATATAAACATGAGTAACCCGGTACCTGTCATAAGCATGATACCCCATCTGAGACATCGTTTAGCGAAGTCGAGCGCCATATCCTGTTTTTGAGCTCCTAAGGATTGAGCTACTAGGGTAGTGGCAGCCATGGAGAAGCCACTTACAGGCATATAGGTGATCGATTCTGCTGTGATGGCAAGATGATGGGCTGCGAGAGATACTGTTCCGATTCTTGTAACCAGAATTGTAAGGACGATCTGGCCTATAGATAGTGTTGCGCGTTCCAATGCAAGAGGCGTACCCAATCTAAATACCTGTCTCATTACTATCCAATCGACTCGCCAGGAAACACCTTTAAAAGGAGTCTTGAGGGGGGAATCCTTGAAAATGAGTACACCAAATAAGATAAGCGCACTAAGAACTGTAGCCCCTGCAGTAGCGATAGCCGCTCCCTCTACACCAAGGCCGGCACCCACCATCGTAAAATCAATGCCAAAGACGGTAATTTCACGACTGGGGAATATGAGAAGAAAATTACCTATAATATTGGTGATATTGGTAATGATATTACTTATAAGTGGAGTGCGGGTGTCACCGCTGCTTCTGATAAGATTTGCCATGAACATGAAAAGGATCATGAATGGATATGCCATGGCTATGTAGCCCATATAATTACCCGCTATCGGGGCTACCTGTTCTTCCACCCCGATCCAGATGGGAAGACGGGGTGCTATACTTCTCATGACCGTTGTGACAAGGATTGATAGTCCGATAATTGCAAGAAGAGATTGGCGTACCGTATGGTGTACACTTTCTTTTTGTCCAGCTCCAATCTGTCGTGCGGCAAGAACAGCGAAGGCTGCACCAAAAGCATACATCATTCCATTGACAAGCCATATTGTGGAACTATTCGCCGCAACTGCAGCAGTGGCTACTGCTCCCAACGATCCAACCATCGCTGAGTCGACATATTGGACCATCGTCTGGAAACTCTGGTCTAGGATTACCGGCCAAGCAAGCATCCATATGGTGCCCGCTGGAGAGCGTGAGGAATCTATAAGGGATCTATTCGGTCGAGTAGCCATGGTGCATACCTTTCATTCAACTAGAGATCTGTTACAGATCACAACTGAAGAGCTTACATAAAGAATGCGGCACCTTCAAGAAAAGATGCCGCATTGCATCAAAATATTCTAATCTTAGGCTCCAGCTTGGGCAAGGGTTATTGCACTGGTGACGACAATATCTTCTATGCTACAACCTCTGGAGAGATCGCTTACCGGTTTGGCGAATCCTTGTAGGATAGGACCGTATGCCTCAGCTCCTGCAAGCCTCTGGACCAATTTGTAGCCGATGTTTCCAGCCTGGAGATCGGGGAAAATCAGGACATTGGCTTTCCCCGCGACAGTAGACCCGGGAGCTTTACTTTTTCCAACCGATTCAATGATCGCTGCATCTAACTGCAATTCTCCATCGGCTTGAATATCGGGGCGTTTCTCCTTCAGTAGAGAGAGTGCTGTCGTAACCTTGTCTACAAGAGGTCCTTTGGCACTGCCTTTGGTGGAATAGGAGAGCAGAGCAACCACCGGCTCCGCTCCTAGGTAGGTTTTACACGATTCAGCGGAAGCTTCGGCGATCTCAGCAAGTTGTTCCGCTGTCGGCTCCGGTATTGTCGCACAATCGCTGAAAATGAATGAGCCACCTGCTCCGAGATCCTTCTTATCTGTCGCCATGACAAAACAGGAAGAAGCACTTTTGATTCCTGGTTTCGTCTTTATGATCTGGAATGATGCGAGCAAAACATTTCCCGTAGTATTTTCTGCTCCAGCCACCATGGCATCGGCAATTCCCAATCGAACCATCATAGCTCCAAAACGGAGTTCGTTGGCTATCAATTCATAAGCCTCTTCTTCGGTCATTCCCTTATGCTTTCTCAACTGGAAGTATTCATTGGCAAATTGTTTTCGCAGATCGGAGACCTGTGGATCTACAATAGTGATTCCCTCAAGCGACACCTTGGCTTCCTTCGCGGTCTTTTCGACCTTCTCAGGCTCTCCTATCAGTGTCACTTTGGATGCCAGACGTTCGTCTACGATGCGACGGGCAGCTGCCACAGTTCTCGGCTCAGTTCCTTCTGGCAATACAAGTCTCTTCTGCAATTGCATAGCCTTGGCTTTCATAGTTTCTGCGAATTTCATGATTATCTCCTGCTTTGGAATCTAATTTTCCCCCTAAGGATACCACAACAGGAACTTCAGTTGAATACCTACCATACAAGTTCTCTTGCGATTGTCTGGAAGATCCTATTTGTGGTACGATGCGCGCATGAATATCGGAATATACGGGTTAGGCCGTTTTGGAACCTTCTGGGCTACTGAGCTGTCGAAGCACACACCAATCAAAGCATTCAATCGTTCCCCACTGGAACGGATACCCGAGGGTGTCCAGCTTGTCGACCGGGATGAACTTTTTACATGCGATGCCATTATTCTCTGTGTCTCCATTTCATCGTTTGCCCAGGTAGTTGCATCCATCGCACCCTTCGTACACCCAGGAACCTTGGTAATGGACACTTGTTCTGTGAAGGTCTATCCCGCCAAAGTCATGCAGGAACTGTTACCGCAAGATGCCCAGATCATCGCAACACATCCGATGTTCGGTCCCGATTCGGGAAAGAACGGTATTGCTGGTCTTCCTCTGGTATATTCGCCACTACGTTGTTCTTCTGCTCAGGACTCCTTCTGGAAGGAGCTTTTCGGGGTTATGGGTCTCAAAGTCCTTTCAATGGATTGTGAAGAACATGACCGTCAAGCTGCCTATTCACAGGGAGTTACCCACTTCGTTGGGAGAGTTCTTGATGAGTTGCACTTGGCTCCGACAGAATTGGCAACCACCGGGTACCGGAGGTTGTTGTCAATCGTCGAGCAGACATGCAATGACCCGATCCAGTTGTTCTATGACCTACAGAGGTTCAATCCCTATGCACACGACATGAGGGTACGTTTGAACGATGCCTTGGATACCGTGTTGCAGGTACTTGATGAACACGATACAAATTTTTCGGAGTTGCCACATTCATGAGAGTCTTGATATATACGTTGGGTTGTAAATTAAACCAGTGTGAAAGCGAAGCGATAGCTGATGCTTTTATTCATGAAGGTTTTACGGTAGTGCCTTCCCATGAAACTGCCGATCTTTGCATTGTAAATACCTGTACAGTAACAGGTAAAGCGGAACAAAAAGCCCGTAGGATGATCCGTAAATATGCTCATGAAGAACATCGACCAGTAGTGCTGGTGACGGGATGCTATGCCCAGATGGAGCGTGAGTTGATACAAGAATTATCAGACAGGGTGGTAGTTGTCTCCCTTGATGAAAAGCCTTCACTTTTGACGCTTCCGAATATGTTGGCCAATTCTTTGGTCGCAGATATCGATCTTCTTGATGCAGTTAAACACTTTGTGAAGTCACCGAAGGTAAACGGAGATGCAAAGTCGCCCAGTCCATTCGATTACGATGCGGCCACTTTCTCTTTCCATAGCCGGGCCTTTTTGAAGATCCAGGATGGATGTGATAATGCTTGTGCCTACTGCAGGGTTACGATTGCTCGAGGTGATTCGGTGAGCTTGGACACTGAAGAGGTCGTAAGGCGTGCTGTTGCTTTGGAACAAGATGGCTTTTCAGAAATTGTTCTTACTGGTGTGAATATCAGTGCCTACAAAAGTGGTGATACCGATCTAGGAGGCCTGTTGAAGATTCTTTTAGATAGACTGGGAGATTCTATCAGAATCCGTCTGAGCTCATTGGAACCCGATAAGCTTGACACCTCCTTAGTCCGCATTTTCGCTGACAGAAGAATACAACCACATTTCCATATCCCCATACAATCGGCCTCCGATTCTGTGATCAAGGGGGTGGGGCGTCATTATGATGTTTCACAATTGAGCGCAGCCATCTCCTTATTGCGTGAAGTGAAGGACGATCCGTTCATTGCTGCCGATGTCATAACCGGTTTACCGGGAGAAGACGAACAAGAGTTTCTCAATAGCATGCGTTTCCTCAAAGAACATGATATCAGCCAGATGCATGTTTTTCCATTTTCCCCGCGACCCCAAACAGCCCTATTTCAGGCAAAAGACCGGGTTCCTGAATATATTCGTGATGAGCGGGCGAAGAAATTGCGGGAACTCTCGACTATCCACCTGAGACGATACATGGATCGGCAGATCGGTAAAGAATTTGAACTAATTGTGGAGGAACGTCGTTCTGGATTATGGTCAGGTCTTACGGGAAATTATCTTAAGCTCATGGTGAAGGATGTTCCCGAAACCGTACAGCGGGGGGATAGAATAACTGTACGGCTTGAACGGGATCAAAAGACACTCATACCTATCGGCAGATTTGTTTAGTTCTCTAAACTCCACTATAGGCATTGAATCCGCCATCGACCGGTATGACAACACCGGTAACGAAGCCAGATGCCTCACTGTCGATCAGATATTCCACTGTCCCAAGAAGATCCTTGGGGACACCGAAACGACCCATAGGAGTACTACCGATGATTTTCTTCGAACGTGGAGTGTAATTACCTTCATCGTCGAAAAGAAGAGCCTTGTTCTGCTCAGTGGCAAAGAATCCGGGGGCGAGTGCGTTGACTCTGATTCCTACATGCGAGAAGTGCACGGCCAACCACTCGGTTAGATTATTCACTGCTGCCTTTGCAGCGGAATAACCCAATACCTTTGTCAATGGATGGTATGAAGACATGGAAGAGACGTTCAGGACACAACAGCCATCGCGACCTACCATATCAGAAACAAATTCTTGTGTAGGAAGGAATGTTCCTATGAAGTTGAGATTGAATACCCCTTGTACTGCGTCTTGGGTAAGATTGAAGAATGAACGTATTTCCTCATCAATATCCAATTCGTGGTATTCGACTGCAGTAATAGCTTCACTCTGGTTCCCACCTGCTCCATTTATAAGGATATCGCATGGTCCAAGATCTTTCTTCACCTGCTCATGTACGCTTTTTAGAGTAGCCTTATCCAGTACATCGACCTGGTAGGGTTTCGCAATATATCCTGCCAATGTGAGCTCTTCGGCGATTTTTTCGACTTTGGAAAAGGTCCTGTTCAGCAATGCGACCTTCCCCCCCAATGAAGCGATATGGCGTGCAAACTCGCTACAGAGTACGCCTCCCGCTCCAGTAATTACAACTGTTTTTCCTTTGATACTGTTGTCCATCAAGATCCTCCTTGGGTCATTGTGCTCGTATAATATCAATTTTTTTTGCTATACAGAAGGGGAAGCGGCTACAATATCCTTGCTTTTCAAAGCAAAGGTGGCTATTCTTTAACAAAAGGTGAGGAATTATGGAAGAAAAAAATGATACCGATCTAGAAGTGAAAGAGAAAGGGTTCATGCCAGACTCCTTGAATATGGTGCAGATTGAACGACGGTATGAATTGGAACAGGAATTGTTGCATGCAGTCAAATGGGGGAATCCCTACAAGGTTGAAGACCTTCTCGACATGCGGCGCAAATTATTCCCCGATTCGGTATGCTGTGGGAAAGATTCAGCCACCGAAGCCTTACGTTGTTGCAAAGATGAGTTGATTGCATTGAACGCATTGTGCCGTTTCTCCGCCAGACAAGGAGGTGTGCAACCACTGTATCTCCATAGCCTAGCCAACAAGTATAGTCTGATGATTGAGAATGCAGTATCGGTCACCTATCTGAATGATGTGTTATATCCCCAGATTGCCATCGACTATGCAAATGCGGTACTTGAGTTCTCCATCAATAGCTATAGTCCGATGATCAAGAAGATTGTCACCTACCTTACTGTCCATCTTACCGAGGATGTACGCATTGAACAGTTAGGAAAAATGCACAATACCCACATTTCCCACATATCACGGAAATTCAAGAAGGAGACGGGAATGTCGATTCCCGCATACGTAAGCAAACAACGCATCGGATTGGCGAAACTGTATTTTGAAGATGGCAAGACCTCCATTAAGGAGATATCGGAGCTATTGGGTTTCAACGACAGCAACTACTTCAGCAAGGTGTTCAAGAGATATGCGGGAATGACTCCATCGGAATATATCGGCTCCATCCACGAGCGATAGGATTCCTATTCTTGGGAAGATGAGTGCGCATCGCACGTTTTTCTGGGCACACCGCGGGGAGAGAGTTCCCGCATGATACTCTTTGGTTCCTCATTCTGGACCAGCGTATTGGCAGGCACGTCATGCCTGATCCAGGAGTTTGAACCAACAATCGTATTCTCTCCGATGGTTATATCTCCCAATAACGTCGCATTTGCGTAGACTGTTACCCGATCTTTCAATGTGGGGTGTCTTTTAGCTCCACGGATGAGCGCACCACATGCGTCCTTTGGGAAACTGAGAGCTCCAAGTGTTACTCCCTGGTATATCTTCACTTGGTTTCCGATTACAGTTGTCTCACCGATAACTACGCCAGTTCCATGGTCAATGAAGAGGCAACGCCCTATAGTCGCACCTGGATGGATATCGATTCCGGTCTGTTTATGGACTGTCTCACTTATCATCCTTGGGACGAGAGGCGCATTTTCCCTGTAGAGAAAGTGGGCGATCCTGTGGAGCGTGAGAGCGCGAATACTTGGGTATGAGATAATCGTTTCTTGGATGGATGTCGCAGCGGGATCCCCTTCGAATGCGCTTTGGGCATCCTCTTTCATCATAGTCCTCAGTGATGGTAATGCTTCAAATAGCTTAAGAACCGTCGTATGGGCAAGATCCTTATAGGGGTCGGTATCGCTATCGGGCAAACTGAATGGATTCTCATGATACCAGGCAGCAAACAGCTGTTTCTCGAGATTCTCCCCGATTCGGTTGAGTAGGGTAGCGATCACTTCTCTGATACAATCTTGGGATAGGACCCTCCTACCACTTCTTCCAGGAAACAGCAATTCCATAAACTCTTCAACTATCCGCTCAATCTCGGTCATAGAGGGAATTGGTCTGAAGCTAATGAAACTCGATTGTCCATACCTTTCGAAACTATCCAAATAGGAGTCCAGGTACTGGTCGTACGTGTTCTTACTGTCTTCCATTGAGGGGAAACCTCCCAAAAAAATTCTGGCCAAACAATACACCAACGCAATGGTTTGCTCAAGGCAGGTGCTTCCACTTGAAGTGGATGTCCAATTTTCCGTATAGTGGCCATGATGTCGTTTCAACGAAAAATATGGAGAATATCATTATGATGCGAAAGGTGAGGGATACATGGAGAGCACTCGTTGTGCAAGAACTAAAATCTTATGCAATGGAATTGTTCGGTAGCGATGAAGCCGTGGAGCTTGCAGGAGAACTGGCTGTTCAGAGACCGCCGAAGCCAGAACTTGGTGATATTGCATTCCCACTGTTCATGTATGCGAAACTCTTCAGGACAGCTCCCCAGAAGCTTGCCGAGATCCTGCGTGAACGTCTCTCCAATCGCAGCGATATACCCGAAGGCGAGTTACTTGTCGCCGGTCCCTATCTCAATGTACGGGTCGATATTACCCGTTTCACAGAGACCGTATTGGATGCAGTGGTAAAGGAGGGCGATTCCTATGGTTCCTCCGATACCCTTGCGGGCAAACGGATTATGGTGGAATTTAGCTGTCCCAATACCAATAAGCCCTTACACTTAGGACATTTGCGTAATGATTCAATAGGAGAGAGTATCTCCGCTATACTCAAGGCTAATGGTGCCGAAGTCAGGAAAGTTAACCTGATAAACAATCGTGGTGTCCATATCTGCAAGTCCATGCTAGCTTACCAGAAATTCGGGAATGGAGAGACTCCTGAGAGTTCGGGTATGAAAGGTGATCATCTGGTGGGGAAATACTACGTCCAGTTCGCCCAGTGGGAAAAAGAAGATCCCAGTGCCACCAGTCAAGCCCAGCAAATGCTACAAAAATGGGAAGAAGGAGATCCCGAAGTACTCGCTCTATGGAATACCATGAACCGATGGACGCTCGATGGTGTAGGGGAAACCTATGCCAAGACCGGAGTTTCGTTCGATCATTATTATTATGAGAGCGACACCTACATGCTGGGAAAGGACCGCGTACTCGATGGATTGGATAAAGGTGTCTTCTACCGTGAGGAAGATGGCTCAGTATGGATAGATCTGGCCGATATTCAATTGGATAAGAAGGTCTTGTTGAGAAAGGATGGTACTTCGCTATACCTTACTCAGGATATAGGTACAGCCATTTCCAGACACGATGACTGGCCTTTCGATTCTCTCATCTATGTGGTAGCTAGTGAGCAAACATACCATTTCAAGGTCCTTTTCTACGTTTTGGAAAAATTGGGATATCCGTGGGCAAAAGATCTGCATCATCTCGCCTATGGCATGGTGAACCTTCCCGAAGGAAAAATGAAAAGTAGGGAAGGTACGGTTGTGGATGCTGATGATCTGTTCAAGCAGCTGTCTACCCTTGCGATTTCTGAAATACGGGAGAAAGGTCGTGAGGACGTCGTTGGCGATGTCACTGCAACTGGAGAGGCTATTGCACTCGGGGCTTTGAACTACTTCCTCCTTCAGACCAACCCAATGAAGGATATGGTTTTCAATCCAGCTGAATCCATCTCGTTTAGTGGGAACACGGGTCCTTATCTGCAATACATGGGTGCCCGTATCAGCAGTATGATGCGTAAATTTACAGAGGTAGCTGCAAATTATGAAGAAATACCGTTCGATGGTGGGCTCCTCTCATTGCAAGATGAACGGGAATTAGTTAAGCTAGTTGCACGTTACGGTGAGGTCGTGGAAGAGGCTGGAAGAACGCTCAATCCCTCTGCGATAACTTCCTACTTGTATGAATTGTCCCGCTTGTTCAGCAAGTACTATCATGATCATCCCGTATTGAAAGCCCCGTCGGCACCGTTGGTGAAAGCGCGGGTAGCATTGGTTTCCATGGTTCTCCAAGTATTCCGAAACGCATATGCGTTAGTCGGAATTCCTTTCTTGGAATCCATGTAGGACCGTATTCGCAGGTCTTGTCATAATCGGAACGTTATGGTATAAGTGAGCCTGCACATTTTAGAGTAAGGATGTATACACATGTACGCACTGGTAGAGATTCTTGGCAAGCAGTACAAGGCGCAAGAAGGCGCAACATTAAAAGTCGATAAGATCGATATGGAATCTGGCAAAGAGCTGGAGTTCGATACAGTAGTCGCTATCGCAGACGGAGAAAAGTCCGTTTTTGGAACCCCTTATGTAAAGGGTGCTAAAATCGTGGCTACCTTGGGCGATGTCGTCAAGGGCGATAAGATCAAAGTCTTCAAGTTCCATCGCAGAAAGGGTTACCGAAGAACACAAGGCCATCGCCAGAAGTATTCGATGCTCACAATCAAAGAGATTAAGGCATAAGGAGATAGGCAATGGCTCATAAGAAAGGTGGCGGTAGCTCAAAAAACGGTCGTGATTCCAATTCGCAACGTCTTGGAGTCAAAAGATTCGGCGGACAGTCAGTCAAAGCCGGAGAAATTATCGTGCGCCAGCACGGCAATAAATTCCATGCGGGCGAGAATGTCGGTTGTGGAAAGGATTTTACCCTTTTCGCAAAGGCAACTGGAGAAGTAATTTTCCATACTCGCAATAACCGCAAATATGTTCGGATTCAGGCAGCTGAATAGGAACAGGCGGTAACGCCAGAGACGGTACATGTTTGGATTTTCAGATGAGACTTATATAGACGTTGCCTCCGGAAACGGGGGCAACGGTTGTGTTTCCTTCCGCCGGGAAAAATATATACCCAAAGGCGGTCCGGATGGGGGAGACGGCGGTCGCGGAGGCGACGTTGTCTTTGTAGTTCGGGAAAATCTGCGTACCCTCGCACACTTGAAACAAATCAGGACATTCAGAGCAGAAAATGGTCGTAATGGTATGGGAGCTCGTTGTTTTGGCAGGGATGGAAACGATATAGAGATTCCAGTCCCCCCCGGTACCGTTATCAAAGATGCCCAAACGGGAGATATCATCAAAGACTTGACTGGAGAAGAGCGTTGGGTCTTTCTCAAGGGCGGCCGAGGTGGTCAGGGGAATTGGCATTTCAAGAGCTCTACCCGGCAAACACCGCGCTTTGCCCAGCCGGGCGAAAAAGGTGTTGAAATACGTATTGGTGTCGAATTGCTGGTTATTGCGGATATCGGATTTGTAGGATTTCCCAATGCAGGTAAATCTTCCCTCCTGAACAATCTCACCAATGCCAGGACTAAGGTTGCTGGGTATCCTTTTACCACAAAAATTCCTCAGTTGGGTATGTTTAGGTATGATAATTTCGATATTGTCTTGGCTGATATTCCTGGGATAATCGAGGGAGCTAGCCAAGGTGCAGGAATGGGTTTCAAATTTTTGAGACACATATCAAGGACTGTCGGACTGGCTTTCATGATTGACCTTACCGATGAACGTTTTCTCACTGCTTATGATACCTTATGTGACGAATTACGTTCCTATGCACCCGAATTGTTGGAAAAATCGCAAGTGGTTATCGGTACCAAAATCGATGAGCCCGAGGCTGCCGATAATCTTGATAAGCTTCGGTCGGAGAAACCGGGTTTGACGGTGATTGGGTTGTCCAATATTACCGGAGAGGGTCTTGAAGAGGTAAAACAAGCATTTATCCATCTTGTTGGAAAAGCGAACAAGCCTAAAGAGGATGGATTTTCCACTGTTGTGGATACCGAGGCCGAATATCGCGAGGAACCATGAAGACTGCAGTAATCGGAGGGACTTTCGATCCTGTGCACTTAGGGCACTTGCATCTGCTGCATTCCCTAGTCGAACTAACCGATTACGAACGTGTATTGCTCATTCCTGTTGCCAACCCTCCTCATAAAAGACACGAATCGTCGGTTTCTACGGAAAACCGCATTACTATGCTCCATCTAGCTCTAGACCAATATTATGAAATCTATCCTACCGATCGGAAGGTCGAAGTTCTCGTCGAATTGTGTGAAATCGAACGAGGAGGAACCTCCTTCATGTTTGATACGGTCGAGGAATTGTATAAGAAGTATGATGTAGATGGTAAGATCGGCATGGTAATAGGTGATGATCTCCTCTCAGGATTGAGAAGATGGTATCGGTTCGATGAGTTGCGCCATGCAGTGGAATTCATTGTATGCAGAAGAGCTCGAGTCAGACCCCAGCAGCTCTTGCCGCCGGGAGTCGAGGGTCGTTTTCTGGAAAATCCAGTCATGGAGGACTCATCCACCCATATCAGAAAGTTGTTATTAGAAGGAGAATCTACATTCGAGGAACTTGCTTCACTCCTTCCAAAATCTGTCGTACAATACATACAGGATTATGGACTCTACACACATTGAGCAATATGTCTTAAGCCGCATAAGTTCACGTAGGTACGCTCATTGTCTATCTACCGCAATCGAGATGCAACGGTTGATACAACGCTTTTCCCCTGACTATCAAGATTTGGAAGGTGCCTATATAGCCGGTATCTGGCATGATATTGCACGGGAATGGAATGACAGCTTTCTCCTCCAATATTGCCTCAAACACGCAATTATCATGGAAAGTGAAGAGTATCGCCACCCCATGTTGCTTCATGGGGCTGTAGCGGCTCATTTGCTCTCCGTACGGTTAGCATCCGTACCTGAGACATGGAAAAGTGCAATCCGATGGCATACTATTGGATCACCAGCTATGGGTATCCTTGGTGCTATTCTCTATATTGCCGACTATATGGAACCATTGAGGACCCATCTGGAAGAGGGCGAGAGAGATACATTGCTTCAATGTGATACTTTGGAACAAATTTGTCTCAGTGTTGTCCACCGACATCTTTTGCACCTTGAAAGCAAAGGCAAGACCCATGCCGTAAGCACGATGGATTTGTTGGATTTTCTTGAACAGGGTGGAGTCTTTGTATGAAGATAAGAAGGATGTCCTTCATTGTCATCTTGCTCATGATATGTTTTTTCTTCGTTTCGTGTGGGCAAGAACCCGATTTTTCTATATGGTATGGAAGTTCTGACCGCAATGGAATCATGATCGCTATAGAAAAGGATTTCAGTGCTGTTGTTGTAGCCACTATTCCTTTGGAAATCATACAAGGATACCAGCGGGTACTTGCTGATACCGGGAAACAATCCGATACGTTGGGAGCTGTACAACATCTATTCGGTCGTAAAGGAGACCATTTCTTCACCGGTACTGCTCAACAATGGGATCGGTTGGCAAGTGTTCTGATGGATTTTGAAGACATAGTTTACGAAGGGGTACGGCCATCGGTTGAAGCTTTTGCGAGGTTAGTGATTGCCCACGCTGGACCCTTGAGCAAATCGGACGCTATCGGTACACTTGGGGCTCTTGCGAGTGTAGAAACCGATCTCAAGGATATTGAGAGAGTACTTAAAGGACTTGAGGAAAGCAAGCCACGCGTCCGGATATACGATACAGGTCGATTTCTTGTACAGGGTATGTCCGCCGATAGAATGCGCACCTATATGAACCAATGGACTGAGCTGGTTTTACATGAAGTGAAACAAAACAGAGGAGTAGAAATACATGATTGAAGAAAAGACAAAACTACTGGCAGCCGATATTGCCAAATTTGTCACCGACAACAAGGGAATCGATCCGGTTGTGATTGATGTCTCCGAACATTCGGGATGGTCCGATATATTTATTGTAGCAACGGTAAATAGTCTTGGTCATCTCAAAGGAATCACCAAGGAACTTTGGGGCTACCTCGCTGATAGGGATGTCCATGTGATCAACAGACACAAGAGTGTCGGTGGTGATGGATGGGAATTGATCGATTGTGGGAATATCGTTATCCATCTCATGAGCGCCGAACTACGGGAATTCTATGCTCTCGAAAAACTCTGGCATGCCGGAGAGAAGCTCGATTTTCTAGAACTGGTCAAATCAGGAAAGAAAGCCTAGTACTCCCATTAAAAAAAAAAAATAGAGACGCCGCATCTTAGGATTCGATGGCGTCTCTTTTTTGGCTCAGTGAGTTTTTCTGGGGTTGGGGGGGAAGAGCAGGTGAAATAGATATGGAAATGGCAGGTCCAATCCTGT
>NZ_JBMDYO010000010.1:0-71030 GCF_049310885.1 Pleomorphochaeta sp. DL1XJH-081
CGTCACGCCACAAGGGCTCTTCTTGGCAGGTAACGCCCGAGGGTACCGCTGGGGAGGCCTTTTACGTTACGTTCACAACCTAAACCACACAAAACAGGGAGAAGACTCAACCGTAAGATTGATTCCATTGTGAGGACTAGGCGAGCAAGGTGCTGTGCCTTTAGCACAGGGTGCATGAACTGCGCTGGAATGTTCACGATATGCATGAAACCCAATCGTTAAAATATCAGAAAATAACAGTTGTGCTCAGTTTGCTTTTCACGCTACTGTACACTCAGACAAGTCCATAAAGAGCTCGGGAATTCCTCCCGGGCTTTCTTTTTGCCCGAAGGAGATCAGTGCATGCCCTACAAGCCCAAGCGACCGTGCAGCCAGTGGAGTTAAGAATTGCCCGAAAACATATTCTTGAGTACTTTTGCGTTTGAACTATCAGCACGAAGATTCTGTATGATGGTGTGTCGGAGAATTTGTTCGAATTCCGTACACGTGAGATTAGGGAGGAATCATGAGAAAACTTGCTGTCGGAGCTAGCGTTTTATCTATTATTCTTTTAGTACTCAATGTGGTCCTTTATAACAACATTCCACAAGTTATTCCTGTGTTGAGAGGAGTCGAGGCAGGGAAGACTTTTCTCCTGAGCATACGCATACTCGTTATCAACATCCTTACCCTTGCTGCCTTCCTGATTCTCTCAAAGAGCATACACCGCTCTCAACGAGATAATGAACTGAATTCCTACGGTTCATGGATATTGATCTTCATCATGGTCAAGATGCTCTCGGAATTCACGGGCTTGTTTTATGAGGGTTTCTTGATCCTCCAGATGTCCCTCCTGTTAGCGGGAGTCGTGCTACTGTTGTTATACGGTTTGTTTCGACACAGATATCTGATCAGCAAGGAATTTTGGAAACCAGTAAAGTTCATCGCATCAGAAAAAATCATCCTTGCGATACTCCTTATCGTATACATTGCTGTGAATATCCCTGTGATATCCATTATCCCTAGCCAATAAGAACTGTTTCATTTCCACAGGAGAACCTCTCATGCCCTACAAGCCCAAGCGACCGTGCAGCCATCCGGGTTGCCCACGACTCACCGAAGGTCGGTACTGTGAGGAGCATGCGAAAGAGGCTGCAAAGACCTACGAACGCAACCAGCGGGATCCCGGCACCCACAAGCGCTACGGCTCCTCCTGGAGAAAAGCTCGCAGTAAGTTCCTCGCCGAGCATCCATTCTGCGAGCTGTGTCGCAGGCAGGGAAGACTTACACGAGCGACGGTTGCCCATCACATCAAGGCCACTAGATATGGTGGTACTGATGACGAGGAGAACCTTATGGCACTATGTAACAGGTGCCACTCGGCCCTCCACGGGCGTCAAAAGGACCGATGGAAAGGTTAAAAGGTTACTACTGGTGGTGTACCCCCTAGGGGATTGTCAATCTCTACACCATATGTAGCGTACAACGGGCAGGGGCAATCACGCGTAAAAATTGGAATTCAAACGGGGGATTGACCCCCTCATCATACGAAGGCGGTGCAACATGGCAAAAGACGGTACCAACCGTGGTGGTGCCCGCGTCGGTGCAGGGCGCAAACCCAAGGCTCTCTCAGAGAAAATCCACGAAGGCAGAGCTGCCAGCGTGGTGCAACAGCCTGAGGCTGCCGAGCTCGAAGGCGCGGATATGCCACCGGTAAAGTATTACATGACAGTCACTCAGAAGAGTGGCATTGAACTCGATGCCGCAGAGGTCTTCCAGGAGACATGGGATTGGCTCAAGACCAGACGCTGTGAGAATTTAGTCAGCAGCCAGATCATCCACCAGTACGCGATGGCAGTGGCCAGGTGGATCCAGTGCGAGATGGCAGTCAGCGAGTACGGATTCCTCGCAAAGCACCCTACCACCGGTGCTGCGATCGCTTCTCCGTACGTGGCGATGAGCCGTGAATACATGAAACAGGTGAACCAGATATGGTACCAGATCTTCCAGATCGTGAAGGAGAACAATGCCACCTCATACCAAGGAGCAAATCCTCAGGACGACCTGATGGAACGGCTGCTCACTTCCAGGCGCAGCCGCTAGGAAATCAAACAATCAAAGGAATTCAAACATGAAAAACCACCTCACATCCGAGAGTGTCTGCTGCGGACATCCAGATAAGCTATGCGACTACATCGCCGACTCGATACTCGATGCCTGCCTCAGCAGCGATGCATATTCGCGCGTGGCCTGCGAGGTCATGGCGACCAAGGGCCGGATCATCGTCGCCGGAGAGATCACCAGCCGCACCAAGGTCAACATACGCCAAACCGTACGGACCGCCCTTGCAGAGTGTGGCTACAACCCCAAGGAATTCACCATCAGCGTATTCCTCCACAACCAGAGTTCGGATATTGCAGGCGGCGTCGATACCGCCCTGGAGATCAGGGATGCCGAGGGTAAAGTGGATGAATTGGGAGCCGGGGACCAGGGGACGGTGTACGGCTATGCAACCGATGAGACACCCACCTGCATTCCTCTGCCGCTTGAGCTCTCCCACCGCATCTGCAGCATCCTGGACACGTGCAGGAAGAACGGAACCATCATGGGAATCCGCAGCGACGGCAAGGCACAGGTATCGGTGGAGTACGAGAATGACAAGCCCGTCAGGGTGTCCGCCGTCATCGTCTCGGTCCAGCATGAGCGGGACAAGGACCTGCAAACACTTAGGGAAGAGATCATTGAGAAGGTGCTCAAGCCTGCCTTCATTCACTTCCCCATCGATGCACACACCCGTATCCTCATCAACCCATCCGGCCGTTTCGTTGAGGGCGGACCTGCCGCCGACACCGGCCTGACAGGTCGCAAGATCATGGTGGACACCTACGGGGGCCTGGCACTCCACGGAGGTGGCGCCTTCAGCGGCAAGGATGCGACCAAGGTGGACCGAAGCGGGGCTTACATGGCGCGCATGATCGCCAAGAACATCGTGGCAGCAGAGTTGGCCAGTAGATGTGAAGTCGCCATCTCGTATGCCATCGGTAAGGCCGAACCGGTTGCGGTAAATGTACACACCTTCGCTACCGGCAAAGTGGATGATGAGCAGCTCGCCAAGGCTGTTCGCACGATCTTCAGTCTTAAGCCAAGCGACATCATCGATCAGCTGGGACTACGTAGTCCTGTATACAACCTCACCTCCTGCTATGGCCATTTCGGTAATGCGCTGTTTGCATGGGAACAGGTGAGCGAGCGGTATATAGAGGCGCTCAAGGGAGAACTGGATCATGACCATTGAACAGAAACACATCGATGAGCTGCTGCCTGCAGACTACAACCAACGCAGGAAACAAGAGAACAAAGAGGAAGAACATGCGCATAGATTTCAGCTGTGAAACCTGTGGCAAATCCAGCTCGAGAAAGTATGCGCAAGGAAGAATACCTTCTCACTTTTTTTGCTCGGTCCAATGCCAGAATGAATGGCAGAAGACAAGAGAAGACATCATTCAAAAGAATAAAGATCCTGAATTTCGGAAAAAGGTGAGCTCCGGGCTTAAGCGGAGGAAGCTGAAACTTGGAGACAGTTACCATTCCATGGAAACAAAACGGAAAATTGGTAGAGCCACACTCCTGCACTGGGAGAATTATGATGATGCCACAAAAATTCGGCTTCTTGACATCCTTCGCTCGAATGCGAGGCATAAGAAAACACACGGTCCTTACGACTATGATTGGCAAAAACTCAGTTCCGAATTGCGGAGAGGTTCCTCATGCATCCGATGCGGAGGCTCTGAGAACTTATGTGTACATCATATTGTTCCAGTTTCCGAATCAGGAACGAGGGAAAAAGCAAACCTAGTAGTTCTCTGTGACTCGTGTCATGGAATTGTCGACCAACAGCAGAAGAAACTAGTCACACTATTAGGTGATTGGGAAGTCGTTCATTTACTCGTTGCAGAAAGGTTGGGGAAAATAATATGAGAATCCAAAAGATGAGACTGTCGGATCTGAATCCGGCGACATACAACCCACGTAAAGCGCTCAAGAGTGGGGATCCCGAGTATGAGAAGCTCAAACGATCGCTCGAGCAGTTCGGCTATGTCGAACTTATCGTAGTCAACATCGCCAACGACAACACTGTCATATCCGGCCACCAACGGCTGAATGTCCTCAAGGACATGGGAGTAGCCGAAGAGGACTGCATTTTAGTCGAATTAGATACCGACAAAGAGAAAGCCCTAAATATCGCCATGAACAAGATCAGCGGCGAGTGGGACAAGGACAAGCTAGCCTTGCTCATCACTGAGTTGCAGGGCGAGGATTTCGACATCTCGCTCACCGGTTTCGACCCGGCTGAGATTGACGACCTGTTCAAGGATGCTCTTGCCGACGGGGTGCATGACGATGATTTTGATGTGAATGCCGAGCTCGAGAAGCCTGCGATCACCAAAACTGGGGACCTGTGGAAACTGGGAAGACACCGCTTGGTATGCGGAGATAGCACCAAAGCCGAGACATTTGAGCTGCTCATGGCAGGATCCAAAGCGAACCTGGTGGTCACCGATCCCCCCTACAACGTCAACTACGAGGGCACAGCGGGCAAGATCAAGAATGATAACATGGGTAACGATGCCTTCGCCCAGTTCCTGCTCGATGCCTTCACCAACACTGCCTCCCACATGGCCGACGATGCCTCCATCTACGTCTTCCATGCTGATACCGAGGGGCTGAACTTCCGTAAGGCTTTCAGCGAGGCAGGCTTCTACCTGTCGGGCACCTGCATCTGGAAGAAACAGTCGCTGGTGCTTGGACGCTCACCGTATCAGTGGCAGCACGAACCGGTGCTCTTCGGGTGGAAGAAGAAGGGCAAGCACCAGTGGTACACCGGACGCAAGGAATCGACCATCTGGGAATTCGACAAGCCAAAGAAAAATGGCGAGCATCCTACGATGAAACCGGTGGCCCTCCTTGCCTACCCGATCATGAACTCCTCGATGAGCAACACGCTGGTGCTCGATCCGTTCGGTGGCAGCGGCAGTACGCTAGTCGCCTGCGAGCAGACCGAACGGAGCTGTGCCACCATCGAGCTGGATGAGAAGTATTGCGACGTCATCGTCAAACGCTATATCGAACTCACCGGTTCCTCAGCTGATGTCACCGTGCAGCGCGACGGATTGGATTACTCCTACGAGGAAGTCTCCTCCCTGGAGGCAACTGATGGATGAGCTGACCCTGATCACTACGCTCGCGGTATGCCTGTTCGGTTCGGGAGGTATCGTATTGTGGCTGCTGAACCGACTGGCAAAGAAAAGTGATGACCGTCACCTCTATGCGAAGGACCTCAAGGAGATCAAGACCACCATCACCAGAGTCCAAATGGGTCTGGTCATGGCACTGGAGAATGACAAGGTCATCTTCAAGTCGCTGAGGACCCACGAGATCAACGGGGAGAGCGAGGAGCAGGAAAAGAAAATGGACGATTACTTTTTGTCACTGCTTGGCAGCAAGGGGGAACATACATGATCCTCAGTGCCATATTACTTACCTTCGCCGCGTTCCTAGGGCTGGTGATGGAACTGTACAAGAAGAGCGTTCGTCGTGACAGGGCAAGCGAGAACGAGATCAAGCTGGTCGCCCTCGCCTGCTCGGCAGCTCTCGCGTACGTGACCTACCAAGTAGTACCGGCAGCTACACCGACTGGGGAGCTGAACAGTACACCCTATCTGGTGGTCCTGTACACGATAGCGATCTACCTGCTGCAGCTTCCTGCGTGCATGGCGTTCTGGAAACCACTGGTCAAAAAATTCATGGAGAGTAAAGTCGATGAATGAAATCATGCAGATGCTCATCCTCATCATCCTGGGGTTGTTGGGGATCACCCGCTATCAAGCACACAAGACCAAGGACCTGAAAAAGGATATCCAACAAGAGCGGGAAACGGTAAAGAAACGAGAACAGCAATTGGAGAAGATCGATGAAGTACAGCAGAAGATCACCACCATCGCCCAAGAAAAACCTCCTGAAACGATCGAACCTCCTGCAAGCGGTGATACTGCTGGTCGTCTTGATCGTCTTAATCGGCTGCACAAGCGTGCCAACGGTGGAGGAGAATGACCCGTATCGCCAGATCTTGGTCTCGATGGCTCCCGAAGCTCCACCGATCCCGGTTTTTCCTACCCTGAGTTGGTCATACGAGAACAGTTTGTACTGCATAGAAGAGGCGGATGCGGATGCGCTTCTGGACTACGGGGAGAACGAACTTCCGCTGTTTGCCCACCGCTATGGTCAGTACGTGCGCCAGATGCGCCTCATTTTGGATGCGTTGGCGAAACCCTGAATCATTGTACTTGCTATTCATGCAAAGCTGAGCGATCAATGCACACTGACAGGGAGGATACATATGGATGAGATGAACCGTAAGAGAGTCGAGGTCCTCAAAAAGCAATACCCAAGCGGGTGTACCGTCGAGCTGGTGAGCATGGATGATGAGTACGCACCGCCGGCGGGCACCAAGGGGACAGTGGCCCATGTGGACGACATTGGAACCATCCACATTGCATGGGAAACCGGCTCGACTTTGGGAGTGGTACCGGGGGTCGACATGGTGAGACGCCTGGACGAAGAAATACCTGCAAAATAGTGTATCTTATTTGCATATATACACTTGCTATATATCCCTCTTTGAGTGATTACTACAGTACGAAGAAAAACACACCAAAGAGAGGTAGACGGCATGGAAAAGACAACACGGTTCGGAATCGAGGTAGAGATGACAGGCATCACCCGCAAGGACGCAGCCCAGGCTGCCCAGACGGTCCTCGGTGGCACTCTAGCCTACGGTGGCTCCTACTACGACACCTACGAACTGAAGACCTTCGATGGCCGCACATGGAGGTTCACCTACGACGGATCCATTCGATGCGAGACCAAGAGAAACGGAATCAGGGAAACCGCCACAAGGCTTTACAGCGTCGAGCTGGTCAGCCCGATTCTCACCTACGAAGCGGACATCGAGAACCTGCAGGAGGTGATCAGGGCGCTCAGAAAGGCCGGAGCCTTCACCAACAGCTCATGCGGCATCCACATCCACCTCGACGGGCAGGACCACACACCGCGCTCGATCAGAAACTTCGTGAACATCATCTACGCCCGAAACGACCTGTTCTATAAAGCCCTTGGCATTGAAGCCCAGCGGGCACGGTATTGCAAGAGGATGGACGAACACCTTGTGGCAACCATGAACCGCCAAAAGCCCACCACCTTCGCTAAGATCGAGAGCATCTGGTACGAAGGCTACCGGGGAAACCGGGACGCACACTACCACGAAAGCCGCTACCATTTCTTGAACCTGCACTCTTTCTTCCACGGCCACAAGACCGTCGAGCTACGCGGTTTCAACAGCACCCTCCATGCCGGAGAGGTCAGAAGCTACATCGTCCTTGCCCTTGCGCTGAACACCCAAGCGCTCTCCCAAAGCTCGGCGAGCACCAAGAAGCCCCAAGCCGAGAACGAGAAGTTCGCGATGCGCACCTACCTCAACCGCATCGGCTTCATCGGCGACGAGTTCAAGGCTTGCCGCGAGCACCTGACTAAGCGCCTTAGCGGATCAGCCGCATGGAGACGGCGTGTTGCCGCCTGAAGGGGCAACCTGATGAGACCTTGAGGGCGGGACGACCGCCCTTTCAGGTGGTAGAAGACCAAGTGAAGGAGTAAAGCAACGATGAAGAAAGTCTATCTGGCTTATGGAAGCAATCTGAATCTCGAGCAAATGGGATACCGATGCCCCGATGCAGCGGTCATCGGAACAACGATACTGCACGATTACCACCTTGTATTCAGAGGGGGCCGACATAGTGGCGTGGCCACTATCGAGATGAAACGGGGAGCAAGCGTACCGGTGCTGCTCTGGCAGATCACCGAAAAATGTGAGAAGGCACTGGACCGCTACGAGGGGCATCCACACCTGTACCGTAAAAAGCGCTTGATGGTGAACCTGGATGGGGATGAGCTGGTGGCGATGGCCTACGTCATGAACGAAGGCCCTCTGCTGGCGATGCCGGATGCGTACTACTACGCGACCATCCTACACGGCTACCGCGACTGTGGTTTTGATGAAGCAATCCTCAAGCAGGCGGTAATACACATGATGGAGGTACTTGATGACTGAGAAGATCAAACAGCAGATCCTCGAGGTACGTGAGAGCGGCCTGACGAACATGTTCGACATCCCTACGGTGAAGTGGATCGCCATGCGCATGGATCTTGCTGACCTGGTACACTACCTGAGCGAAGATCACAGTACAGAATACACCCACTTCATCCTCACCGGCGAAGGCTGACACAAGCCGCTTGAACGCCTTAGTGAAGACCCTCCGGGGTCTTCTTTTCGTATACATAGGAATGCCATGAAACAACTGAAGAAATACCAACCCACTGCATTCATGGCCAAGGATTCGACCTACGACAAGACCCTGGCCGACCATGCGGTGGCCTTCATCCAGTGCCTGAATCATACCAAGGGAGTGTGGGCGGGAAAGCCCTTCCTGCTGCTTCCTTGGCAGGAGCAGATCATCCGCGACCTGTTCGGTATCGTCAAGACCGACGGATATCGGCAATTCAACACCGCCTACATCGAGATTCCCAAGAAGAATGGCAAGAGCGAGCTCGCCGCCGCGGTGGCACTGCTGCTGACCTGCGCCGACTTCGAGGAACGCGCCGAGGTCTATGGATGCGCAGCCGACCGCCAACAGGCATCGATCGTATTCGAAGTGGCAGCGGACATGGTTCGTATGTGTCCCTCGCTGAATCGACGAGTGAAGATCCTGGCAGCCACCAAGCGCATCGTGTACCTGCCGACCAACAGCTTCTACCAGGTGCTGAGCGCCGAAGCCTACTCCAAGCATGGATTCAATATCCACGGGGTGGTCTTCGACGAACTGCACACCCAACCGAATAGAAAGCTCTTTGACGTGATGACCAAGGGCTCGGGCGATGCCAGAGCACAGCCGCTGTTCTTTTTGATCACCACGGCGGGAACCGACCAGCACTCGATCTGCTACGAGCAGCACCAGAAGGCCAAGGACATTCTCGAGGGAAGAAAACACGATAAGACCTTCTACCCCCTCATCTACGGAGCTGATGAAAACGACGACTGGACGGACCCGAAGACCTGGAAGAAGGCCAATCCGTCGCTGGGACATACCATTGCCTTGGAGAAGGTAAAGGCAGCGTGTGAGAGTGCACGCCAAAATCCCGCCGAGGAGAACAGTTTCCGCCAGCTTCGGCTCAACCAATGGGTCAAGCAAGCCATCCGCTGGATGCCGATGGAGAAATGGGACCAGTGCGATTTCCCGGTGGATGAGACGGCATTGGAAGGAAGGGTCTGCTACGGTGGTCTCGATCTTTCGTCCACCACCGATATAACCGCCTTCACTCTCATATTCCCACCGCGGGATGAGGAGGACAAGTTCTCCGTGCTGCCCTACTTCTGGCTTCCCGAGGAGACCCTCGACCTACGTGTACGGCGTGATCATGTACCCTACGACGTGTGGGAGCGCGAAGGGTTCATCCAAACCACCGAAGGCAATGTGGTCCACTATGGGTACATCGAAGCCTTCATCGAGGATCTGGGCAAAAGATACAACATCCGTGAGATCGCCTTCGACCGCTGGGGAGCAGTGCAGATGGTGCAGAACCTCGAGGGCATGGGCTTCACCGTGGTTCCTTTCGGCCAGGGCTTCAAGGACATGAGCCCACCGACCAAGGAACTGATGAAACTGGTCCTCGAACGTACCTTCGCTCATGCGGGGCACCCGGTGCTCCGTTGGATGGTGGACAACATCTTCATCCGTACCGATCCGGCGGGGAACATCAAACCGGACAAACAGAAGTCTACCGAGAAGATCGATGGTGCGGTGGCCGCGATCATGGCACTGGATCGGGCGATCAGGTGTGGCAACGATCTACGTGAATCGGTATACGAGAACCGGGGCATCCTGTTCATCTGATCACTTGATGAATTCAAGAATCGGGCCGTCAAGGAAGCGGGTTGCAGTCTTTACACCATGCATGTTCACAGAATTACCCTCTTTTTGACTTTGATAATCAAGGATGAATTTAAAGACATACCCCATAAGAGAGCCAATCCATTGGCTTTCCTGTGCATTGACTTTGAGTTCATCAGCGTTTTTCATATTCCGGTCGTAGATGGTCATCAGTGACTTTACTGGAGGAACCCCAAGATCATTGGCGAAAGCAATGCAAGACATGTATGTGGGTTCTGTGATTGTCCTCATACAAAAATCCCACAATGGACCGGAACCCATAAATGGTTTCGCATTTTGGTATTTCTCAACACCAAAACCTGAAGTGATTCTTTCAAGAATTTCACTGGTTTGAACGACTCTTTTTGGTTTCATAACAATCCTCCTTAGGATAGTAATCTAAAAAATATACGGGTTCCTTTTACATGGCCTTTAATTACTCGTGTTTAATTTACTATGGTCCTAATTAGATGTCAAGCTTCTTATTCAAGTTTTTACTAAAAAAGAATAATTGGAGAGCAAATAATGAATCCCTTCAGCAAGATATTCACAAGATCACGTGACAAGCCCCAGGACAGGACCAGCGGGTCCTCATACAGTTTTCTCTTCGGAGGATCGACATCAGGCAAGGCGGTCAACGAACGCTCATCGATGCAGATGACGGCCGTCTATGCCTGCGTGCGCATCCTCGCCGAGGCGATCGCAGGACTGCCGCTTCACCTCTACCGCCATGACGACGATGCAAGCAAGCACAAGGCGAAGGAGCACCCGCTATACCCCCTGCTGCACGCAGAGCCGAATGCGGAGATGACCAGCTTTGTGTTCCGCGAGACGCTGATGACCCACCTGCTGCTCTGGGGCAACGCCTATGCGCAGATCATCCGAAACGGCAAGGGCCAGGTGGCGGCACTCTACCCCCTGATGCCCAACCGCATGCAGGTCGATCGTGACAAGAGTGGCAAGCTCTACTACCAATACACCACCAGCGCCGAGGATGCACCTACCATGAAGGGAACTTCAGTGGTCCTGGACGCCTCCGAGGTGCTGCACATCCCGGGACTCGGTTTCGACGGGTTGGTGGGCTACTCGCCGATCGCGATGGCCAAGAACGCCATCGGCATGGCGATCGCCTGTGAGGAGTATGGGGCGAAGTTCTTCGCCAACGGGGCCGCCCCGAGCGGGGTGCTGGAGCACCCGGGAACGGTGAAGGACCCCACACGCCTGCGCGATACGTGGCAAGGCCAGTTCGGGGGCTCGTCCAACTCACATAAGGTAGCGGTGCTCGAGGAGGGGATGAAATACACGCCGATTTCGATCTCACCTGAGCAGGCTCAGTTCCTGCAGACACGCAAGTTCCAGATCAACGAGATCGCACGCATCTTCCGCGTTCCCCCGCACATGGTGGGAGACCTGGAAAAATCCTCGTTCAGCAACATCGAGCAGCAGTCGCTGGAGTTCGTCAAATACACCCTCGACCCGTGGGTCATCCGCTGGGAGCAATCCCTCTCGCGTGCACTGTTGGATGCTGGAGAGAAGCAGACGCATTTCTTCCGCTTCAATGTCGAGGGGCTGCTGCGCGGTGATTACCAGAGCCGCATGGGCGGGTATGCGACGGCAAGACAGAACGGGTGGATGAGTGCCAACGATATCCGCTCCCTGGAGGACATGGACCTCATCGCCGACGGGGACGGGGGGAACCTCTACCTCATCAACGGAAACATGCTCCCCCTTTCGCGGGCCGGGGCATTCGCAGACAAGTCAACGGACACATCCCAGGAGGAGAGTAATGAAGAACAGGAAGTTCTGGCAATGGAAAAACCGGGGCGAAGACGAAGGCAGGCCGAGGATCCTTGAGCTTTCAGGCACGATCGCCGAGGAGAGTTGGTTCGATGATGATGTCACCCCCGAGCAGTTCCGCGATGAGCTGTTCGCCGACAGCGGCGAGGTGACCATCTGGATCAACAGCCCCGGAGGGGATTGCATCGCGGCCAGCCGCATCCACGCGATGCTCATGGACTATCCGGGAGCCATCACGGTGAAGATCGACGGGATCGCCGCGAGCGCGGCCTCGGTGATCGCGATGGCGGGCACGAGGGTGCTCATGGCACCCACCGCGCTCATGATGATCCACAACCCCATGACCGGAGCCTACGGCAACCATGAGGACATGCAGAAGGCCATCGGCATGCTGGACGAGGTGA
The DNA here is from genome assembly GCF_049310885.1 of Pleomorphochaeta sp. DL1XJH-081. NCBI lineage: Bacteria > Pseudomonadati > Spirochaetota > Spirochaetia > Spirochaetales > Sphaerochaetaceae > Pleomorphochaeta > Pleomorphochaeta sp. DL1XJH-081. The sequence goes on from NZ_JBMDYO010000010.1 coordinate 12,221, forward strand.
AGGAGAGCATCATCAACGCCTACGAGATCAAGACGAACCTCACCCGCGCGAAGATCAGCCACCTGATGGACAACGAGACATGGATGAACGCGAAGAAGGCCATCGAGCTGGGCTTCGCCGATGCGATCCTCGAGGATGCGAAGAAGGCCTCGAACGAGGCATCGTACGCGTTCTCGATGCGCACCTCGCAGCTCTCGCTTCTGAACAAGATCACCACAACGCATGCGCACACGACGGACCAGGCGCCACCTGAAGCAGGCACAGCCGCCCTCGACGAACTCGAGACACGGCTGAATCTCATCAAACCCCACTAGGAGAGAACACATGGGAAAGATCAACGACATGCGCGCCCAGCGCGCGAAGGCCTGGGAACAGGCGAAGGCATTCCTCGATGCGAAACGCAACGACAAGGGCATCCTGGGCGCCGAGGATACCGCGACGTACGAGCGGATGGAGAAGGAGATCGTGGATTTGGGACACGAGATCGAGCGGCAGGAACGCATCGAGGCGTTCGAGCGTGAGCTGAACGCACACGTGGGCTCTCCCATCACCAGCCGCCCAGAGAACGCCCCGAAGGCCCAGATGAAGGCGGGACGGGCATCGCAGGAGTACCGCTCGGCATTCTGGAACCACATGCGGCGCCAGGGCAACGAGTTCGAGGTGAAGAACGCGCTGCAGGTGGGCACCGACACCGAGGGCGGCTACCTCGTCCCCGACGAGTTCGAACGCACCATCGTCGAGTCGCTGAAGGATGAGAACATCTTCCGTTCGATCGCGCATCTCATCCAGACCGCGAGCGGCGACCGCAAGATCCCGATCTCCGCATCCAAGGGCGAGGCGGCATGGATCGACGAGGAGGGAACGTATCCGGAGAGCGACGACAGCTTCGGTCAGGTGACCATCAGCGCCTACAAGCTGGGCACGATCATCAAGGTATCCGAAGAGCTGATCAACGACAGCGTGTTCGACATCGAGTCCTACATTGCCACCGAGTTCGCCCGCCGCATCGGGGCCAAGGAGGAGGCCGCGTTCTTCACCGGGGACGGATCGGGCAAGCCGCTGGGCATCCTCGCGGCCACAGGAGGAGCTCAGGTGGGAGTCACCGCCGCGTCGGCCACCGCGCTGACCTGTGACGAGGTCATCGACCTGTACCATGCGCTTCGGTCTCCGTACCGCAAGAACGCGGTGTGGCTGACCAACGACGCCACCATCAAGGCGATCCGCAAGCTCAAGGACGGCAACGGGCAGTACATCTGGCAACCCTCGCTGGTGGCCAAGGAGCCCGACACCATCCTCGGCCGCCCGGTGAGGACCTCGGCGTACATGCCCGAGATCGCCAGCGGTGCGAAGACGGTGGCCTTCGGGGACTTCTCGTACTACTGGATCGCCGACCGCCAGGGACGCACCTTCAAGCGTTTGGGAGAACTGTTCGCCCCGACCGGCCAGGTGGGATTCCTCGGGTCCCAGCGCGTGGACGGGCGGCTGATCCTCGGCGAGGCCGTCAAGGTCCTCGTGCAGAAAGCCTAAGGGAGGCACCTGATGGGATACAACACGAAAAACTACCGCGAACAAGGCGGTGAAAAGACGGTCATCGGCGGCGAGGTCATCCTCGCTGCCGACTGCATCATCACCGACGAGCGCCCGTGCCCGATACCCTACATTCCGGCATCGGGGGCCTCCACCGCGGCGAACGCGGTCAAGGACCTGAACGTCCTGATCGGGCACCTGAAGGAGGCGGGCCTGATCGAGCCTGAGATACCGACGCTTCAGGTGGCCATGTTGGAAACCGAAGTGGCTTCCCTCGTCGGCGAGGCGGCCGTCCTGTCGGTCCAGGCGGAAGCCTCGGACGGCAGGGCCTTGGCCTACCAATGGTACTCCAATACGGGGGCGACCAACACCGGGGGGACACTCATCAGCGGTGCGACGGCCAGTACCTATGAGGCACCCACGTCGAGCGCAGGAACCGCGTACTACTACTGCGTCGTGTCCGATGCGACCGCGGGTGCCACCAAGGCGTTCGCCGATGCCGCCACCGAGGCGTGCACGGTGACCGTCACCGAGGCTTAGAAATTCTATGGGGGCATCCCGGCGCAAGTCGGGGTGTCCGTCACCTTGATTAGGGAGGAAGCGCATGATCGCCAGCATCGCCATGTTCGACACCTACAGCGGCAACTACGAGGACGCTCCCGAGGCCGCAGAGCTCAAGGGCGCCTTCCTCTGTACTGCCGAGGATATCGTGAGCTCGTACCTGGGCTTCGATCCGAAGCAGCAGGAGCATGCCGATGTGGTCGTCTCGGGGACCGGTTCCAGGCGCCTGTACCTACCCTGTCGCAACATCACCGTTGTCCAAGCCCTCACCGTAGGAACGGCCGCTGTGGACATGTCCCTGGTGGCCGCATGCGACGACCATATCCGTTTTGTGGATCACACTACCAAGTTCCCCGTCGGCGAGGACAATATCCGCCTGAGCTACACAGCGGGATGGGACGCACAAGAGATGCCTTTGGTGATCGTCGTCTCGATCCTGCGCATCGCCACGCTCATGCTCAGCGAGACCGGGGGCAACATCGGCCTGACGGGCAAGAGCTTTGCCGACAACAGCCGCACGTTCGTCAATTACAGCAACTACCGCAAGTACCTGCAGCCGCTGGACAGCTTGCGCATCCTGGGGTTCTGACATGCTGGGGATGCGAAGAAGCTATAGCACCGAAAGCGTATCGGTCGAGACTGACCTGGCTGAAGCACTCTCCTACCTCCAGGGCCTCGGGGCGAAGCGGGACAAGGCGATGCGTCGCATCCTGGGCGGCATCGGCACGGCCGCAAGAGCCCAGGTGCGCAAGGCCTACAAGTCCCACGGGCTCTCAAAGGGCACCGGGGCGCTGTACAAGAGCATCAGCCGCCGCGTGATCCGTAGCGGCAAGGCGGTGATCGTCGAAGCCAAGGCTTCCTCCGAGCAGAACAAGGTATTCTACGGCTACGCCCTGGCCAAGGGAGCCCGGATCACTGCCAAGGATGGAGGCTGGCTGACCTTCCAAAAGGACGGCAAGTGGATGCGGGTGCATTCGGTGAAGCTTCCCGAGCGCGATTTCGTGGCCGCCCCAGTGAAGAAATACCTGAGCACGACGGCCTTCAAGACGAAGCTCGATCAGCTGGTGCAGCGGGAGGTGGCACGCATCGAGAAGGAGAACACACGATGAAGACAGAGATGCAGGTGCTCGAAAGGCTGAAGGATGTGATCGCGCGGGACCTGGCGGGCTTGCAGGAGCAGGAGGAAGGAATCTCCATCGAGCACTTCGATGAGAAGAACATAGAGATCGACTTCCCCGATGTGGATGCCATGCGGCGTCCCACGATGCTCTACATCCAACCCGATTATGAGAACCTCGAGCCGTTGGGGATGCATAGCGACCTGGCCACCATGCGCGCAACCATCTTTCTCCTGTGCAAGAGTGCACCCAACGCGATTCTGGTCAAGCGTGTATTCGCACTGTATGGAGCCCTGTACCTGCTCCTACGAGGGGACCCCACCCTGGGAGGCTTCATCGAGGACGCACGCATCACCGACATGGACTACTACCCTGCCGTCACCGCTTCGGCGACCATCACGGCCATCGAGGCAAGCATCGATTTGCAGTGGTCCAAGGAATTCTAAACAAGAGAGGAAACGCATATGGCATTTTACACAGGAACGGGATCGCGGCTGCAGGCAGGCAAGGAAAGCTCCTTCGCCCAGGCTGCCAGTCCCACGACGCTGGTCGACCTGACCAGCGAAAGCATCAAGGTGGCCGTCGAGAAAGGCGACGAGGGCTCGCTGCTGGGAAGCAAGACCGCATCAAACAGGGATCTTGGGTGATTGCTAGATTTTAATTCGCAATCCATGCGCTTAAATATAGAGCAGATGATAAAGCAGGAAGCAAATCCTCACACTTATCATCTGCCAAACAAAGTAAACAAAAGAATTACAGGGACTCCAAGAGATTGACCATTTCTACGGCTGATGTGGCCGCATCAAAGCCTTTGTTTCCAGCCTTGGTACCGGCCCGTTCAATCGCCTGCTCGATTGTATCGGTAGTGAGGACCCCGAAAATCACAGGCTTGGCAAAATCAAGTGAAATCCTGCCGATCCCTTTTGAAACCTCATTCGCCACAAAGTCAAAATGAGGTGTGCTCCCACGAATCACGCATCCGAGACAGATGATTGCATCATATTTTTCTGTCATGAGCATCCGCTTGGCTACCAAGGGGATTTCGAAAGCCCCTGGACACCAAGCAATGTCAATATCGCTGTCTTGTGTCCCATGGCGGGATAGTGAGTCCAGGGCACCATCGACAAGACGAGAGGTAATAAAATCATTGAATCTTGCAACAACAATTCCAAATCGCTTTCCCTGTGCGACCAGATTTCCTGAAAAAATTTGCTTTTCGTTCATATACATTTGCTCCTTAATCAAGTCTAGAGATGTATCTTCAGAGAAGATGTCCCATTTTTCTTGCCTTTGTATCCAGATAGTTCTTATTTGTATCATTGGAGGGAATAACAACAGGAACCCTATCAACAACCCTGATCCCATACGCTTCCAATCCAGCCAGCTTCTGTGGGTTGTTGGTGACAAGTCGTATCGATTGTACTCCAAGATCCTTTAGCATGGCAGCGCCAACAAAATACTCTCGCTCATCTGCATCAAAGCCTAAAGCAAGATTCGCATCCACCGTGTCAAGACCAGTCTCTTGGAGACGATATGTCCTCATCTTGTTCGGAAAACCGATTCCTCGTCCTTCCTGACGAAGATAGAGCAGGACTCCTTTCCCTTCATCTGCAATCATGTTCATGGATCTCTGCAACTGTTCTCCACAATCACAACGCAAGGAGTGGAACACATCGCCTGTGAGACATTCTGAATGCAACCTGACCAAAACCGACGGATCTAAAGACAATTCCTCAAGATCTCCCATGACCAACGCCATGTGATGTTTTCCTGAAGGGAATTGGTAATATGTATAAGCCTTGAACATACCGTATTCCGTAGGCAATGATACTTCTGAGTCCCGAACGACATATTCCTTCCCTATTTTCCGCCACGCAACCAATTGAGCCATCGTGATTATTGGCAAGGCATGGGCCTCGGCGAACACTTTCAAATCCTCAGTTCTCGCCATGGTCCCATCATCTTTGAGAATCTCACAAATGACAGCTGCAGGTTGCAATCCAGCCAAGCGAGCCAGATCCACCGCTGCTTCTGTATGACCCGGACGAACCAAAACTCCACCGTCAGCAGCGATAAGCGGGAACACATGTCCAGGAACATGGAAATCCTCAGCCTTCGAAGCAGGCACTGCCAATTGTCTGATGCTCAAGGCTCTATCAGTAGCGCTTATCCCTGTTGTGGTTTCGATATGGTCCACTGACACAGTAAAGGCAGTCCCCATAGGATCTTTAAGCCTCTCAATCATCGAATCCCCGTTCCTGCCAATCATCGGAAACAGCTTCAGTCGATCAGTAATGGTCTTAGCCAATGGGACACAAACCAACCCTCTTCCGTACGTTACCATAAAATTTATGATCTCAGGTGTTGCCAATTCAGCGGCAGCGATGAGGTCACCCTCGTGCTCCCTATGCTGATCATCGACAACCACTATAACCTTTCCGCTACGGATAGCGGCCAATGCTTCCTCAATACTAGAAAAATTCATATTCCTTTCTCCTAATTCCTCTTTACAACGTGAATCCATTTTCTTGTAAAAACGTCATACTCATCGTATCCTTTGTAGGGCTTGCCCTTTTGTTTCCTGCTGTGGTCAACAACCGTTGGACGTACTTGCCAAGCTGGTCACACTCAACATTCACCAAATCTCCGACCTTCTTGCTGGCAAGCGTAGTATGGGTTTTCGTATGTCCGACAAGGGATATCGCTACTTGGGTATGATCGAGATGGGCAACGGTAAGGCTTATGCCATCGATGGCGATGGAGCCCTTTTCGATGACGTAAGGCTCAAGATGCAAGGGAATTTTGACCGTAACCAATCTGGCGTCCTGTTCCTGTCTGGAATTCACTATGGTAGCCGTTGCGTCAACATGGCCAGATACCAGATGGCCACCCAACCGGTCCCCCATCCGGACAGCCCTTTCGAGATTCACCTGCATGCCTGGTTTCAAGAAACCCAAATTTGTAGTGCTCATGGTTACTGGCATGATCTCCGCACCAATTTCCAGTGAATCGTAGCCTACAATCGTAAGGCAGACCCCATTTACAGCGATGCTGTCACCAAGTGCCAGACTGTCCTGCATCATTCGACAGCCAATATGTAATATATTTCCTTGAAGTCCCCTAACAGAACCGACTTCTTCAATCAACCCGGTAAACATGAGGTCCTCCTTCTCGGATATGCTTCAATCATGATGTCGCAACCAATGGTAGATACACTTGCAATCTCGAACTTGCTAGATTCTGCCAGTTTACTGATGCCCTCCCCCTCTACAGGTGTACGCGCATCCTTGCCTCCAATGATGGTAGGAGCGATGAATACCAACATTTTCTGTACGGCGTTTGCACGGACGAAGGATTCCGCAAGAGTTCCCCCTCCCTCAACAAGCAGGCTGTCTATTCCTCTTTCAGCCAAGGCCTCCAATGTATGTTTTATCTGTTGCAACCGATCGGACGCAGCAATCACAATTACTTCCGCTCCTGCAGAACGATAGGACTCAACCTTCTTAGATGAAATCGCTGTCGTAGCGACTATGATTAGAGGGGCTTGATTGATTGTCTGGAATAATTTGGCGTCCAAGGGGGTCTTCCCGGTCGAATCCATCACCACCCTGACAGGATTTCTGGGATGACCATCCTCAGTACGGGTGGTAAGGAGTGGATTATCCTTCAAAACAGTTCCAACACCCACCATGATGGCGGAAATCGTATTCCGTAGCCGATGCACATAGGTTCTAGAGTACTTGGAAGTGATCCAACGGCTTTCGCCTGTTTTTGTGGCAATCTTGCCATCAAGACTCATTGCAGTCTTGATGATTACGAAGGGAGTCTTTGTGCTTATGAAATGGAGAAATACCTCATTCTGCTTTTGGGCTTGTTCTGCGAGCAGGCCACAAGATACCTCAATCCCTTGTCTTTCAAGATATGCAAACCCATTCCCATTGACCAACGGGTTTGGATCGGGAAGAGCACATACGACCCTTTGCACTTTAGCTGCAGCAATCGCCTCGCAACAGGGTGGGGTCTTGCCATGATGAGAACAAGGCTCCAGCGTAACATAGAGAGTACTCCCTTCAGCCTCCTTCCCTGCTGCTTGGAGTGCATGAATCTCTGCATGTGGCCCTCCGTAACGTTGGTGATAGCCTTCAGAAATAATTTTCCCATTTTTTACAAGTACAGCACCCACCAACGGATTGGGACTTGTATATCCCCTTCCCATTTCTGCAAGCTCGAGTGCCCTACTCATAAATTGTTCTTCATTGCTCATAAAAAAACCCCTTGAAACAATTCTTTCAAGGGTAATACATTGCATGGATTAAAAGAAAAATAACCGAACACAGGAGTAATCCTGTATCGGAGAAATTTCAATTCTTCTTCCATCCAGACTTTGACTGTCGGCTTCGGAGTTTGACCGAATCAACCCAAACGGGTTCGCGGGCTTGCAGCATGGCTGCCTACCGCCGGTAAGGAATTACACCTGACCCTGAAGAACTTTGTTTCAATCAATCATCTATACTGACGATTGATTCTATAATAGTTAATCACTTCAGTAAAATCATGTCAATAGGCAATCCCCTTCCGGACAACGCGCCCGATGAGAACTGCAGTTGGGGTGCGAAGAAGAATTCCCAGGGCAAAGCGGTCTACTGGAGAAGGAGAAAACAAATGAAACCGCTCATGAGAGCATCGATTTGATTCTCCCTAAAGCTGATAAGTGATCTACCTATACTGCTGGCAGTAAGATATATTTGAAGGGGTACGGTCCTTTTGGGAAACCAGCCAGCAAAAGATTTTCTGAGCTGCCATAACGAGCAGGTGTATATTGGGCAAGAACTATTTGGACAAGTATTCCCTGTCATGCTTTTGGAATATTTTCCTTGATGCTGTTGCTCTCTCCAAGGATAACAATCTTGGGTTGCCACGATTCTGCATCCTTGCTTTCTATATGCGTGTACGCAACGATGATCACTTTATCGCCTGCCACCACCAACCGGGCCGCGGCGCCATTTAGACAGATCTCACTCTCCTTACCATTGATGATGTAGGTGGAAAAGCGGGCCCCGTTGTTCATATTGAGGATATCCACCTTTTCGTGTAAAAACATACCAGCCTTTTTGTAGAGAAAGGGATCTATGGAAATTGATCCTTCATAATTGATATTCGCTCCGGTCACCGTCGCCTGATGTAGTTTGGATTTTAGGACTTCAATTATCATACAAGTACTCCTATGAGATACGCTTGCCATCTTGGCAGCCTTATGTATTGAGTTCTAGTGCTTTCTTTAAGCCAAGCAAAACCAGATTGGGTTGAATCTCTGTAAAAAGCCCTGTCGATTCAAAGAGTCGGGAAAAGCCCCCTGTTCCTAGAACAACAGGTTTTCGCCCATTGAAACATTCACTTTCAAACCGCTGGATAAACTCCTTGATCAATCCAATATGACCATTGAATAGACCTGACTGAATCGCTTCGATTGTTGAACTACCACAGGATTTTTCAGGGCATATGATTTCAACGGAAGGAAGTTTTGCAGTCCCGGTTTCAAGTGCGAGCATAGACATCTTGAGTCCAGGAGCGATAGCCCCTCCCAGATAATTCCTATCGAATGTGATGGCATCGAATGTGGTGGCGGTTCCCAAGTCGATTATGATGAGGTCTCTATTGGGGTACAACGAAATACCACCGATAGCATTGGCTATCCTGTCAGCACCCACATCCTTAGGGTTGTTGTAACGAATCTTTAGCCCGGTTTTTATCCCAGTCTGCACAAAGAAGGCCTCTTTCTTAAAATATTTCAAACACGCGCTCCCCAGGGAATGGTTCAGGGAAGGAACCACACTGCAGCAAACAATCTCGCTGACCTCAAAGGGGTCGTATCCATTTTCCCTAATGGCGCTTCTTAGGAATATCCCAAGCTCGTCGGAGCTGGTTCCCAGACTCGTTATCCTCCTGAATTGAAGGATAAGATTGTCATCTTTGAAAAGGCCTCCCAACAATTGGGTGTTGCCTACATCTATCGTCAGAATCATACACTGTCTCCTTGTATTTCGTTGGCTATCATGGTCAGGATGTCCGCCAATTCCTGTTTCGTCTGCCCTTGATACCTACATTCCAGGTCCTTACCGCTCTTTTTTCGATATATGCAGACCGGGTGCCGGTCCCCGGTTATTTCAGATAGGTCATTTGATACCACAAAGTCTATATCCGTCCTCTTAAGAAGGGCATATGCTAGCTCTTCCCGCACTTTGCCAGGGGCGGCATTGGTCAACTTGAAGCCGACAATTCTGCAAGCTTTGTTTCTTGACCACGATGCAAGACTATCGATAATCTTAGGGTTCCCTTTCAGACGGATCACCACATCCGAGCCCGATTCTATTTTACCTACACTGCCTGAGGGATACCCAATGCCATTGATCGTGACGGTGTCTACACTAAAGTCACTCACCGCTGCGGCATGGATGATCATATCGAACGAGTGTTGGCCAAGGACCTGTTGAAGGGTGCCTGCTAGGTCTTGAAATGTCCTGTAGCTATACAGGATGACGGATTTTTGTGGCTTTACAGCACGTTGGGAGAAAACCGCCGTCACCGAAAAGTTTTTTGCAACAAGATGGTCACAAAGAAACGCCGCCGTTTTTCCTGAGGAGAAATTACAAATGCTACGCACCCCGTCGATGGGTTCTTCGCAACCTCCCCCGGTAATTAGGATACGCATAGAGCACTCTCAATCTGTGCAAAGACAAATTCCGGGGCGATCAGCCTTCCTTTTCCTATCGTACCGCAGGCAAGCCTACCTTCTTCAGTGGGGAAAATCAAAGCCCCCCAATCCTGGAGTTTTTGTAGCGAAGAACAGACAGAGGGGTGAGCGAACATCTCACTGTTCATAGCTGGAGCGAGCCACAAAGGTTTGTTGAAATTGTTGGCAAGACAAATACTGCCGAACAGATCATCGCAAAGACCTGCGGCAAGTCTGTTCAAAAGATTGGCCGAGGCCGGATAGGCCAAGATAAGGTCAGCCCATTTCTGGGCAAGCGTGATATGGGGAGTAAAGTCAGGAACCCCACCAAAAAGGTCGGTCAGGACCGGACGTCCGGTTATGCCTTCGAGAGTCGCCTTGCCAATGAATTGTAACGCCGCCTGCGAAGCCGTGGTCTGCACGCAATAGTCGGCTTTGACTAAAAGCGAGGCCAGCGTGCAGGTCTTGAAGCAGGAGATGGATCCCGATAAGTGGATGAGAATATTACCTTTTGACATTATCAATCAACCTCACTTCTTCTAAAAATACCGCTCCAAAAACCCTTCCGTCATATTCTTCGACATAATCCACCGTGAAACCGTCTGATTCAAGAAGCTGTTGTATCTCATCTAGTGGTTTCCCTGAGGACAGCGCCTGATAAAATTTGGGGGCTTTGCGTCGATCTGCTTCGGATAACAGCCGATTACGGGAGCTCAATGCCAGACCGGAAGCCTCGCGCACCAACGGACAGTCCATAATCTGGGTCGGTAAAAAAAAGGCCTCCGCCATGCCTTTTATCAGCAGGAACTGTTGATAGTCTTTTTCACCAAAGTAAGCCCGTGTTGGTCCTATGATAGTAAGCAACTTCATGACTACGGTAAGGACTCCATCGAAATGTCCAGGTCGCGTCGCGCCGCATAAGCGGGTGCTCAGTTCTGTTTCCCTAATCTGGTAACGGAAATCATCAGGATACATATCGGTATAGTCGGGGGAAAAAAGAATATCGGTCCCTTCCTGCTCAAGAAGTCGGCAGTCATCTTCAAACGTGCGGGGATATGCACTAAGATCCTGTTTATTGTTGAACTGAGTGGGATTCACGAATATGCTGGCCACTGTGATGGAGTTTTCTGACCGGCATTTTCGAATGAGTGAAAGATGCCCAGCATGTAAGGCTCCCATGGTGGGAACCAATCCTACCGTGGCAGAGCCCATTCTTTGTCGTTCCCTTTGCCATTCGTTGGGTGTCCGTATAATTTTCATACGCTGAACACCTCGCTTTCGGAGGGGAAAGAACCGTCGGAGATATCGCTGCAGTAGGAATTAAGGGCGTTGGCTACCAAATCAGCTCCAGAAATATACTGTCGGACGAAAGTAGTCTTAGTATCAGATAGCCCAAGAAGGTCATGCAGAACCAGAACCTGACCGTCAACTTCTCGACCTGCCCCTATTCCTATAACGGGGATGGTCAATGATCGTGCTATCTCGCCTCCCAGGTATTCGGGGATACATTCGAGAACGAGAGAGAAACATCCCAATTCTTCTAATTTGAGCGCTTGGGACTTGATGTCTTGCGCAGCCTGTATTTCTCGGCCTTGGACTTTATAGCCGCCAAGGCTATGATAAAACTGTGGGGTAAGGCCAAGGTGACCCATGACGGGGATCCCCGAATGAATAAGATGGGTGATAGTATCCTCATGACCAGTGAGGCCCTCGATCTTTACCGCATCCGCTCCGGCTTGCATGAGCTCTCCAGCGGCTTCTACAGCGGATGGGATCCCTTTGCGGAAACTGAGAAACGGCATGTCGGCTACAAGGAACTTATTTGGAAGACCGTTTCGCACTGCTTTGGTGTGGTCCCTCATCATGTTTATGGTAGCTGGAATAGTGGTTTTTTCACCATACACCACCATGGCACAACTGTCTCCTACCAATACACAGTCAATGTCGGTCTTTGTGATTATTTTCGCAAAGGCGGCATCATAGCAAGTGACCATTGAGATTTTTTGATGGGTTTTCTTACGTTTTATAAAACCAGGGGCGGTTAAGGTAATGGAGTTTTTCACTCCATCCTTTTTCTGAGTAGTGTCCATAGTACCTGTCCTTTTGGATCAAGTCTGATCGGGTAAGCTTTTGTAAAAAACCAGTGGGCTTTGAATCATCGTCCCAACGGGATCGGTGTTCATACAAAGCATACCAATATGGGAGGGCAATGACAAGAGCTGGTAATTGCCTCACTCTTTATTGCCCAAAGGTACTCCCAAAGGAAAAGGGCCTATAGCTAAGCAAGCTGAAAGGACTCGGTGCCCAGATGGAGAACCTGCGCATTGGAGATGGACGGTATATAATGATAACATCGTAAGCCAGCTATCCACATTGGAGTTCATCCAAGACAGGAAGAATCTGTGTATTCTAGGTGAAAATTGACAGTAATAGAAACTGCCCCTATACTATTTTCGTAACGACAAGGACAAGCAATACAATAACCAGAGATGATAAACAAAACTTTTTTGACATACTTCTCCTAACAGTTACTCATAATTAGCAATCTAAGTATTTGATAGCAGGAACTATATACTCATTACCATCTTATATTTATCTTACTATGTTTCTCCGGCAGCTCAACTGCTACAAGTTCATCAGGCTTGTGTTTAACTGCAGGTAATGGGTGAAAAGTCTGCACTGATGCATTTACTTTCCCACCGATTCCATTCGTATCAACTATTACAAAATACCGGCCGTTCTCCGGGATCCGAAACCTCAAAGGAGACTTCCTGGCTATTCCCCTTCGCACATAACCACGATCCGATCGCTCATTCGAAGAATTTCCGAGAGCTCGGAAGAGATCATGATTATTGATTTTCCCTCTTTAACCAGTTCATTCATCAAGGTATAAATTTCACTTTTTGCACCGACATCAATTCCTCTTGTTGGTTCATCAAAAAAGAGGATTTCACTATATATTATTGCTATTATTACCGATTTTTTCTTGACACTATTCCCTATATTTGTCAAATACCATATACTGTTTCTTTAAACAGTATCGGAGGGAAAACCTATGACAAAATTAGTTACTCGTGCACTCAAAGAAGATCTTTCCGAAACAGGAGACATAACCAGTCAAGCAATATTTACCACTGAGAAAGATATCTTCAACCTGGTATCAAAAGATTCCGGAATCCTTTGCGGATCCACGACAGTAATTGAAGTATTTAACGAAGTTGATGCAGAAATATCAGTAAATTTCCTGAAAAATGACGGCGATGAGTTATCTCCCGGTGCTCTTGTTGCAGTCATCTCCGGAAAAGTCCGTTCCATCCTGACCGCTGAACGTACTGCCTTGAATTTCCTCTCGCATTTGAGTGGGATAGCCACAAAGACTCATAAGTATACACTCGCTGCAAAGGGAGCGGTAATTCTTGATACCCGAAAAACTATTCCCGGTCTGCGGGAACTGGAAAAATATGCTGTTGCCTGCGGCGGCGGTCAAAACCACCGAATGGGGCTGTATGATATGGTAATGATTAAAGATAATCATATAGATGCCGCCGGCGGTATTCCCCAGGCAGTACAGCGAATTCGGGATATGTGGGGTGATACCTATCGGATTGAGGTAGAAGCCCGTACGCTTGAAGAGGTCAGAGTGGCACTCGATTCGGCCGCAGACAGAATTATGCTTGATAATATGTCTCTCCGGATGATGAAGGAAGCTGTACGTATGGTTGGTGAAACAGCAGAAACTGAAGCCTCTGGAAATGTTACCATTGAAAGACTCCCCTCAATCGCCGATACAGGTGTCAATTTCATTTCTGTAGGGGGACTGACACATACGGTTACCGCCTTTGATTTTTCTCTTCGAAAATAGCTATAGAGGAATAATAGATTATGAATAAACGTATCAGGGAACTAAAAAAACAGCTTGGGGATCAGCTTATAATTCCTGCTCACCATTATCAGAAGCAGGAGATCATTGCCTGTGCTGATATTATTGGTGATTCGTACAAACTTGCCGTTGATGTCAGTAGCATCGATGCCGAGTATATTGTATTCTGCGGAGTCAAGTTTATGGCCGAGGGAGCAGCAATTCTGGCAAAAGAACACCAGAGAATCATTCTTCCTGCTTCCAATGCAGGATGTCCGATGGCTGATATGATTTCGATTGATCAAGCGGAAACTGCCATGCAGAATATACACGAGTTCTGCGGACAGAGTGCCATACCCGTCGTCTACATGAATGCGTACGGCGATTTAAAAGCCCTCAGCGGGCGATACGGAGGTTCGGTATGCACCAGCTCGAATGCACAAAAAATCATGACCCACTATCTTCAGAATAATACTCCTGTATTTTTTCTACCCGACTACTGCCTGGGCATAAACACCGCTAGAGAACTTTCCATACCCGATGAACAGATTGCAATAGTGCGGCAGGACTGCACCATAGAGACCACTGGAAAACCAGAGGATATCAAACTGTTTCTCTGGGATGGAAACTGCCGGGTACATCAGAGATTTACTACAGAACATATTGAACGTATCCGGGATGAACATCCCGGAATAAGAGTCATTGTACATCCGGAAGTCAGGGAGCAAGTTGCGGCAGCAGCCGATTATGCCGGGTCCACCCAGTATATTTACAACACCATTCAAAAAGCTCCTGCCGGTACCATCTGGGGAGTTGGAACTGAGTATAATTTTGTATCCCGGGTTGCCGCAGATTTTCCTGAAAAATCCATTTTCCCCATTTTTGAATCACACTGCAGTAATATGGAAAAAACTACCATTAATAACCTTCAATACATGCTTGAGGCCATTGCTGACGATACCTTGCTGCTAAAATACCCGGATCATATTATTTCTGTTCCTGAATCTATCCGGAAAGATGCGGCCCTATCCCTCAACAATATGATCTCTATAGTCCAGGAAAATTAAATATGAAAACAATATATGACGCAGTTATTATCGGTACGGGAATTGCCGGTCTCACCTGTGGTATCGCTTTGAAAGAGGCCGGGAAAAATGTTTTGCTTATTACAAAGGAGCCGGCAGTATCTGACACCAATACACACCATGCACAAGGCGGTATTATCGCCTGGCGTGATGGTGATACAGCAAACAGTCTGGTAAACGATATTCTTGAGGCTGGATGTAAATATAATAACACTCAGGCTGTGCGGGAGCTTAGTAAAAACGGTCCAAAACTGGTCTTCGATTTTCTTATTAACCATACCGGAACTAAATTTGACTATAATGATGCCGGGGAGCTGGACTACACTGAAGAGGCTGCTCATTCACAGAGAAGAATTATACATTATCAGGATTTGACTGGAGAAGAGATTCAACGATCTTTAATTGAATATGCGAAAAAAATAGGATTGCAAATTCTCACTGACACCACGGCTATTGACCTTATAACCAATAACCATCACTCTCTCGATACTCAGGAGCTGTATACTGCAAGGGAAGTTATGGGGGTATATGCTCTGGATAATATATCCGGTGAGGTCATAAAGATTCCAGCCCATACAGTTGTCCTTGCAACCGGCGGAATCGGGAATCTCTATCAGCATACAACAAATCCAAAATCCGCAACAGGAGATGGTATTGCCATGGCCTACAGGGCTGGTGCTGATATTATAAATGCTGAATTTGTACAGTTTCATCCGACTTCGCTTTTTCACCGTAATATAA
The DNA here is from genome assembly GCF_049310885.1 of Pleomorphochaeta sp. DL1XJH-081. NCBI lineage: Bacteria > Pseudomonadati > Spirochaetota > Spirochaetia > Spirochaetales > Sphaerochaetaceae > Pleomorphochaeta > Pleomorphochaeta sp. DL1XJH-081. Next base: position 27,842 of record NZ_JBMDYO010000010.1, read on the forward strand.
AACGTTTTCTTATCTCGGAATCCTTACGAGGGGAAGGAGCACGACTGACAGATCTTAACGGGCGCCAATTTATGCAGGATTATTCAGAATTACGGGATCTTGCACCCCGTGATGTGGTGGCAAGAAGTATTTACGATAAAATGGGAAAAGATGGTTCTGAATATGTCCTTCTTGACCTTGCAAACCATTATACCGGAACTGAACCCATAGAAAAGCGGTTCTCAAAAATATACACAACCTGTTTAGGCGGAGGAATAGATATTACCCGGGAGCCTATACCCGTCGTTCCAGCTGCTCACTATTTCTGCGGTGGGATAAAAGTGGATGAAAGTGGAAAAACATCAATAAAGAATCTCTTTGCAATCGGTGAAGTAAGCTGCACTGGATTGCACGGTGCAAACAGGCTTGCTTCAACTTCTTTACTGGAAGGTTTGTTATGGGGTAAAAATTGTGCTGACTCTATTAGTAAAAGCAGAAACCGGATATCAGAAAATAGGTTCAGTGCTATTCCGGAATGGAGCAGTCCGGCATCCGGAATAGAATTTGATCCCCTTCTTTTGAAACAGGATTGGCAGGAGATAAAGATGACTATGTGGAATTACGCCGGAATTGTACGAACCACAAAAGGGCTGACCCGTGCACGAGCTGATTTAAGTTACTTTTCTCACAGAATATTCGATTTTTACCAGAGCTCGGCAATGAATAAAGAAATTATCGAGCTGAGAAATGCCGTTATTTGTGCCGGGATCATTGTTAATGCGGCACTGCACAATACCCGCTCTATCGGCTGCCACTATATCGCGGACAAATAGTACAAATACTATCTCTGGAAATCTCAATGTACAATAATTCAAACTAAATGTATTCTATATTTGACTTTGTGTATGATATAGCGTCATCCACCAATGGATCTCCTTTTGTCAAGAACTTTTCTCTCGACACCATGGGGAAATCTTCACGAAGAAAGAATCCTGGTTGGGTAGCCTTTTGTGTCGATGCATTGTGGTCAAAACCGAGAGTTCGCATTCAGCCCTGGTAAACCAACTGTCAGGTTTCGGTGAATAGTATGCATTTTTGAGAGGCATTGAGGAAAACTTCTTCCTGAGCATAAGTGGTATATCTAAAACCCAACAATTGTATTGAGATTATTCATTGGATAACTTCGACATCGTGAAAAATCCTCATTGACACGCCGTTTTACTTGATGCGCCAGGTCTTCGCTGATCTATTGTCCCTCTGCATCCATATGTCGGCACGTGTATTAGTACCAGGCTTTTTTTAGCAATGCAACCGCATTGTTTATCTCATCGATCTTCATCGTGGCGAATCCAAGCAACAATCTGCCATCGTTTCTATCATGCGGGGAATTCGAATAATAACGCGATAGTCCATAGACCTTTACCTGTTGGTGCTCTGCGAAGGCAACCAACTCATTCTCATTCATGCCGTTGTTGATCCGAACAGTTAGATGCAACCCGGCCGAAGCTCCCTCAATTTGAGCAAAGGGAAGATGTTCATGTATCGCGGAAACAAGTGCTTCTCTCTTCTGTCCATAAAGATTGCGCATACGGTTGAGATGGCGCTCGAAATGACCTTTGTTCATGAATTCCCCCAAAGTCTTCTGTGCGATTATCGAGACAGGACAATTGAAAAAATTTAACTTTTCATCAAACGAATCAATTAGATGTTCAGGCAAGACCATGTAGCTGATTCGAAAAGCGGGAGAGAGGGATTTCGAGAAAGCTCCCATATAGATCACCCGACCGTTCTGATCCAGTCCCTGCAAAGAGGGTATCGGTTTTCCAGAGTACCTGAACTCGCTGTCATAATCATCCTCTATGATGTAACGACCTGGTTTTCCGCCTGCCCAACCGAGCAGTTGGAGTCGCCTTGCGATCGGCATGATGCACCCCGTGGGAAATTGGTGCGAAGGAGTGATACACACCACATCCACCAAGTGCTGTTCGAGCCCCTCCAGTCGTAAGCCTTGGTCATCCAGTGGCAAAGGTTTGATTTTCACACGATTGCTTTTGAATAAAAGATTGAGTTTTTCGTACCCAGGGTTCTCAATCGCATACTGTGTGGAGGGATCAAACAGTTGGATGAGCAATTGGAGTAGGAATTCAGTTCCGGAACTTACCACGATCTGTCGTATCGAGCACGCCACCCCCCTGGAATGATGAAGATACCGTGCAATACTCGTTCGCAACCCGAGAAATCCCTTCGGATCACCCACACATAGAAGATCCTTGTCGTCCTCGTTGATCACATCCCGTGTGATCCTGCGCCATTCACGGAACGGAAAGTGTTCCAGATCCACACCATGGTACGAGAAATCGTACCGGTATCTTTCCGTCAGCTTCGTATCCATATTCGGGACTCTCTGAATCTTCTTAAGGTTCAGAATGCCGTCCAGTTCGGCCACGTAGTAGCCGCTCCTCTCTTTTGCGATCAGATACCCTTCGTCGACGAGTTGGTTGTATGCCCCTTGTATCGTGTTGATGCTGCACTCCAGATTCAAGGCCAACTGCCGCTTCGATGGCACCTTTTCATTCTTCGAAATATTCCCGTTCATGATTTCGGTTTTCAGAAATGTGTACAACTGTTCAGTCAACGTCTGTCCGTCGTTCCGATCGAGATGCAAGGCAATTTCATTCATCAAGCCACCACCTATCTGATACCATAGAATTATCATAATCTGACACTTTTCATACAGTCAGATTATCCATAGAATAAAGCAGCCTTATAAATGAATCAATAGCAGAGGAGTGAATGCGGTATGGAAAGCAGATATGATCTGAATAAGAATCTTGCACAAATGCTCAAGGGTGGAGTGATCATGGACGTGACAACTCCGGAACAGGCGAAGATTGCCGAGGATGCCGGTGCTTGTGCCGTGATGGCCCTCGAGCGCATTCCGGCTGATATCAGGACAGCTGGAGGGGTCTCCCGGATGAGCGATCCCAAAATGATCAAAGGGATCCAGAAAGTAGTAACCATACCGATCATGGCGAAAGTTCGAATCGGACATTTCGTGGAGGCTCAGATATTGCAGGCTCTCGAGATCGATTATATAGATGAGAGTGAAGTGCTATCCCCTGCCGACGATGTGTATCATATCGACAAAAGGAAATTTAATGTACCGTTTGTGTGCGGTGCTAAGGATCTCGGCGAAGCCCTCCGTCGTATCGCTGAGGGGGCATCGATGATCCGTACCAAGGGGGAACCAGGTACTGGCGATATTATACAGGCGGTCCGTCACATGCGGCTCATCAATCGACAGATCAAGAGTTTGGAACATGTGCGCGAGGATGAATTGTATGAAGAGGCGAAGAAGCTCCAGGTTCCCTATGAACTGCTTTTCGATGTCGCACGGAAGGGACGACTTCCAGTGGTGAATTTTGCCGCCGGTGGAGTAGCCACTCCAGCTGACGCTGCATTGATGATGCAACTCGGTGCGGAGGGGGTGTTCGTTGGTTCGGGGATTTTCAAATCAGGAGATCCTGCAAAACGTGCCAGGGCCATCGTCATGGCTGTTACTAATTACAATGATCCTGATATCCTCGCGGTCCTTTCGGAGGATTTGGGAGAAGCAATGATCGGGATCAATGAACAAGAGATTGAGTTGTTGATGGCGGAGCGAGGACTATGAGAATCGGGGTGCTTGCGCTTCAAGGTGGATTCGCCGAACACATCGTTGTACTTGACAAGTTGGGGGTCGAAAGCTTTCTGATTAGGAAGAAATCCGATCTTGATAACGGTATTGACGGGCTGATCCTTCCCGGCGGGGAGAGTACTGTTATCGGGATACTGCTTCATGAGACTGAACTTTTCCATCCGATTAGAACCATGGTGGATAGTGGGTTACCCGTGTTTGGCACTTGTGCCGGAATGATCTTGATGGCTGCTGGTATCGAGAACGAAAGAACTGTCCATTTCGGAACGCTACCGATCATGGTGAGACGGAATGACTTCGGTAGACAGTTGGGCAGTTTTCAAACCGAAGGAACCTTCTTGGGAATTGGTGAAATTCCGATGATTTTCATCCGTGCCCCGGTAATCGCGAGAGCTGCAGATGATGTCACGATCCTTGCCACAGTTGATGGACGCGTCGTTGCCGCCGAACAGAAAAACATTCTGGTGACCGCGTTCCATCCTGAGTTGACAGGAGATTTCAGGGTGCATGCCTATTTTCTCAAGAAGCTTGATCGCCGTTTCAAGCGTAACGAAGGTTGACTTGCAATAATATTTACGATGACAGTGCAGCCTTTCGGAGTATCCAGCCTTTGATTGGTGGTATGATCGAATGTAGTGCAATCAAGATGATTTCGGATCAACTTCTATGCAATCACTCCTAAAATATTTTACCTTATACCCCTTACGCTCTGCTATATCAATTTCACCTTTCATCCCCAGGCTGATTTCTTCCCCAAACACCCAAACTTCTGCACATTTGCTCATGAGGACGATACCGAAGAACATGCCCAGGTCGCGCTCACTCTGCAGGCCGTCATCGAGGAACTGGGGAAAGAGTAAGTGAGGGGTTATTGGAAGATACCCTTTCTCAACAGCAAAGCGACTATATCGTTGAGCCTTTCTTATGTTCTCATCAATATCTCCCGCATAGGGCGAACAGATGTACACCATTGGGTGATAATCGAATAGAGGTTGATTCTTTTTCTCCATCACCTTTTTTAGTAAGATACTTGAAGCGAAACCGGGTAGTCCTTCCCTTTACCTATATATGTTACAAGCAAGGGGTAATCCATGAAGCCAATCGAATTCATTTCCAGAGGGACTCTTGACCAATTGTTGGATGGACAGGTAAGGAAGGAACTTCAGATCATCATTGGCAATGCAACAACAGGGAAACCACTGGAAATACCCGGGGGTCCCCTGACAGAATTGGATAGACAAGCCTGGGAGAATGCAATTGCAAAACTTACCCATACCTATGATCACGTACCAAAACCTGGTATTCCCTCCCCCTCTTTTTTGGATCGAATGAGAATCCTGACCATACAGGAGGTGGCTGATATGTTCGGTCTCGATTTATTGGGTTTGATCCAATCCATTGAAAATCGCCCGAAAGCCATCCCCACGTTGGCTATCGGGGATTGGGTTGCCTTTGATCGAAATTCATTTGCACAATGGTATGTAAGCCAATTGCATACAAACCAATAGGAATCAATGGAGAGAGTCATGCTGGGAATGTTTGCTGGAAGCGCCTAGCCCTATTGCCAAAAAGCTCAATTGCCTTTTAGACTCTCCAGGCAAGAAGACTGGCAGCTGAGTTGTGGCAACCCTATTGTAATAGGGCTCCATGGGACTTCGTATTCCTTTCCGCTTTTCAGCAGACATTTCGTTTTGCTGTTCTTCCTTCGGAAGCGAAGATCATGTTTTTTGCACTTTTTATCGGTCAAATCCCATCTCGTGTCCGGAAGGTACTGAGGGCCAATCATTGAGCCTTCATACCGGAGGACCAAATGACCGAACAGTGGAATATACCCTTTTCCCCAAGACCTTCTACACAAAAGCCTCTCATGGGGGCTTTCCATGACTGAGCCCCAGAAGAGACAAATCCAAGAGATGCGGCAGCTGGGTTGGAACTACAAACGCATAGCAACAACCCTTTGCCTGCCCGAGGGGACGGTGAAATCCTACTGCATACGGACAACAAGGAAGGGCATCCTTCCTGCAATTGTCCCAACCCAAGAAAGCTCCTGCAAACAGTGTGGCATACATATCGAACAGGTTCCGAAGCGCAAGAGGAAAACCTTCTGCTCGAAGGCTTGCAGCCAGAAGTGGTGGAACACCCACCTGTATCTGGTGGATCGTTCCTCAAAGGCCCTCCACCACTTCACTTGTCCAACCTGTGGAAAGCGGTACTCCGTGTACGGAAATGCCGACCGGAAGTACTGCAGCCACGAGTGCTATATCAACGCACGCTACTACCAGGGGCCTTCCGATGGACAATGACCTCTTTGCATCAGAATTGGACTACCAGATTTCGTTGTCCATAGCCGAAAGCATGCGTAGGTCGGGGTATCTCACCAACGAGGAGTTCACTGCGGCTAGGACCTTGTTGCTTGAAAGGTATCGTCCTCCGATCGGGATATTGTTGGCTGAGGTTGGTTGACTATCATGGCGATACGAGCGATTGATACAATACAATCAATTACTTGCAGGAGAAAGATATGATCAGTTTTTCAACAAAGGATGAACCAACAGGAGGGGACGCAGGACCATGCCAAAGATAACCAAGATCCAGCGTACCATCACTTCCCTTCCCACGAAAAAGCGGGTGGCAGCCTATGCACGCGTTTCAGTCGACTCGAACGAATTGATGCAATCCCTAGCAGCCCAGGTCAGCCATTACAGTACGCTCATCCAAGCCAATCCCTCTTGGGAATATGCCGGGGTGTATGCTGATGCAGGAATATCCGGTACGGGGATGAGACATCGCAGCGAGTTCAGACGGCTCATAGCCGATTGTGAGAGAGGCAAGATAGACATCATCCTCACCAAGAGCATCAGTCGTTTTGCGCGCAATACCGTCGATTTGCTCAAGACTGTGAGAAGCCTGAGGGAACGCAACATCTCGGTGCGTTTTGAGCGGGAAAATATCGACTCGCTCACCGGTGATGGGGAGCTGATGCTCTCCATCCTCGCTTCCTATGCACAGGAAGAAAGTTATTCGATCAGTGAGAACGTCAAATGGGGTATTCGTAAACGCTTCTCCCAAGGGCGCTTCCTTGCCTACAACATTTATGGATACCAGTGGGTTGAGGACCATTTCGAGATCATCAAAAAGGAAGCCGAGGCAATTCGGTTCATGTACCGTGCTTTCGCTGACGGCATGATGCTCACCGAAATCTCTGATACTTTGGCAAGGCAGGGCATCTTCAATAGAAAAGGTCTTCCATTTGGTAAGTCTTCGATCCATCGGATCCTCAATCAGGAGAAATATCAAGGGTTCAGCATCCTGCAGCGTACTTTCACAGACGACCACATCACCCATCGTAAGCTGATGAATCATGGTCAACTTCCCCGATTCGAGGTACAGGGCACCCACCCGGTAATCATTGATGAAGAATTGCACCAGAAAGTGAAAGCAGAGCGTGAACGCCGACGCCGATCAGGTGCGGTGAGATGGCGGCGTGCCACCTGCTTTACTGGCAAGATTGTCTGTGGCTATTGCGGCAGCACGTTCACCTATACTCCGAACACGTGGAGCGGTGAGCTCACAGCGTTCCAACAAGGCCACTACCAGTGTTCCCTCAAGAGGAAGCGTGGAGCCAAGGCCTGTCAGTCAAAGAGCCTACCGGTCTATACCCTACGCCAGGTATGTTGTTCGGTTATTGGACCATTAGATGGTGCATCACCGGATGATCCCTTCGAAGAAGCTTGGATTTACAGCCATGTTGATCATATCGTGGCTTTCGTCGACACCCTTGAGTTCCATCTCAAGAACAACGAAGTGATCACCACTGCCTGGAAGAACACTGCCAAGCGAGATGCCTGGGCATATCGACAGGCATTGGCACAGCAACAAGAAAAGAACAACAGAGAGGTACTATCATGAGAGCAGTACGCGTAATCCCGGCAGTACGGGATTATTCCACTGGACAGGCTACGGATTCCTTCGCGCCAAAACGCCGGGTCGCAGGCTATGCCCGCGTTTCCACTGATAGTGATGACCAATACGCATCGTATGAAGCGCAGGTGGATTATTACACGAGTATGATCAAGGCCAATGCCGAGTGGGAGTTCGTCGGTATTTATACCGATGAGGGCATCAGTGGTACCAGTACCACCAGGAGAGAGGGCTTCAAGCGGATGCTCGATGACGCGCTTGCAGGCAAGATCGACCTGATCGTCACCAAGAGCGTCAGTCGCTTCGCACGCAATACCGTGGATAGCCTACAGACAATACGAAAGCTCAAAGAACACAAAGTGGAGGTCTACTTTGAGAAGGAATCGATAAAGACCTTTGACAGCAAGGGAGAACTGTTGATCACGATCATGAGCTCCCTAGCCCAGGAAGAATCACGCAGTATCTCCGAGAACGTGAAATGGGGGCGAAGGAAACGCTTCGCCGATGGACAGGTGACTGTGCCATTTACGCGATTCCTAGGATACGATAAAGGTCCTAATGGCTCCCTGGTGGTGAATGCCGAGCAAGCGAAGCTGGTGCGGTACATTTTTTCACTATTCCTGCAAGGTTTGACGTTCCATGGGATTGCCAAGCGTCTCGGGGACGAAGGGTACACTACCGTGACCGGCAAGAGCTTATGGCACTCATCGACCATCCACCAGGTACTCACCAATGTGAAGTACAAAGGTGATGCCTTGTTGCAGAAGTACTACATCGCCGACTTTCTTACCAAAAAACCCATAGTGAATAAAGGGGAAGTCCCCCAATACTATGTAGAAAAGAATCATGAGGCGATTATCGCCCCCGAAGTCTTTGATCTGGTGCAGAAGGAAATTAAGCATCGCAAGGAGAATGCTGAGGCGATGAAAGGAAAGTACCTATTTTCCGGTCGGATCCGATGTGGCCACTGTGGAGGTACCTACGGACCCAAGGTCTGGCATTCCAAGGATCGATACCGCAAGGTGGTATGGCAATGCAACGAAAAGTATGCCCAGAGGCACCACAAGTGCAGCTCTCCACACTTGTATGAGGATGCATTGCAAGACCTGTTCGTAAAAGCGGTCAACAGTATCATCTCTCGTAAGGATGAAATCATAGGAAACTTTGGGAAGATCACCGAAGAAATCTTCGACACTTCCCAAGATGAAGCACAGCTGGAAGCGGTGAGAGTAGAACGTCGCGAAATTGTCTCACGCATGGAACAACTCAATACTGAGCATGCCAGTACAGTAATGGACCAACGAACGTACCAGAGCCGGTTTGATCAACTTTCAAATCAGTATTCCGTGGTCAACAAACATCTGACAAATTTGGAAGATTCAATACGTGAGCGAAAATCCCGTAAAACCAAAACAGAACTGTTTCTCAAAGGTTTGAAGAAGCAGGAGGGTGTGGTTACCGAGTTCACCGAGCACCTTTGGCATTCGCTTGCCGATCATGCTGTGATCTACAACAAAGAGGATGTGCGGTTCATCTTCAAGAATGGGATGGAGATCCAAATATAGTTAATCCCGGATCAGAACCTCTATCTTGGATTATTGAAATATGGCTCGATTTCTCGTACTGCTTTGCTTGAGATACAGGAAATAATTGAGCAAAATCAAGCTGGATCCAGAAAACTTCCCAGTACATCTTTGGTGAACGACCGCACTGGAGAGGTAGTCTACTTACCACTAGAACCACAACATATCGATGGTCTTATGGATAACCTGCTGAGAATCGTCAATGATTCAAGTGCTTGGGAGATTGATCCACTGATCAAGATGGGTGAAAGCGAACACCTTGTTTAGCTGAGAACCTGTCTGGCCTGTGTTCGTTGTAATGCATGGGGAGAATCTCCCCAGGCATCAAAGCCGACTTTTCTGCCGATGGATGTAATTCTCCCGAGAAGACATTCGCGACACTCGTTCTTCGATTCTTCAACACAGGGCTTCCCCTGATACAGCTGATACCCCTTTCTCACATCCTGAGGAGTGAGGTTCGGCATTGTCACGTTTGCCCCATAGGCGAGCCCCCTTTCTCTTCCATCGGGATAGAGAGCCTGCAGCGCAGTGGTCGATGCGATATTCACATCCTTCAGGGCAAGGCGTACCGCAGCTATCATATTGAGTGAGAGCTGCATGAGAGCCTCTTTCTCCATCATTCCCTGACGTGCCATCGGGGAATCTTCATGGACGATATACGGCCCCATCCCGATCATATCAACGTCCATATCCCTGAAGAACAGGATATCATCGGCGAGCATGTCGATGCTCTGTCCGGGCAGACCGATCATCACGCCGGTTCCTACCTGAAAACCTATCTTCCTGAGAGATCTCAGGCAGGATATGCGCTCTGACAGTCTCTGACTGCTCGGGTGAAGGCGTCGGTAGAGCGCTTCATTGGTGGTCTCGATACGAAGAAGATAGCGGTGTGCTCCTGCGTCAGCCAGACGCTGATAGGTGTGTTCATCCTGCTCTCCGACACCCAGGGTGATCCCGAGGCCCTCCGGCAGGCGTGGTGAGACACTTTCCCGACGTAACGTCATTATCAGATCCTCAACGAAGGAGATGAACGGCTGATCCCGACGCTCACCGGACTGAAGAACGAGAGAGCCGTACCCTGCATCCCTGCACCACAGTGCAGTGTCGATGATCTCCTGTTTTGAGAGCGTATATCGATCGGTGACACGGCTGTTGCTTCGCCTGATCCCGCAGTAATGACAGTCGAGTGTGCAGATGTTGCTGAACTCGATGATTCCCCGGTAGTAGACATCAGTCCCTACCTCCTTCACCATCACTTCCCCCGCGCGCCGCTTCAGATCCTCGATTGCCGAAGTATCGGTGTGGGGAATGGAGAGGATTTCGATGAGCTCCTTTCTGGTCATAGCCGTCTCCTAGAAGTAAAGATCTCGGGATCCCTGAGCTGTCTTCTCATAGTAGGCCATAAGCATATCGAACATGTCAGGATTCTGCTCCCTCACTTCGCGTATCTCCTTCTGGATCAGAGGTTCAGCTGTCCGGCGGGTTTCCTCGCTTGCAAAGTCATCGAGCCATTCCCGATAGGTGATAATCGCATTGAGCTTACAGAACTTTCCTTCGGTACCACACTTCAGCATATCCATGATCTTGTTACCAGTTCGCCCGCACCGGTACCCTGCAGTGCAGAACGAGGTGATGAACCCCATCTCGGCCATGTCACGCACCACCTCGTCAAGTGAGCGGGAGTCGCCGATCACGAACTGCTGCCGCTTGAAATCCTGTTCCTGAGAGTCTCTGCTATAGGCACCGAGACCGATTTTCGTCGATGCATCGGTCTGCGTAATTCCGAGGGGGAGAATCCTGCGCCTGAGCGGGGCATCTTCCCGTGCAGTGAGGATCATACCGGTGTAGGGAACGGCAAGGCGAAGGGTAAGCACTGCGTGCTTGAAGTCTTCATCATTCACCAGATACTTCGACTCAGTTGCCAACGGTGCATTGCTGGCCGGTTCTAGTCGGGGAAATGAGATCGTATGAGGCCCTACCCCGAATCTTCTCTCGAGTTCATGGGTATGGCTGATCAATCCCATCACTTCGAAGCGCCAGTCATAGAGGCCGAAGAGCGCCCCGATTCCGACGTCGTCTATCCCGGCATCAAAGGCGCGGTGCATGGTGTACAGTCTCCAGTCATAGTTCCCTTTCAGGGTGTTCTGCGGATGCACCTGTCGATACGTCTTCTTATGATACGTCTCCTGGAACACCTGATACGTGCCGATACCCACTTCCTTGAGACGTTTCAGGTCACCTATCGACATGGGAGCCGCGTTGATATTCACCCGTCTGATCTGACCGGAACCCTTTCGAGTCGTGAAGTGGCTCCCGTAGATCTCCTTCACGGTATCGACGATGTAACCGATGTCACTGTCGGGATGCTCTCCGTACACGACGATAAGACGTTTGTGACCGATCTCTCCTGCGAGGGTCTGCACCTCTTTCTTCAATTCGTCACGGGGAACGATTCTGCGTTCCATCTCACCGTTTTCAGCTCTGAAGCTGCAGTATCTGCAGCTGTTTACACACTTGCTGCTCAGGTACAGCGGAGCGAAGGTGACGATACGGTTGTCATACACGAATTTCTTGATCCTGATGGCAGCCTCCTCCATCTCGGCGATGAGGACGGGGTCCTTCACGTACAGGAGAGCTGCAGTCTCTCTAAGGGAAAGTGTTTCGATTCTCAGGGATTTCGCGATGATCTGACGAACATATGCCACATCCGGCTCCCTCATCCCATCAAGACAGCTTTCGATGAGCTCATCATCGATAAAATCCTTTTCACTCTCCTCCTTGTAGCGATCGATCTCGTCCTGTCTTATCCTGGTCTGTACCCAATCCTTTATATGCATTGCTTCTCTCCTTCTCTCTCCATGATCTCTTTCAGCCCCTTGAAGGGGGACAGAATCCTCTCCAGCCTTCCGTGGATAGCGGAAATGGCTATCCCATAGTTCGTGATCGGAACACCGGCGGTGCGGGCTTTCTCGATACGCATCAGCATCTCACGCCGGGTGAGCATACACGCTCCGCAGTGGATCACAAGGGCATACTCAGCGAGGTTATCAGGATAGTCACGCCCACTGTACACGTCGACTTTCACCTCAAACCCGAGGAAGGCGGAGAGCCACTTCGGGATCTTCACCCGTCCGATATCGTCATCCATCGCATGGTGGGAACAAGACTCCGCAATCAGGATCCTATCGGTGGGGGAAAGCGTTTCAAGCGTGCGTACTCCTTCCACCTGCACCTCCAGGTCTCCCTTGCTGCGGGAGAAAAGCGTTGAGAAGGTCGTGCAGGGAATGCTCTCAGGGGTCTCGGCGACCATCCGGTCTACGACCTGGGAGTCGCACACCACAAGATCGGGAGGGCTCGCGCAACGCTTGAGAGCACTGAGGTATCCACTCTCCTTTACCACCGTCACCTGACAGCCGTGATCGAGCACATCGCGGATCGCCTGGACCTGAGGAAGGATGAGCCTCCCCTTCGGGGCCTCGATATCGATGGGTATGATGAATATCACATGCCCGCCGGACGGCAGCAGATCACCGAGCAGTGGGGGGGGCGCAAGGAAGTCTTCGGGTACGAGGGTGATGAGAATCTGTTTGAACTGATCGATATACCTGTCCCGGTTCACCGTGTCGACTGCAGAGAAACCGAGGATTCGTTCAGGAGGGATGGAAGGATCCACGTTCTCACCCGCACTGACCCCACCGTGCAGGTCACACTTGTTCGCGATAACGATGACGGGGAGGTTATGAGCCTCCGCTTTCCGCCTGATGCGCTCTTCGCAAAGTCCCCAGTGGCCGGCCTCGGTTACCAGGACTGCGATATCGGCACGGGAGAAGATCTGTTTGGTTCTGGCGATCCTCTTCGAGGCGAGGGCGGACTCATCATCGATACCGGCGGTATCAAGAAAGACGACAGGACCGAGGGGAAGGAGTTCCATGCTCTTTTCCACAACATCTGTCGTCGTTCCCGCATGGGAGGAAGTGATCGCCACCTGCTGACCGGCAATCATATTCAGGACGCTCGACTTGCCGACATTGGTCCGTCCGAACAGGCCTATGTGAAGTCTCAACGATTTCGGTGTTGTGAACATCGGCTCTCCCCTATTTCTTCGAAAGGTTCGATTTCACTGAAACACCATCGATCGCACCGAGCTTGCCGGTGAGGGCACCGAGTGCATCGCTTGAGATATCCACAATCAGGGTAATGACCGACACCTGTTTCTCTCTGTAGGGGACCCCGGTTCTGCTGATGATATACTGTCCGTAATCGGAGAGAAGATGATTCACCCCATCGGCACTCTCTTCCCGGTTCTCAATGATGATCCCGATGAATCCAAGTCTCGTGTCCATATCACAATCCTCCTGTACACCTGCACAGGGAACGCCATGAGAACATCACTGAAGGTACGGGGTGAGGACTTCACAGCAATGGAACCAACAACCACTCAGCAGCTTTCGGGTAAAAAGCTCCCTCATGGACACCGATACGCAGTGTCTCCTCGTTACACATCACAACAGATGATTCCCCAAGCTGAGGAGGCTCATGACCGTAATCTTCAGACACGAAGCGCTCTCCCTTACCGCAGGAACTCGATAATTTTATATCAATATAGGGCAGGAAGAGAGAAATGTAAAGAGCCTTCAGGTTTTTTCCGTCTGTCCCGGTGGCCGGTGTACCGGAAGGCATGCAGGATGGAGTTTGCACGGGAGAATGGACACATGAGGCGTATCGGCTGTGTTCATTGTATCGTTTCCAACTTCTCAGCCGATATGGTCCCCAGATCATATGCCATCATCGAAATAGGACAATCATCAAACAACAATGAAAATAGATAACCACCAATCGAATTACAGGCTCATTCTGTGGATTTCTTACACTTTTGACATCCCCCGCTTAAGACCCACATGGTCAGGAGGCAGGGTCAGATAGTCACATACACTTTGGATGAATATTTATTTCTTCGTATCAACAAATGCGTTGGCATATTTCGGGTCACCTTCTTTGGAGGCTGTGTAAAACATCATCATATCAGGCAGACCATTTATGTACTCTGTATCTCGTCAAACAATTGTTGTATAGTTTTTTTGAAAATGGGATGGAATGTTTCTGGTGCAATTTCAACCAAAGGCCTTAATACGAAATCCCTGTTATGCATATCAAGATGAGGAACTGTCAAATCCAGCTCTTTTATAGTTTGTTGTCCAAATAAAATAATATCTAAGTCAATAATTCTTGGTCCCCAATGAATTTTCCTTTTCCGCATCATCACTTCTTCTATGTTCAATAATAATTCAAGCAGTTGTCTAGCCTCTCCGGGGAAAGCGACTTCTACAACTCCATTTAAGAAAACATCCTGATCAATGAACCCGTATGGTTCTGTAATATACCAAGAAGAAGATTTAACAACCTTAATTCCTTTTTCATCCATTAATAACAGTGCTTTTTGTAAATTTTCTTGCTTATTGCCGATGTTTGTACCTAATGCTACAAATATTTTCTCTTTATTCATTGTATTCTCTATGCCTTCCCAATTGCCTGAAGCATATCAACAAAACGTCTATTTTCCGCAACATCATGCACCCTCAGAATATTTACGCCCCTATCAATTGCTATTGCGTGTATTGCAAGTGTACCTTCCAGCCTTTCATCAACAGGTAAGTTTAATACATCCTGAATCAAAGATTTACGGGAGGCTCCTATCAATAATGGCAAATTAAAGACATGTAGTTTATCAAAAAAGGTAATAATCATTAGATTATCGTGCAACCGTTTACCAAAACCTATTCCTGGATCAAGTATAATCTGTTCCCTTACGATCCCGCGGCTCTCAGCGAAATCAATCCTTTCAACAAAAAATTTACATATTTCTTCTATCACGTCCTCATAATATGGGTCTTGCTGCATGCTCTTTGGCCTGCCTTGCATGTGCATGATAATAATTGGCGCTCCAGCTTCAGAAACAATGCTAGCCATTTCCGTATCAAAATTTAAACCGCTTATATCATTTATTATATCAGCTCCGCTCTCCAACGATTGCTTGGCAACTTCTGATTTATAAGTATCAACAGAAATGGGGATATCAAAATTTTTACGAATAATTTCAACAGCAGGAATTAATCTCTGCAATTCTTCATCCAAACTGATGCTTTCAGAACCAGGTCTGGTTGATTCTCCGCCTAGATCGATAATATCCGCGCCGGTGTTAACCATTTCATCTATTCTTCTTAATAATAAATCGTTGTCCCTAAATCTGCTACCAGGATAAAAAGAATCAGGGGTGAGATTGATAATGCCCATCAATAGTGGTTTCGTCCAAACATCGAGCTCTTTTTGCAGCCTAGGAAGAAAAAGATTCATTTTACGCTTCGTCATAAGTTTATTTTCCATTTTTCATGTGATGCAAAAGCATTATGATTATGTATGCTTTCGAAATTTTTCACTCGTACATTGTACCAAGAGATTCGATCATCCTTTTCAAGTTTAATAATCATCTCTCTTATTATATCCTCAACAAAACGAGGATTCTCATATGCTTTTTCAGTTATATATTTTTCATCCATTCTTTTCATCAATGAATAAATTTCGGCGGATGCTGATTCTTCGGCCAGCTGAACTAATTCTTCGATCAGTATCAGATGATTCATTCTTACCTGTACTTTTATCGCACCTCGCTGATTATGGCCGCCATATTTACTTATTTCCCGTGAACATGGGCAAAATGAATGAATAGGAACGGTCACTTCGAGAATCAAATCAAAATTCTTTTTCTTTTCTGCAATTAAACGGCATCGATAGGAAAGAAATGATTTAATCTTGGAAACAGGTGCTTCTTTTTCAATAAAATACGGAAAACTTATTTCAATTGATGATTCATCGGCATCAAATTTATCGAGCATTGCTTGAACAATTTCTTTAAGCTTTGTTGTTGAGATTACGTCAAAGTACTCATGGATTATTTCTAGGAAACGACTCATGTGAGTACCACGAAATTGTTTTGGCAAAGCAACAGACATTTTAATTTTCGCAACTGTCGATTGGATTTGATTCTGTTTATCTTTTATACGTATGGGATATTCCAAATCTTCAATTCCAACATTATCTATGTCAATATTTCTGTAATCTTTTTCATTCTGAGTATCTTTAAGACAATTTTTTATCACTATTTAATCTCCTCGGTAGGTAACAAAACTTGTCGGAGTTTCCCATAATTTCATTTCGCTAAGATTATAATTTTGTCCTCTCAATTTATCTTTAAGTATTTCCCATATCCAATAAATAATATTCTCCGCACTGGGCTGGATAAAAATATCATTCAAATTGCTATGGTCTAAAATGGACAGTATATGCTCTTTTACGATAAGTTTTAAAGATAAAAAATCAAGAACCATACCCTCATTATCACGCTCACCCTCAACGGTTACGTGTAGTTTATATGTATGTCCATGTAAATTCTCACATTTGCCATGGTATTCGCTTAAAAAATGTGCCGCATCAAAAGTAAATTCTTTAGTTATGAAAAACATTGACTTCTCCTGTATCCTTGTTGATACCGTAGGGAAACATACTAACGTGAAGATAATGGATACTCAATATGGATATCCATCCCAAATACATAAGAACCACGTAACTACTCAGGCCACTCTGCAAATTGATTGAGTAAATCAAACGAAAAAGTGCCTGCAAAGATCTGGAACAGAGCATCTATTGGAGCGATGCTGTTCTTTCGGCAAGTATCGATGATGGAGAATATGGTAACGAAACGCTCCCCCCCATCACTTACCCTGGATGCGCCAGCTATTATGGAATTCAAAATTTTATTGGAGTAGCCGGTCAGAAATAATCTGAAGTGGGTTCTCCATAAAATAGACTGTAGGGTAAGTGGTAATCTGGAGTGGACGGGCAAAAGAAATCAGGCTTCCAAATCTTCAATGATCTCTTGCAGAATATCGCTGGTAAAGTGGCTGCAGAAGGGTTCTTCACGATAATTCCGACACGGACAACTATCGGAACAAACCCGACGATATTCCAAACTTTCATTTTTCGTAAAAGAGGTTCGAGGATTCTCTTTCCATGCACTGCGATCGGTTTGCAATGGTAAAGTTGTGGACATCCTGTGTTGGTAGGGGTCTCATCAGCACACTATCACATATGAATGGATACTGGCCGGCTTTCAGGGCCTCCATCGGAAATAACTATGAGATGGTGGACATGCCGATAAACATCAACTGTCAATTTCTCAACAACTTGCGTATCCACCAGAATGACCCAACAGTTTCATTCAAGTGTGATTTCACAGAAAATTATTAAGGTTGATCGAAACTGAAGAATGTGACTGATTTAGGTAAGTTAGCCACTTGCAAAATGGGCGGGCATCGTGAATCTGAATCCTTTGACTGACACCATTGACGATGGTCGGGAACGTCAAACATCGTGATCGCCTCATTCCCACGGAAAAACACTGTGAATTTAATAAGTGGCTACGTTCCCTGTACCCGCTCGGGTATCAAATGGGAGGGAACCATGAATCCCGAAGCAAGGAAACCGCCTTCCCGATATCATCGATACCCATCGTAGAATACCCCAACAACACCGTGTTGGTGGTTTCCTGTTTCGACAAATCGGAATAATACCGGGACATTCCGTACACTTTCACCCGATTCTTCTCCGCTGAAGAAACCAATTCCGTTTCATCCATGCCATTGTATACATGCAAGACGATATGCAAGCCTGCCGCAACACCATCGATTTCTGAACCCGGCAGCATGTCCCGTATGGCCGAGACCAACGTTTCACGCTTACGCCCGTACGTATTCCTCATCCGATTGAGATGGCGCTCGAATTGTCCACTGTCCATGAATTCTTGCAGGGCCTTCTGCTCGAAAGTCGGCACCGGACATACATGGAAATTCAATTTCTCGTCGAATATTCCCACAAGTTTCTCGGGCAACACCATGTAGCTGATTCGTAGTGCCGGGGACAACGACTTTGAGAATGAACCGAGATACACAACCGTTCCCTGCCGATCAAGTCCTTGCAACGATGGAATCGGATTGCCCGAATATCTGAATTCGCTGTCATAATCATCCTCAATGATAAATCTTCCCGCATTCCCATAGGCCCAGTTGAGCAATTGGATACGTCTTCCGATAGGCATGATGCATCCGGTCGGGAATTGGTGCGACGGGGTGATACATATGACATCGACCGGAGATTGCTCCAATGATTCGGGCAGCAATCCCTGTTCATCGAGGGGCAATGGTGTGTAACGTGCACGATTGCTCCTAAAGAGCAGACTGAGCTTTTCATATCCAGGGTTTTCTATGCCATACACGGTCGAAGCCTCGAACAGTTGCATGATCAACTGCAGCAGGGACTCTGTTCCCGAACTTACTACGATTTGTTCGGGCAAGCAGACAACTCCCCTGGAATACCGAAGATATCTGGCAATACTGGTCCGCAATCCAAATTGTCCCTTGGGATTTCCCACTCCCAACAGATCCGCGTCATCCCCATTGATACCCTCACGCATGACTTTCCGCCAACGTGCAAAAGGGAAATGCTCCCGATCCACCCCTTGGTAGGAAAAGTCGTAGTCGAATCGTTGCTGCATTGGGATATGTTTTGGCACATCCTGGAATCGCTCGCCAAGATCCACCACACCGTCCATTTCGGCTACGAAATAACCGCTCTTTTCCCGCGAAATCAGATATCCCTCATCGACAAGCTGGTTATACGCCGCCTGGACCGTGTTCAGACTGCATTGCAGGCTGGCTGCCAATTTCCTTTTCGATGGCAATTTTTCATTGCAGGCGAAATTGCCACAGGCAATCTCGCTTTTCATCCACGAGTATATCTGATCCGACAGATTCATTGTTCCTCTTCTTTCTAGCTGCAGGAGGACGTGTTCCATTTCTTCAACTCCCAATCTGGTACCATAAAATATACTATTTCTGATACTTTTTATACACTCAGTCTTACCCTATAGTAGGGCAATTGTGCAACAGTAGGGATATGCAAAGGAGACGTAACGATATGAACGACAGATACGAACTCAACAAGAATCTCGCGCAAATGCTCAAGGGTGGAGTGATTATGGATGTGACGACACCTGACCAAGCGAAGATTGCCGAGGATGCGGGGGCATGCGCCGTCATGGCCCTTGAGCGGATACCCGCCGACATTCGGGCTGCTGGCGGTGTATCACGCATGAGCGATCCCGGCATGATCAAAAGAATCCAAGAGGCAGTCACAATCCCGGTCATGGCGAAGGTGCGGATCGGGCATATTGTCGAGGCACAAATACTGCAAGCTATCGAAATAGACTTCATTGACGAAAGTGAAGTACTTTCTCCAGCGGACGATGTTTTCCATATCGACAAGAGCACGTTCGATGTTCCGTTCGTGTGCGGCGCAAAAGACCTGGGTGAGGCCCTGCGACGAATCGGAGAAGGTGCGTCCATGATCCGAACCAAGGGAGAACCGGGAACAGGCGATATCATCCAAGCTGTCCGCCATATGCGACGTATCAACCAACAGATCCGGAATATCCGGAACATGCGGGGGGATGAACTCTTCGAGGCCGCGAAGACATTGCAGGTACCATACGAATTGGTTCGTCTGGTCTTTGATCTAGGGAAACTCCCGGTCGTCAATTTTGCGGCAGGTGGAATAGCCACTCCGGCAGATGCGGCGCTTATGATGCAATTGGGTGCGGAGGGCGTCTTCGTCGGTTCAGGTATCTTCAAGTCGGGCAACCCGGCGAAACGCGCCCAGGCGATAGTCAAAGCTGTTACCAACTTCGATGATCCGGACCTGCTGGCACACGTATCGGAAGGCCTGGGGGATGCGATGGTCGGCATCAATGAGCAGGAAATCAGCCTGCTTATGGCGGAGCGCGGGGCATGAAAATCGGGGTATTGGCGCTTCAGGGGGGATTTGCCGAACACTCTCGTGCCTTGGACACTTTGGGTATACCGAACTTTGAAATCAGAAAGGCAACGGATCTGAACAAAGGCCCCGACGGATTGATAATCCCCGGTGGCGAGAGCACGGTCATGGGAAGACTCCTTCATGAAACAGGATTGTTCTTTCCACTCAAGAAGATGATCGATACCGGTCTTCCCGTTTTCGGAACCTGCGCCGGGATGATCCTCCTTGCGAGACAGATAACCCATGAGCCGAAGCCATATTTTTGCAGCATGGACATATCGGTGAAAAGGAACGCATTCGGGCGGCAGATGGGAAGTTTCCACACCACCGGCGAGTTCTTGGAAATCGGAGATATCCCCATGACCTTCATACGTGCCCCCATCATCGAGATGGAAGGTCCCGATATCCAAATACTGGCATCGGTCGACGGCAACAAGGTAGCGGCTCGAAACAAAACCATGTTGGTGACGGCCTTTCATCCGGAGTTGACCGCAAACCTGCAGGTCTTGCAGTATTTTCTCGCCAAGGTGGTCTAGAAGAGAACATTTTCCCATTATCGTCGGGAGCATTGCGGACAATCGTCAAGGGACAAGTATCATCCCTTGACGAATCCGCACGGATCATCGGTACTTCGGTATCAACCTACAAGCGCAATATTTCTTGTTGTTTTAGGCTTTCCCCTTTGTTCCCCAAGTCTGAACATTACTATATAAACTCATACTAATTAAATATTTATCACCATTTTTAAGTTTCTACGCAAGATACTTTACTCTGATTTATCAAATTTGTTAAAAGTGAATAAGGATACAACAATACCAACAATCATACTTATTGGCATGGCAATGATTGCTGGTTGAGTAAGAGGAATGATCGCATTTTCTCTGCCTAGTCCGTACAACTCAAACATATCCGGTCCAATTATGATGACCACCATCGATACTACAATCCCAGCGAAAATTGAATTAGTAATTCCCACTGAAGTTGTCCTTTTCCAAAACAGAACCAACATAATAGCAGGAAAATTGGTAGATGCCGCAACTGCTAAAGCCCAACCAACAAGAAAGTAGATCTTCGACATTGTCCAAGAAATGAATAAAATTAGAGCCAACATCGAGGTTGATGAGCACGGGAACAGGGTCCGTAAGAACACCCATTGCAACATGGAGCAAAGTGATAAAAAGGTTGAAGAACTAATCGAATAGAGGTGACAAAGAGTAATTAATTACTTAACATATGTTTACTAATTTGCATCATTAAAACTAAAGGTGCATCTTTGATATTTCTTTAACATAGAAATACTTATTGTGCCATTTTCCACGGTAAAATGGACCAGTTGACTGGGAGATTATATGAGATCTTTGCATTATGGATCACACTGGTCTCCATACTCCTTACCACAGTACTACTCTATGTGATGAGCCGTTATATGATCGGACTGCTTCCCATTGAAACACGGCAACGCAAGATTGGCCATCGCACGCTGAATATCATTATTTTGGCATTTCTCATCCTCAGCTTGTTCTTCATCTTGGGAAGAAGCAATGGCAATTGGGTCGTTGCTATGAACTATACGTTTGGTTTCCATTTCTTCTCAGGTAGCATGTTAATGGTCATCCATGGCGTAGTAGCCTTGATATATAGGAAACGCTCTAGTGGATGGGAACAGGAACAACTGCTTAGCGGTATCAGTTTCACCTTTCTTCCCCTTATCGTGACATTTCCGCTCGATCTCCTGTTCTTCCGTGACCATACCTTCAAGATTGCCTATCTGAGCTTCTCGGTCTTCGTGGTGTACCTCTATTTCTTCATAAGTCGACACTACTTTCAGGATTTTGACAAACCATGTCCAGAAGGACAGATTCCCCAACACTATCTGGATGAACACGGAATCTCAGCTAGGGAACAGGAAATCATAGTTCTCTTGGTGGAGGGAAAGACAAACCGAGAAATCGCCGAACGACTTTTCATCAGCGAAAATACTGTGAAGACGCATGTAAAGAATATCTATACAAAATTGGAAGTCTCTAACCGTGTACAACTTTTCAGCCTTCTCCGTGGTACGAGAAGTCCAAAGGTAACATCTTCAAGATAACAGAGAGCAACCTGGACCTTGTAGCCGGCTCATTCCTCCCGATAGGGGGACTACCGAAATCTGGACAGGAATCCGTTCTTGCAAAGCCCCTACATGGCTGATGATTCCCACGAGTTTGCCTTGGTTGCGTAGTGCACTGAGTGCATCAAGAGCCATTTCCAGTGTTTGCTCATCCAACGTACCGAAACCTTCATCCAAGAACAGTGAATCGACCTGCACTTTACTACTAGCAATCGTTGAGAGTCCGAGAGAAAGGGCAAGGCTGACGAGAAAGCTTTCTCCTCCCGAAAGATTCTTGGATGAACGAATCTGTCCTGCCTGGTAGAGATCGACTACCGCAACATCAAGAGGCCTCTCGGGGTCCGGGGATAAAAGATAGCGGTTTGTTAGGGTTTTCAGATGCTCATTCGCATGAGCAATGAGAAGTTCAAAGGTCAAACCTTGGGCAAAGTTTCGGAATTTCTTTCCATCATGACTGCCAATAAGTGTATTGAGACGATCATATTCCCAGAAAACCTGTCTCTGTTTTTCAATCGCTTCGCCTTTTTGGGAATACAGAGTCCGCATTTCCCCATCATTGGCAAGTCGTTCACTGATAGCTCCCTTACGCTGGCTTAGCCGAGAACGTTCATTCTTGGCATATGCAAGCACTTCTTGGAGTTTCTCCATTGTCCAATGCCCATCTTTTTTTGACTCTGTATCAGCAAGTTGCCGCTCGATCTGTGAGATCCGCCTATGGGTATCAATCCTACGTTGATCGAAATCATCGATCGTCTTTTTCAACTCCTGGCGCTTTTCAGCATCAATCCTCGATTGGATAAAATCCTCTTCTTTCTCGAATCCGTTCCCAAGCAGAGCTTTTTCGAACATCTCTTTCGCTTGTCCGACAGACACCGAGTAATCCGAAAGTCGCTCCTTTGTCGTAGAATACGCTTGTTCGGCCAATTGTTTCTTTTGCAAAAGTTCGGATAGCGCTTTCTGCTGCTTCTCATTGGCAGTATCGGCTTCATTGAGAGCCTCTTGAAGCGTTTGTTCCCATACCCCTACACTCTTCTCTCCAAATAACTCGTATAAGGAGTGACTCAGTGCATCTACTTCAGATCTATATTCTCGTAAACGCCTACGAATAACTGCAATGCCTTTATCAGAATCGACTTTGGATTCATATTGCAGGGAAAGCTCTTTATCGGCTTGAGCCTTCTTCCCCACTTCCACCTCCAAAGCCCTACTTTGATCACCGTAGGATTGGGCTCGTTGGTCAAGTATTTGGATAGTAGATTCGAGGGATTCGACTGTCGGATTTCCATCGACAAAAGGAGCGATCATAACACGAATCTGATCCCAGAGGTGGTCACACTGCCTCTGGCTCTCCGATTGATGACTTATAGTGTCTTGAACCTGAATATCTAATGACGCGATCTGCTTTTCGAGCGATGATAGCGTCGCCTTCTGTCCGCTACCCGATTGTCTCAATTGGCCTAATGACTGTTCCAATTGTTGGAGACTTTTCTCCTCTTTTCCCAGCTGGCCTAGCAATACATGAATTTCCTGCAAACGGGAGTTACTCTCATCATGGTTGGGAGCATTACCCTCAAGGAAAGGATGCTCGATTGAGCCACATAAGGGACAAGGCTTTCCCGCTTCCAATTGCTCGCGTTGTTTTTCCAGTGCTGTTATCCGAGCCAGAAGGAGAATTTTCTCCTGAAGGTGTTCCATCTCCTTTTCAAGTTCTGCCCTTGTTGTATCGGCAAGAAGGTTGGAAATATGATTCTTTATCCCTTCCATCCGTTGAAGAAGAATTTTCTCTTCATCGTCCGTTCTTCCAATCGCTACAGAGAGCTCATCCCTATCAGACCTCAGAATAGCCAACGTTCTCTCGATGGATTCGGATCTTTCTCTTTCAAGAGAAAGCTGTGATTGTAATGCAACCAATCGCACCGAGAGCTCCCTTATCTTAGGTAATAGCGAATCGAGCTGTCTGTCTTCGATGTGTGATCCCAACCACGAGCGGATTCGACTTATAGTCTTTTCCGATTCCTGTTGTTCATGTGAATACCGAGATATTTTATGCAGCAAGGTCCTTCGTTTTACCAGCGCTACCGTGAGATCCCTTCTTTTTTCATCGGCATTCGTTTGGATGTGTAAAAGATCGTTGGCAAGCTTGCGGCCTTGTAACAAGATAGGCTGTGCTTCTATCAATCTACCGCGCGCTTCATCCCGCTCTTTTTCTGTCTTGTCCGCCTCGGCCTGTGCCGTATCCAATAGATCTGTGGTAGTGGATAACTCGAGATTGATTTTCTGTAGTCGATCACACTCTCTCCTCTCTGAATCAAGAAGGGCTTGCAACGAATCGTACAGAGGTTGAATTTCAAGGGCTTGCAGTGAGAGTAGGTAAGATTCACGGATTGGAAGAATACTCTTTTCCTCCAATTCCAGTTCTTTTCGCACAGCATATAGGCTATCACGGTCACGCTGTAAAGATGTTATTAGATCCAATACTCCTATGGCGGAATTCACAGCGGTATAGTAGCGCTCGATAGCCTGCTCCCAATGAGAGATTATGGTCAGTTCGTTATCCAGATTCTCGCGTTCATCCTGCGCCAATGGTTTGAAAGCCTTCGCCTCCGCTATCAGTTTTTCAAGCTCCTCCAGCTGTTCCCGCCGCTTCGTATGGACTAGCTGCGAAATCCGAGAATAGATCTCTGTACCGGTAATCTGTTCTAGGATGGGAGACCTTTGGTCTGCATCGGCATGGAGAAATGCGGCGAAATCTCCTTGGGCCAACAACATGGATCGAGTGAAACGTTCAAAGGTCATTCCGGTAAGGCGTTCTACGGCCTGGGCAACTTCCCGTTTTTTGCTATGGAGAATCTTTCCCTCTGTAATATCGGCAATCTCGTGCTGGGAATTCACTAGGTTACCATCGATTCTGTTATTTGCCTTATGTTGTTCCCACGAACATCGGTAAACACCGTGACGAGTTTCGAATGTGACTTCGGCATAGCAATTCGTCCGCTGCCTACTCATGATTTCATTCGACTGCCCACCTATAGACTCCAATCGTGGTGTTCTCCCATAGAGCGCAAGGCAGATGGCATCCAAAATTGTCGATTTTCCCGAACCGGTGGGTCCAATTATTGCGAAGATCCCATCATTCACGAACTCCCTGGAACTGAAGTCAATCTCCCATTCTCCGTATAGTGAATTTAGGTTGGAAAAACGTAATCCCAGGATTCTCACGTTTGCTCCTCCTGAAGAGAGAAGAGAATCTTCTCATACAAAGTAGTAAGCAATTCAGCCTCCCCATTCTCCAAATCCTCAGAGGACAATCTTCTTCGGAAAACCTCCCGCTCATCTAGATCATCCAAGGTTTGCTGCCAAGAGTCGGGATGCAGGACATGGTCGGTCAGCCTGATATTTTCCAAACGAAGGATTTCGACACCACTGCCTTCGACAATTCTATCCAGATGTTCTCTCAGGACTGAAGGAGAAAGGGTCCCATCGTAGGAGACTTCGACCCACACACTACGATCTACAGCGGTCAATGTTTGCAATTGGGTCTCGATCTCTTCCAGGCTTCCAGATATTTTCTGTAGCTTCTGGAATGTGGGAACATCGATTGTCTCGATAACAGGAAAAAGTGAATCGGGTTGAAAATCGACTAGTACTACCTGTTTCTGTTGGTTAGCCTCGCCGAATCCCATGGGAAGTGGAGACCCCGAATAACGCACCGTCTCCCTTTTCCCCACGATTTGTGGTACATGGAGATGTCCCAAGGCAACATAATCGGCCTCGGAATCGAATAAGGATGAGGACACTTCAGCCGCTGTTCCCACATACAGGTCTCGTACCCCATCACCATTGGCGATCTTACCTCCTGTCGTGAAAAGATGACCTGTCACGATAAGAGGAAGATCTTTACCGATCTTTTTCCGCAGAGCCTTCGCTTTCTCCTGGATAAGAGCATAATGGGCGCCTATTCCCGCAACCAGACGTTGGGCTTTCTCATTCGGTGAGCCTTCAATACTATCGCGGACGTCACGATCACGAAGGAAGGGAACCGCACA
Source organism: Pleomorphochaeta sp. DL1XJH-081 (assembly GCF_049310885.1). Lineage (NCBI taxonomy): Bacteria > Pseudomonadati > Spirochaetota > Spirochaetia > Spirochaetales > Sphaerochaetaceae > Pleomorphochaeta > Pleomorphochaeta sp. DL1XJH-081. The sequence goes on from NZ_JBMDYO010000010.1 coordinate 54,104, forward strand.
AACAATAGCCTGAGGCTGACCATGTATATCACTAAGGAGGATCACCTCTTCTTCGGGCTCCTTTGGGCAAGAACCGAAGACATGGACACCAATGCTTTCCAAAACCTGTTTGGGGGCATCTAACATCGAGGGTGAGTCGTGGTTTCCTCCTGTGACGACTACATGAGTGCAACCAGAATCGATCACCTTACGTAAGAACGAGTAGTAGATCTCTTGGCTTTTGTTTCCTGGAGAGATGGTATCGAATATATCGCCGCACACCAAAAGGAGATCCACCTTCCTATTGACCATAGTATCAGCCAACCAGGATAGGAAGGCTGTATGCTCCTCGTGCCGCCTTTTGTCGTAGAGAGTACGGCCGATATGCCAGTCGGAAGTGTGTAGTACTCTCACCCTCTCGGTTTCTCCTCTTCCTCCGTAGCATCAATCACGTTGATACTCAGGTTGACCCGTCTTTCTGAACCGGCGAACATGAATCCGACCACAACCCGCTTATGGTGACGATCAAGTTTCACAATACGCCCTTCCATATCCTTCAATGGGCCATCAAGGACTTTGACGATTTGACCGTGTTTGAATACGACCGTACTGGGTACAAATTTCCCACCATGGTTGTAGACCCACATAGCATACTGCATATCGCCGGAGCGCAATTCCATGGTGTTATCGGGATTACGAAGGATCTTATAGGCTTCACGTTCCTGTCTTATTATGAAGAGAGGGAATGGGATCTCATCCTGCAGATAGATGAATACATAGCCAGGAAGCAACGGTTGTTCGACCCTTTTCCATTGGCCTTGCTTGCGTTGGTTCATCAATCTTGTCGGATAGATGACCTCGAGTTCCATATCGAAGTAGTCGCGCATATCTTTTTTCAGGAGCTTGACCAGCTTGGCCTCGGCTCCTGTCTTGCAATAGAGACAATATGCTTTCATAGACTACTACCCGTTCCAACTCCTCCTTGATAGGTGAATTCGGGAACTAAGTCACGGAGGATACCAACAAGCTGTTGCGGTTCCATGGTATAGACGGACTGAATAAATTGCTCGAATTCTTCCCTTCTCAAGGTACCGTTCACTATCGCCTTGAAAACCTTCGGGTTATCGGTAGGAATGGTCTTATCTTTATCGCTGAGCTTCTCCTCGTAGAGCTTTTCTCCTGGACGAAGCCCGGTTATGATGACTTCGCTTCTTCCATCGCCAAAATATTTGACCAGTCGTTGGGCAAAGTCGTAGATATTGACCTGCTCTCCCATATCAAGGACCATAACCTCTCCTCCGGTTCCAAGAGCTCCGGCTAGGAATACAAGGCTGACCGCCTCAGGTATGGTCATGAAGAAACGGATAATCCTCTTGTCGGTCACTGTTATAGGTAAGCCGGCACGCATTTGTTCCAAGAAAAGGGGCAACATGGAACCACGGCTACCTAAGACATTTCCAAATCTCACACAAACAATTTCTGTCTCCCGGGTACTGAGCATACTGGCGACCATTTCCGCGACCCGTTTGGTAGCACCCATGACATTGGTAGGATTAACAGCCTTATCGGTCGATACGAGGATACATTTATCTGCCGAATAGTCGATAGCGGAACGCAATACGTTGTAGGTACCACCAACATTGGTTCGTACCGCCTCCTCTGGATAATATTCCATCATTGGAACATGTTTATAAGCTGCCGCATGGAAGACGATCTCCGGATGATATTTCTCAAACACCCGACTTACCTTAGTGGCATTTCGGACATCACATACAATAGGCATGATCGTTTCGCTGAATTCGGCCTGGTATTTGTGTAGCTGCAGTGAAAGATCGTGCAACTCAGTCTCATCGATATCGAGCAGCAAGAGTTGGGCTGGTTGATAACTGAGCAGTTGGCGGGAAATTTCACTACCGATGGAACCTCCAGCTCCAGTTACTAGAATCCTCTTGCCGTTTACCATCTCTTGCACAGGAGTCTTATTGAAAGTAATAGGACTTCTTCCAAGGAGGTCGTCGAAGTTTATCGAACGGATATCGGCTACGCTTTTCCTCCCCTGCTCCATTTCAAATAACGAAGGTACGATCTTGGTCTCTATGCCGAATTTTTCTGCGACATCTAGAGACTTGCGCATCTTCTCGCTTGAGAGGTCGGTGATCGCCAATATAAGAACCTCTGCCTGGCTACTACGGACAATTTCGGTAAGATTATCGATCGGTCCGAGTACAGTAAGACCACCAACGATTGAATGTTGTTTGGCGGGGTCGTCATCAACGAATCCCACAAGATGGTAGGGAAGCTTCTTTTTATAGAACTGCCGTGCGAGCTGCAATCCAATTTCTCCAGCACCATATACCAGAGTACGTGGATAACCGTTACCAGTCGCCACCCGAACATGGTAACTGAACAACATCCGATAGACGATTCGATAACCGAGCAAAAAGAGTACGGTATAGGAAACGTAGACACTGGTAAGTCGGAAAGCGAAGGCAAAGTCCTTCATCTGTGTCAAAACTATTACAAGAATTACCAGCGATGAGAGTAATAAGGCGCTTGCTCCACGGACAGCCAAGTCGAGAGAACTGTCCACAATCCGGATATTGTAGATCCTAAAAGCCATCAAGAATGCAACCTGCATAAGAATGATGGCGAATATGGGGATTATATTAGAGTGGATAATCAGGAGATTGGAGGAGACGGCATAGGATGCGAATAGGGCACAACAATAGAGAATCGCTATATCGGCTACCGCAAGAATTCCCCGCCTGAGCAACCGCTTCAACCTATTCTTCATTACTACCCCTTGCATCTCTTGATCTTACTGTCAATTTAATTGACACGCGGTGACATAAGTAGATATCCATCATACTTAAGACGCTGTCATTTTGCAACACAATACAGTAATGAATGGATTACTCGTGTCACCACTTCGGATATTCCTGTGTCTCCTCTACGGGCGAACTCTCTTCGGATAGGACTCCAAAGCTGCCTTCAGGCAAGCCATCGCATACTTGAGATCAACCGTATTAAGTACATACGCTATACGGACCTCATCGTGTCCTAAAGTGGGGGTCACATAGAAACCCTCGGCAGGTGCAAGCATGACTGTCTGCCCATTCAATTGGAAATCGCGAAGAAGATAGATACAGAAATCCTCGGCATCTTCTACAGGTAGCTTAGCAACAAGATAGAAAGCTCCCTTTGGAGATGTGCAGAATACCCCAGGAATTTTCTTCAATTCCTCCACAAGGAAGTCGCGTCGCTTCTCATATTCAGCTTTCACGATATCCAGATACTCATGAGGAGTCTGGACTGCGGCAAGTGCGGCAACCTGCTCGATATCGGGTGGACACAATCGTGCCTGAGCAAGCTTCATAGCCCCATCGAGTACCTTATGGTTCTTACTTACTAAGGTACCGATCCGCGCTCCGCACATGCTGTAACGTTTGGAGAATGAATCTACAACAATTACACGATCAGCATATTCGGGATAACTGAGGACACTAGTAAAATCCTTCCCATCGTAACAAAATTCCCTGTAGACTTCATCGACAATAAGGAAGATATCATGTTCCCGAACAAGTTCAAGGATTTGATGCAATTCATCATCCGTATAAATATGTCCGGTAGGATTGTTGGGACTACAAAGCAGTATTCCCCGAGTCTTCTCGGTGATCTGGGCTTTGAAATGATCGATATCGGGAAGCGTGAATCCGTCGGCGATATTCGAGGTGACTGGCTTGAGTACGACACTCGCACCATGGGCAAATGCCCCTACATTGGTGTAATAGGGCTCTGGGATAATAATTTCATCTTCCGGATCACACAATGTCATGAAGACAAACTGCAAGGCTTCACTTCCACCAGTAGTAATCATAAGATCTTCGGGCGAAATATCCACACCGAAACTCTTGTAGTAAGAAGGTAAAGCCTCCCTGAGTTCCAAATCTCCTTCACTTTGTCCATAAGCAATTATTTGTGCTCCATAGTTTTGGACAGCTTTGATGACTTGAGGAGGAGTCTTTATGTCGGGTTGACCGATATTGAGATGAAAAACATGAATTCCCCGTCTTTTCGCATCATTAGCGTAGGGAACGAGTCTCCTGATAGGTGAAGCTTGAAATCCTGATATTCTTTCTGACATCCGCATGGTTCTTTCTCCTGATAGGTACAGTTTTACGCGACTCCGTCACGCATTGGCGGGGCCTTTCGACCAGCCGAGGAGAGGGTTTCCCAGGAATCGCTATTTGCGGTCCCGGTAGACTTCCTTGCTCCCCGGCGATGGAGCCTGCGGATTTGCCTGACTCATATCGACGAAGCGGTGTATGAATTGCCGGTTGTCCAAAAGTGGACTGAGCGGTCTTCCATGGTGCAATCTACTAATAACTCTGGCGAAGAGCTCGGTTACGTCAGCCTGTACGAACCACTCTTTGTCGGTAAGTGATTTATCATGGAACACAGCGTTGGTACCAATTACCCGATAGAAGACCCCTTCCCGATAAGCCTTATCGAACTCTTCCCTGGCATTGCCATTGAAGAATGGAAGGCTGACCAGACAGATTATCCTCTTTGCTCCAAGACTCCTCAATTCCCGCATCGCTATCAACAACGTTCCGCCGGTACCGATCATATCATCGGCCATGAGGACCGTCTTTCCCTTCACATCTCCCAAGAGACTGATACTTCTGATATTCGATCTACTGGCATCCTTACTCACGATAGAGTAATCGCGCTCTTTATAGAGCATGGCCAATGGGCGGTGGAGAGCTTCTGCATAGAATTTATTGCGCTGTACGGCTCCGGTATCGGGACTCACCACGACAAGATCGGGATCACTGAAATCAATAATCCGATGCAATTTGATCAAAGCCTGGTAACTGGCATGGAGATTCTCCAAATGGGTCTGATTGAAGCAATTCTCAATCTCCCTCGAATGAATATCCAAGGTAATGATACGTTCTACACCCATATTCTCGCACATACGTCCGAACATAGCCGCTGTAAGGGCTTCCCTTCCACTCTTCTTATGCTGTCTCGCATACGGATAGGTGGGAAGGACTAGTGTAACGCTCTCTACACCCGCATTCTTCAAAGCATTGATGGTGGTGAAAAGGAACATGAGATGGTCGTTTATCGACACATGCACAGCTTCATCACAGCCTGCGAGCTTGATAGGATACTGGTTTGCCATATCATAGACGATGAACATCCTCAATCCACGCACAGCCTGCAGAATCTCCGCCTTCACCTCGCCATTGGCAAACTTAGTATATTTTACAGGAATCTCAAAATCGGGGCAGGTATAAGCTTTCGGTTTTCGTCCCCTGGGAATCTTCTTGCTGATCATATCGTCATTAAGGGTAACCACATCGAGCAGCTGTTCGGGTGTCATGTTGTGCCGTTTCACCAACGCTGCGCTCAACTTCTGATATCGATCCAGATACAATCTACGCAGGTGTTTGACAACCTTTCCAGCGAAATATTCGGAGCCGGGACCGGCTATGACTCCCAGCTTGTGTGGCTTGACGATACTCATGGCTGTACTCTACCACAATCATCTCTTTTGATTCAACTCTCAGAATACTATTGAAGGACCATATCGAATTTTTGAAATTAACCATATTTTATGCATTATCATCCTATATGTAACATTTCTATCCCATTTAGGTTATACTTTTGTTATCATAACAAACTTAGACCAATAATCCGGTCAAAGTTTTGCAACGATCATAGGAGGATAACGTATGGGAAACAGACACAAGATAATCATCATAGCAATAGTGGCAATGTTCATACTTACGCCACTGTCCGCCCGTGCCAACGATTCATTGGCCATTGGCGTACAGGGAGGATTTCTCGCAACTGGTGCTGTAATCGATATCCCCTTGGGCCCAATCGTCGTGAATGCTGGAGTAAACTATCCAGCCGGATGGCTTTATATACGGACATTGTCCGAATCTGACAGCACCTTTGATGATCTGGTGGACCCCTACTTCACCGTTACTGCGGATGTGACCGCTCCCATTCCCCTAGGCGATAATTTCGATCTGAAGATCGGCGCTAGTACATTGGCCTTCACCGATTTCACCAGTGGGATGTTCGGCGTCGCAGGTGCGGCACTGAAGGGAGAGTACTGGATACCTGAAAAGACCACCGGGCTCTTCGTGAATCTCAATATTCCAATCATGCTCTATGTTGTCGGTGAGGATACTCCATTCAGTGCTATCATCAGTCCGTGGTTGCCTTTGGCAGGACTCTTCACTACCACAGCTGGAGTACTTTGGACATTCTGATTTTACCAGCGAACCAACCGGATTTCTCTACCTGCAAGGTTTGAATATACCTTCATGAGGACGGAAATCTTGCTCTCACAAGCGAGCTCCAATTCTTGGGCTCGCTGAATGGTTGAATCCAACCCCAAGTTTCCCGTTGTCCCCTCGCTGGTCCTGTTACGGATCGTCTCATCCGGATCATAGGAGGCCACAGAATCCAGATCCATCCCAACCTCTTTATAGACATCTCGGAAAGAACCACCGACAGAGAGCCGTTTCAACACCTCATCTGTCGCATAAAGTTCACTTACACACCCCAAGCGGAGAGCCTCAGGGTTTACCTGAAGGCTCTGGACCATAAGGTGCATTACCCTTACAGAGAGTAGAGCAGTTTTACAGCCGGTGAAAAGAGGTTCTTTTGTATCCTGAAAATCTCTGTTATAGCCAGAGGGAAGACTGCGAATGATCGCCTTTACCCTCTGTGAACAACTCGAGATTACAGCACTTCGGCTACGGGTCAACTCCAAACCATCCGGATTACGTTTTTGAGGCATGATGCTGCTTCCCGTGCACAACTCCTTGGGAAGTGAGAAATATCCAATCTCGGGCAATGAGAACAATATAAGATCCTGTGCCATCTTGCTCAGAGAGAGACCTATATAATCACAGGCATCTAAGAGGATCGCTTCGAATTTTCCCCTGCTGTTGTTCGCATAGAGAACATTGTTCTGGACCCTTGCGAACCCCATTTGTGAGGTTGAGAAACTTCTATCCAAAGCTAGAGGGGTTCCATAGCTGGCAGCACTGCCGAGTGGAGACTGGTCCAATACATCGAGCACATTCATCAAAACTCTGACCTCATCTAGGAGCTCCTCTGCAAAAGCAGAAGCCCACAAACCGATTGATGAGGGCATGGCGAGCTGCATGTGGGTACGGCCTGGCATAGGGATGAATTCATGTTCCTTCGCGAATCCAAGAATAGCAGAGGCCAACTGCGTAGTCTCAAAAGAGAATTGGAGGACAAACTCGCGCATCCACAGACGGAGGGCAGTCTGGACCTGATCATTCCTTGATCTCCCCGTATGGATCTTCTTCCCAACATCTCCAACCTTTTTGGTCAGGTATGCCTCTATGGCAGTGTGGCAATCTTCATCGGAAAGGGAAATGGAAAATTCTTTGGCATCATTCATGGTAAGGATTTCCCGTAGTCCCTCTTCCAAAACGTCCAATTCCTCTTCGCTTAAGATGGCAGCCTTTTGAAGCGTCCGCCCATGGGCAATTGAAGCGAGGCAATCAGCTCCAATGAGATCAAGGTCTATCAGGTAATCGTTACCGACAGTGAACTCCTCCATCAATGCATCGAGTGTATATCCTTTTTGCCATAGCTTTCCCATCTGGTCTCGCCTCCTGAAGGCCAAAGTGTAGAGGAACAACCCAAGCTGGTCAATAATGAATAGTATCGCATAGCCAGGGCAGTCTTTGAAACCGGGAAGCTTCGCTCGCTCCGTTGGGCAATGCCGCCTATCCTTTGGAAAAGCAATTTTAATCCCTTCGACGTTATAGAGGCAGGAGGAGATATGTATCGGTATAGTAAAATGGTACTCTGCGCCTTTATTCTTAGTATGTTATGTTCATGTGAAGCCCAACCGCAGTACGAACTGTTCAATGTGCTTTTGGGAAAAGACCACCATGGACCGGTCTTACTCAAGACAGAATCCATTGGAGATAAGAAAGCTGTCTACCATTTCGATGAGATGGTATTTTGCTCAACCGACGATTTCTCAGTCGGATCACCCGACAATACAATCATTTCTGTGAAACCCTATAAGCAGAGTATTACACTCGAATTCACCAAAAGACTCCTACCAGGTCAACGGATCAATGTCCATGGCAAGGTAGCGGACCGAGTCGGCAACACGCTCACCTTCACAGCGGGAGTATGGGGACACAATAGTCGCCTTCCCCAACTCCTGATCAATGAATTCTCAAGTAAGGGCTCTGATAGCAATCCTGACCGGATAGAACTATTAGCTCTATCTTCGGGAAATTTAGCCGGTGTGGCGCTCTATATCGGGATGGCCGACTATTACGATAACGAGTATGTGTTCCCTTCTATTGAGTTGACAAAAGGGGATAGGCTTACCCTTGTATATGGACACCCCGCTGACGATACGAATCCCCTGGAGTTCTCGACCGGGGCAGAGGGCATCGGTTCCAACAATGGCGTAATTTCCCTGTATGCATCCCCCGATGGGAAGATGCTTGATGCAGTCATCTATAGCAACCGAACTAGCGACAGCGATGAGCATTATGGTGGATTCGGTACCGCAAAAGTTCAGCGGTGGGCAATTGCTCTACAAGAGAGTGGCCAATGGAGTCCCATCCCAATTGTTCCTGAAGTTGCGATAGATAGTACCTACAGTACAGCTACAAGGTCTTACTGTCGTACAGAGGGCGACGAAGACACCGATTCAAAAAGTGATTGGCATATCGTTCCAACCCGAGGTGCGAGTTTTGGAGAACCGAATTTGGAGACCGTGTATGAACCTTAATAAATTAGGGCTGTTGCCGAGTCGGATGACACGTAACAGCCCTTGCTTTGTCCTTGTGCGGAGTATTACACATACTCTCCGACAAACGACTCGAGTACGGAAAGGGACACAGCACCAATGCGCTGGTTTACTACCTTTCCACCCTTGAATACAGCCAAAGTGGGAATGCTGGAGATGTTGAACTTCTCAGCCAATTCAGGCTGTTCGTCCACATTCAATTTCCCGACCTTCAATTTGCCTTCATATTTTTCGGCAATCTTTGCGACTGCTGGGGCAACCATTTTGCAGGGGCCACACCATACTGCCCAAAAATCGACAAGTACAGGTACATCAGATTTCAAGACTTCTGTTTCAAAGTTGGCATTGGTCAACGTTACTTCACTCATTCGGTTCCTCCTCCGATAATTAACAGTTCCAATATACTATGACATATTTCAAAAGGAAAGTACCCCAACGGTTAGAAACGCCACCTCAGTAACTTTGTCACTCCCATGCGACAAAAGGAAAGAATCAATCGTACATCTTTGCAATATCGAGATTTTTAATCATAATGGATCGTACTTGCACGTATCCAGCGGATTACCAAACTACATACGTGAAATTTCTACATGGGGACTTGCTATGCCTTCAAAGACGCAGGGACGTAATCGATTGGTCAAATCCATAAAAGTTGGCTTATCAATCGCTGTCATACTGTTTATCGTAGGATCTTCGATAATCACAAAAGTGGTGTATGACAAACAGTTTCCCCGTTATGATAGGCCTGACGAACATATCACCGCACAACTACGTTACAGTGACATCGCTTTAGACTATCCCCGTATCCCTGTAGTGTTTGAATCTGGAGAGAATACCCTTCGAGGCCATATCTATGGAGCAAAGAACACCAGAGGCCTCATGGTTGTGGCACATGGTATAGGGGGAGGCGCTGATACCTATTTACCACAGATCATGCATTTCGTAGACAAAGGATTGCGCGTATTAGCCTTCGATTTTACAGGCAGTTACGAAAGCGAAGGAGAATCCACGAAAGGTTTTCCGCAATCTATAATCGATCTACAGGCTGCTCTCACGTTCATAGCAGGCAGATCGGATTTGGCCGAATTACCGCTTCTCCTTTTTGGACACAGTTGGGGAGGTTATGCGGTAGCTAATGTCCTAAATTATCCGAATGATATCAAGGGAGTGATCAGTGTCGCTGGAGTGGATTCTGCTATCGACATGGTCATGGAGCAGGGACGAACTCTCATGGGCGGTTTCATCTATGCACAATACCCGTTCCTATGGTTGTACCAACGTCTTTTATTTGGTGAAGTTGCTTCATTCAATGCTGTCTCCGCAATCAACTCTACCGATATCCCAGTATTAATCATCCATGGCAATGAAGATGAATTGGTAGATTATCATGGCAGTGCACTGATCGCTAAAAGGGATAGGATCACCAATGCCCATGTCAGCTATGTGACAGCCGAAACACCCGGCAGAAACGGCCACAACAACCTTTTCCGTACCGATTGGGCAATCACCTATGTAAAGGAAGTGAATGCAATCTACCGATCAATATATGATAGTTACGGTGGGCAAATCCCCTACGAAGTGAAAAAAGACTTCTACGATGGAATCGATCGAATCATGCTCAATGAGCTTGAAGCAAGCATCATGCGGACTATCGATGATTTCATAGACAAATCGTTAGTCCTTTGATCTCATAAGGAAATTCCGTAGGCTTGTATATTCTACTGAAAACCGGACATGGGACCTCTTTACCAAAGGACCCATGCCATCAAGGTGAAAAATTGGAATAGGAAGCTATTTCTTATGCTTTTTTGTAGCCGGCGCCGGCTTATCGAACACCATATCGGCATCTACGACTTGTGAAGCCAATTCGGATATACCCTCGGTACTATCGTCAACAGAGCCATTTTTATTACGGATCGGATGGAATTCGACATGTTCGGCTACCACAACATACCGTTCTCGTATCTTCTCATCTTCACCCTGCCAGCGGTCCTGTTTCAGGCGCCCAACGACACGTACGCCCCTGCCCTTCTCCAGGTATTTACCGCAACTTTCAGCTAACGCTCCCCATGTATCTACATTGACGTAGGAAACTTCGTTGACCAACTCCTTCTCGCTGTTGCGGAAATACCGATTAGATGCGATAGAAAACCGGCAGACACTTCTACCGCTTGGAACTACACTCAATTCAGGGTCTTGAGTCAGGTTGCCCTCAATGACAACTTGCCCTTGATACAAGATTACTCTATGCAAGTATTTGTTTTGTAAACACTTATTTTTTCGTTATTTTATCAGTTTTTCAGGATTTTTTATTAATTTAGACTACTCAATTTCGTCAATTTTTACCAAAGATACGCACACTCGTATTTTCAACAATACCGTTGATTCTTATGCCAATTAGTTTTGGGGTTTTGTGGTTTTCTTTGCCCTACTGACAGCTTTCTTCGAGCTGTAATGGGTGCTTTTTCGGACCTTGTTTCCATGCTCATCGATCTCAATGTTGGAGCGCTTCGCCTTGAGTTTCTGAACGCGTTTGAACTGTCGTTCATGGATGATTGGGAGGTGATGGTTACGTGATCGGTGGACTTCGAACGGGTCACGGGTTTTTCTCTTGGTTGAGGGAAAGTCTGCGGACTCTGTTTCTCCATAGACTGAGGTTCCGGTATACTTCTCATTGGTGAGGATGTTCTCGATCGTCTTTACCGGCCATTTCTTCTTTCCGGTTGGTGTGGGAACCTTCAGGGATTCCAGCTCCTTCTTGATCCTCACTATGCTCCAGCCTTGCTCATACCAATCAAAGATCTTCAGGACTATCCTGGCTTCAGCGATGTTGAGGATGAGGCCTTCCTCCTCATTACGATCATACCCATAGCACCTTCGTGAGAATGCAGGTGAGTCGGGATCCATGGTACTTCTTCGAAGGCCCCACTTGATGTTCTCGCTCTTGTTCTCACTCTCCGCCTGGGCTATGCCCGCATGGAGTGTAAGCAGCAGCTCCCCTGCCTGGCTGAGGAGGTGGATATTCTCGTTGTAGAAAAAGACATCCACCTTCAGTTCCTTGAGCCGCCTGAGCGTCACCAGAAAATCAACGCAGTTGCGTCCGAAGCGGCTGATTGACTTGGTATAGATCATATCGATCTTGCCCGCCTCACAGTCGGCAAGAAGGCTCTGGAAACCAGGACGAGAGCTGATGGTCCTACCAGACTTGATGTCGATATAGGTTCCGACATATTCCCAAGCAGGATTATCCAGGATGTCCTCTTTCTCGAAATCCATCTGGGCCGAGAGGCTGTGCAGCTGCCGTTCCATCTGGGTGCTTACACGACAGTAAAGGGCGACACGGAGACGCTTGAAATGTCGTCTGGCTGGTATGACATGTATGATGGGTTTCCTTTTCTCGTCGGGCATGGTTTTTTATAACACGAATGGAAAGGGATGGATAGATTTGAGGATTCGGAAAATATTGAACCGAGACGTTTCTCAAGGTAATGAACATTATCGGTTCAAGAGGTTTTGTTTACCGTTTGAGTCGGTTTTCGACCTCATCACTTTTCTTTTCGATGTTGTCGGGCATTACGATAATGACAGTCACACACCGAACCTCCTGACCCCAGGGTACTTTCTCGCGTAAAGATAGTATTCGTCCATTTTGCCATACCGTAATCATACGCGCACATAGCCGGAGTTATTTCTGATATGCCGAGGGTACGGAACAAGTGGTGGATACCACAACGATCAAAGACAGCGTCAAAGGTATCAAGCGACTTCCCAGGTAAAAATCTGAATCTCCACGAGTAAGGATTATCTGAAAGCTGACTGATTTCTGCCTGCTTCGCAAGGCTCTTTTGGTATTTCTCAGAATAATTATTGATACTTCTCAAATACATCCTTATTATTCGGCTGTCGTCCATGGATGTGCCGTAATATTCCTTCATTTTCTCACACGACGGTTTCGGGTCAAGACTAAGATAGATAGCGGCAATCTCTGCGGCACTGATTAGATTGAGAATGAGAACATCATTCCTGCCAAATGGCGGTATGATTTCGATAATGGCCCCATACTTCTCTCTTGCCTTTCCCATAACCCCATTACTGTCTGATACTCCAAGAATCGGCAGGTGCTTTTTGAAGGTTGGAGCAAACAGTATCCACATCGCTTGAGTCATTAATCCGTTTCTCATTTTATACCTTTCCTTTTCATGACTTGTAGCCTTTTTATCAGTTTCACAAGCTCATACCAAAGCACCGATGCTGCAGCAAGACCGAGTGATGAAAGCTATTGGCGCTAAAAATCCTGCATATTGCATTATCTTTCCTCCATGATTATTCCTGTCGATTACTTTCCAAAATCAGGTGTGATACCAGCTAACGTCCTGATCGCTGGGGTATCCATGTGACTTGCCTCCACCAAATCCAACAACTCCCGTTTCAACACATCCATTTCATCCACCGCTCTGCGGGCATGCCTGGCCATCGCCGTCTCCGCGAGATCAGTGCGTAACACGAAGGAAAATACCGCGGCGACAAGAAACCTAGGCAAACGCAAGTACCAGAGCTTCCTCGGTATGATTCGGTGTCCAAGACACCTCAGGACAGCAAGACCTTCCTGGATTGCTGCAACCATCAACATTACATCGGCGAAATGCTTGGACAGCCTTATCGGATCACCCCCATGTTTATACAATGCTTGAGCGATCGCGCATACCACCGCCACATGCGTCTTTTGCCAATCATCCATATGCTTGCACGTAACGGTGGGAATCCCAGCTTCCCGGAGTATTCCCGCCAGGAACCCGACCCGATCGTATGAGGTGTGTACCAACTCACCCACGGTAGTGGTTTGAAACAATCTGACCAATCCTCTGCCTATCCTGTACACTACGACATTTCCGTCGACCACCTCACCACCTGCCGAGGGGAAGGCTATCATCACCCGTTCGGCTCCCACGACATCGACATAGGCTTGGTATCCCGCCGCGGTGTTCACCATGAACACGAAGCTTGATGATTGGTTGGAGATGCCAACAGCGGAAGCACCGCTTCTATCTGTGTCCTTTGAACCACGACAAGAACGAAATCATATCGATCGTCAGGAGCCAGTGATGTAATCGTCTTGACAGGGAATCGTTCAACCGTGGAAGAAGTCGACTCACGTAGGTGCAGCCCATTTTTCCTTACGGCTTCAAGCCGGTCTCCTCGTGCCAGAATGGTTACATCCTTACCGGATCCTGCCAATTTGCCGGCGAACAGACTCCCGATCGCCCCTGCTCCTACAACTAGAATTCTCATATCTTCTCCTCCGATGGTGACAAGCTTTCACAAGATGGATACATGGGAGGTTGGTGCAAACAGTACCAACCTCGCTTGAGCGATTAATCCATTTTTCATTCTACACATTTCCTTCGCATGCTTTTAAACCTTCTCATCAGTTTCACAAGCTCATACCAAAGCACCGATGCTGCAGCAAGACCGAGTGCCGCAAGTAACTGCATTCCACTGAGCGGGGCGAGCTTGAGAAAGGTGGAAATCGGGGTATAGAGAATGATGGCCAACAATGCCAGCGTTCCAAGATTGACGGCCCACATAACACGATCCTTCACGAGTTGCTTCGCTGAGTGATAGGCAAAGTCATGATTGGAGCTGTTGACCTGTACCAGGAACAGATTCGCCAGCATGATGATGGCAAGACCCATCGCGCGAGCTTCCGGTGCATTGGCAGAATTGCCGGCAAGTGTGATAAAATAAGCGCCAAAGGATGCAGCGAACACGAAAATACCTTGTAGGACACTCTTTCCCAGCATTCTGCCGGTGAGCAACTTCTCCTTTGGGTCACGGGGTGCACGATCCATCACATCCTCTTCCGCAGGCTGACGTTCCAGCACAATGGAGCAGGTCGGGTCAATCAATACCTCCAGCAGCACCACATGCAACGGTAGAAGCATCAGTGCAGCGGGCTCTATCCCCAAAAGCGGAGCCAACAGGGAGGCTGCTGCAATAGGAATATGTATGGTGAACACATAGCCAACCGCCTTGCGGATGTTGTCATAGATGCGCCTCCCGTCGCGGACTGTCTCCACTATGGTGGTAAAGTTGTCATCCATGAGAATCAGATCGGAGGCTTCGCGCGAGACTTCGCTGCCGCGCTTGCCCATGGCAATGCCGATGTCAGCGTATTTGAGTGCTGGAGCGTCGTTGACACCGTCGCCTGTCATGGCCACAATCTCGCCGTTCTCCTTGAATGCCCTGACAATGCGCATCTTGTGTTCAGGGATGACGCGGGAGAAGATGGAAACGGTCTTCACTGCTTCCTGTAGTTCCCCGTCGCCCATAGCTTCAAGCTCTTCGCCTGTGATAATGTTTTCGCTGCCGGGGATACCGATTTTGTTGGCAATGGCAGAGGCTGTAATCCCGTTGTCGCCGGTGATCATAACCACCCGAATGCCAGCTCGATTGCAAACGGCGATATCCTCTTTGACACTTTCACGGGGAGGGTCGGCAAGCCCCACCAGACCCAGCAGAGTCAGACGGCAGTCGGTGATGACGGCAGGAATAGCGGATTCGTTTTCAGGCTTGGCAGTTGCAACGGCAATGACCCGCAGTCCCTGGGAGGATAGTGTTTTGATCTGTGACTCGATAGTCCGTCGCTCCTCTTCTCCTAACTTGCAGATGCTCAAGATACGTTCAGGGCTCCCCTTGGCGGCAATAATCAGATGACCCTTCTTTCGCCAGACATGGCCCATCATCTTCAACTCATTGGTAAAAGCGTACTCACTGACAAATTCGTTGGAGAAGAGGCTTTCTTTTGTGATGCCATAATCCTCGCAGTAGCGGAGCATGGCTTTTTCCATGGGGTCATACGCATCAGTTTCACAACCCAATCCCATGGTTTCCACCAATTCCTGCTCTGTGGCACCGCTTGTCGTCCAGACATCCTGTACGGTCATCTGGTTCATGGTGATGGTGCCGGTTTTATCTACGCAGAGAACGGAGACCGCTCCAAGCGTTTCCACGCTGGGTAGCTTGCGAACAAGTGAGTTTTTCTTAGCCAACCGCCAGGCACCCATGGAAAGGAACACAGTAAGAATGACCGGAAATTCTTCTGGTATCATGGCCATGGCCAGCGTAACGCCGGAAAGTATACTTTCAATCAGACGATCCATAATTGTATGATCGGGAATGTTGAACCATGTGAACACCGCTACCAGAGCAAAGAGCACTCCCGCAATAATTGCACAGGTCTTTACAAGCTTGCCTGTTTGTTTTTGCAGCGGTGTGTCCTCATTGGGAGCGGCAATCACTCCCAGGCCGATTTTCCCGTATTCGGTCTGCACGCCTATCGTATCCACCTGTACAACAGCGTTGCCCTGGGTAACAAGAGTGCCCGCATAACAATAATCCTTGCGCCAATGATCCTTTGTTGGTTCAGTGCTTTCCGTAGGAGTTTTCCATACGCCCTCTGCCTCCCCAGTAAGGGAAGACTCATCCACGCATAAATCTGCGCAACGCAAAACTAAACCATCTGCTGGGATCTTCACGCCCTCGTGAATCATCATAAGATCACCTGGCACCAGATCAACGCTGGCAATCTGTTGTTCCTTGCCGTCACGGATAACGGTGCAATGGGGAGCAGACAAATCCTTCAATGCGTTCAGGGTTTTATCGGTTTTCCATTCTTGGATCACATCAATACTGATGATGCCGACGACGAAAATGAGCATGATAGCGCCATCTCGTGGTTCTCCAAGCAGGAAATAAATAATCGCAGCGACAATGAGCAGCAAAAACATCGGCTCACAGATGATATGAAAGACTTTTTTTAAAAGGCTTTCTTTCTTCTGCTGTGCCAGCTCGTTCTTGCCGTACTGGGCCTGCAATCGTTTTGCTTCGACAGAGGTTAGCCCTGTCATGTTCAGTCTGTAGGTTGTCATAAAAAGAATCCCCCATTTCCCGCTGCCATGTGGCAATGCGGTGTTATGATTTCTCTTTTGACACTCCATTTGAGGTCACCTGTTCCATAAGGCAAAAAAAATGGCTCAGTGAGTTTTTCTGGGGTTGGGGGGGAAGAGCAGGTGAAATAGATATGGAAATGGCAGGTCCAATCCTGTA
>NZ_JBMDYO010000011.1:0-50223 GCF_049310885.1 Pleomorphochaeta sp. DL1XJH-081
CTTCTTCCTCAAGCTCATGGCTGCTTCCAGGAGACCCTACTACAAGCCTCGTTCCCCCAGATTTTTGCACTGAGCCCAAAAGACACTCAACGAACGACGCCATCTTGCTCTCACGCAAGCAATCACATCCTTGGATGCTAGGATATGAAAAGAGGGAGCCTTATCCGTACTGTGTACAGATTCGACTCCCTTTCTTTTGCTCCCCCGGACGGACTTGAACCGCCGACAGGGTGGTTAACAGCCACCTGCTCTACCAACTGAGCTACAGGGGAATGTACCACACAAAATCGTGCGAACAATGGGTAATCTACCGGATTCCACCATTCATGTCAATATGTTATTTTAGGTTCATCCTATTTTCCTGGCATTGGCTTCGTAGACGCGCCATGTAGATGCTATGATCGAGTCTACATCACTTTTGGTTGCACGCCATCCAAGGGTCTGTTTCGCATAGGCAGATGAAGCGACCAGTTTCGCTGGATCTCCAGGTCTTCTGGCCACAATCTCTTCAGGTATCTCCCTACCGGTAATCTTTCTTGCGGAATCGAGAATCTGCCTTACGCTGAGACCATGCTCGCTACCTAAGTTCACCACCAATGAATCATTTCCCTCTTGGAGATGTTGTGCAGCTTGGACATGTGCGACAGCCAGATCGGTCACATGAACATAATCGCGCACACCGGTTCCATCCTCGGTAGGGTAGTCGTCACCAAAGATTTCTATTTTTTCTCGTAAACCGCTGGCAACTTCCATGACTACAGGTATGAGGTTTGCAGGATTACGCTCCAGGCCAGTCATACGTCCGTTTTCATCATACCCAGCGGCATTGAAATAGCGCAACGATACATATTTGAGCCCCTTCAATCGGGCAAACCATGCAAGGTTCTCTTCAATTGCCAGCTTGGTGTATCCGTAATAGTTTTCCGGTCTTGTAGGGTGCTGTTCATCGATAGGAAGATATTCAGGCTCACCATAGACCGCTGCTGAGGATGAAAGGATGAACTTTTCCACTCCATGTGCGATGCAGGCCTGTATGAGATTCAGCGATCCGCTGATATTGTTTCGCGCATATTTTGCAGGATCGAGCATGGATTCGCCAGCGGCCTTGAATGCTGCGAGGTGGACTACTACATCCCATCCTTGGGCAAGTGTTTCTGAGAGTATTTTTTGGTCCATGATGCTTCCTTCAAAAAGAAGGGAAGTCGGAGCCACATTCGTACGAAGACCACTCGAGAAATCATCCAAAATACCGACGGTGTCACCACGATCGGCAAATGCCAAAGCTACATGCGTACCAATATATCCAGCTCCGCCGCACAGCAGTACTCTCATCCAAAATCTCCTTATGTCAGTTTTATAGTGACCGGTCAGGTAAAACTTTTAATTATTGCCGATATCTCTTTGACCTTTTCGTCCAACATTTCTTGGGTCTTTGCCTCAGCTACCAAGCGCAGATAGGGTTCGGTATTGGACTTACGGACATTGAACCACCAATTGGGGTACTCGATTCTGTATCCATCGAAGTCAAGAACCAAAATGGGTTTCTGCTCCACTGCGTATTTCTGGTATAGGGCTGCCATTGCTTCATCTTTCTGTTCCAATTTGAAGTTGCGTTCTCCGCTATTCGCATAGGTGACAATCGTATCGATCAGAGATGAGAATGTTTTACCTTCGGCATGGAGTTTGGCGACAACCTGTAAGACGATCAATGCCGCCAACATGCCCGAATCGCAGTTATTGAAATCGCGGAAATAGTAGTGGCCGGCGAGTTCTCCTCCAAAAACACCATCGATTTCCCTAAGTTTTACCTTCGCATATGCATGCCCGACCTTCCATGTGGTTACACGACCACCAAGTTTCTCAAGGTATTCTGTCGTTGATCGGCTTGTTCTGATGTCCTGAAGAACGTTGCCCTTTTGTTTGGAGAGATAATATTCTCCGATCACTGCTGTAATATAATCGGGCTGAATGAAACGACCTTTTTCATCTATGAACATGACCCTGTCGGCATCACCGTCGAAAATGATTCCCAGATCACTCGAATTCTTGAGTACGGCAGCCTTGATATCCTTACAATTCTCCTCTTCGAGCGGGTTAGGCTCGTGGGCTGGGAACGTACCGTCAAAATGGTCATACAGGTAATGATGGTCAGGTCCGAGGAGATCTTTCGTGAGAAGATTCGCCATACCATGGGAGAGGTCTAAGCTGATATTGAGCCCCTCCAGTTTTGGCGTATAAGGGCGGAGGAAAGCGAGATACGCATCCTTGACCGGTTTCTCGATTACTTTTCCCCGGTTTTCGACTGGCTTGACTTCTCCTTCGAGAACCATTTTTTCCAAATCGCGTAAGCCGGAATTCTCTCCAACGGGAAGAGCTCCTTTTCGGGAAATCTTCAGCCCGTTATAGATGGCGGGGTTATGGCTCGCAGTAATCTGAACCGATGCACCAGCATCCAAATGGACTGTCGCGAAGTAGACCATGGGTGTGGTTGCATGACCGATATTCCAAACATCGGCACCACTGTCGTTAATTCCACGGCAGAGGTATTCGAAGATCTCATCGCTGGTGGAACGGACATCCCTACCAACCACGACATGATCTGATTCGAGAAGGGTGGGAAGAAAATATCCGACCTTGTATACAAGATGTTTGTCAAAGTCTTTGTTGTAGATGCCACGGATATCATACGCCTTGAATGCGCCCATCTGAGTCCTCCTTGACTGCATTGATGAATTCTTTTTGATTGATGAGTTCGAAGAAATAGGTAGGTCCGTCCTTAATCACTACACGTGTTACTAGGGGGCTGAAAATCTTCTGAATCCCTCCGGCCGGAGGGATATTGGCTTGCATCCGGTTTCCTTGGGCACAAGCTTGGGCATTAGCCTTTGTTACTGTGGTGATACTCTCTATGGCATCAGCAGTGAAGGATCCCTCCATCTTCACATAAGGAGGAGTATTTTTCCTTGGTTTGATCGAGAATCCGAACATAGATGGTTTGCGTTCGAAATCCTCAAAGTGGAAGACTCCGTCAATCTCATAGATGAAGACCCCGAAATCCCTGATTTTACCTTCATCCGAAGCAAACCACGTGCTATAAGTACGATATCCCACAGGACCACCGAAGCGGCTTTCGAGATTTTCGATGAATTGTTTCGCATCATCTTCCATTGGCTATCCTCTTGTCTATCTTTTTTTTACTTTATCATATATACTCCGGCGATGAAAGGCAATCAGAAGGTAATGGACGAATACGTAGCGAAGGATTTTGGTAAATTATTGAAGCGCAACGCGCTGCAGATGAGACGTTTGATGCTCACAGATGGGACGGACGTCATGCGCGTGTACGATCGTAATTTGGCCGAGCTTCCGATTGCTGTCGACCTCTATGGTACGTATGCCCGAATAACCGATTATAGTGATCGGGAGATCGAAGGTGACCAGCTAGTCGAAATTTGTGATATAACCTCCCGGATGTTATATATTGAACCCTCCCATGTGGTTTACCACCAAAGGGCTAAGAGACAAGGCAAAGAGCAGCACGAAATCCAACAGGATCAGTCTCTGCTAGTGACCGTTAAGGAGAACGGACTGCATTTTAATGTGGACCTGACCAAACGGATCGATACCGGTTTGTTTCTTGACCAGATGGTAGCACGCAGGGCGTTGCGCGATGTAAGCAAAGGGATGGATGTTTTGAACCTGTTTTCGTATACCGGTTCATTTAGTGTCTATGCTGCCGCTGGTGGTGCCAAGAGTGTCACTTCGGTAGATTTGTCTTCAACATACACACAATGGTGTGAACAGAATCTGGCCGCGAACGGATTTTCAGGGGGTGCGTATCCCTGTGTTTCCCAAGATGCTGCAGAGTATATAAGGAAAGCTGCGAAAGAACGACGGAAGTTCGATATTATTGTTTTCGACCCGCCGAGTTTTTCCAACAGCAGGAAAATGGAGCATGACTTCGATGTACGACGTGATTACATCTACTTCATCGGACTCCTAAACGGAATATTGGTTAACGGTGGAAAGTTGTTGTTTTCCACGAATCTCGGTGGCTTCCGATTCGAAAAACGGAAGATCCACGGGTATGATGTGCGAGAGGTCACCAGGGATATCGCGGCCCCCGGGTTCTCCGCAAAGAAGAGTTCTCTAAGGAGTTGGATTTTGGAGAAGAAAGAAGAAGTACAGATGCCTCTGGAGGAAGAGGTGCAGAAGGTAGTCCCCGCCGAAGAGGTGGTAGAGGCTGCTGTGGAGGCTGTAGAGCCATTAGTCGATTTGCAGAACGAAGAAGAAGTTGTTGCTGAAGAATTCCAAGCTGATGAAGAAGATGATATGTTCGTCATTGATTGGGATGGAGCTGAAGAAGAAACTCCCTCGGATACCAAGAAAAATGCGAAGCAAAGACGATATGAACGCCGACATCCTGGAGAGACGGCAGGTCCGGTAACTCCCGTTGAAGAGCGGGAAACTGAGAATGATCGTCCACAAAGGGATGATGATTCAAGAGGCTATAATCGTCCCCGTAGGGATGATCGCCCACGACGGGATAGTCGATCCCGTGATGGTGGGCGTGATAGAGGTCCTCGGAGATTTGACAATGATCGACCTCGAGGAGATCGCCCATTCGACAGGGATCGACCACCTCGTAGATTTGATAATGATCGGCCTCGAGGAGATCGCCCGTTCGACAGGGATCGACCACCACGAAGGTTTGATAATGATCGGCCTCGAGGAGATCGCCCGTTCGACAGGGATCGGCCACCACGAAGGTTCGACAATGATCGGCCTCGAGGAGATCGCCCGTTCGACAGGGATCGACCACCACGAAGGTTCGACAACGATCGGCCTCGAGGAGATCGCCCATTCGATAGGGATCGACCACCACGAAGGTTCGACAATGATCGGCCACGCGATGACCGCCCATTCGACAGGGATCGACCACCACGAAGGTTCGACAATGATCGGCCACGCGATGACCGCCCATTCGATAGGGATCGACCACCACGAAGGTTCGACAATGATCGTCCTCGAGGAGACCGCCCGTTCGATAGGGATCGACCACCACGAAGGTTCGACAATGATCGTCCTCGAGGAGATCGCCCATTCGATAGAGATCGACCACCACGAAGGTTTGACAACGATCGGCCACGGGGAGATCGTCCGTTCGACAGGGATCGACCACCACGAAGGTTCGACAATGATCGGCCACGGGGAGATCGAAGTTTCGATCGTGACGATAGATCCCAGAAAAGTGGACCAAAGCCTTATGGGTATGACCGGTTCAAACCGACCCGAACAAGGGGAGGGGATCAGGAGACATTTTTCCGCCTCGATGAGGACAAGAAAGATCGCAAGAGAGAAGACTGATCGTAGCATATGATAGTTTGAGGCCGCCCGTTACAAGGCGGCCTCATCCATTTAGTGATGTAATTTCGTTATATCAGGTGGTATGGGAGACGATTACGGTACAAATACGAAACTACCACCCCATGCTCCGTATGCCTCGCTAGTAACACCATTTCGCGTTGACCCATCGTAGGCATCCAAACCTTCTCGTATCTCAATGGTGACTCGGCCTCCCTCTCGGAAAGTTATCAATCCTGCATGGACCGCGGCAGTGCCAATCGAAGAGTCATCTGTATATGTTCCACTTCCCCATAGAGATCCAGGCGATCCATTTGGTGGAAGCTCCAACGTGTATTTTCCTCCGAGATTATCGGACCATTCGGTCGCATTGGTGCTCCAATCGGTATCAGCAATGAAAATCCCACTCGGTGTGGTTTTTTTTGGAGCAGTGGTGAGCTTCACCACATTTCCCTCACCGTCGATGAAGACGAAACTGCCACCCCAGGCATCATAGGATTGGGTTGTGACTCCGAATGCCGTCGATCCATCGTAGCTATCCAATCCATCGCGGATTTCAACCGTTACCGAACCTCCAGAACTAAATGTGATAAGCCCCATATGGACAGCTGCAGTTCCGATAGAGGAGTCATCAGTATAGATGCCACTTCCCCATACTGGTCCTGGTGAACCACCAGATGGGAGTGTGATGGTTATCCGTTTGCCAATTTGCCCTGACCATGCGGTGGCGGTTGTTCCCCAATCGATTTTTTCCGCCTCCGTAGCTGCTGCTGGAGAGTCCATGGGCGCAGGTTCGGTGACAGGTTCTTCTTCCTCCTGCACTTCATACGGTGATGCTCCTACCTCCTCCAGTATCATGCAAGAAGAGAGGAAAATGAAAACCAGTGCCAAGATAACGGTAAAAATGGGAACGATTGTACGCTTATCCATGTCCATACCTTCCTTGTTTCATGCAACCGGTCTTTTATGGTTGATGATCCTCAATTATTTCACAATATAATGTTATAAACAACAAAAAAATAAGGAATAGAATTGTTATAACATGGCGATATAAGGAATTTTATTGCAGGACGTATTTTCCTCTGATAAGATTTCTCCCATATGTACCAAAAAATGAGAAGTAGCCGTTATACGACAATCGTGATATCTATTGCCGTAGCCATAGTTTTGCTCGTATTGGGTGGTTGTGACCTATTCTCCACCATGGAACCAGATGCGATATCTTTCTCGCGAGATGGAGGCACCTACTTCTTACCGCTAGAGGTAGCTATCCAGAGCAGGGGAGCTTCGGCAATATACTTCACTACCGATGGAAGCATGCCCAATCGAAGCAGTGCTCGCTACTACAGTCCAATAACCTTGGATAAGACAACTCGACTCAAGGCAATTGCGTTAGATAGCGATGGAGATGTGGCGAGACAGGCGAGTGTCGATTTCATTATACCGAAGGATACTAGTGCCTATCCATACCTGGATGTTGCCAGTGGTATGATCTACCATGTCTCATCCGCTTATGAATATAGTCTCGATGATGGTTCTACATGGCAACCTTGTACAGATCCTGTACAGAAGGTAACGATTTCAGTAGGCGATTCCGTTTGGGTCCGCCATAGAGTGGTGGCTTCCGATCTCCACTTCTTGGGAACGGTGGATGCGTTGGAGGGGTACGACCTGAGGGCAGGACAAGCCTATATCGGGATGTTGGAGGGAACACCATCTTTCGATAGTGGAGGCAATATCATCGGTGTGGAGTTCAAATTCATTGAAAAGTCGGCTGTATCCTTCGACAATTATTTGTTCGATGATTTCAAATCAACCATCATGATTCCAACCATCACCAATGTGGGAGATGAAGATTTTCACGGACAAGTTCAAATCGTTTGCTATGCTTCTGATGATCCGATCATCACAGCAGATGATGATACGTTCCTCTCCGTTACTATAACTATAGATCCTATAGACCCTTTACTCAAGGGAAGCACCTTGGGCTTCGGAGAAGGTGGTGTATATGATCGGGAACTGCATGGATTGATGCCCTATTTTATCAATCCCGATAGCGGTCTGCCAAATCTGACCTATGAAAGCGGTGTTGACCTGATCGGGAAAAAGTACATCGGATTCAGTATAACTGTCGTGGAGAATGACGATGAAGGACTAGAGTTGTTACAAAGGAATAATTGGACGCTACCCCAACATGTCGATGCAATCCATTTTTCAGATTCTACTATCGCAACAAGAAGTGGAGCCTTGAAGTTAGTCAATTCTTGGGGTACGGGTGAATGGGAAAATATCGATGATGGGCATTATTGGATATCCTTTGAAGATGCTATAAAGTTGAAATTGCCCATTTACTATATGCTCAACAACTTCTCTCAACCGTATAGGCCAACATTGTTGGCGAGATTCAGGATAGAACATCCGAATCGACAAAACCTTCCTGTTTGGATTGGAGTTGGCGATCCTGAACATCCAATTGCAGAGAAACTGCTGCAGACGGTCAGTTATTACGAAAGTGATGATAGCGATCCATGGAGTCTGTATACAGGTGGTGAATACCCATTCCCCGATAATGCGATTGTCTTGGATATCAGTGAATTCGCTCCTTTTATTGCAGCCAATGACCTTTTCATGCGGATTGATAATTCAGCATCGGACGCAGAAGCCATACTGCATGAGTTCTCGATAGAACTCCATCCGGAATATTTGCTTGGAAAACCATCTGATCCTTCAAATGTACTGAAAAGTGACGATCCTTTATCTAAAACGATAGAAGTAGGCAAGAACGATATATACACGATTTCCACTGCTGGTAAGCTGTCTACCTATCAGTTGGAGTTTGTGCAACCGAACTCGAGAGGTACTTCCTATACAGAACCTATTTTTCAATCGGTACCGTTCACTGATGGGGAGGTGAGTGAAATTCTCGATCTGTATGGGCGAAAGCCGACTACCAGATCAGCCCGTTCATCCCATATGGCAACTGGAGGACTCTTGCCACCGACCGAAGCCGATTTGCGGTCTTTCGGGACGTTGCGATCTGAGGATGCAAACTACACAGGAATATTGCCGGAGATTGTCGATCTAAGTAGGACCATCTACTTCCCACCGATTGGTAATCAGGGACAAAAAGGGTCATGCAATGCATTCTCCGGCGTATATTATATTCATACCTATAACGAAGCGAGAGAGCATGGTTGGGATCTCTCGGGGGCGGCATGGGAGTCAAAAACCTACGGAGAAGAAGGTTATCCAGGATATCCCTCCAAAACATATTGGGATAGGATCATGAGCCCCGACTTTGTCTACCATCAATCGAGTGCGGGAAGGACTGCAGGGTCTCGTTTCGAATCAATACCATCATTGCTTTCCCGCATAGGTTCGAGCACTTGGGCTAGTATGCCCTATGACAACTTTCCCGATGAAGCAAATCCTGGAATCTATGAATATCCATGGCCGAGTGAACAGGCCTTCCGTGAAGCTGCCATGTATCGCAGTCGTGTTCCAACCCCGAGTTTTTTCAGTAATACACAGGTCGGTATGTTTTTTTTGGATAGCATGGCAAAAGTGGAACTATTGCAGCAACTATTGGCTTCAGGATATTGCGTCACTACAGGTGTGGATGGTTTTGTCGTAGATAACAATAGAGATTCTTGGTTGGATGAAAATGACGTAATGTATCTGTCTGATGATGACGATTCAATGATCAGTGATTTCAATAATTATATCAACCATGCCCAGACCATCGTAGGTTACAAATCCGGTGCCGCATGGGATCCGGATAACCCCTAGGATTGATCAGGAAGATGCGATTTCCAGTCCTAGGAACCGGATAGGATTGGCGGATACGAATCCTTCGATCTCCTCATCGGAAAAAGGACTTTGTTCGAATATCCTCAGATAATTGGTGTATGATTCGACCTTCGCGAGATTCACGGTGAAGTCAGTTCCGAACATCGATCGTTCGAGGATTTTTCGTGCCAATTCGTCATCCTCCAGTTCGTGGATGAATGTATGGAGATCGCTATAGAAATTTGGGTCGGTTCCGCTGAAAGAGAAATCGGCATAGACATGGTCAAAGCGCGCCATGAGGTCAATAATCTCGGTAAACCATGGATCGTTCGTCCAAGATTTGTCCAAAAGCGCCTTTATCGGTGATTTCCCGATAGGGTTGTACTGACGTCCATAGTGGGCAAAGTCGACCTTCAGTTGAGGGAAATGCTCCAGTACCGGATTCCAAGCAGCAGGGTTTGTATACTGTTGAGCGATCTTGGATGTGACACCACGAAATCCCTGGTCATCACAATGGGTAATAAGGGGGATCGCATTGCTTTCACAGAAATTGTAAATGTATTGAACCTTCTCCCTCTTCGCTGGATCAGAAGGCCACGGATTGGTTCCCAAGGGAGGGTAGAACTTCACTCCCCGAAATCGTCTTGGGTCCTTTACTCCTCGTGCTTTCCATTTTGGGGAGAAATCTTTTCTCACATAGGTATCCAGCAGATCGACGATGAACTGCATCTCATGGACCTCGGGATTTATTCCGATGAAAGGAAAAAACTCCAACATACCTTTCGGGCGTACCGATTGGTACCATGCTATGCCATCCAATGTGTCTTTCGCATAACTAAGTAGTTTCTCCTGTTGCTCGCTCGTATAGTAGCTTATGCTCTCTTCATCGCTGCTGTCGCGGGAGAAATCCATCACAAGCGGTATGAGAGCGAATGCATCGTAGACCATCGATCGGAAGTGCAATCTTCCTTTCCTAATATAGGGGTTATCGGGATACATGAGATTTTCTGGAGGTTTTGATTTGGCTGCTGCTTGATGGTGGCTGAATGCTCCAGAGAGGTCCTCCTCAATAAGGGCGAAAATCTCTCCTATCGGGCGTTCGAAGACGCTGAACATGTTCAAGAGTGTAATAAGGCCTTGCTGACCGCGATTCGCTGGTGTAAGTAGATATCCAGGAGATAACGCCCCGCTGGTAACGAATTCGGCCAAATTGTCAGTTACCGATTCTACGAAGGAGATGAAGTTAGGGTGGTTGAGATTCATTGCATGCATATGAGAATCGAAAAAATAGTGTGCCATGGCGTCAGTATAACAGAAAGCGGAGGGTCGTCAATCGTAGACAACACTCCGCTTATGATACTGTTCTCGCTCCCATTCCTTCGAAGATGAGAACCGGTAGTGGATTATTTCTGTTTCTTTGCCTTCTTGCTCCAGGAATCTTTCAACGTCACGGTCCTGTTGAATACCGGATTCTCGGAGGTATGGTCAACAGAATCGGCCACAAAATAGCCGGTACGCATGAATTGTAGATACTGGCCAGGTTTGGCATCCTTCAAAGCCGGTTCCAATTTGCAGTGTTTCAGCACTACCAGCGACTCGGGATTGATATCGTCAAGATAATTTCCCGTAGCTTCTCCGGGGTATTCAGTTGAGAAAAGCTTGTCATAGAGGCGGATTTCGGCATCAATCCCATGCTTGGCGCTTACCCAATGGCTGGTCCCGCGGACCTTTCTGCCATCGGGAGTCGTTCCTCCACGGGATTCGGGATCGTACGTCACATGGACCTCTACGATACTGCCTTCAGCATCCTTAATGACTTCATTACAGGTGATATAGTAGGAATGCTTGAGTCGGATTTCGTTACCCGGATAGAGGCGATGGTAACCTTTTATCGGCTCCTCCATGAAGTCCTCTTGTTCAATATAGAGTTCTCGGGAGAATGGGACGGGATGGGTGCCTGATTGTGGATCTTCTGGATTATCCTGTGCATCGAACCATTCCTCTTTGTCCTCAGGGTAGTTGGTGATCACCACTTTGAGTGGGTTAATGACTGCCATGTACCGGAGGGCTCTCTTGTTGAGGTCTTCGCGGGCACAAAATTCGAGCAGGTTGTAATCCACCACACTTTCTACCTTTGCGACTCCAACACGTGAGACGAAGTCTCGCAACGATTCTGGGCTGTATCCCCGTCTTCTGATTCCGGTTATGGTAGGCATACGAGGATCGTCCCATCCTGTCACAATACCCAACTTCACGAGGTTCAGGAGTTTTCGCTTGCTCATGAGCATGTAGTTGATATTCAATCGTGCGAACTCGTACTGATGCGGTGTGTGTTCAATCCCATCAATCGACGTAGCCCAATCGTAGGCCGGGCGGTGGTCTTCAAATTCGAGTGTACAGATTGAATGGGTTATACCCTCGATCGCATCGCTGATCGGGTGGGTATAGTCATACATTGGATAGATGCACCATTTGTCACCGGTACGGGGATGTGATGCGAACTTAATTCTATAGAGGGATGGGTCGCGCATATTCAGATTCGGACTTGCCATATCTAATTTTGCCCTCAGTACATATTTGCCTTCAGGGTGTTTCCCTTCCCTCATCTCTTCGAAGAGACGCAAGTTTTCTTCAACGGGGCGATCGCGGTCGGGGCTATTGCGTCCTGGACTTGTCAGTGTTCCGCGGTATTCACGTACCTGTTCGGGAGTCAGTGAATCGACATAGGCTTTTCCCTCTTTTATGAGGTTGACTGCAATTTTATAGAGTTGGTCGTAGTAATCACTGGCATGATAGAGATAGTCTCCCCAATCGAAGCCAAGCCATTTGATATCGCGTTGGATCGATTCAATGTATTCCATATCCTCTTTCTCGGGGTTCGTGTCATCCAGCCTGAGATGGCAACGGCCACCATACTTTTCGGCCAAACCGAAATTGAGGCAAATGGATTTCACGTGTCCCAAATGGAGGTATCCATTGGGTTCCGGTGGGAATCGGGTGACAATCGTATTGTTGGGAACCCGTCCATTGGCCAAATCGTCTTCAATTATCCTCTCGAGGAAGTTCAGACTCTTCTCTTCCCTCTTTTCCATATCAGTCGTTTCCATCAGTCTTTCCTCCACCCCTTCCAAAGGGGGCTACGTATTAGACGATTCTATCATAATGCACCTTGGAGAGAAAAGGTGTGTAGTTGCGTGACACAACGAATCCTTAGCGATATGATGGTAGGCTATGAAATCCTTGGAGCAATCCTCTTTGACCAGACAGTTGATGCGAATCTCCATTCCGATCATGGCATCGAACCTACTCCAGACGATGTACAATATGGTCGATACCTTCTTTCTTGGTAAACTGGGTAAGGAGGCTATTAGTGCTCCATCAATTACCATGAATATTAGCAACTTCATCATTGTTTTCGGCACGGCTTTTTCGATCGCTGGGACGACCATGATCAGCCAGGCTTATGGTGCCGATCGGAAAAATCGCTCACGACTGGATTTCCTTGCCTCGCAAGTGTTCCTGGTGAATCTGCTCATGTCGATCCTGGTCATGCTGTTCGGCGTCTTTCTGACGAGGCCTCTGCTGGTGCTGATGCAAGTTCCATCCGGGCTCACCTTCGATTATACCTTGCAATATATGACTATCACCTTTTTTACCATGCCCCTCTTGTTTGGAGATTTTGTTTTGCGTACGACGTTGCAGGGTATTGGTGATTCTATGACGCCTTTGTATGTACAGATGGTCTCTGTCTTTATCAATATCCTTATTGACCCCATATTTATTTTTGGTTGGGGACCTATACCAGCTTTCGAGGTAGCCGGAGCGGCTTGGGCAACGTTACTAGCAAGGACGGTCAGCTGTACGGTATCAATGGTAATCCTTTTCGGGGGTTTCAAGGGTATTCAAGCGCGGATCGGTCTTATGAAGCCTGAGCGGAAGACTTGGTCGTTGCTTGCGAGGATCGGATTCCCTTCTTCGATTGGGCAGTCTGTATCGTCTCTTGGGTTCGCAGTAGTTCAGGGTGTGGTGAATTCATTTGGTCCAGCAGTCATCGCCGCATTTGGTATTGGTAATAGGATCCAATCGCTATTTCATATGCCAGCGAGGGGGATCAGTCAGGGTGTGGCTATTCTGGTCGGCAAGGAACTCGGAGCCAGAAATAGAAAAGGTGCTGAATCGGTCGCCTGGCGTGGCATGGCGATAAGTGGGATATTCATCAGTATCGGGATGGCTCTTGTCTTGCTGTTCGGTAAGTATGTGATCATATTCTTTGTCGATGATCCCGAGGTTGTCTTCCATGGTGTACAGATGTTCTGGTATACCGCGCCCTCGGTAGTATGTTTCGCTTTCTATATGGTGGTCTTGGGTGCATTTCAAGGTGGAGGAAAGACTCGTCCTGTCATGACCATGAATATCGTCCGGTTATGGGGACTTCGGGTTCCGCTCAGCTATCTTTTGCCATTGGCCTTTGGTCTTGGGTCGCAAGGAATATGGTTAGCTATGCTGCTGAGCAATCTGGTGGTGGCTACTTGGTCGGTCTGGCTTTTCTCTCGTGGTTCATGGCGGGTGACTCTGGACTTGTGAACAAATGTGTACATAACGGGGGAAAAAGGGTAGACTTGAGGTTGTTGAATCTTGAAGCGGAGGAGCGGTTTGGACAAGAACAAGCATCTGCAACGACACCCGATATGGCATATGGTACGAAGCATCCTCATAGGCGTCTTGGTAGTGGTGATTGCCATAGGAATTGTCATATGGACCCGTTCGCTTCGTCAAAAGGATCAATTGGAACGACAACGAGAGGTTCTTGCCGATGTTCTCGACCGTGAGGGTGAGCTAGGGCTTCTGGAATTGGCAGGGGTTACGGTTAACGATATCTTCTATGGTGAGCAGGGTGTTTCTGTCTTCTTGGGCGATATGTCGGCATACAGTTACAGTGCTGAGGAGATGCGCAATATCGCGATCTATGAATTGGCGAACAAGAGTGTTGTCCATATCACTACGGTCTCCATAGGGTTGAATACATTCTTGGAAGTCCTGCCTGTCCAAGGTACCGGTTCGGGAATAATCATAAGCGAAGACGGGTATATCCTTACCAATGCCCATGTGGTACAGAATGCTGCCCAGTTGCATATCAGTATGCACGATGGGGCGAATTATGAGGCATCATTAGTAGGAATGGATGTGGAAAATGATCTTGCGGTGCTGAAGGTAGAGCTTCCTCCACAAGTTCTTCTTGATCCGATCACTATTGGTACAGCCTCCACGCTCAAGGTTGGGCAAAAGGTTGTCGCAATCGGGAACCCGTTTGGGTACGACCGTACGATGACAATAGGAACGGTTTCGGGTCTCGGAAGGCCGGTAAGAACAGAAAACAATACGGTTATTAATGGCATGATTCAGACTGATGCAGCTATCAATCCTGGTAACTCTGGCGGTCCGCTGCTCAACAGCAGGGGAGAAATGGTAGGTATCTGTACCACCATTCATTCCACTACCGGGGGGTCTCAGGGAATAGGATTCGCTGTTCCAGTTGATACTGCTATATCGGTCATCCCGGATCTGATAAAATTCGGAAAAGTCATGCGCGGTTGGCTGGATATCACGATGGTGCAGCTCGATCCGAGTATTGTGGAATATGCCGATCTGCCGGTCTCGGGAGGTCTTCTTGTATCTCAGGTGCGTCCTGGAGGTAAAGCAGAGAAGGGTGGATTAAAGGGTGGCACCCAACGGGTCCAGTACGGGTCAGCAATCATCTACCTCGGAGGCGATGTGATCGTTGAGGTTCATGGTGAGCCGGTGAGTGAATATGCTGATCTCTATAGTGCTCTGGTCGACACTCATCCTGGTGAAACTGTCGAGGTCGTTGTTATACGCAAGGGTGAGAAAAAGGTGCTTCAAGTCGAGTTGGTCGAACGACCGGAGGGAATGGAATGGACGGTGCGATGAGTTCCCACAAGTTTCAGGTAGTCAGCGATTACGGTCCGGCCGGGGACCAGGGGGATGCCATAGAACTTCTCTCTGCTGGTATTGAGTCGGGATTCGAACGGCAGACACTCAAGGGTGTCACCGGTAGTGGAAAAACCTTCACTATGGCTAAGATCATAGAGAAGGTTCAGCGGCCTACTCTAGTCTTGAGCCATAACAAGACCTTGGCGGCACAATTATTCAGAGAATTCAAATCGTTCTTTCCGCACAATGCCGTTGGGTATTTCGTTTCCACATACGACTATTACCAACCCGAAGCGTATGTTCCGGGAAAGGATCTCTATATTGAGAAAGATGCCGATATCAATGATGAAATCGATCGTTTAAGACTTTTTGCCTCTTTCTCACTTATGGAGAGAAGAGATGTGATTATTGTTGCATCGGTGAGTTGCATCTTCGGTTTAGGCAATCCTACCTCATTGCGCGATATGGTCAAGCATTTCGAAGTCGGTCAGCATTTTGACCATAGATCCGATCTGGAACATATGATCAGGATGCAGTACGACAGGAACGATATGATTCTCGAACGCGGCTCTTTCAGGGTTCGTGGCGATACGATTGAAATTTGCCCATCATACCTCGAGACAGCGGTTAGGATCCGCATTAGTTGGGATGAGATAGAGAAGATCGAGTGGTTCGATCCTATCTCTGGCAATGTGTTGGAGACTGTCCCTTCATTCAGTCTCTATCCGGCAAAGCAGTTTGTCATGCCCCCAGAGCAGATCAAAGCTGCTATTGGTAGAATACAGAATGAGTTGGAGCAACAGTACAACTTTTTCATGTCGCAGGGAAAATTGCTTGAAGCGGAAAGGATAAAGACTCGTGTGGAGTACGATTTGGAGATGCTGCAGGAGTTGGGCTATTGTTCGGGAATTGAGAACTATAGTAGGCCGCTGGGTAATCGCGAGTCAGGAGAGGCTCCCCCTGTGCTTTTGAACTACTTCCCGCCTGGTTTCTTGACATTCATTGATGAGTCCCATGTTACTCTTCCGCAGATCGGGGCGATGTATGAAGGCGATAGGAGTAGGAAGCTCAACCTTGTGAATTATGGATTCCGTCTCCCCTCAGCCTTGGACAACCGTCCGCTCAAATACCAGGAATTCGATGAGACCTGTGGCCAACGCATCTATGTGACCGCCACACCGGGAAAAAAAGAGATTGCCGAATCTTCCCAGATCGTGGAGCAGGTCATCCGTCCTACCGGTCTACTTGATCCTGTAGTGGAAGTCCGTCCTACCGAAGGCCAGATGGAGGATCTCTATGGGGAGATCCGTAAGACGGTAGAGAAGAAAGAGCGTGTATTGGTTACGACACTAACCAAGAGGATGGCCGAGGATCTGACCGATTATATGGCTAACTTAGGTCTCAAGGTCCGTTATCTCCATTCAGAAGTAGAGACTATAGAGCGGGTGGAGTTGCTTCGCGACCTTCGCATGGGTACTTACGACGTACTGGTTGGTATCAACCTTCTCAGAGAGGGGCTGGACCTTCCCGAGGTCTCTTTGATTGCCATCTTGGATGCCGATAAAATTGGTTTTTTACGATCGGCAACCGCACTTATTCAGACTATCGGAAGAGCTGCCCGTAATGTGGGTGGTCGGGTAATCATGTATGCCGATCGTGAAAGCGATGCCATGAAGGAGGCTATCGATGAGACCAATCGTCGTCGGAGTATCCAGCAAGCCTATAATGAAGAACATGGTATTACCCCCACTACGATCATAAAATCGATCCAGGATATCATTTCACGGGAAAAGGTTGAGAAAGAAGAGATTCAGAAGGACGATCTGAGGGTACTCAAGAGTCGCTATAACCTACTACAGGCATCCGATCGGAAAAAGTATATCAGGGACTTAGAGAAAGAGATGCTCGAACATGCCAAGAACTTGGAGTTCGAACAAGCCGCAATCATCCGCGATGAGATCGAGGCGGTCAAATCGATGACGTTCAGTAAGTAGAAGCCCTACCAGTGTTCGCTGAACAGGACTAGATCAAGCGGGCCATTTCCTGTTTGGGGAGTTTGGTTTACTCTTGTACCGCCATCACTAGCTGTATGTATGGGGATATTAGCGAAGAGGTCACCTAAGAATATGGTTCCATTGCGTTCAATGGGTGCCTCTGATCCAGCTGCGATATTGCCTACGATAGTTTCTGTCCTCGTTCCTGTATCGGGGTCATATACCTCGATTTCTGTCGAGTCTTCATGTTCCCACCCAAGATTCTCAAGTACTTGACCAGTGAAATACCCGTGGGTTTCGGCACCTGCGAGTTCCCAAGATAGTTCATCGGGAGCAGATGCAAGCAAATAGAATTGAGAAGGATCATAAACCAGATGTACCGATGCATTATCATCATCTGGAGGGCTGGTGGGATACTCTGTCTCATGAGCTCCGCTATAACAAGAATCCATGATAAGCAGTTTTGTTCCTTTGATAGTTGCCAAGGTAGCCTGGAGAACTTCTACTTTAACCGGTTCGCCTATAGCTTCTTTTGTTTCTGCAAGAGCTAAAGCTCCTTGATACTGCTCAGGAGTGGTAGGACCTCCATACCCGTGTCCAGCATAGTAGACCAAGAGGATGTCGTTGTCTGTCATTTCATTGTTGATCCGTTGCAACTGCGTTTCTATATTTTCAATAATGGGATACAACGGATAATCAGCTTCCGCTTGTGCTACTGTATCGGGAAGTGGAGTAGTGCCTTCTTGCAACATAAATGTGACTTTGACCTCGGTTCCCATCTCTTCACCTCTGCGGTAGAGGGCTGCAGCTATTTCCTTCGCATCGTTAATGGTCCCATTCAAATCATCATCTGGGTATGGTTCGGATGGATCATCAAATTCAAAATTATTTTTATAATCTAGACCGATAACCAGTGCATGGATCGTCGGTTTTGGCGGTTTCTCCAAAAAGAGTTCGCAGGAGAGTAGGGCGAGTAGTGTAAAGAGAACGATTACGATGAGGAGTGCTTTTTTCTTCACTACATGGCCTCCTTCTGCTTTCTCTCAAAACGCCAGGTTATGCCTATGCCAGAGGAAACCGAAATATAGTCGGTACGTACATCGACCGAAACTGGTATACTCAGGACCAATCTATTGCGGCCTAGATTTTGCAGTAATTCATAGCCGGTACTTATCTTCAATCTCCAAAGCGGTGCGAATTCACGTGTCTGTGTATACATGCTGAGAAATACTGCCGATCCTCCAGTGATTGAGAACTGCTGGTCAAGGTGGTAGGTTGCGTCGAATGCCAGACCCAATGCCGCAAATGGGCGCCATACCGTAGTCCCATATATCATCGATCGTGTGGTGTAGAAACCGGTAACGCCAGCCGAGAGTTCCCAAGCTTCCGAGATTCCAAAAGCGAAGGGGGTGATGGTGCCTCCGAACGAGAGATGGCTACGAATGGGAAGTTCGTCCTCATGGAATGCGCTGGGAATGCTGCCATACCAGGTAGACTCGACTGTCGCACCGAAAGCCTCTTCGGATGGAACTCCGGCAACAAGGAGGTTCGTGCCTACCATTCCTAGGGCAATGATGGCAATGAGTATGATGCGTTTGATTCTTCTTCCAGCTACAACTCCCATAAGAACTCCAATATAATCAAATGTATTGCAATTGTCACTAAGTACATTGCCGTATATCTATATAACCACAAGAGGATCGATTTGGATTCATTTTTTTATGAAAATTTATCGGGAAACCACACCAGCAACGTATTCTACGAGGTCAACGATACGGACTCCGAGTGAGACCCGTTTGTTGTTCGGCCTATGGCGGGCATAGGCTAAAATGCTGTGTCCATTCCATTCACAGGAGAGCAGGTACCTTCCACCCTGGTACTCACAGGAGACCACCCGGGCATCGGTAAAGCGCAAGTGAGGGAGGAATTCGGGAAAAGCCAACGAGGGATTATCGTGGACAATCACCCTCTCAGGACGGAAAAAGACCTGCTTTTGTTCACCACTGCTACGGAATACCACAGTATCGGGCCCTTTATCGATGGAGACCAGTGTCTGGGGGATAAGTGCATGGGGAAGCAGTGTTCCCTCACCCATGAATCGTGCTGCGAATAGGGTAGCAGGATGCTGGTAGATCGCCTCAGGCGTATCGAACTGTTCCATTCGCCCCTGTTGCATGACCACAACCCGATCACTGATCGTGAGGGCCTCTTCCTGGTCATGAGTAACATAGAGGGTGGTTATCCCGGTAGCTTCGTGGATGTGGCGGATCTGTTGCCGCAACCTCTTTCGCATTTTTGCATCAAGTGCGGAAAGCGGTTCATCGAGAAGCAGCAATTGTGGTTCTGCAGCCAACGCCCGTGCTAATGCGACCCTTTGTCGTTCTCCTCCACTCAACTCACCGATTTTCCGTTTGTTGTAGCCGACGAGGTCTACAAGTCCTAACAGACCATTTACCTTCTCCTGGCGTTCTTTTTTTGGCAACTTCTTCAGTTTAAGACTGTATCCGATATTATTCTCCACATTGAGGTGGGGGAAGAGCGCGTAATCCTGGAATACCATGCCGATCTTGCGTTCCCACACCGGCATTGAGGTGATATCGGTACCGTTGAGCATAATGGATCCAGCATTGCAGGGAATGAGCCCGGTTATCAACTGGAGCGTCGTGCTTTTTCCACATCCCGATGGTCCAATGATGCTGACCAATTCTCCCTGCTCGATCGATAGGTCGATTGAAAGGGTGAATTCAGGGTAATCGACCCGCACTTGTGAGCACACTAAACCCATATCAGCCATTGTCTCTCCTTCTGATCGTCTCGATGAATGCAAATAGTATACCACATGTAGCGATCAAAATCGTGCCAAGGGCACATGCTCCGGCAAAATTATAGGATCCGATAAGCCTATACATGACTATCGGTACCGTTACGATACTTGAGTCTGCCAATACCAGTGTGGCATTGATCTCTCCCATACTAATGGCAAAGGCAAATGCTGCCCCTGTTGCCATAGCAGAACGGAGCAAAGGCACTTCGATCTTCCAGAACGTTTGAGAGACGGTAGCGCCAAGGGTCAATGAGGCTTGGGTATAACTGAATGGAATTTTTCGGTATTCGGGAAGGAGTGATCGTAGCACGAAGGGCGAAGTGATCACCACATGGGCAAGCACCACCAGAATGACATTCATTGAACGACTTCCCACAATGGCTGTGGAGACCAGATAATAGCCCAGACCAACGATGACCGATGAGACTGCCATCGGCAACATGGCATAGATTTCCATCGATAGGGCTGAACGATTCCTGCTCTTTCGCAATCGGGCAGAGAGCATTGTTCCTATGGTCAGAGAAATGATTGAAGTGACCACAGCGATAACAATACTGAGGAGTAAAGCTGAGCCTGCTGTTCCCAATGCACTTCCGGCTACCTCATCGATACCGAAAAGCTGTCTGTACCATCGCAAGGAAAAGGCCATGTCACCTGAACGAGAGACTGGAGCCATGAAGGAGCGGTACATGATTCCTACCAATGGGCCAAGGACAAATACGACGGAAAACATGAGATACGAGATAACCGCGAAACGGCCGAGGAATGAGCTTGGACGACGTTCGAGTCTCCGTTCATCGATTCTCTCGATATCTTCTTGGTGGGCCATCATTTTTTGGGTCCATATGTGCGCAGCAACCAGAATAAGTGTTACCGCTATAGAGAGAATACTCAAGGCGGCAGCGCCCTCCATATCGAGTGTCATGCGAGCCCTTCGGTAGATCTCCACTTCCAACGTAGAAAACTGTGGCCCTCCACCCAAGACCAAGAGGATGGCAAAGCTTGAGAAACAAAAGAGGAAGATCAATGTGGATGCACTGAGAATAGCGGGTATGAGGCGTGGCAGTGTGACAGTCCTAAAGATTGTCCACCGTTTGGCTCCCATGGTCATCGCAGCATGGTTATACCGGGATGGTAATTGTTCCCAGAATGAGGATATGAGTCCCAAAGCGATAGGAAAATTGTAGAAAGCATGGGCAAGGATCACTGCTGCGAAGGTGTAGAGAATACGCAGTGGTGGCTCACTTAAATCGAAGATGCCCATAAGCATCTGGTTTACCAATCCGTTGTTTCCATAGAATATGACGAAACCCAATACAACAAGGATCGATGGGAGGACGAACGGTATGGTGCAGATTGCCTTGATTATCCCTTTCCCCTTGAAACGGTAGGTTGCCAAGAGGTACGCTCCTGGCAGTCCGATTGCCACCGATACGAGGGTGCTTACCAATGCCTGTAAGAGGGTGAATCTAAGGATGCGGTGGGTATAGGGATCAATGAGAGTCGATCCCAAACGGGAAAGCGAGAAGCCTCCATCAATATCGATGAAGGCTTTACTGAGAATAACCGATAGGGGAATGAGGAAGAGAAAGGTCAGCAGCAGTATGGCAGGAGTACTCAGGGTCCTATAGAATCGTGATGTATCGAGAATGTTGTTACGTTGGGACACCTTTCTCTCCTCCTATTTATTGCCAAACGAAGCGAGTGGAAAGGGACCATGAAATGATCCCGTATCCAAGTAGTTACAGGCAACGAAAGCTTGCTTGCGACCCGTTTACTTACTCATTACCTCGACCCACCCGGATAGCCACTTGTCACGATTTTGTGCGATTTCCTCACCATCGAGCATAAGCGATCGTGTCGGTTTGGGAATCATCGAAAAGGCCTCATGCAGAACGGTATCGGTATTCACCGGATACATGATATTTGCCGTTGCGATATCGGCTTGGGCTTCGGTAAGCAAGAAGTCCACGAATTGTTGCGCAGCATCGAGATCCTGTGTCGAGTCAACGATACCTACACCTTCGATTACTGCCATATTTCCCTCATCGAATACCTGGGCTTTGAAACGTTCGGAATCCTCGTACAGGATATGATACACCGGACTGGTTGTGTAGCTGATAACCAAAGGAGCTTCTCCTTCGGTAAAGAGTCCATAACCACTGGACCAGCCATCGGCGATTGTGAGCACATTTGGCTTTAGTGCTTCCCACCACTGTAGGTAGTTCTCACCATAGACTGCAATCGTCCATTCCAGCAACCCCATTCCGACACTCGATGTCCTAGGATCCATTAAAATGATACTCCGTTCCCATTTCGGATCGAGTAGGTCATCCAATGAGCGGGGAGGGTTGGTCACTTTCTGTGAATCGTAGATGAATGCATAGTTGCCATAGTTGAACGGTAAAAGGTTATAGGTTGAGTCGAAATGGAGGAATTGGGGAATCTTAGTCAGAGCGGGAGATTCGTAGGGCATGAATAAGCCTGATGAAATCGTCTCATGCAACAATTCGTTGGAGATACCGATAACGACATCGGCCTGGGGATTGTGTTTCTCCAGTTCCAGTTTTCCCAATAATTCTCCCCCATTGCCAGCTGATATCAGATTGACTTTGATACCGGTTTGCTCTTCGAATCGGGGAACAACCAACGGACCTGGTCCCCATTCTGAGACGAATGAATCGTAGGCATAGACGGTGATTGAACGACCTTTTGCTTCTTGGCTCTCGTTTCCGCCCTGCGCGAAAAGCAGGGTAGGAATCAAAAGGACAGCCAGAACCAACATGCACGTGTGCTTTTTCATATAAGCACCTCCTAAGATGGTTTCTGTCTGTGGGGATGGTATGTGAGTTTACGTGCCTCCCTACGCTGGAATTACCCAGGTCAGGTTCTACGGGTGTAATCTCAGGCCACTTTACAAGGGCCACCCCAAGACATCTCTACGGTAGACAAATTAGGTCTTGGTGTCAAGTTCAAGTTTCGCTACCGCAAAGATACCGACCTATCATGGAATCAGGGATAATTGTTTTGCATTGTACTCTAGCACGTCGAGGATGCTTGCTGTACCAAATGGTCCGGGGAAATTGACCAACTGGACATATTGTCGCCCATCCTTCTGTAGGGGAGCTCCCTGTGGGCTATGCCAATTGTCCATGATCAAATCTGGATTCAGCGCTTCGATATCGCGAATATCGTTCATCGTCAGCTCCTGCGGCCCATAGACACGTATGACATCGTACCCCAAATAGCGAGCCAATGCCTGATGATGAAATTGGACTGCGACTTTGGTGGTCTTAGCATCTTGTGCCTCAGCACCTTCAAGCATTCGTGAGGAAAGTACATCCAATTGTCCTTTCCAAACTCTATAAGCCTCTTCAGTTCCCAATAGACGAGACACTGCTGCTGCCGATTCAGATAACTTATCAGGTGCGTTGTTCGTCTGTACGTTGATAAGACGGTTCTCCGAAAGTTCAGCTGCCTGTATTAGATTCTTCACAAACCCCTCATATCCTGCCCAAAAAACGAGATCAGCCTGAGATGCCCGGACAATATCCTGTGGTGAGAAATCGTACTCGGGGGGGTGGCGAAGTTCGACAGGCGCAAGCACCAGAACATCCTGTGCCCCACCGGCTTCGGCGATCGCTCCAACCCAACTCGTCGATGCAACAATCGATGGACCCATGGATTTTGTACCTGCATAGGCCTCATACCGTGATGCACTTGAGAGTTCATCCTCACCCTGAGCGAAAAGCATTCCTGGCAATACCAGAAAAGCGACCAAAAATAAAACTACTGTGTTACGCATAGTTGCCTCCAAAAATGACTATCTGTGTTCTATCTCTTAATTAGATTAGCGGTAAGCAAAGACAATCCCAACAGTACCGTTGCAGTCATTGCTGCGCTCGCACCTACTGGGAGATTGAACAGTAGGGCGACGATAAATCCTCCAACAGTCGTGACCATGCCAAATAGGGAGGAGAGCATGAGAGCACCACCGAATGATCGTGCGAATCGCAAAGCCGCGATACCGGGAAGAAGAATAATTGCATCGACAAGCAGAGCTCCTACCAGACGGAGAGCTGTAGCGATGCCGAGTCCCAAGAGTACGAAGAGAATGACCATCATAGTCTCAATAGGAACCCCAAGGATTTGGGCTAGATCACGATTGAGCAATACCAATTGTATCTCCCTATAGGCGATAATGAAGGAGAGGATTATCAGGAGGCCTACTGAAGCTGTCGCTATCAGATCCGACTGGCTGAGCATGAGAATATTACCTGCGAATATATCGAAAACCTGCATTGCAGGAACTCCCGTAGCGGCAAGTATGATAAATGCTCCTGCCAGAGATCCGGTCATAAATAGCCCACTTATGGAGCTGGTGGAGATAGCTTTACCTTTGGCTAGAACACCCATGGTTACCGATGCTACCAATACCATGGAAAAGGCACCAATGGTTGAGGAGAATCCGAGAGCCATTCCAGCTGCAGCACCGAAAAGTCCCACATGCATAAGTGTGAATCGGATCGCGGTGAGATGTAATGCTACAATGACAACTCCTAATAGACTGAGCGTCCCTCCGGCAATCAGCATCCCGAAGAAAGCGTGTCTAATTACGGGAATGCCCCAAGATTCGATTACCATTTGGATCATGACTGAGCCTCTGTAATCTCCACCAGTTTTCCATCCTCCATATGCAGTACTCTATCC
This sequence comes from Pleomorphochaeta sp. DL1XJH-081, assembly GCF_049310885.1. NCBI lineage: Bacteria > Pseudomonadati > Spirochaetota > Spirochaetia > Spirochaetales > Sphaerochaetaceae > Pleomorphochaeta > Pleomorphochaeta sp. DL1XJH-081. Next base: position 24,634 of record NZ_JBMDYO010000011.1, read on the forward strand.
GATAATCTTTTTCCAAGAGGGTCATGGCTTACCATGATAGAGGTAAATCCGAATTGCTGTTGCAGTCTCTCTATCAGCTCTAGGATCTCATGTTTTGCTGAAGTATCGAGGTATGTGGTAGGTTCATCCATCAAAACCAATTGGGGGTCACGGATCAGAGCACGTGCACAAGCCACCCGTTGTAGTTGCCCTCCTGAGAGGGTACGGATATCGCGGTGGGAAAAATTTTCCATGTCCACAAGTTCCAACCGTTGGCGGGCTTTTTCCAAATCCTCTTTCGTTGACCGTCTAAACCATGAAAATTGAGTACCCCATAGTCCCAACAGGACACTTTCTTCAACAGTTATGGCAATTTGGGGGTCGCTTTGTACTTGGGTAAGCACTCCGATACTCCGTTTCACATAGTGCCTCGCAAGTGGTTTTGACAGTTCGTTCCCTAGCACCTCGACAGATCCTCGGGAGGCTGGAAGGTTGCCTGATATCATTTTGAGCAGGGTACTCTTTCCGCTTCCATTCGGACCGGTGATCAGTATACGTTCCCCTTTGCCTACGGTGAAATCAAGATCTTTTATTACCGATTTTCTTCCATATGAGGCAGATGCTTTGTGCATGTGTATAGTAGGATTTTCATGTTGTTTGTTCATACGCGTAATTGCTCGTAGAGACGGTCTGTAGCTGCAATGTTGATACGACCGATGACCTGTTTTTGACCGGTTATATGGCGAGCCCAAGCATTAACTTCATCGTAACGGCCACTTACCACGAGGATTTTTATGACGATGTCCTTTTCCAAATGCATCTGCAGGTTGGTGGTCAATTTCAATGAGGGGTAGTCGGATAGAGGAACCCGGACAAGGTTCGTGGTGTAGTGGAATATGAGCGATATGACTGCGGTAACTGCGGTATCGCTCTCTTCCAACCCCTCTTCAAGCATCTGTTGTCGCACCATGGATCGGATGGTTTCCGATCTGTTGGGATGGGCATGGAGCTCGGTAAGCTCATCTAAGAGTCCCACCATCTCCTTATCCATGGAAACACCGAAACGAACGATTTCAGACATCGTAGCCTCCGTGACGATTATTTAGGATATAGTAGCACGAATATATATATTTGTGCTACTGGTTCTCTGTTTATATACTGTTACATCGGATATAGATTGCTTTTTCGGGTGACAAGATTGACCGCACTTGCGAGTAGGGGTAGTATAGCTATATGGAAACCTTGGTAAGTACACAGACAATGGAGCAAATAGATTCTCGATCTCAAAGCGATTATTCTATTCCTGCGCTAGTTTTGATGGAGCAGGCCGGAAGTAAGGGCTGGCATGCCTTTGCCGATTTCGCCAAGGAGAAGGGGCGGGAATTTAAGAACGTGGTCTTCGTAGCAGGCGGAGGGAATAATGGTGGCGATGCCCTTGTCATGGCTAGAGAGGCCTTTTTCTCTGGATTAGAAAATTTCTCTATCCTTTTAGTTGGCAGCCGTGTATCGAATGCGTGTTCGGTGCATCGAAATATTAGCCGTAAACTTGGCTTTACGATGTTTGAAGCAGAGAATGAGGATGGGATGATATCAACCCATACGAGCAGTCTTTTAGCGGATGCCGATGTCATAGTCGATGGTATCGCGGGTACCGGATTACGGGGTTTGCTCAGTGGAACTACAGCTGAAATTGTTAAGATGATCAATGCCCGTCAGAATCAGGGAGCTCTGGTTATGGCTGTCGATATTCCCTCTGGATGCAGTGACGGTATGAGTGTTGCAGGACCGAGGATCATAGCGGATGTCACCGTAACCATGGGACTCCGCAAGGCTGCTGCATACCATCCGGTATGTCGTATGGGGTGGGGTACTATCTTGCGGGTGAATCCATCCTTCCCTCCCGCCTTGCTAAAGAATTCGGTAGCTGTCGCTACACTCAGTGATCATGCCGATCTGAAGATCATGCCCTATCATGAGGATGTCTATAAGAATAAAAGAGGACATCTAGCGCTGTTCGCGGGAAGTACCTCCTATACGGGTGCACCCCGACTTACTGCACGGGGAGCTTTCCATAGCAGATGTGGCTTGGTCACACTCTGTTGTTCCAAGGATGTGGCATCGGTTGCTTCCGCTGAATCTCCATCTATTATCGTGCAATCCCTTTCCGATGGTGAGACGGTCTCTTCCCACACGCTATCTGTTGGTTACCAGGCTATTGCAGCAGGTCCCGGTTGGGGTGACGGACATCAGGATCAGCTGATTGAGATCTTAAACAGTGGGCTGCCAACCGTGCTCGATGCAGATGCTATAACGACTTTTGCCTCCATCGTGGGTGAACACCGTCTCCAAGGGACTGCCCATGGGCCGTTAATTTTGACTCCCCACCCCGGGGAACTCCACCGAATGCTTGAAGCCCTTCATATGCCGTTATTGGCACAGGAGACGGGACCTTCAAGTTCTCCCGAATCGTTCATTGATTCGCTAAGAAGGGTAGCGGTTGCCTTGGAGTTGGTGATTGTCTACAAGAGCCATGTCTTATGGATAGTCGATGGTAGGAATGGTGGTGCTCTTCCCATCGTGGTAGATGGAATGAATAATGCCTTAGGTGTTGCCGGAAGTGGCGATGTCCTTACCGGAGTAATCGGTTCGCTGTTGGCTCAAGGCTATGATCCCTTACAGGCTGCACACACTGGTGTATTGATTCATCAGGAAGCGGGGCTGAGGGCAAGAAGTGAGGCGGGTTGGTTCGATGCCGAGACTCTTACTAGCCACGTCGGCATTGTTTGCCGGAATGCGGAACACGGGTAACTCGAATGTACCAACTCTACCTGCTGGTTATTATCTATCTGCTTATCGGCGCTGGACTCCTTTTGGTGGATGAATATGGCGGTAGGTATATTATTCTAATTCGATTGCGCAACAGTGTCCGTCATAATTTCCTGTTACAACTTTTTCTGGTAATGGTGGGGCTATTTCTTTCTCCCCTTGTATTCTTTTTTCCCGTAGATCCAGGGCCAATCCTCTTTGGGGACTTCATTCCATTGGTGTTCATCGTGGTTCTCTCGATCTACCATGTTTCTCAATTGGTTTTGGGTAAGAAACATGGTATGTTCGATGGAGAAGATGCCCAACGGTTCAGGCCTCCTGGTTTTACCGTGCCTCCCGAGAGTCAGGAGGATGTGTTGAAGAAGACCGGATCCTTGATTGAAACCCATAGAAGGAATCTGGGGTACCTGGTTCTTGCTTCGGCTTTGTTGCATTTTCTATTTCCTTCAGCGGTATTGCTATAGAGGAGTTTGACATGAGTGGACAGGAGCATACGTTGGAACGTATTACGACTGCTGGAGTCTTATTCGAGGCTGGTCGATATTTCATAGCCAAACGGAAAGTCGGTGGCGCAGTAGGTGGATTATGGGAATTCCCTGGGGGGAAACACCGTTGGGGTGAGACTCCGCAAGAGTCCCTCGCTCGTGAATTCAGTGAGGAATTCGGTATGGTGATCAAGGTCGGAAGTTGCTTTCTTGAACACGAGTTCCACCATAAGCATACGCTTTTCCATCTGCAAGCCTATTGGGTGGAAGCACAACAGCCGTTTACGCTCACCTTGCATGAGCATGATGAGAGTCGCTGGGTCACTGTGGAGGAAATGATGGAGCTCCCCTTCGTCCCCTCCGATATTGCTATCAGGGAAAAACTAGAGGAGCTCTCTCTCGCATAGTGATCTGTAACATCCAATAACTATAGTATCGTACCGTGCGGAATGATCGCGTTCTTGTGGATGACGATGATTCCATCGTGGATAGAGTAGTTTGTATAATCTCCTTCAATCCGATCGATATCATCTATGCCGATCCTACATCCATCGCCAATACGTGCATTCTGGTCAATGATAGCCCTACGTATGATGGTTGCTCGACCTATTCCTACATTTGGAATCTTCTTCCGTGCATTTTCTGCCTTTTCTTCAGGAGTCTCGTAGAAAGATGCTCCCATACAGTAGACGCCATCGAGGCTTGCTCCCGATTCGATCAATGTGCGGACACCGATGATTGAGTTTACGATATAGGCATTCGTAATAATCGAACCCTCGCTCGTCAGCGAACAACTTATATTGCAGAAGTTGACCTTTGTAGCAGGGAGGTGTCTTCGGTGAGTATAGATAGGCATCTCTTCGTTGTAGAAATTGAATGCTGGAGTTACGGATGCAAGGTCGATATTGGTATCATAAAACGCCTTCACCGTTCCAATATCCTCCCAGAAACCATCGTACACATAGGTTGCTACCTTCTTTGTCTTGATGACATCAGGAATAATCTCTTTTCCAAAGTCGGTGGATTGGTTGCTCTCAAGCATCTCCTCCATCGCCCTAGCATCAAAAATATAGATTCCCATGGATGCGAGGTACTCGTTATGTTCGGTGGGTTTCTGGTTAAGGCTCTCCTTGAGTAGTTTACTTGGTATCTGATATTCGCTGATATCGAGATCAGGAGCCGGTTTCTCATAGAACTTTTTCACGATCCCCTTTTCATCAGCACCAATGATACCCAATCCAGTAGCCTCTTGCCTGCTAATAGTCTTCGCTGCAATGGTCAATACCGCCCCACTTTCGATATGGGTTTTAAGCATCTCACGGTAATCCATACGATACAACTGGTCTCCAGATAGAATCAGATAGTAGTCTGCATTCTGGTCAGCAAAGTGTTTCAGATTCTTGCGGACTGCATCAGCTGTTCCCTGATACCAATCATTGTTGTGATAGGTTTGCTCTGCGGCAAGGATCTCAACAAATCCATTGGAGAACGTATCGAATATATAGGTATTCGCTATATGGTTGTGCAATGACGCAGAATTGAATTGCGTGAGAATGTAGATTTGCTTTATCTCACTATTTATACAATTCGAGATGGGGATATCTACGAGACGATATTTTCCTGCGAACGGGACGGCCGGCTTTGATCGGTCCTTGGTCAAAGGATACAATCGAGTCCCTTTGCCGCCTCCCAATACGATTGCGATAGTTTTAGTTCTTCCCATTCCAGTCACCCCTTGTGTATAGTCTCATACACTTTCATGTAATCTTCAGCCGAATTGATCCAAGAAAAATCGACTGCCATACCACGCTTCCGTATGGTGGAAATCTGTTTGATATCTTCATGGTACAGCGAGACAGCTCTCTGTACAGCAGTGAATATCGCATTTCCGGACATCTGTTCGAAAAGGATCCCCGTACCTTCTTCCTCATCTATATCGACGATTGAGTCGGCAAGACCACCCGTTCTTCTCGCAATTGGGATGGTTCCGTAGCGAAGGCTATACATCTGGTTCAATCCACATGGTTCATAACGGCTGGGCATGAGGAAAAAATCGCTTCCAGCCTCTACCAAGTGGGCAGCCTCATTACTGAATATTAGGTTCACAGAAAGATTGTCGTGCAATTCTGCCAGAGTAGTGAGCTTTTCCTCAATCGCTTTATCCCCTGTACCAATGATTAGTACTTGTACCGGCAGGTCGGTGAGTATTTGTTCAAGTGCACAGGGAGAACCTTGGCATAATTCCACGAAACCTTTTTGATCAGCAATCCTACTAATCATAGAGACTACGGGTGTAGCGTCCTCGACTGGCAATCCGAACCGTTTTTGCATGATCCTTTTGAGCTTACCCTTGTTGGTAAGATCTTCCGCTGTAAAATGGAGATCGAGTAGACCGTCCGTAGTAGGATTCCACTCCTCGGTATCGATCCCGTTTAGGATTCCGTACAGGTTATCGGCATGGGAGAGTAGCAGCGTTTCCAATCCGCATCCCTGCAACTCTCCTTGGATTTCCTTTGCATACGTGGGACTCACTGTGGTGAGAACATGTGCTGTCTCAAGACCGTTTTTAAGCATATTTGCACGCTTATGGATTCCTTTTCCACTGAAAAAACGGGAATCAATATCCATATCGGCAAGAAGCAGGTCCATCCTGGGAAAGTCTCCCTGGTATGCTAGATTATGGATAGTGAAGACCGATTTCGTCTGCTTGAAGGTTTGTGCAGGATCCTGTTGTGCAAGAGCCGGCACGAAGCCGACAGTCCAATCATGGCAATGGAGAATCTCGGGAATCCATGCTAGCTCTTTGCATAAGGCGAGTGCTGCCTTAGAAAAGAGGGTATATCGGATCAGATTGTCAGGGTAGGGAGTAAAAGAGGTATCTCCGTAGATTCCTTTGCGCTTTGAAAACCACTGATGGTCCACCAGATAGACGGTGACCTGTTGGTATTGGAGCTGCTTGAATCGCACAGTTTCGACCTCAGTGCCTAAGGAGACTTCCAATCGGTATGGCATTTCGACGAATGATGTGTCATCAGTAAGACCATATCCGGGAATGACCAGACGAACATCGTTACCTAAGGTCGCAAGAGCGATCGATAAGGAGGATGCCACATCGGCCAAACCTCCCGATTTGGAGAACGGAACTGCTTCACTCGAGACCATTAATATTCTCATATACCAATTACACCACTGTTACAGTTGTATCGTCAAGGGAATTCGTCTATCGATTTTTAGAGAATCAACATGAAAAAACCCGCCAAAATGACGGGTTTTCTTCGATATTTGCAGGTAATTCAATAGACTCTATACGTATGCCTGGCCTTTGAGTTCATCGATATACTCGGCAGCGGCATGGGCTGCGATAGAGCCGTCAGAAGCAGCTGTAACCACCTGTCGGAAAGGTGTGTTGCGTACATCACCAACGGCATAGAGTCCCGGTGTAGTGGTACTCATGAGTTCATTGGTCACAAGGTATCCCGAATCATCTGTTTCAGCGAAGGGAACCAGCTGTGTCCTCGGGTCTGCACCGATAAAGATGAATACCGCATCAAACTGTTCCTCATAATCCCTGTCATGTTCCGAATCGTGTAAGGATACGGAGGTAACCTTTTTGCCATCTCCCTTAATTTCGTTTACCGTATGCATGAAACGGACATCCACATGTTCATCGTGTTCAACCATACCGGCAATGCTCCGTTGAGCCCTGAAGCGGTCCTTTCTATGGACTATGACAATGTCCTCACTGAGTTTGGATAGGAAGAGCGATTCACCACAAGCCGAGTCTCCACCACCAACCACGAGTATTCTTTTCTTCTTGAAGAAGGGACCATCACATGTGGCACAATAGGAAACGCCTTTTCCCTGATATTCTTTCTCACCCGGTACTCCCAGTTCGCGCCGTTTAGCACCTGTGGACATGATCACTACAGGTACGGTGAAATTCCCATCACTAGTTTCAACCGTATAGGAACCATCTTCATTATGGGTAACCTTGTCTACCGAGCCATAGTGGATGACTGCTCCAAAGCGTTCGGCCTGTTTAGCAAACTTGTCTGCAAGATCAAAACCGCTAATGGGCTCATCAAATCCTGGATAGTTCTCCAGTTCATCTACGATCAGTGTCTGCCCACCGGGGGCAAGCTCTTCGAATACATGGGCACTGAGCCCTGCCCGTGCAGCATATTGTGCAGCGGAGAGTCCTGCTGGACCTCCTCCTACGATGATGATATCGGGTTGTTTCTCTTTATCACTCATATTCAAACCTCTTTGGGGGTGGATTTCGCAATTCGCTCCTCTAAAGATACCTCAGCATCGCTCTTTCGGATATAGGTAGGTCCACTTCCGATGTCGTCAGGACCTTTTTGTTGAAGCAAATCCATACCTAATTGTATCATGGATTCGCCATAGCTACGATAATGGAGTTGGTCAAGGTAAATTTTTGTTGTTTTACCCCTTTTAGTGACTTCATCACGCAATGCATCTCCGACAACAGTGGAGTCGGGTCCTGTAATTAAGATAGCCTCAAATTCGACAATTTTATCGCAGAGGGAGGCAATTGAAGCATCCATATCGGTAGTAAGACGATTGCCTTGTTGGAAGAGTGCACCATAATACCGATTTTTTTTTGCATCCATTGTGCAGAGCACTGGCATTTCGGCATATCGCAAGGGATAAGCGTATATTTCCATGGTACTGAGGCTGACTAGGGGAATTCCAGCTGCTAAAGAGACTCCCTTTGCAGCTGCCATGCCAACCCGAAGTCCGGTAAATGAACCGGGGCCGTTAGTACAGACAATAAGCGATAGGTCTGCTAATTTGAGAGAAACTTCATTGCAGAGTTCTTTCATTCTCACTACCAGCTCTTCGCTAAAGTGTCGACCGATAGTGCGTGTGCTGGCTATAAACTCTTTATCGGTTTTCAATGCAAGATGGAGGACGTTACTCGAAGTCTCGAGAGCCAACACATTCATAGCATGACCCCTTCAATTCTAATTTCCCGCTTACCAGCCTCTCCTATAGCGATATCGACTCTGATGGTGTGGCTGGGTAGAAGGTCTTCGATTTTCTCACTCCATTCTATTATCGTAATACCATCTGAGTAAAGGAGTTCTTCGCCTCCTATACCATCAAAATCTTCTAAGCCATCGATCCTATAGAGATCCAGATGGTGCATGGCCATGGTTCCCCCATACTCTTGAACGAGTGTGTAGGTAGGGCTAACAACAGCTTCCGTGATACCGAGAGCTTGGGCTATGCCCTTTGCCAGGACGGTCTTTCCTGCCCCGAGAGGGCCTCTCAATGAGATCACGCTACCCGAAATGCAGGCTTTACCTAGACGCACTCCCAATGCTTTGGTTTCTTGTTCACTACTCGTGTAGAATATACGGGAGTTATCCATCAATGATATCATCCTCCCCATCGATACCAGTTCTTTTCGCGTATTCGCTCTTTAGGTGTACAATGGCGGGGTCTTTTGGATCGATAGCTTCAGCCTTCTTCAGTAATTCATAGGCTTGGTTGAACTGCTCATCTCTCATATAGAGAAATGCGAGATTACTTAGAAGTTTGACATTTCCCTCATCGAGTTCCAAGGCGATCTCAAGATAGTTCTTGGACAATTCCTTGTCTCCCAACTCTAACGAGCATATGGAGAGTTCGTTATAAATATCGGCATTTTGCTCACCCAATTCCAAGCAACGGAGGAACGCCTGATTAGCTTCTTCAAAGCTACCCAATCTCCGGTTTGCCCATCCTTTGATGAACCAACCCGACCATACCTTTGGATTGCTGACGATGAACGACTCAATCAAACGCAAAGCTTGTTCTTCATTGTTCATCTGCATCTCGTCAAAGGCTGCGTGGAGTGTCCTCTCACCCTCAATCCTTTCTGAGAGTTCATTGAAGTGGCGGGAGACAAGATCTTTTTTTTCACCTTCAGATGCTATCTTGAGATATTCGTTCAGGTATTCGTAAGCGATCTCATCATTACCAAGAAAGAGGTTCAACAAACCAAATTCAGCCATAAGTAATTCTGAGAGTGGATTCTGGTCCAATCCTCTACGAAGGACATTGACTTGGTTTCCGATCGCCTCGTCATATGCGTCTTGCTTATCGGCATCCATGGCAATGCGCGCCTTCTGTCCATAGAGTACTGAGAGATTTACGAACAATTCAGGAATATTAGGATTCAGGTAGCTTGCAGCAAGAAACAATTCTTCGGCAAATTCGAGATCTCCGTTGTTTGCTTTTGCTATTGCCGCCAGCTGTAATTCTTTCACTACATCGGGCTGCAATGCCGTAAGCATGGATCTATAATAGTCTGAGTGCTCATGGTCGGGTTTGTGGGCAATTACCTTGATAAGCCCAGCTGCGATCATCTCTATACGGATACCCGAGTTGGAGTCGATTCCTTTTCCTTGATCCGGAAGCTGTACTGGGATAGGGACATCCACAAGAAATGTGAACCCCTCTTGTTCTCTCTGGATGGAATCGGGGAGGGTGATGAATACGATATCGTCCATATCTGGTGTATTTGTCATGTATTTGATTTCCTAAAAAAAGAGGACCCGCAGTGCCGTTTAGAGGTTATCTCTTGAACCTAAGGTTCAAGGGGGAAACTTGGTGTCGAGCATTCTGTTCCCTCATCGAGAGGCGAACCTCCCGGGAGCAATACAACCCGGCTATACCGTTTCCCAATGATGTAGTTTGAGCCAAGAGAACTGTCTCTTCACGTACACCGCAGGCCCAATGAATTTCAATTCAATGCTACCACAGGTAGCAAAAAAACGGAACCATCTCTGGTTCCGTTTCGCAGAATAATGGTGCGAGATCCAGCTTATTGAACCAGATCGTCGAGAGAAACCTCTTCAATAGAGGTTCCGCCACCGGCAGTAAAGCTGTCGGCGGCCTCGAGGTCTCCGGCGAGGTTGTCCATGATCTCGATATCATCAAGTCCCTGTATGGTACCAAGATGTTCGAGCGCATTGTTGATGCTCTCTTCGATAAGCTTACTATCGGAGCTGAAGTTGTCTGCGTATTTCTGAAGCTCTTCGTTATGGACGGAGAGTACTTCGACTTCGTCATTCAACTCCTCGATCTTCTTTTCAAGGTTCCGGATTAGAACCGTAGCCTTAACAATTCTCTGCTCTAGCAATTGTACTTTGTCGAGAGTAGTCATCGTGGACACCTCCTGTGTCAATATGCTTATTATAAGACCTTCTTCACCTGTGCAACCAACTGAGAGAAGGCAGCCTTGTCCTCAATAGCCATGTTGGACAATGCTTTTCTATTAATCTCGATGTTTGCGAGTTTGAGACCATGCATGAACTGAGAGTAGTTAATGCCCTCAGCCTGGACTCCTGCGGAAATCCTGGCGATCCAAAGGGAACGGAAATCCCGTTTCTTCCGGCGGCGGTCACGGTAGGCGTATTGCCCTGCTTTAGCGACAGCATCCTTGGCAACACGATAGTTAGTACTACGGCGTCCCCAGTATCCTTTGGCCTGTTCGATGATCTTCTTTCTTCGGTCCTTGTGTTTGGTTCCGTCTACAGCTCTTGGCATTCGTCACTCCTCCCCTAAAAATTGTACGGAAGCAAGACTTTTGCTTTCTTTGCTTCAGCGTCGCTCAAAATACCACTGTGACGAAGATTTCTCTTGCGTTTGGTATTCTTCTTGGTGAGGATGTGTCGGAGACCCTGCTTTTTGTAGCGGACCTTTCCGGACCCAGTTACCGAGTACCGCTTGGCAGCGGCTTTTCTTGTTTTCATTTTTGGCATGAATTACCTCTTTTGCGCCCTCAAGGAACAAGAACCCCTTGGAGCTGCGTATTTGAAATCATCCCAACGGGATGGTTTTGACCACTAGCGTTTGCCTTTGGCAGGACTGATGATAAGACTCATCATCCTCCCCTCCATCATAGCCTGACGATCCAGATTAAATTTTACATCTCTATCGGTGAGTATCTGCAAAATCGTATCGAGAACAACCTTACCCAATTCGGTGTGGGCGAGTTCCCTACCTCTGAAACGGACTGAAATCTTGACTTTGTTACCTTCTTCGAGGAATTCAGCTATCGCCTTTGTCTTGAACTCCATATCATGGCGTTCGATTTTCGGCTGCATCCTGATCTCTTTCAATTTGACGATCGTTTGATGCTTCTTAGCTTCCCTGTTCCGTTTTTCCTGCTCATACCGATATTTGCCATAATCGAGTACCTTGCACACCGGAGGGTTTGCATTTGGAGAAACCTCCACCAGATCCATTCCTGCCTGCTCGGCAAGTTCCATGGCGGCGAAGGTGTTCATTACACCCTGCTGATTCCCTTCGGCATCTATGACGAATACCTCTCTAGAGCGGATCTGTCTGTTGATCCTCAATTCTTTCGTAGCCAATCGTTCTCCCTGTGTCTCAATGAAACCGCATTGATGGATTTGTAAGAATAAACCTACCTGCAAAACTATAACACAAGGCCCCACCACTCGTCAAAGGGGGGACCTCGTATTTCGTCCTATTCGATACTTATGCCTGATTGGCAGAGCCAAGAACGTTAATATTCTTGTGCATATACATCTCTTTGAGTGCCTTTCTGGCAGGACCGAGATACTTACGTGGATCGAATTCGCCAGGATTGTCGTTCATCGTCTTCCTGATGAGAGCTGTCATGGCCAAACGGCCATCACTGTCGATATTGATCTTACAGACAGCGGACTTGGAAGCCTTGCGCAACTGCTCTTCGGGAATTCCAACAGAATCCTTCAGCTTGCCACCATTTTCGTTGATAATTTTTACATATTCCTGAGGGACCGATGATGAGCCATGCAATACAATGGGGAATCCGGGAAGTTCCTTCTCAATCTCCTCAAGGATGTCGAAACGCAATGGGGGAGGAATAAGGACGCCATCCTCATTACGGGTGCACTGCTCGGGTTTGAACTTGTTAGCACCATGACTGGTACCGATGGAGATAGCCAAAGAATCAACACCGGTCTTGCTTACGAAGTCTACTACCTCTTCCGGCTGTGTATAGGTGGAGTGCTCAGCAACGACATCGTCTTCGATCCCGGCAAGGACTCCTAGCTCTCCTTCAACAGTCACACCATGAGCATGGGCATACTCAACGACCTTCTTGGTGAGAGCGACATTTTCGTCGTAAGGGAAGTGGGATCCGTCGATCATCACAGATGAGAATCCGTTGTCGATGCATTCCTTACAGGTTTCGAACGAATCGCCATGGTCAAGGTGGAGTACAATAGGAATTTCATAACCGAGTTCCTTGGCGTATTCACCGGCGCCCTTTGCCATATTCCGCAGGAGATTGAGGTTCGCATAGTCACGAGCCCCTTTCGATACCTGCAGGATAACAGGGGACTTGGTTTCTACACAGGCCTGGATAATTGCCTGCAACTGTTCCATGTTGTTGAAATTGTAAGCTGGGATCGCGTACCCGCCTTTGACGGCCTTCGCGAACATCTCCTTGGTGTTTACCAATCCGAGATCTTTGTATGATGTCATACGGATTATCACTCCTTTCATAAGGTGGTTTTGTATCTCTTTAAATTTACTTCTTTTACTTCCTCTTGGTCAACCGGCGAATCTTACCATAACGTTTGTTGACCAGTCGGTAGCCGATTGATACAGTAGATCCATGCGAAAAAGGTTTCTGCTCCTTATCATCATGAGCTCTATCCTAGTCCTTGCCATAGGAGGCGGTTTTCTCTGGCTCTTTTTTCCATTACGGGAGGAGGTTCTGATAATTTCTGATAACCGTTATATCGAAAACCATATACCGGTAGGAGAGCAGTGGAAACTCCGGTTTTCCCTCGCATCCATAGGAAAGAAGCTGAGCATGGAAACGATAGAGTTTGATACCTTGGGAGATCCTGACAATCTGGATACTTTGATTTCGGATTCCCGTACAGCCAGAACCTCTCTGATCGTCTTTTCTCCACTAATCACTTCTGATATCGTACTCCATCAAGATGTATGGACACAGCGGCTGTCCCAGTTGCATGGAGAGGGAATCTCATCCGTGGGAATCGGAGTCGCGCCGGAGGGTCTGTTTGACCTACTTTTCACGTATGAAAATTCGTCTTCTGGCTGGTCCGAGGCTGCAAAAGCGCTTTCTCTTCTATCCAAGGACAATCCCTTGCCAACTGTTCTTCTCTATACGGCGGGGGAGGTCAATGCGGAAGCTAACGCAAGACTTTTCGAACAACACTATAAAGAGCGAGTATTAGAAGTTCTTCCGGTATCGCTGAGTACCAGAGCTGCAATAGATACTACGGTGGAGAAGCTATCCGATATGGGAGCATTGTATGTGGTTTCTCCCTATGTGGAAGGGTTGGCCCAATACGCTTCAGAGACCAATGATCAAAAAATACGATGGATCGTAGATGCTTCTTATACCCCGGTGATTCAACGGCGTAATCTCGAAGGAGTAGTTGCCGATGATCTAGGTGCCTCATTGGTTGAACTTTTCTCAAGTGGATTTGAGAATAGGTCAGGTGGAGTTTCCATCCGGAGCCCGCTTTTTACTACCTATCGTTCTATGAAAAGAGCCTGGTGAAGTTTTCTTTTACCGTTATAATCAGCTCCTCGAGTGATAGATCTTTGATTTCGGCTGTCTTTTTATAGATTTCCACCATACGTAATGGTGTATTTACCGTACCGCGATAGGGCTCAGGTGAGAGATAGGGACTATCCGTCTCCAGTAACAAACGGTCAGTCGGTATCTTCTTCAGTGTATCTCTCAACTGTTGGTTCTTTTTATAGGTAATAGGCCCCGCGAATGAAATGAGCAATCCCCGATCGAGAGCCTTCTTGGCAAGATCCCATGAACTAGAGAAGCAATGCATGATTCCACTGGTCTTCAGTGGCAGTGTATCGAGCAGATGCATCATATCTGAATCGGCGTTCCTTGTATGGATAATGATTGGGACTCCCATGCGGTCAGCCAATCGGGCTTGGTCTGAGAACAACTGTATCTGTCTTTCAACTGTTCCATAGTTCCAGTGATAGTCCAATCCTATCTCACCTATGGCATCACAGCGCAAATTTTCTATATGGTCAATGAATCGTAATACAATTTTCTCGATCGGTTCAGCTCCCTGGGCTCCCCATGGACCAATGCCAGCAGCCCTCATGATCTGCGGGTAGTGTTCAAGTAGAGCCGTCCTACGAAAGAGGTCATTCTCCTCAACCCCTATATCGATTCCGCCAGCGAAACCGGCCGATTGCATTCCTTCGAGAATCTTTTCGGGATCTATGCCCTTTTTCTGCATTTCTAAAAGGTGGAAATGTGAGTCTATGAGCTGTTCCATGGAAGTATCCTAGCGATTGAAGACAATCGGGACAAGTAGAAAAGCGATTCATATATACCACCTCGACATGAATCGTATTGTGGAGCTCTGGTGACATTGTCACTGACTGATACCACCGGATCTAGTATGCTATGGATAAAAATAGATAGAAACAAATCGGTTTATCCGATATGAGGAGATGATAATGATTACTCATGTAACAGAAGAGAATTTCGAACAGGAGGTACTGAAGGCAGATGTTCCTGTACTTGTCGACTTTTGGGCTGCCTGGTGTGGCCCTTGTAGGATCCAGGGAGAGATTCTTGATGCATTCGATAAAGATCTGAATACTACAGAAGCTAAAATAGTGAAAGTGGACGTGGATACTTCCCCGAATCTCTCGTTCGAGTACCAGATTATGAGTATTCCTACGATGATGGTATTTAAGAATGGAGAGGCTGTGGACAAACAGGTTGGCGTTCGTAATGAATCGATGATGCGCAGTATGCTCGGTATAGCATAATCCGATAAGCAGTTTTCTGTACCACTAAGATACGCTGGGACCACACGAACGTGGTCCCTAATTTTTTTTCTTGCTCAAGTTAGCGCGTAGAGACCTTCCCGGTCGAGTAGCGTGATGCCACCACGGGAGAGCTTCACTAGGTGATCTTCTTGGAAACGACTGAGCATCCTCGTAACTACCTCTCGCGCAGTTCCCAGATCCCTTGCAATGGCATCATGGGTAATCGAGAAAGAGTCGTCACCGGCAATAGCTGCTGTCTCCAGAAGGTGCATAGCCAGCCTCCGGTCGAAACTCATGAATACTACCTGTTCCACTACCCACATAACATCGCTGAAACGCGATGAGACCAATTGGTTGGTGAAATCCTGTACTTGGGTATTGGTTTTTCCGACCTCTTGGTAGGAATCGGTGGTTACCCTAAGCATGGTGGTCTTTCGTTCAGCCTGGATATGGACATCGAAGGTGATATTCCTTATGAGGCATGAGGCGGAGAGTACGCATACATCCCGATCGAACAATCGGTAGAGGGTGATCTCTTTTCCTGATTCGCTGATTATGTAGATCCTGAGCTGGCCTGAAACCACCATGAGCATTCCCGTACATTTATTTCGGTCCTCATGGACTATAGCTCCTTTGTCGTGGGTGAACCGTATGGTTCCATCAAGAATGATCTGTTTTTCGCGATCATCAAGACCATCCCAGAAAGGAAAGTTCTCTTGTAGTGCCTGAAAATCTTGTTGCTCCAGCATCCGCCATCTCCTTCAGATGATCCATAATAATGCAAAAAGGGAGTGGCACTCAAGGCACACTCCCCAACTTGGCATACGAATAGCTCAGTTCTCACGTTTATCACATGCATATGGACAAGTTCCGCAACCACTATGGCAAGAACCTTTTCCCTTCTTGTTGTTTCGGAACATGGTAAACACGATTGCTCCGAGTGAGCCAAAAACGATGATGCCGACAATTATATTGGCCATAAGTTAATCTCCTTTCTATGAGAGGAATAGAAGCGAACCGACCTGATAAACCAACAGTGCCGCTGCGTAGGCAACAGAGGTCTGAAAGAGGATTGCTGCCCAAGTCCACCTCGCACTTTGCATCTCCCTTCTCGTTGCACCAATCGCCGCCGCACAAGGGGCTGCGAATAGGGTGAAAACCATGAAGGCATACGCGCTTACCGGATTGAAGAAGGTTCCGATGGAAGCCAGGAAAGTTGGGTCGCCTTCAGTGACATTTCCCAGTCCTAAGACAATACCGAATGTAGCGACGATAGTCTCCTTTGCCAGCAGACCGGTAATGGTAGCTACTGCAACCTCCCAGGAACCGAATCCAAGTGGGGAGAACAGGGGAGCTATTAATCTTCCGAGCGAGGCAAGGATACTGTCCTGGGTCTCTACCATCTGTAGTGACCAGCTGGTGGATTGCAATATCCAAATCCCGGCAGAAGCTACTGCGATAATGGTTCCAGCCTTCTTGATGAATTGTTTTCCTCGGTCCCACATCTGTATAGCGACACTCTTAAGCCGCGGTATGTGGTAAGAAGGAAGTTCCATGACGAAAGGGGCAGGGTCACCCGAAAAAGCCTTCGTCTTTTTCAAGAGGATTCCCGATACGATCACTCCGAAAATCCCGATTAGGTACATGGAAGATGCAATCCATGCACTATGGGGGAAGAATGCTCCTACAAGGAGTGCGAATACCGGTAGTTTTGCTCCACAGGGAATAAATGGAGTGAGCATGACTGTCATTCTCCGGTCACGCTGGTTCTCTATCGTTCTGCTTGCCATAATAGCTGGAACGGAACACCCGGTACCAATAAGCATGGGAATGAATGACTTTCCGCTGAGGCCAAATTTCCTGAATATCCTATCCATGATGAAGGCAACACGTGACATGTACCCAATATCTTCCATCAAGGAGAGGAAGAAGAAGAGTATCATCATCTGAGGAACAAAGGTGAGCACGGATCCTACCCCAGCTATGATCCCATCTACCACCAAGCCTGTGAGCCAAGTTGAAGTTCCTATTGTCTCCAATAAGAGGGCCACATTAGAACCGATGAGGTCGGCGAATATCCATTCTATCCATCCGATAAACAGATCTCCCACACTCTGGATGGAGACATAGTAGACTCCCCACATGATGGCGAAGAAGATCGGAAGTGCCAGCCAACGGTTGGTGACTATGCGGTCTACTTTGTCGCTTGTTGATAGTGAACCAGTCTTTCGTACCCTTTTATGGCAAGCATCGGTAATGCTAGTGAGGTATTCATACCTATCGTTGGTGACGATGCTCTCAGCGCTATCATCCAACTCGTTTTCCGTAGTTTCTACGATAGAGGCTAGGGTATGCGCTATCTCGCCATCCAATTTCAGACGCTGCATAACCTTCTCATCTCGTTCAAAGAGTTTGACTGCATACCAGCGGATAGTTTCGGGAGGTACTATGCCAGCTAGAATCCGTTCGATTGCGGTTAAAGCTTTCTCAAGTGGTTGGCTGAATACTGCCTTTTTTGCACTACTTTCTGCCTTCTCTATCATGGTCTTGGCGGTCTTGATGAGTTCTTTGAGACCCATTCGGGAAACAGCAGAGGTTTCTACTATGGGGCATCCGAGGAGCTGGGAGAGTTTTTCTGTATCGATCTGATCACCATTTTTGTGGATTACATCCATCATATTCAGTGCGATCAGTACCGGAATTCCCGTCTCGATTAGTTGGGTGGTCAGGTAGAGATTACGTTCTAGGTTCGTCGCATCCACTACATTAATGATCAAATCGGGTTTTCCATCGATCAGGAAATCCCGTGTCACGACCTCTTCTAAGGTATATGGGGAGAGTGAATAGATTCCTGGAAGGTCCACGACCATATGCTTCTTATCACCCTTGATATATCCCTCTTTCTTTTCGACGGTGACTCCTGGCCAGTTTCCCACATATTGTGTGCTGCCGGTGAGTTCGTTGAAGATCGATGTCTTGCCAGAATTGGGGTTTCCTGCCAAGGCAACGGTATGTGCCATATAGGACTCCTTTGTTAGCATAAGCTAACTTAATTCATTAAAAAAAATTATACTTATTGCTGCAGTTCGACTGCAATATTGCTTGCATCCGACTTTCTCAAGGATAGTTCATATCCGCGTACAGTTACCTCGATGGGATCTCCGAGTGGTGCCACCTTCCTTACATGTACAGAACAGCCCTTTGTGATCCCCATATCCATAATTCGGCGCATGGTGGGACCTGCACCTCCTACTTTGCGCACGATTACTGTATTGCCTGGACGTGCTTCTCCTAGTGTCATGGGCGACTCCTTTTCTTTCTTGATGTCTAGATGATACTCAAACTTGAATCCGCTGGGCCATGGATCGGTCCAAAGCGATTCTTGTATTCTTTACTGAGAGGATCAAATTTCCTCCATTTTCGGCAACCACGGTGATGGATTCACCTGTAGTGAACCCCAGACTCCCTAGAAATTTCTTGGTCTCGTCCTTTCCTTGGATGGCTTTTATTGCGACCGACTGTCCGACTTTTATGAATGTCAAAGGCATAGTTGGTATCTCCTCACCGTTGCTGTGTGACAATAGTTAGCAAAAGCTAACTCTACAGTCCCATTACACTATGCAACCCACTTTTTGTCAACTGCTTTTATCCTAAAGCATGGGTCATCTTATCAAGAATTAAATATTCCATGAGATGTCGCTAGGAGGGGATCGAGCGTAGGCGCCAATTTGCTATACACATCCCTGTTCATACGTTCATAGAGGGCAACATGTTTATCCACTGGCTTAAAGGTATCCCGAGGCCTTACCATATGATCTATTGCTTGTTGTCTATCACGATAGATTCCCAGTGCGAGTGCCGTACAGATGGCAGCACCCATACTTGCCGAACCATTCACTACATTCCGTCTGGCAGGCAATCCAAAGACGTCAGCGAATATCTGCATGAACAAATCGCCGTTTGAACCGCCTCCACTTATGATCAAGGCGGTCATGTCTATACCACGTTCATCACACATCGCTTGGGCATGGTTTTTCATAGTGAATGCGATTCCTTCTAACACTGAGCGGAACATATGAGGACCTTTGTGCTTTCCATTGAAGCCGACCATCATTCCCCTTTCATGAGGATGTTTTGGTCTTGCCAACCAGTGCAACACGGTATACAGTCCTTCAGAACCGACGGGCACAGCGGCTCCCAATTCGTTTAAATAGGCTTCTGGTGTGAGGTTTCGGCTTTTTGCTACGGTGATGAGATCCGACCCCATGAGATCTTTGATCCATGTCACAGTGGACATACCCCGTCTGATTCCATTGCTTTCATAGAGGAACTCCCCTGGGACAGCTCCAGGATTACTCCAGTAGTTGTGGGCAGAAGAATCGTACGAATCGCCTACCATCATGGATGTGATATAGGTACCAAGTGAGACCAGTACCGTACCATCTTGGACTAAACCTGATCCCAAACCCTCTACAGCTTTGTCATTCGCTGTGGATACCACTGGTAAGCCTTTCGGAATTCCTGTTGCTTTGCTAGCAGCTTCGGTTATCGTTCCCAGCACCGTTGCGGGATCAACCAACTCAAACAACATGCTCCTATCTATCTTATAGGTGCTAAAACGCTTCTCATCTTCATACCAGTCCAACGTGGTTGGATCTATCGGCCATGGTCCCACATAATTCGCACGGGTATCTTTTGCCTCTCCGGTGAGACGAAAGGTGAGGTAGCCGGTTGCTGTGGTGACATAATGTACAGCATCGTCTTCATGTTCATAGGCAGCTGATAGTCGGATGTCCATCCAATTCTGCACAGGAGAGGCCAAACTGCCATCTTCGGTCAACAGAGCTCTACAGCACCGTATCGAACCCAATCCTACTCCAACGATATCGTGGAGGTCACCTTCAAATCTATCCAAAAGTGTCGTACAAGCGCGCTGAAGACTTACCCAAAGATCATCATCGGGATGCTCTGCACGACCGGTGCCATACAGGTGTAATTCTTGTAGTGGCACAGTCTCTGAGGTTATCTCATTTCCAATAAGATCGAAGATCGCAACCTTTGTGCTTTGTGTTCCTCCATCTATGGCAAGTATATATTTATTCATAATCACCTTCTTGTCTGATAGGGTAGTAGTGGTTTGCCCTAACGCATCAGATACCCTCCATCCACCGTGAGAACCGTTCCATTTACATAGTTCGATGCATCACTTGAGAGGTAGATACATGCACCCATAAGATCGCTTGTCATACCCCACCGGTTCGCAGGGATGTGGGAAAGTATCTCAGCATTGCGTTTTTCATCATTACGCGTTTTCTCAGTCAATTTTGTCGCAAAATATCCAGGAGCTATCGCATTGACTTGTATGTTGAACTCGGCTAGTTCATCGCACATGGTTTTTGTAAGACCAACGATCCCATGTTTTGTGGCAGCGTATGCTGGTGACCACTTTCCACCGAGGAATGAGTAAATGGATGCGATATTGATAATCTTACCACTTTTCTGTCTGGTCATATACTTGCAGGCCTCATGGGTCATCTCGAATACAGCGGTCAGGTTGACAGCGGCCATCTTGTCCCAATCCTTTCTTTCGAACTGGGTGACATCTTCTACATTGATACAGATTCCCGCAGAGTTAATCAGAATATCGATACTGCCCCAACTCTCCACGCACTCTTTTACTACGCGTGCGCATACACCATCGGCTGTTATGTCCCCATGAACATAGCGGTAATCGACTCCACACGATTCAACCCATTGTTTTGTCTCACCGTAGTCATCCGCAATACTCACGGTCATGACATTCGCGCCACCTTTTGCGAGGGCAACGGAGAAAGCCTGGCCAAGACCACTGTTTCCGCCAGTGACGATTGCGTTCTTTCCTTTCAGCGAAAAAAGGTCCATCGAAAAATCGGTGACATGCATCATGTTTCCCCTTCTTGTGTATGTTGGTTATTGTGGATCTTTAAAAGCAGTTTTTCAATGAAATCCTTTGCATCTCCTTCAACAACGATATCGGAGAGGCTACAGATGGGAGCTTTTGCGGATGTGTTTACTGAAATAATGGTCTCAATGTCTCGTAGTCCCTCAACATGCTGTATTGCTCCATTGATTCCGAGTGCAATATAGAGTCTAGGGCTTACGATTTTTCCCGATTGGCCAACCTGGATATTTCTCGGGGCAATTCCTTGGTCTACAAGTTTTCTGCTTGCCGAAACCGTCCCTCCCAAAGTCTCTGCCAATTGCTGCAGAAGAGCGAAATCCCGTTTTACCCCACCGCCACCTGAAACAAGTATCTCGCTTTTTCTGATGTCGTATGTTTTGGGTTTTTCTTCCCGCTCCAACAAGCACAAAGTCGAGGTGTTTCGTATAGGTTCTCCATAGCGCCGGATCTTTGATTGCAACTCTTTCTTTCCTGTGTATGAAAAGGCATCCGGATGTACACTCATCATGATCGGACCATTTCCCACTGAGGTGATTCCTGCCAATATATTTCCACTATAGGCAGTTCGTATCATAAGAAGTCTGTCCCCCATATGGGCAATATCGTTCACATCGGCAACAAGACCCGTGTGTAGTCTTCTTGCCATACGAGGAGCGAGCATCCTACCTAAATGGGTTGCTGGAATGAGGATGCTATCATAATTATTCTGATTATGGAGCTTCTCCACCACTTCACTCATTCCGGGTAGATTCAAGGCTCCTTGTGGTACTTTCGGTGCAGTGATTATCTGGTGGAAATACCCATCTACCAGACCAACCTCATCCTGGAACGATAACAAAGTCACTTGGTAGGTTCCTTGTGCATACATAGTCTGTATGAGAGCGAGGAGCTTGATACTGTTTTCGAGGTTTTCGGTGTCCTGTACTACGAGGACGTGCTTCAGATCAGACATATCCACGTTTCCTTAGGAAGGAATACACGTAATCCATACCATCTTCATCCGTATGGATGACCTTCCGGGTGCGTTTTTGATGTTCTGTAGTGAATGTCTTGACCACTTGGGTGAGCGATCCATCCAATCCAATCTCGGATGGAGAGCACTGTAGCTTCCGGTTGGATAGGAGTGTCAGTTTGTCAGAGACGTCCCTGTTGAAATCTTCATAGGCGATATAGGGAAGTTTGTATCCGCTCGATTGTGTAAGACTGAGAATACCTGGCATGGCCATCTCATAGGTTGTGATATCGAATTCATCTTCGACCTGAAATACTGCTCTCTGACGATTGAATCTCTGTAGGTCTATCTTTGTGATATCTTGCATATGGTCCAAGCCGAGTGCTTCGGCCAATTGTGCAGGAACATGAGATGTGGCCCCATCGAGTGATCGGGTGCCTGTAAGTATGCAATCATATGAGCGGTTATCAAGAAATTTCTTCAAGATGGTAGTGGTCGCATAGGTATCACTACCAGCGAATACAGGATCGGTGATCATGGTCCCCGCATCGATCTTAAGTCTCAATAGATCCATCATATGGGGTTGCACGGAGCGCGGAGCCATGGTCACAATCTCAATATGGGTTGAAGGCTGTCTCTGCTTGACCTCCAAGGCAAATGCGATTGCAGCGGCATCATCTGGATTTGCTATCATCCTGATATGATCACGTTGAAGCTTCTCTTGTTCATAGTCATAGGAGAATCCATCCATATCGGGGACGAATTTTACCAGACAGATTAGCCGAAGTGGTGTTGGATTCTCCTCTCTCATCACATTTCTCCTCGTAACTATGATCCTACAACTGGTACTTGTGCCCTTCTTCCTGGTAATAGATGGTACCGTAGTTCATGATTCCATTGGGATCGAAAGCGGTTTTTAATTTTTCCAACATATAGTAAGCCGATCCATGTTCATCCTTGGTCCATTCATTGCGGAATTTTCCGATCCCATGATGGTGGCACATTGATCCACCAAGTTTCAAAGTCTCTTCAACAATGATCTTTTGCAGAGGGTGGTGGTAAACTCGCATTTCATCCTGTGGCGCACAGTGGATATCGTAGTTGTAGACGAAATACATGTTCGTTCCATTGATATAGCTGTGTGAGGAGTGACCTCCCAGCATGGTCAGATCATGTGCCCGAGGATACTCTTCCCTTATCCTTTTGATCACATTGTGGTAGATGATAGGTATGGTTTTCCAATCTGCGGAGATCTCTGTGGTGAAGCCGGAATGGGAATCATGTTCTTTCATACCTTCGAATTCGTCATCGATATCCTGCTGGGACCAATTCAGGTTGTTGAACCACTCTTCGATTAATGAGCTATCAACCTGTTCAATGATTCCCTCTTTGTGCGCTTCAACAGCCTCTTCAATAGCTGTACATGTGGCATCAACAATTCCCTTTGGTCCTTCTGCCATGAATAGGAGAACACAGAGTCCACGATGGAAGTGATAGAAGTGTTGGGCGGCATCCTCTTCGGAATAGGTTCTTGCAACCGATGGGTGGAATCCGTTTGCTACTACATCCCTCAGTACCTTTATTCCTGTATCCACATCCTTGATCAGATATCCGTAGAACCGGTTGTTGTCGGGGTAGAAGGTGAAGATCTTAACCGTTACTTCGGTGATATAGCAGAGAGTTCCCTCGTTTCCTATTGCTATATGACGGATATCGGGGCCTCCGGAACGTCTGGGGACATTCTTTATGCGGCAAACTTGACCATCGGGGAATACACATTCGAGACCCACTACCATATCTTCGATGGCTCCATAGTAGGTCGAAAACTGTCCAATACTTCGTGTAGCGACCAGTCCACCATATTTTGCTACTGGTTTCGATTGGGGAGAGTGGCCGGTTGTGAATCCGAGCTTTCTCAATTCGTCTTCAAGCATCTGAAGCGGGACACCCGCTTGTACGGTTGCCTGCATGTTGTAAGTATCTATGTCGATTATTCGATCTAAGTGCAAAGCATCGATAACGATAGTCTCTTCTTTCCAGTTTTCCAAGCCTCCCTCCGTGGCGGTCTTTCCGGCACGTGGGATGACATTGATTCTATGTTCATTACACATAGCCAACAATGTGCTGATTTCTTCGGCATTGTTTGGATAGACGATTGCTATCGGCATGGGAACATCGAGTACGTTCCGCGCCTTGGCGTATTTCTTATATCGATCGGCCGATGCATCGTAAAGGTCCTCTTTATTGGTGTTTATCTGCTTTGCATCTAAAATCTCTTCCAAAAGGGCGATGATTTCTTGTTTTTTCAAAACTTCCTCCCAGTCTTTCAGCCCGGTAACTCTACGTTCAGCTAGCGAGCAAACTTAGTCCAATGTTAGGATTTGAACGTGGTGTTGTCAACCAATTGTGGAAAATTTTCTTAAAAGATTGTAAATATCTATAATAAATGGAAAATTTTCCATAAAAGTATTGCTATCATACATAGTAATTGGTATGGTTGTCTTATTGATACAAGCCGGAACTATAGGATGCTCAATCCGGTTTTTGGAGGACACAAACGTGATTGCTGTTGATCTGAGTTCTTTGAATCCTCTGGAAAGAAGGATACATGAAACATTGCTAGCCAATAGGGATTCGTTCGCATCTCTACGGATAGCCCAAGCTGCCCAACTCTGTGACTGCTCGATTTCGAAGATCTCCAAATTCGTGAAGAAGTTAGGGTTTCAGAATTATAAACAGTATCTTGCATTTCTCTATGGCAAGCCTTTGGAAGAAAAGGGACAATCCAATGAGCTACAAAGAATCGGGACATTCCTTTCAACGTTTGATCATGCTCTTGTGGATGATCTGTTCTCATTGATTGAAAATCACGACAAGATTGTTTTGTTTGGTTATGGACCTTCATTTCTCTGTGCCCAATATTTTGAATACCGCTTGCGTAACTGTTCCGACAAGGTCTCCATGGCAATTTCTGATGAGGTGGCTATCGATAGGATGGTGGATGAATCTACTCTCTTGATCATCATAACAGAGACAGGTCGTTTTCACTCATTTGAGCAGGTCTACAAGCGTGCTAAAGATCGCGGTTGTGAGGTCGTCATGATTGTAGAAGAATACAATACCGAACTTTTTGACCAATGTGATCATATTTTCTGGCTCTCAAGCTCTCCACAACCTGAACATCTGAAGGCATATGAAAAGTCGAGGACGCTTTTCTTCATTTTTCTTGAGGAAATCATCCAGCGGCTGCTAGCCCAGGAAAGTTAACGAGTTCGATACATAGGGGCCAGCCAGAGCGAATGCAGAAAATGAAAGCTTGCTTACGTACCTTTTATACCTTTCATTCTTGAATAATTTTCCTTCTTGCTATAGGCTATATCGAGCACTCCTATGGATCAAGAACATAGGGAATTTCCATCGCCGAAATGGTGGAATTGGTAGACACAAGGGACTTAAAATCCCTTGTCCGTTAGGACGTGCGGGTTCAAGTCCCGCTTTCGGCAAATAAAAGGGCTCAGTGCAAAAATCTGGGGGAACGAGGCTTGTAGTAGGGTCTCCTGGAAGCAGCCATGAGCTTGAGGAAGAAG
>NZ_JBMDYO010000012.1:0-49050 GCF_049310885.1 Pleomorphochaeta sp. DL1XJH-081
TCTCGCGGCACCTGCTCTCCAGCCGGCGCCTCAAACGTTAGCTTTCACTTCGTTCGTGAATTGACTTGGAAGCCCTTACACTTCCTGAACAACTTTCGTTGTTCGCATTCTGACCAACAACCTTTTCAGGTAATCGTCGTCATGCATATCCTTCCTTCTCTTCTCTCATATCTCTGTCAAAAAACCAGCCATTCAGGCTCACGATCCAAGGAGTTATCCTTGAAGCGCTCGACCTTTATAACAGATTTCAATTCTTAGTGTCAATACTGAATTTCCACTATTTCTGATTTTCATCTGTCATTCGTCAAAACCATCGTGATTGTCGATACAATCTTGAACTGTTTTGCCTGAGCAACGAGGGGGATACTACCCGTTTTATACAAATACGTCTAGGGGGTTTTACAAAAATTTAAAAAAAATCTTGCAAAAACACAAAACTCATGCTTATCGGCTCAGATGAGACAATGCTCCATTGGTAAAGATAGAAACAAGATAGGTGGCGAAAGAGGCTAAAGATGCCAAGGCTGCCAACGCGAATACAACCAACAGCAGCGGTTCTGCCCACACCATCCAATCTGAACTTTCCATGATTCTTGATGCTGAAACATAGAGAATCCCTACAATTCCAGAAATCGCATACATCACTGCCTTGGACTTACCCCAGATATTTGCTGCGACCGCTTTACCAGTTCCCATCATCAACATCCGGAGAAAAACTATTGAGAATTCCCGCCACATGATTATGGCGAAAGCCCACACTGGCATTATCTGGACTCCAAGGAAACAGACAAAATAGGTCAATCGACTTAATGTATCCGCAAATGGATCCATAACCTTACCAAGATCGGTCACAAGATGATATTTCCTTGCAATAATTCCATCGAGAAGGTCTGAAAGTTCAGTAAGCGCATAGAGAATGATCAACAGTACGACTGAAAGAAGGTCCAACTCTCTTCCAAACCATTCAGGAAGAAAAAAAACAATGAAAAACAATGGAGCCATAATCAGCCTGCTGATGGTAAGCTTATTCGGTAAATTCATCTTAGAGACCCCCTACATATTTTTCGGTAAGATAATCATTGAAGTGTCGGGCATCCAAAGCTGATCCCGTGACCTTCAATAGCAGCTCCTTTGGTTTATATAAAGCCCCGAAGCGAAGGATCTGTGTATCCAACCACTCTCGGATAGGAGTGAAATCACCGGTAGATACTGTGTAATCTACATCAATATCCTTTTTCATAGTATGGAGAATTTGTGCTCCATACAAATTACCCAATGCATACGTGGGAAAGTACCCCAATTCACCCATTGACCAGTGCACATCCTGCAATACGCCTTCACGATCAGTCTGCGGCCGGATTCCCAAAAGCGAAACCATGGCATCGTTCCAAGCTTCAGGTAGATTTTGTACTGCCAATTCACCAGATAACAATTTCCTCTCCAATTCAAATCGTAAAATGATGTGGAGGCCGTAAGTTACCTCATCGGCATCGACACGGATACATGAAGGTTTGACAATATTGATGGCATCGACAAAACCATCTAATCCAATTCCCTCCAGTTGAATAGGGAATATGTCCTTAAATCGTGGAAAAAAATGGCTCCAGAAAGCCTTGCTTCGACCTATCATATTCTCCCACAATCGACTTTGGCTCTCATGGAATGCAAGAGACGCCCCATTGGCAAGACATGTTCCCTTTGTCATTTCATTGGAGGCACCCATCTCATACA
Organism: Pleomorphochaeta sp. DL1XJH-081; assembly: GCF_049310885.1. NCBI lineage: Bacteria > Pseudomonadati > Spirochaetota > Spirochaetia > Spirochaetales > Sphaerochaetaceae > Pleomorphochaeta > Pleomorphochaeta sp. DL1XJH-081. The sequence goes on from NZ_JBMDYO010000012.1 coordinate 1,732, forward strand.
GAGCATGTCCTCCTTCGTGGATAGATGAGAATAGCGGACTGGTAACACTGGGCTCGGTATATCGCGTAGTGATCCGGATATCATCAGCTCCTAGGCTAATTGTATACGGATGAGCAGAAATACCAGAAATACCCCGATTCCAATCAAAGCCCATGGCATCAAGAACAACTTTTCCAAAAGAGGCTTGCTTATCCTGTGCATAGGTACTATAGAGAAATGTATCATCTATATTGCGCCTAGCATCACCTAACCGATCCAACACGACATGAATATCCCGTTTCATTTGTGTGAATAAAGAATCGACTTCAGCTGTAGTTGTTCCTGGTTCGAATACATCGAGAAGAGCATCATATGGATCATCGCTGTATCCATAACGGGAAGCTTTTTCTTGTACCATTGCGATTATCGAAGTTAGAGTCTCTTGATAAATGGAGAAATCATTCTCTTCCCGCGCCTTAGCCCACACATGGTGGGCTTTCCCTGTGAGTTCAGAAAATTTTTGCACAAAATCGCCATCCAGTTTCCTGTCACGGTTCCATGCCCGAAAATAGTTCCGCACAATGCCTCGGGAACGATCATCCAAAGATTCATCACCTTCATCGTCTGACTCAGAAGCACCTAAAGTCGAAAGAAGCTCTCCCATTTCATCTGAAGAAGTCAGCTCGTATATCTTTCTATCAATCAAACCGAGCTGTCTAGCCCGCTCCTCAGACCCCCCGGATGGAATTACATCCTGGTCCCAGACCAGCACACCATTAATGTGAGAAAGAAGAACCACTTCCCTATCGATCTCTTCCAGTCTCTTCAATGCGTTTTGTAACAACATAGGGCATCCCACCTACAACGACTGCTTGGTGCCAATACGCTCATGGAGCATTGACACATAAGCCGAGAGCTCTATCCCGTTCTCTTGCTTCCCGTCTCTATATCGTACAGAGACAGCCCTAGCCTCCTGTTCTCGTTCCCCAAGAACTAACATATGGGGAACCTTCATTTTCTGGGCATTACGGATCTTTGCATTCATCCGATCATCGCTATCATCCAAATAGACTCTGATACCTTGTGATTTCAATTCTTGGAGCACTTCATTGGCATAGCCGTTAAAGATTTCAGAGACCGGGATCACACAGACCTGTTCAGGAGCGAGCCAGAGGGGGAACGCTCCAGCATAATGCTCGAGAAGTACCCCGAAGAAACGCTCAATGGAGCCAAGGAGAGCTCGATGAATCATGTAAGGTCGTTTTTCGACTCCATCGGAATCTACAAAAGTCATATTGAAGCGTTCAGGCTCATTGAAATCGAATTGGATGGTAGACAATTGCCACTCCCTACCAATAGCGTCCTTGATTTTCAAATCGATCTTTGGTCCATAGAATGCACCACCACCTTCATCGACTCCATATTCCAACCCTTCTGCTTCGATTGCTTTTCTGAGCGATTCAGTCGCCGCATCCCAACGTTGTGGTTCTCCGACGCTTTTTTCCGGGCGAGTTGAGAGATAGGCTCCAATCTCCTCAAACCCAAAAGAACGGAGCATAAACAGGGAGAAACGCAACACTTCGCGGATCTCTGCATCCATCTGTTCGGGAGTGCAGAAGATATGGGCATCATCCTGGGTAAATCCGCGAACTCGGAGAAGTCCATGTAGCGCCCCAGCCTTTTCATAGCGGTAAACAGTTCCTAACTCAGCCCAACGGAAAGGCAAATCACGGTACGAATGCTTTGAATTGCGATAAATCATAATATGAAAAGGACAGTTCATAGGCTTTGCATAATAGTCTGCCTTATCCATCTCCATAGATGAATACATGCTTTCCTTATAAAATCCAAGATGTCCGGAAGTCTCCCAAAGCCACGCTTTTCCTACATGGGGAGTGTATACCATTTCGTACCCATTGGCGTAATGTTGATCCTTCCAGAAATTTTCAATCGCCATACGAATACGTGCGCCTCTGGGATGCCAATAGACCAGACCGGGGCCTGCCTCTTCGTGGAAGCTGAACAGGTCAAGTTCCTTTCCGAGCCGGCGATGGTCCCGCTTCTCGATTTCCTCGAGTTTCTGGAGATAGAGCCTAAGATCTTTCGGATTTGTCCAAGCTGTCGCATAGATACGGGTAAGCATTGGATTGGTCTCCTTCCCTCTCCAATAGGCACCTGCAGTGTTCAGTAATTTGAATGCTTCAGGATTGAGCTCCTTGGTGGATTCCACATGAGGCCCTCGACAGAGATCTGTAAAACCACCTTGATTGTAGAGAGAGACCTCCTCATCGGCTGGGATGGCATCAATCAACTCTTGCTTGTAAATCTGATCAGAAAACATTTTCTTTGCCTCATCCCTTGAGACTACAATTCTTTTGAATTCCTTATCTTCTTTTATGATCTGCTTCATCCGCTCAGTTATTTCGTCCAGATCTTCTGGTGTTAAAGCCCGTGGAAGATCAAAATCATAATAGAAACCGTTGTCAATTGCTGGACCGATAGCAATTTGTGCCGATGGAAACATCTGCAAGACTGCTTCTGCCATAACGTGAGACATCGAATGCCGTACACGATCCAGTCTCTCATTCGCATTCTCTTTATTCTTTGCCATATCAACTCCTCATGCCCCTTAGGGCTTCTATCCGTATGTATAAAAAGACCTCCACAGTCTTGTCCTATCCAACGTACACCCTCGGCGCACGATTTGGTAAGGACGAGAACATGGAGGCCATGTTTCCGCGGTTCCACCTTACTTCCCATAGCGATACAGTCACATCACTATGAGCACTCATTTCATCCTTGTTCGCCAGGACATACGGCAAGCCTACTTGGTAATATTACTGTTCGACTCACAGCTCCGGAGTGGTTTTCATCGACAACCGACAGACATCTCACACCCAACCGGAAACCCGGAAGGACATCCTCTCACAGACGGTTTGGTCCGATTACTCGTCTCCTTCTCAGCTACTAGACCAATAGTGTGGATGATTTGAAATAATGTCAAGCGGACACTTGGGTTAGATTTTTGATTTTGAGGAAACTTCCCAATGATTGGGAATTTTCTTTCAACGCGAAACCATTAGTCTAAGGATAGATGCGACTGATGATATTTGCGGCATCTTGAAAGAACTGGACATCCATATCTGTGAACCTATTAATGGTTGGGCTATCCACATCGAGAACTCCTACGACTTCATCATCAATAAAGAGCGGAACTACCACTTCACTCCTGCTGTTCGCATCACATGCTATATGACCAGGGAAAGTCGTTACATCAGCTACTACTATAGTCTTTTTTTCTTGCCATGCAGTTCCACAAACACCTTTCCCCTTTGTGATAGTGACACAGGCTGGAGCTCCCTGAAAAGGTCCAAGAACCAGCCTAGATTCTCCAAATTGATCATCAACCAGATAAAATCCTAGCCAGTTGATGTCATGCAGATACCACGTCAGAAGCGCACTCGCATTGGAAAGCGAAGAAATTCTTCCAAGAAAAGAAGAGTCCCTGTAAGTTACTAAGGATTCCAATTGATCCAAGATCTCGACATTATCGAATGAATCCTTCACCTTTTCCAATGGCTCAAACATGCTTTTTATCTCCCAAGGGTTTAGTCCCCACTGTAGCTACATTGGCACCTTGACGCAAGCGGGTAGCGATCTTGGGATTCACCAGGACGCCTGGCCCCGCAAGACAACCGCCTTCACAGCACATGACTTCCACGAGATCAGCTTCAGGAGGCCGTTTTATCCAAGTCTTCATGAGCCGAACGGTCTTTCTATCAACACCGTTGATATTCATAGTTCGTACTGATTCGTTTGAACGACGAATCACAGCATGGGCAACCCCAGAGGGAAGTGCGAATTCACGACAATCCGCATAGAGAGACTCGTCAGTGTAAGGTTTTGCAACAACCATTTCCTTAACATCGATATCACGTGCAACGAACAGTGTAGCCAGCTCAGCGAAAGTCAGGACCGCATCAATCGATGCTATATTGGCAGCCTCCACTTTTTTTGCAATACACGGCCCAAGAAACACCTGTCTTGCTCCTGGGAATCTCTCAGAACACATCTGTGCGGTATACCCCATAGGAGAAAGAGCCTTTGAACGTAATGGGCCAAGTGACGGTATATGAGTATCAACCAGTTGCATATAAGCAGGGCAACAACTGGTGGTCATGAATTTCTCACCCTCCTTCAGTCGTAGTTGTACCTCTTTGGCCTCATGTCCGGCGGTAATATGGGCTCCCTCGGCTACTTCAACGACATCATGAAATCCCAAAGCCAACAATCCTGCTTTGATCTGACCTAGGGATCCGGGAAATTGGCCTTCAATGGCTGGAGCAATCATCGCCACTACCCGTTCTTCTTCCTGAAGCATTCTTGCCACGTGCATCACGGCACTCCTCTCGGCAATAGCCCCAAATGGACACGACCGGGAGCAATGACCACAATTAATGCACTTGTCTCGGTCGATCTCCACATATCCATCGGCATTTTTATGGATAGCATCTACAGGACATACGGACTCACAAGGAACTGGAACATGAATTACGGCATGGAACGGGCAAACGTCGAGACATTTTCCACATTTTATACATCGTTGTTCATCAATTTTGGCTTTTCCATCAATGAAAACGATTGCCTCCTTTGGGCAATTAGCAAGACATGGTCGGGCAAAACAACCTCTACAGGAATCGGTGATGCGGTATTGTTCATCTGGACAACTGCTACATCCAGGTGTAATAGTGGTCAAAGTAGGTATCGGGTTATTCTCGCTTGCGAGTGATTCCTTGGCATACGAAGCTAAACTCTTGCATTCATCATCATTACGGTCGATATCGACACCCAACAGTGCCATGATTCGATAACGGACCATTGCCCGCTCTTTATACACACAGCAACGGTTGGGGTCCCTGTCTCGTGGAATTATTCGAATGGGAAGTGTGTCGATATCCTCTTCCAATTTTCCTGAAAAGTAGGCTTTCAATACCTCGGATGCAATTCTACGCTTCATCAAAGTATACTGATTGTTAATTTCGAGCATTCACAGCCTCCCAAAGTAGTTCAGCTAATTTACTTTGTGTCACATTTGGATGCACAATTCCTTCAATTTCAACAAAGGGTGCTTTCCAGTTCGGATCATCAGTCTTACATTTGCCAAGACACGAGGTTCCTTCTATATCGCACAACCCCAATAGTTGCGGATCAAGAAAATCTTCATAGAGAAGTAAATCGGCTCCTCCTTGGACAAAACATGCTGTACCCACACAAATTTTCACTTCTACTCGCTTCTGTCCCATTACACCCCTCCAAAATCCATGATTAGATATATTCTAATTCAGTCTCTTTCAAATACTGGTCTTCCAAAGCCTTCCTGATCCTTCCAACGATAGTTCTCCGAATTCCAATTTCCACAGGAATATTGGGATCCTGATGAGCTTCATTGATCTTTGTTCCTACAATGAAAGATACTTGGTCACTATCGAGCAATATAGAAAGATACCTTCTTACAGCGTCGTTTGGCATCGTATTAAGGGGCGTCTTCTGCTCCAACGCAAAGGCGACTTTTCCCAGCGTCAACATACCCTCAGTGACCAAGTCAACCCCTTCCATGATAGAAGCAGGAGGCACCCCTTCAGACCAAGAAGAAAGATCGACTCTCACACGTCTTTCGAGAATTCGAGAGACTATCTGTGCAGTCGTACCACCAGAAACGATTCGTTTCCCATTGAAGCGATTGATCCTATCAGCCAGATCCTCGTCCCGTTCTTTCTTATAGGGAGGACCTGTGACTATCAACGTCTTACGTGGACGCCGTACATACACGACAGCACAAGTTATATCATCCTTTGCGGCCATTCCATCTAATGCAAAAGCTTTTCGTGTAATCGTTGCTGACAGCTCACGTGAGGAGATGTCGGGGTTCGTTCGCAGGATTTCCTGGATATATCCAGAGACACCAGAGAGTCTCCAGCCTAAAGGATATCTTGTACCCATACCTGATTGTGTAACCCCATCGGTGAATATGATCAAACGATCCCCCATTTTGAGCTGGAATAGGGATTGCCTTATAACCTCTTCCTTGAAGGCGCCTTCACGCTTGAGATCAATATTCTTAGCCTCAATAGCAACTTTTGAATCAGCGGAAAAATGTAAAGCAGGTGGATTGTCATACTCCACTAGTTGGACAGTGATGGAATCCTCGTCTCCATACCGGATATCAGCAATAGTAAAGGTGGAATAGCTAATTTTCCTTTCACTACATACAGGCAAGGTATTCATGATGATTTTCGCAGACTTTGTCAGATGCATGGGACTGAATGAGAGTTTATGAGCCATATGAGCAGTAAGATTTGCCAAGACATTAGCCTTCACTCCACTGCCGAGCCCATCGGAGAGCGTACAGACTATCTGGTTTGATTCCACATTCTTCGACTGGAGAAAGACATCTCCCCCAATCTTCTGCCCCCCCTTGTATGTCTGGTGATAGTCCACATCAAGAAATATTTCCTTCACTGTTGCGTCCTTTGGTCTGAATCGGGAAGAAAACCATCTGCCGAGGAACTATCTGGGACTTGGAACGCATCAATCAGTGAATTCAATGTAATCTCTGTCTCCGCAGCATTCTCTCCAAGCAAGGAAGCTATCTGCTGGACTGTCTCCAAACTTTTCTTAATGACAGCATCGGCTTTCTTTACGACCGTTTCTCGTCTTATGGTAGGGGTTGTTATATCTTGGAACATTGCTCCGACCAAACGATGGTTCTCAATCGTAAAGAAAATGACCTTCAGGTACTTTCCTTTATAATGAAGCCGATACTGTCCTGTCTTGACTGGATTCTTGAATTGTTCAGAAAATTCGCCATGGAAGGGAACAAATCGATGGAGAGGCAATCCGACCACCCGCTCAACCGCCACACTTCCCAAATCACTATCCAGGTCAGCAAATAATGAAAGGAATGCACAATTACAGTCTGCTATCCGTAACTCCCGGTCTACAATGACCACACCCATGGGTAAAGTCCTCAGTAGCACATCTATCTTACTTTGAGCCAATTTTCTCATTTTAGTCACGCACATTTCGGGTTCTGCCATCCCTTCCAGAAATGCTACAGCCATATCCCTACAAGAATTGTAGCCACAGCCTCCACAGTTCAACTCATCTCCCAAAGAAGTCTTACCCATATCAATAAGTGCTTTGGTAATAGCCTCTTCCGTAAGTAATTTTTGTTTAGGGGGCAATATTGGTTGTGCCTTATGTTCTCCATAGGGACCGATATTGAGTAACCCATACCCCATGTCGACAATTTCTTGTACATACGACGCTGGGGGTATGAAAACTGGTCTAGAAGCCTTGATTCGGGCTTTCGTGAATTGTGAAGCTTTTGCTTTGCTCACTGCAGAGGACCTGAAGTTGGCTTTGCCCGGACCGTTTATACAGCCACCTTCACAGTTTAGCAGCTCTAGGAATGGCATGGATTCCGTTTCGGGGGCATGCTGCAGATCCATAAGCGTTTCGGTAACAAATTCTACACCCGATACCGAGACCGCCCTATCTTGGAAGACATCCTTCCCTATACCAAATGTTGCAACCATCCCCCCTTCTACAGGATAAAGCGTGCTCTCGCCGGCTTCGGCAGGAACCAACTGGCCAACAGTTTCCTCTGTTATGCCATGTTCTTGAATGGCCTTTAGATCAAGACCTTCTTGATCAAACCAGGTTCTCAACTCACGGAATGTCAATGCGACATCCGGAAAGCCTGGACTTTGATCTGCCTCCACTTTTTTTGCTATACACGGACCAATAAAGACAATTCCGATGTCATTGCCATAGAGCTGCCTAAGATAGGCACTATGACACTGCAACGGTGAAGGGATTGGAGCTAGATCCTTTATCAATTCCGGATGATACCGATATACCAACTCAACTACCGATGGGCAGGCAGTAGATATCCATGACCTACCAACATCCTTCTGCATATGACAATCGATAGCAGCAGAGACAAGGGAAGCCCCGATAGCAGTCTCTGAGATCGCTGAGAACCCTAATTTTCGTAAAGCGACCATCACCGCTTCAGGAGTTTGGGAAAATTCGGAAGCATACGAAGGTGCTAAGGACACGAAAACCTGATCCCTAGATCGTAATAGCTCTCTTGCGACCTCTACATCGTTACGGATTTTCTTTGCATGAGAGGGACAAGTATCGACACACCTACCACAGGAGATGCATCGATCCCTCACTACGACAGCACGAGCTTCTTTTACTTGAATCGATTTTACGGGGCAAGCCCGAACACATTTGTAGCAATCCCTACATTCGGTAAGTTCGGTATAGATGGGGTAAAGCTTTGCATTTCCATTACCCATTGGAAGTCTCCAGATTCTTGAGGGCTTCCTGGACCAAAGAGACAACGGAATCGGGATTTACGTTCTGATGTAAGGTTCCACCAATTTTTATATTAGGGCCGCCAGAGCAGGTCCCAAGACATAGATGTCCAGTAATATCAATACGCTCGGCAAGATTGTGTTTCTCGATATACGACTCCAGAAATCCGAGAGCCTTGGCGTTTCCTCTTGCAAAACAAGAACTTCCCATACATAGTTCAACAGTCAGATTGTTCATGTAAAAAAGGATAATAAACTATCGATAAAAAGTCAATTAATATCCCCCTAAGTGTATTTAGATAATACATTGAGGGGGATTATTGTATTATAATGTTCTTATTTTCACATTATTAAACTAATCGAGTTCTTGACAACCACATCCATCAGGTGAACGACGGCATTTAGCTGATAATACTGCAAAACTAGTGGCAAGATCTGTCCGTTGCAAGACGATAGTCTCAGGAAGACGAAGATCCTTCGGGGCAAAATTCCAAATTGCCCTTATCCCCGCTTCTACCAACCGATCAGCAACATCCTGAGCAGCTTCCGAAGGCACGGTAATTACAGCGATATTGATACCATGACGTTTCACATAATTTTTCATTTCATCCATAGGCAGTACTGTCGTCTTTCCGATAGGTCTACCAAATTTTTCAGGATCCTTGTCAAATACGGCGACAATCCGTAATCCATAACTAGCAAAACCTTCATACCTAGATAGTGCAACACCAAGATGCCCAGCCCCTATCAGTATAGCATCAGTAGTACTGTCCCACCCAAGGTTTTGAACGATAGCCAGAATCAACGCATCGATCTCGAATCCGACTTTTGGACGACCTTCAACACCAGTTCCGGCCATATCTTTCCGTACTTGAATAGGTGTTAAACCCAGTTCTCCAGCCAGCTTGGTGGCAGAAACCCACTGCATGCCCTCTTCCTTGTATTGCTGTAAGAGTCGAAGGTACGACGGGAAACGCTTGATTGTTGGGATTGAAATCATCTACTCCTCCTGAGTTTTAGTTAGTTGGTCTGGAACCAATGTCCCAACCGAATCGAGAACCAATAGTGGCCTATAGGCAAATCTTGCCGGAGTCTCTTTGTCTGATACCCCAGATAAGACGAGGACCGTGTCTATTCCACTTTCGATTCCACTTACCACATCCGTATCCATACGATCTCCAATGATCGCAGTATCTTCACGCTTGCGTTCCAAACGTTTCAGTGCTTGTCGCATCATAACAGGATTCGGTTTCCCGATAAAGTAGGGCTCAACACCTGCTGTTTTAGCTATGGGCAAAATTAGAGAACCTGTTGCAGGAACTATTCCTCCCTCGCTCGGGCCTGAGGTATCGGGATTCGTGCCTATCAGCCTAGCCCCGTTTCTTACCAAGCTGACAGCCTTGATCACTGTCTCATAATTATAGGTTTTAGACTCTCCTACCACGACATAATCTGGATTTATGTCATTCATGGAGTAACCGACCTCATATAGAGCATTGATGAGACCAGCCTCTCCAATAACGTAGGCAGTGCCTAGAGGTACTTGCGAGGCAAGAAATCCTGCCGTAGCCAATGCAGAGGTATAGAAGTGGTCTACATCGAGTTCCATCCCTAGCCTACGCATCTTCAATTTCAATTCCAATGGAGAACGTTCGCTTGAATTGGTCAGGAAGAGAAATCGTTTGTTCTCCTCCTTGAGCCAATCGATGAATTTTTTTACACCGGGTAATAGCCGGTTACCATGATAGATTACACCATCCATGTCACATATAAATGCTTGTTTGCTCCGAATCTGCTCAAGGAATTGCTCAGAAGAACAGTAACTCTGATCATTATTCATCACTTGCTCCCGATTTCAATGCGTCATATACGGCGTCGATATCTTCAGGCGGAGTTGATGTTCCAGCGGTAATTCCAACACGCTCATAAGTAAACACCTCCTGGGGAATCTCCCTCGCATCTTCGATATGCCAAACAGGTAAACCATTCTTTTCCACAACATGCACCAAAGCCATAGTATTGGCACTCATCTTCCCTCCTATGACAATAACTGCATCCACCTTTGTACACAAGATATTTATTGCTTCCAACCTACGGGAAGTAGTAGGGCATAATCGATTCCCCATCTGCAAACGAGTTCCATACTTGGCTTCCATATGGCCCTTTAATAAGTCGTATTGGATTATTGGAAAGGTAGTTTGAGTCATGAACATCACGGTCTCATTACCAAAAGAGGGCAAATTATCGACATCCTCAACTGTTTCTATGACAGAGACTGGGACGATCTCTTTATGGGAGTTCCATACATGGGAGAGCGCATCGACTTCACTATGTCCAGGTAAGCCTGCGATTACAACATGCCAATCAGGATTACTGGTCCTGATGATTCGCTGTGAGTAGGCAACCGTTCCACAGGTACCGTCCAACAACTTGAATCCTGCCTCGATGAATTCAGCTCTCAAAGGATCTCCGATACCATGTGCCCTAATCAGCGCAACCCCTGGACGGTTATCTTCGGGTCGATCAATATGTTGCATACCCGCATCGGCAAAACGTTTTACAACATTTGGATTATGGATAAACCACCCGATTGAATAGGCAGGAAGATTGTTCTCCTTCGCGATACGAAGACATTCTTGGGCAATCTCGATTACGTGGGCTACACCATTGCAATAACCCATGATAAGCGATTTCTCTATTACCAAAAGCTCCTCCAACAAAACAACCTTATAGGAAATAAGCAAGCCGCCAGCGTAGAGTTCCTACGAGGCGGCCGAGCTTGCTTTGCAAAACGAACAAATACTTCCTTCTACTTCTTCTGCTTTCGCTTGCCCTTCAACTTACGTTGGGCAGAAGGAATCTCAACCTCTTCCACTTCTGTAGCATCTGCAGGAACATCCTTTGCTGGTACTTCTTCGTGTTCGACAGGAACAGCATGACCATTATTCTGCTTCTTGGTAATCCAAAGCAAGAGCGATGGTGCAAGGAAGTTACAAGAGTATGCTCCAACAATAATACCAAAGACCATTTCGATGGCAAACAATTGAATTGCACCGGAGGCAAGAATCGCCAATGGAAGAATAGCGAGTATGGTCGTCAGTGAGGAGAACAGAGTTCTCGACAAGGACTGAGATACACTGGTATCGATCAACTGCATCATAGGAAGCTCTTTCAACATCGGACGGTTTTCCCTGATACGGTCGAAAATGACGATAACATTATTCAAGGAATATCCAATTATGGTAAGCAACGCAGCAATCGTAGTACTGGAGACTTCCAACCTAAACAGCGCGATAAAACCAATCAAAAGGAATGTATCATGCACCAAGGTAATTATGGCTGCCAAAGCATATGCAAGTTTGAACCGGAACCAGATATATAGAAGAATCAAGGCAATAGCTACAATGACAATCAAGATAGAACCGGATACGAGTGTTGAGGAATATTTTGGACCAACGAAGTCAGACTGTAGTATAACAACGTCATCTTCGCCAAAACTTTCCGCAAGGGCGTTTCCAACTTGATTGGAAATCTCTTCCTCACTCAAATTGTCGTCATTAGCCATTCTTAACTGAAAAACCTGACGATAGTCATCACCAACAACTTGGACCTGAGACCCTTCACCCAATGCTTCACGCATCTCATCTATCGATATGAATGTGGAACCTTCACTATTGGCACTATTCAAAATAAATGGAGTCGTCGACAATGTGGCAGGAAGGCCAAACCCTGTTATAAGATTGGCAGTCGGGAGTGATGTCTGTAAGGCTACAGCCGATACACCTTCAACAGAACCGTTGATAGCGCTGGCTAAGTCTCCAATGCTCGGGTACTCTGAAGGTGTAAATTCGACATACCGAGATCCTGCCGAATCCCGGGAAACAAGAGTCACCATTCCCCCGGTTACATTGAGAGTAACCGAATCAGATCCTTCATAGGTAAGGGAGATTGCCGCTGGAGCAATTTGGACACGCTGTGAAAAACCACTCTGGAAATCAATCCCCAGATTGAATCCTCCAAATGCGATATAGGAGACCAAACCCACCAACAATAGGAGTATGGAAACGACTACCGAAACAAATCGAAACTTTGTGATAGGATAAATCTTCTTAGCCATAATTACTTCCTCCTCCAGCCAATGCTCAGCCGAGGATGTTTACCGGAGAGGGATGCATCGTACATCAACTTCACCACAAACAGCGCATTGAACATCGAACTCACAATACCGACTGCGAGTGTATTCGCAAATCCCTTGACAGAACCCGATCCAAGTTGTGAAAGTACCAGGGCAGCTATTATGGTAGTGACATTGGCGTCCATAATTGTCCAGAAGGCTTTAGCGAAACCGGCCTTAACCGACGCCTCAGCACCTTTCCCATAGGACAACTCTTCCTTGATCCTTTCCAGGATAATTACGTTGGCATCCACAGCCATACCTACTGTCAACACAAGACCAGCAATACTGGTGAGTGTCAACGTAAGATTGAATGCGGACAGTACCGCCAATAAGATAACAAGATTAAACAGAAGGGCGATATCGGCAATGATTCCGCTTCCCTTGTAGATTACTACCATGAAGACAAACACAAGAGCCAAACCTATAAGGATGGCGATCAATCCAGCCTGTACAGTATCTTCACCGAGTGAAGCTCCAACACCCTGCTGGCTGACAACAATCAACTCAATCGGCAAGGCCGCAGTCTTCAGAACGATAGAGAGGTCTTGAGCTTCTTCGACGCCAAACCCGGTTATTTGTACACTATTCCTGATGGGCTCAGTAATAGTTGCCATGGCCTTGACTTTTCCATCCTGCACAACAGCCATCAGCTCACCAGTATTCGTAGAAGTGAGCTTATAGAACAACTCACCACCAGTTGAATCAAGTTCAAAATTGACAGTCGGTTGCCCTGTTATAGGATTTGTACCAACAACCGCATTTGCGATATGGATACCATCAAGTCCGATCTCTTCATTTAAAACCACGTAACTGGAAAGCTCATCCAAACCGTAATCATCATTTATATAATAGGCAGTTGCGACCTTTCCAGCAGGCAAGAACTCAGGCTGTTTGATCTGACCACCATCGGTGTAGACCTCCCCAGGGTTCTCAGTGAAATAAGCATTCAACTGATCGGTAAGAGCTTGATCGACAATCTGGAAAGTAAGGGACCCTTTTCCGCGGAGGAAAGAATTTACCCGTTCAGGATCGGCTGCTCCAGGAATTTCTATGAGAATCTGGTCGGAGCCTTGTATACGAATATCGGGTTCGGTGACTCCAAACTGGTCGATACGCTCATTCAGGATAGCAATATCTTCATTCAAGAGCGCTGTAACATCGGCTCCACCAAGGCGTGTGCCAGTCTTGGCTTCATAGGCTTCAGTATCAGCTTCAAGCAAAATACTCATACCACCACGTAAGTCCAAACCAAGCTGTAGAACATTTCCGCTCAAGGTCTTAATTTCGACCAACTCCGATCGGTAATGATTTTCCAGGGTATCGAACAGATCCTGTTCGTTGTAGAAGCCCCTGAATACAGCTTCAACTGTCCAATCGCGCGGGACATCGCGCTTCATGGCCTTGTAATTATCCTTGGCTATTGGCAATAGGAACTTATACTCATTCGGCAACGCTGTCGAAGGATCGGAAGCAATCAATGAATTGAGCTCCCTCAAATCCATTGTGGCTTTTCCTTGTGCGTACTCCCGAATCTGGACCATTGAGCCAGTCGCAAGATCTTTGGTCTCCTGCGGTACGAATCCGTACCATTTGACGGTGGGGAAAAGGAAAATCCCACATACCACCGCCACCAGGAGAACGATGAACAATCGCCCTCGTTTTTTCATGATGCTCTCCGTATGATATCGATGTCTTTACTTGGTCTCTTTATTGTCGGCGCCCTCTTCGGTACCAGCGGTTGTCTCTTCAACTACCACAGCATCCTCAACAGGTTCAGCCGGCTTTTTGGAAGTGCTTTTTTTCTTCTTTACAGGAGCTTCCACAGTCTCTTTCTTAGCATCGGCCTTGGCAGGTTTTTCTGCCTTGGCTGCACCAGCACTTTCAGCCTTCCTGTCTAGAATTTGGGCAATCGCGTTTTTAGAAAACTCAATTCTCGTGTTGTCATCGACTTTGACTACAACTGTAGTCTCCTTGACAATCACCACCGTGCCTCGAATACCACCGATGGAAACCACCTTATCACCCTTCTTCATGGAAGAAAGCATGTTCTTGGTCTCCTTATCACGTTTTTTCTGTGGTCTTATAATCAAAAAATAGAAGATTAAAATAATAAGACCGAACGTGATGAAGGTAGTGGTCATGGAACCGGTCGAACTCGCCGAAGTGGTTGCAGTCCCTTGGGTACCCAAGGTTGTCAGCAATGCATTCATACTAATATAACCTCACTCTAGGTTTTCGAAATTTTACGTACCGCTTAACGTACCACGTTACACTAAAGGTAGTCAAGTTTACCAGCTACCCCAAAAAATGGTATGGAAAGCACATAGAAACACATACGATGGTAAGTAAAACGGGTGGTCTCCAGGAGTTCTGGAAATCCACCCGCTAGGTTTCACCAAACCGGCGAAAGGCTACATCATGCCGCCCATTCCGCCCATTCCACCCATGCCGCCACCTGCAGGTGCTGCAGGCTCATCGGAAGGGAGGTCGGTGATCGAACATTCGGTAGTAAGAATCAGTGCAGCAATCGATGCTGCGTTCTGCAAGGCACTTCTGGTAACCTTGGCAGGATCGGTAATTCCTGATTCGAACATATTCACCCAATCCATCTTCGCAGCATCAAAACCGCGGTCGGCGGTCTCGTGCTTAGCCTTTTCAGCGATAATTGATCCATCCAAACCAGCATTCTGAGCAATCTGACGAATAGGTTCTTCAAGAGCTCTTCGTACAATCCTGTACCCGATAACCTCTTCTTCTGTCAGACCTGCTAGATTCTTATTTTCGAGAGCCTTAGCCGCCTGAATAAGAGCAACACCACCACCAGCGATAACGCCCTCTTCAATAGCTGCACGTGTAGCAGAAAGGGCATCTTCGACTCGATGCTTCTTTTCCTTAAGCTCGACTTCTGTTGCAGCACCGACATTGATCACTGCGACTCCACCTGCGAGCTTCGCAAGTCTTTCCTGCAATTTCTCTCGATCGTAATCACTTGAGGTGTCCTGGATCTGCACCTTGATCTGGCTAATGCGATCCTTGATATCCGATTGCTTTCCAGCACCGTTAATAACAGTAGTGTTATCCTTCTCAACCTTGACAGTCTTTGCTCGACCGAGTTGGGAAAGATCGGTATTTTCAAGCTTGAGACCAATCTCTTCAGAAATCACCTGCCCACCAGTAAGAATAGCGATATCTTCGAGCATAGCTTTACGACGATCACCAAATCCAGGAGCTTTCACAGCAACAGCATTAAGCGTACCACGGATAGTGTTTACGATAAGTGTAGCAAGAGCTTCACCATCAACATCTTCTGCAATAATAAGGATTGGCTTTCCAGCCTGTGCAACCTTCTCTAATACGGGAAGAAGATCCTTCATATTGGAAATCTTCTTATCATAAATAAGGATGTAGGGATCCTCGAGAATCGATACCATGGTATCCCGGTTTGTTGCGAAGTAAGGAGAAAGATAACCACGATCGAACTGCATACCTTCTACGAAGTCAGTAGTGGTTTCAATTGTCTTCGATTCTTCTACGGTTATTACACCGTCTTTCCCGACCTTCTCCATCGCATTCGCGATCTCGTCACCGATTTCCCTGTCATTGTTAGCACTAATAGTTGCGACCTGGGCAAGTTCTTCCTTGTCCTTAATCATTTTTGCTTGACGCTTCAACTCTTTGATCGTGTCTTCGACAGCTTTATCGATTCCCCTTCTAATTCCCATGGGATTGACTCCAGCCGCAACACTCTTCATGCCTTCTTTGGTAATTGAGTAGGCGAGTACGGTAGCAGTCGTAGTTCCGTCACCGGCAACATCATTGGTCTTTGTAGCAACCTCTTTGAGCAACTGGGCTCCCATGTTTTCAAATGGATCCTCCAATTCGATCTCACGAGCTACCGAGACTCCATCCTTGGTTACGGTAGGTGCTCCGAACTTTTTGTCGATAAGAACATTCCGTCCCTTCGGTCCGAGTGTTACCTTTACAGCCCTTGAAAGCTTTTCCACGCCAACTACCAACGCCCTACGGGCCTCTTCATTGAACTGCAGTTGTTTTGCCATAGTGTACCCCTCACTTGTATGTGTATTTCTTTTTTTTCTTTTGTAGCCTGTAAGCAGGCATAGGTGGACGAAAAACCCAATGTTTCCACCACCGATATGTAACATACAAATAAAAATCGTGAACAGCAACAACAAATTAAAAAAAATTTCATGTACATTTTTTCACTTCCATGGCAAAGTCTCGCAATGGATATAGACAGAACCTTAGCCCACGCAGTCGCCCTTGCTACGATTTTAGTATGGGGAACAACTTTCATCGCCACAAAAATCTTACTTTCCTCCTTCTCTCCCATCGAAATATTGGTCATCCGCTTCACCTTGGGATATGTGGGTTTGGCTATAGTGGAATACGCCACCCGTCGCGGTAAAGTCCGTACAAAGACTTCCCTTCACCAAGAGATTCTGTTCGCTGCTGCAGGACTTACAGGCGTAGTTATGTATTATCTCCTTGAAAATTTCGCACTTACTATGACATACGCCTCCAATGTGGGAATATTGGTCTCCATAGCCCCCCTTACCACTGCATTCATCGCACCTCTATTTCTAAAGGAGGAGCCGGTCCATTTTCGTTTGATTGTCGGTTTTACCATAGCCTCCCTTGGTGTAGCCTTGATCATGCTTAACGGATCAACTGATATCAATGTCTCCTTAAAGGGAGATTTTCTGGCTTTGGCATCTACTTTGGGTTGGGCTATCTATTCTATTATCCTTAAGAAGATCGACACCTCCCGTTTTAGCGTTCTCTTATACACAAAGAAAATCTTTTTCTATGGGATACTATTTATGCTACCATTCGCCGCAACAAGCGAATTCTCCCTTAGTCTCTCAGATTTTTCTCCGACCAATTCCATCCTACTAATTTTTCTAGGCTTGGGAGCAAGTGCGGCTTGCTTCGTAAGCTGGAATCATGCCGTACGAATTCTGGGAGTATTCAGGACCAGTGCATACATCTATCTTACACCACTCGTCTCTCTTTTCACCGCGGCTTTGCTATTAGGAGAACCTGTGACTCTGATGGCCATTGGAGGATGCCTACTGATACTGGCAGGCCTCTATTTGAGTGAAGGCAAACAATTGGCCTGGAGACCAAGAAAACCCGCCGCATGTGAAGGGACAGCTTCGGATTCCTAATATCCTAGGTCCAACAGCTTGCCAATTACATCAGCTACTGATACCTTTACTCTAATATATTAGTAATGAGGTAAAGTATGTCCTATCGTAAAAAACAAATTCTGACCATGGCTATCGTTCTTATGGTAATTACCGTCTCACTTTTTGCTGCAGGGACACCTGAGCAAGGACTCCAAGAATTCTGGACCCTAGACCTGAAGGGAGAAGAAATCTCCCAAGAGGTGTTTGCTGACAATAAGTTGAATATGATCAATGTCTGGGCAACCTACTGTAGTCCTTGCCTAACTGAAATGCCTGCCTTGGCTGAACTGCACGAGGAGTATGCCGACCAGGGCGTGAATATCATCGGATTAGTAACGGATATCAGTTTTACCGATCAGGAATCTTTCTCAAAGAGTATTGCAACAGCGCATCAGATTGTGCAGATGACCGGAGCAGACTACATGCATATGATCCCCTCAGAAGATCTCTACAATCTTAGGCTTAAAGATTTGCAAGTGGTCCCAGAGACGTTTTTTGTTGACAGTAAGGGTAATATCGTGGGAGAAACTCATTATGGAGCACGTGATAAAGAGGCATGGAAAAGCATAATAGAATCAACACTGGAACTTCTCGACTAATTTCTGGCTTGCTCATCGTAGTAGGACTGATAGCCATTGTAGTCGGTGTAGTCGAAGGCGAAGCTCTCATTGTGCTCAAGAAAGCTACCCTCATATGTCTGGAGTGTATCGGCCTTGGCTAGTGAAATAAAACAACACAGAAAACGCCGAAATCTCATTCAACTCATCGTTGCCATCATTTCAAATGCCTATATTGTCGGTTTCCTGGAAGGAAAGATCTATCGTGGGGATGTTAAGGCGTTTTGTGTTCCCGGTCTCAACTGTTACGCATGTCCAGGGGCTTTGGGTTCATGTCCCATTGGATCGTTACAAGCTGTGATAGGCTCTCGTGACAAATTCATTTCATGGTACGTTGGAGGATTTCTTGTTGCAGTTGGAGCTACACTGGGAAGGTTCGTCTGTGGGTGGATGTGTCCATTTGGTTGGTTTCAGGACCTTCTGCATCGAATCCCTATCCCAAAGGGTTGGAAAAGGCGAAGACGTCTTCCTGGAGAAAAATATCTCTCTTTAATTCGTTACGGCGTTCTCGTAGTATTGGTCATTTTATTACCCATGTTCTTAGTAGACATAATTGGACAAGGGAGTCCCTATTTCTGTTCATGGGTATGCCCTTCGGGAACCCTTTCCGGTCTATTCCTCCTTGCGGGTAATGTAGGGTTGCGTAGTGTGGCAAGTTGGCTGTTCGCTTGGAAGAATCTCATACTAGCGATCACCATCGTGGCCTCGATTGTAGTTTATCGACCATTTTGTCGCTACATCTGTCCACTAGGTGCGATCTATGGACTTTTCAACCCTGTATCACTGTACCGATTTTCCATCAACCATGATTCATGCACATCCTGCAAGACTTGCCAAAAAGTCTGCAAACTCGACATTCCCGTATTCGAAAAACCGAACAGCACGGCATGTATTCGTTGTGGGGACTGCATTGCAGCTTGCCCCCACGATGCTATTTTACATGGTTTCAGGCAACCACAAGTCAAACCTTCAACAGATGCAGGAACCTCATCAGATTATCCATCGTAAGGGCAAGATCTTGTGGTGCTCTAGCCATCACCTGTTTGAATTCCTTGGCAACACGGTTGATGCTGAAGATTGCAGACACCCCTCGATCATAGGCTCCATCTATCGGGTCACCGATATCGCCTACAATAGCCACCAGAGGAACATTCTTCTGTTTGGTGCGTTTAGCAATACCCATGACTACTTTTCCACGCAAACTCTGGCTATCAAGCTTCCCTTCACCAGTAAATACCATATCGGCATCGTCTAGCAATTCATCAAATCCAACGGTATCCAAAACTACCTCAATCCCCATTTCCAGTTTCGCATCAAAGAAGGCAACCATACCTCCTCCCATACCACCAGCGGCTCCTGCTCCAGGTAAATCCGATACGTTTTTCCCCAAGTTTTCCCATATCGCGTTACTGAGGCTACGAAGATTGCCATCTAAAAATTCAACCATCTTTTCATCAGCCCCTTTCTGGGGTCCGAATACATAGGCAGCGCCTTGTTCTCCGTAGAGAGGGTTATCTATATCACACATCGTGATTATCTCTACATCATCCAAAAGCCGATTCTTTTCAGATGCATCTATCGAGACAATATCTCCAAGAGTGCCCCCTGTCGGAATAAACTCTTGGCCATTTTTATTGAAGAATTTCACACCAATAGCAGCAGCAGCTCCAGCACCACCATCATTGGTCGCACTCCCTCCCAATCCGACGATTATCTTCTTGCATCCACGTTCTGCGGCAGCAAGAATCAGTTCACCAACACCGAATGTCGTACTCTGGTCCGGCCTTTTATCATCACCTACTAAGGGTAGTCCGGCACAAGCTGCCATCTCCACAACAGCTGTATCATCATTCACAACCCCAAAGAAACCCTCAACAGACTGAAAATAGGGTCCCGTAACGTCCAAGGTAACCTTCTGACCACCCATAGCAGCCAAAAAGGAATCGACACTTCCTTCTCCTCCATCTGCAACAGGAAGAGAAACAACCTCCGCATCAGGATAATAACGAAGGATCGATTGTTCCATAATGGAACAAATTTGAGTTGAACTCATGGTTCCCTTAAAGGAATCTGGAATCAACAGAAATTTCTTCATGTACACTCTCCATTACAATATGATAAGGCTTAAGCCCCAACCTAGCAGAACTGCTATTACATTACTGAGGAAATTAACTACATCGTTGTCTATCCAGCGTATTCCTCTACATAATTCCAACTTCTTACCGTTCCTCTGTTCGTGCTCGGTAATCCGCTTACTTTCCGGGTCATAGTAGTGACCTTGTATCGTTGCCCCAAAATAACTGTCAACCAAAGAACCCACCATTCCGGCTACCGCAATAATCGATGCAAGAAAGACCCAAGAGGAATCATTAAAGTCCGCAAACGTAGCATACCACGCTATCGCAATCAGAATGGAACCTAGCAGGCTACTCAATGTCCCTAGGAGACTCACACCTCCCGACATTCCAGTCGGAACAGGCTTGAAAGTCTTAATCGATATAGGTGGTTTCCGACTCAGTATTCCCGCCTCTCCAGCCCACGTATCCGCGGTACTGGCAGCTATAGCCGCGCCAAACATCACCAAGCCGAGACGGCCACCGTCGAGCCCATAAAGCAATGCGGCAGCCGCAGCTAGACCTCCATTGGCCATGACCTGTGCCCAATCCCGGGTACCGCCCTTCTTTTGGATACCATTGTCGATTGCCCTAGAGACTGCCCGGCTAACTTTTCCAAGAATATTGGCAGTAATGAAAAACAACATGAGTAATGCCCATCCTCCGAATCCGGTGAATCGATAGGTAAGGAAGCCCACCAATAGAGCAGAAACAGCACCTGATAAAGTTAACCAGTGAAGGATGTATGAAATTACAGCCAAGGCGATATTTGCAAATAACGGTATTAGTATTCTCCAGATATCTGTACTCATAGCACTCCCAAAAGGAAGAAAGCAAGGAGCGTAGTACCGATAGGAACTGTCAGATTATCGAGTCCGTGGGGCGTATATGCCTCTAATAGGCTTGCAACCACACCAATGACGAACAACGAGATCCACCATCCGAAACTCCATGTACCGGGTAATGAATAACCAATGGAAAACCCTGTAACGACCAGCACAGTAACCACAAACATTACCACAGTTCCGACAATCGATTTGTCTCCCATGATCTTTCTTTTACCGAAGCGCTTGCCCAGGATTGCAGCAAAACCATCTCCATACCCCATGGTGAGAGCACCCATCCCACAAGCCCACAAGGGGACCGTATCGGTGTAACCTAATAATACGAAAACCAGAAGTGAAATGGGGAAATAAACTAGACCGAGATTTCGTCTGCGATCACTGATTCCTAGTCTATTGGCAAAGCCTGTAGCTACAGCAGTCCCATTCATGATGATGAATAGAATTGGCCCAACTAAAGCAAGGCCTAATGTATCGAAACTGGCAATGAGGATAAACCACCAGTTGGAGACACCGATATGGATGAATTTGCGTACAAATTCAGGTGTGTAACGGCCCGACTTGGATAGAAGGAAACCGATTACAATGATTACCCCTACAAACACCAATGAAAGAACCAATCCTATCATATTCATTCGACCAATATAGGGTATAGCGTGCCATTGTTCAAGATATTGACAGATTGACAGACTATGTACCCCATGCTAATGTAATCTTGCTTTCGTTTTTGAGTTGCAGCTGTATCTTTTAATCTAGTTTTCTTCGAGCCGTTTTCATCGTATTCCAATAGACCGATTAAATTGAATCAAGCATGCCGCCAAATGAAGCAATTTTATGAAAACAGGCGTAGGACCTGTGGAGGATGCTTTATGGCAAAGAAAATCTATGTCGGCAACATGAGTTACGCCACTACCGAAGAAGAGCTTCGGGAATTGTTCGCCCAGTACGGTACCGTATTGAGCGCAAACATCATCATTGACCGTGAGACCCATCGACCCAAAGGTTTCGGTTTCGTGGAGATGGATGAGGATTCAGCTGCAGAAGCTGCGATTTCCCAGCTTGATGGCAAAGAATTCGGCGGACGCAACCTTCGTGTAAACGAAGCCATTGCGAAACCCAGACCGACTAGAAGCTATCGCGACTGATTCGAAGAAATCTAGGTAGAAGGACCTGTTGCCAGAATGGACAACAGGTCCTTTTTTTCGTACATAAAAGTGGCATGTCTCACCATGCACCGCCACCGCCGCCACCAAAGCCGCCACCAGAAAAGCCTCCTCCTCCAAAAGAGGAGCCTCCGAAACGACTTCCAGGGCTTCCACTCGACGGAGCTGTCGCAACAGCGGTGACCAACGAAGAATTACATCGATTCAACATTGAACTGACTACCATAGCATTCCATACCGTGTTGGGACCCACATACCATGAGGGTGGCTCGATAGCGAGTGATGCGAATTTCTTCGCCCACTTTCTCTCCAAACCCAAGACAATCGCGAATGATAGTATGTGATAGTAATATTCAGGGTCTGAATCGATCATTCGTTTGAGCTCTTCCATTTCAGCTGTGGCAATGAATTCACGTAAGCCCAAGACCTGTTCCAAGACCCTTCTACCATAATCACTCCGCTGGCGGGTAATAATAGCGAAGAAGGAGATGAGGGTGTTGGCTATTAGCAACACGGTACTGCCTAAGAGAATTGCATTAATAGGAGCGTCGACAAACCATCCCGCTAGGACTAGGATGAACCAACTCCCTCCAAGAACCAACAGGAGCACGAGAGTCCAAGCTAATTTCCCTCCAATCTTGCGGATATGCCATATCCGGAACATAAGATGCCAAACCAATAACAAAGCGATTGATTCTCCTATCCCAAGCACAGCTAAGACAATGGTAGCGACACCAGGATAATTACCAGTAAGGGATAGTGAGTATCCGATCGCAGGCAGCAGCATAGATAATGTCGTAAGGGCAGCCCTGTTTCGGGATTTGGCACTCGCCAGAGCTCTCTCTCCTCGATAATGAGAATCCACTGTTCCTTTCAACTTCTGGTATGCCCGAAAAAAATCACCCTTCAGATCTTTTGATTTAACCACACCATTGCTTCCTGCGGAGAAGAAAGCATCGAAGATTTGCTTTTCATGTTTGGACACATTCTTAGGATCATGCCCCTTGATGAAAGAGAACTCCTTTCCCTCCTCCACAATGGTCAAACACCCCATATCAGCCCAATAGAATATCATCGAGGTCACATCCTTGGGATCAAGAGACTCGTCAATGATGTATCCAACATCCAATGGACTCATTCCTTCAGGAGGTTCATGGTTCG
Source organism: Pleomorphochaeta sp. DL1XJH-081 (assembly GCF_049310885.1). Lineage (NCBI taxonomy): Bacteria > Pseudomonadati > Spirochaetota > Spirochaetia > Spirochaetales > Sphaerochaetaceae > Pleomorphochaeta > Pleomorphochaeta sp. DL1XJH-081. The sequence goes on from NZ_JBMDYO010000012.1 coordinate 25,382, forward strand.
GAACAATAATCAGATCCTTATCACGTCCATGACGGCTCCAAGTAAGCCACGCAAAACCTACCAAAAGGATTGATGCAACTATCAATCCAATCCGATAATAGAACTGATAGTCCGTCCTCTCATCATAGTAACCTTCAGGCATCTGGACACGGACAGTAACAGCTTCTCCAGGTTGTAGTGTAGTTGACCTTCCGTTAACCACCAATCCATCTGATGAGAGTTCCCAGGTAACACCTTCGGCAGATGTAGTTCCCCATAGGCCTCTTGAGAAGTTGATATCTCCTACGTCCACTGGTTTGGGAAATGTGATAGAAAATGAGAAAGATTCTATGGGAACTTCCCAATCCTCACCTACAATATTGTAATAAAACTCATCATAACCATCATTTGGATCAGACCCGATATCATAATGGTACGAAATCCCATAATCCTGGACTCCTATGACAGTGCGATTGGCATCCCCAACCCGAATGGTCACATAGTTCCCGTTGTATGAGACACTGAGTGTGTCACTTGCCTTGATTTTGGAAACTCGTACACGAACATCCTCGCGGGAACCATCTTCAAAGAGATATTCGACCGGAAGAACGCGATAGAATCCGTGCAAACGTTCGTGAAAGTCCATCACTATCTCTTCTTCGATCTCGTATACTCCTGTTGGAGATATAGTGATATCACTATGCAACGATTTGATAGAATACCCAGTCGCAGAGAAGAGAAATCCCGTTGTCAGTATTGTGATGATGAGAATGAAGAAGCCCCTTCGCTTTCGTTGTTTCATAGGGTACCTCTAGAACTTTACATCGACTCGACTGCGAGCTTCCTCTTCAATCGCAAGGTAGGGAAGCTTGGAAAAATGAGCCATTCCGGCTACAAGAGAAGAAGGTATCGATTGAACCATGGTATTGAAATCTCCCACTACAGCATTATAGTACTTTCGGGCATGTAGGAGATCATCTTCTATCTTTTGTAATTGGGACTGGAGGTCAAGAAACCCTTGATTAGCCTTAAGATCAGGATAACTCTCGCTGAGAGCAAATAAGCTCTTCAGTGTTGCGGAAAATGCATTAGCTGCATCATTCTTCTCAGTCAAAGTGGTTGCCTTCATCGCTGAATTCCGTGCTTCGATTACAGCAGTCAGAGTTTCGCTTTCATGTTTGGCATAACCTTTTACGGTCTCAACAAGATTTGGAACGAGGTCATATCGTTTCTTCAAGTTGGCGTCTATGGCAGCAGCCGACTCTTCACTCTGGTTCTTGAGTCGAATGAATTTATTGTATATTCCAACACCATACAGCAGAACCAGGACAACAATCGCAATAATGATGATAAGCGTCATTAAATACCCCCATACAGAAAGATTTTTGACTTTTGTGTTAGACACATGTGACAATAATATAACCACTTGTTCGGTTAGTCCAGTCAATATAAAACTACTGAAATATCCTTGCGCTAAAAGTGATAGTAATGTATATTCATACAAGTAATAAAGAATAAATATACCGTATGGAGATATTGATGAAAGAACGGCATACACGGCTTTCTGTGGTCAAGGAATTGATTAAGAATAACCGCATAGATAATCAGGATACATTACTCGAACTATTGGCCAAAGAAGGTTACAAAGTAACTCAAGCTACACTTTCCCGAGATCTTAAAATGCTTAAAGTCGGAAAGATTTCGGACGGTTGGTCGGGATACTATTATTCTCTTCCAGAAAACGACCTTATTTCGGAATCGGAAAAGAGCTATATCCAAGATGTAAGACGTGGAGTACTTTCCATCGAATTCAGCCATAATTTTGGTGTAATCAAAACGAGAAGTGGTCATGCAAATAGTGTCGCCTTCGCTCTCGACATCCTTGCTCTCCCAGAGATTCTCGGAACTCTGGCAGGAGATGACACCATCTTCGTCATACTTAGGGAAGGGATGTCAAAGGAAGATTTGCTGGAGAGTTTCAAGCTCCGGATCCCTGAAATCGAAGCATAACCGAAAATAGCATATTGCCGACGACATACTCCTGCTATACACTTCTTATACTCATATAGGTGCCTCAAGGAGTCGAGATATGCAATTCACAAACCTTTCAAAAACTTCAGCTTTCAAAAAACTTGCCAAACTCCGCCCATTGGAAGTGAAAGCTGAACTCAAAGCAGAACGAATACGTAGTGCAGCCGTTTCCATTGGAGCCGGACTCTCCTATAACTGGGCTGCGATGCCAATTGGGGATGATCATATCGCCATGCTGCAGGAGTTGGCTGACGAACAGCAACTTGCCGCTAAGTATGAAGCCCTGCTCTCAGGAGAGGTAATGAATACTGGGGAAAACCGCCTCGTCCTCCATCATCTTACAAGGGGAAGGGTTTTGGGTGATGACACATCCATCTTCGCCGATGAAGAGGAAAAAGGGGCTTTCTACCTAGATCAGTTGGAAAAGATTACTAAATTTTCCCAAGCTGTTCGAGAAGGCTTACTAGTCGGATCTACCGGAAAGCCGTTTTCTACCGTCGTACAGATAGGAATTGGGGGAAGTGATTTAGGACCTCGTGCCCTGTATATTGCATTAAAAGGCTGGGCTAAGGGTGCTTCAATCATGAAAAAAGAGGCTAGATTCATTTCGAATGTCGACCCTGATGATGCCGATGAGGTCTTTGAAGGTCTCGATTTCGAAAAAACACTCTTCATATTGGTCTCTAAAAGTGGGACCACCCAAGAGACGCTCACCAACTATGAACTCGTGAAACAGGCAATGGTAAATGCAAATATCAAAGGGATGGATCCCTCACAGCATATGGTCGCTGTAACTAGCAAATCCAGCCCTCTCGCCTCCTCTAAGGATTTTCTCCAGGCATTCTATATCGACGACTATATTGGTGGACGATACTCATCGTCCAGTGCGGTCGGAGCTGTAGTACTGTCCATTGCTTATGGATCTGAGGTTTTCCAACGCTTCCTTAATGGTGCACATGAAGCCGATAAAGCCGCCTTGGAACCTCAGATAACCCAAAATGCTGCCATGCTCGATGCGTTGATTGGAGTATACTTACGCAATGTCCTCAATCTTCCCTGCACTGCAATCCTACCCTATTCCCAAGGGCTCTCCCGTTTCCCAGCCCACCTGCAACAACTGGATATGGAGAGCAATGGAAAGCAGGTCAATCGAAATGGGGAACCCATCGACTATTCCACCGGGCCAATTATCTTCGGTGAACCGGGAACTAATGGACAGCATTCTTTTTACCAACTACTGCATCAAGGAACCGATACTGTCCCATTGCAATTCATTGGTTTCAGCAATTCACAGAGAGGTAAAGACATTGTCACCGCCGGATCCACGAGCCAAACCAAGCTGGTAGCGAATCTGATTGCCCAGATTGTTGCATTCGCAAAAGGGAAGGATGATACCAATGCGAATAAACGATTCCCAGGGAATCGCTATTCCAGCGTTATCCATGCAGATCAACTAAATCCAGAAACATTAGGAGCCCTTCTAGCTCACTATGAGAATAAGGTTATGTTCCAAGGATTCCTATGGAATATCAATAGTTTCGACCAAGAGGGAGTGCAACTAGGTAAGTTGTTGGCAAACAAGGTTCTTCAGGGAGGCGATGGAGATGAAGCCTTGCAAGGCTATATGGACCTACTTGAATAAACGGCTATAACTAATCCCAGTGCCCGAATAGAAACGAGGTACCAAGTTCATATTATTGATCTTGGTACCTCATAATTTATACAAATGTATTGACCTTCTGATAATTATTCTTCGAGACCTGTAACCTCCGCATCGAAGTGAACAATCAGATAATCCCAAGTATCTACGTAAAGACCTTCCTCATTATAGCTTTCAAATTTGTACGGAAAGTTGCCAGAATTGGGTCGTCTATCGGGTATCTCTTCATATCCATTGATTTTTATAGGTTCGTCAACACCTTGCAATGACATGTTCTCACCAAATGTGATAGATAAAATCCCAGCTTCTTTAGCATACATCACGTATGCTCCCGGCACTATTTTCTGACCCGCGTAGATTGCAAATTGGGTACCTTCATCAAAATCATCAGCCGAGGCGTCAATGTAGTACCACCAGCTGCTTCCATCGCCAGCAGTGTTTCCCGCATAGGCGGTTTCTTCATCCAAGTTGACTACATCATCATCACCATCACCATCACCATCGCCAGAATTATCCAACTCAACAATAATCGGTTCGAAATACGGTACAGCGCTATAACTGACTACGTAGAACCAGGCGCCTTTCCCGTTAAAATCGGGAAGATCTTCTCCAGCAACATATGCGGTTTCACCAGCTAAAGAGGTTTCTGAGCCTCCTTCAGCATCGTCGGCCAATGCTGCATGGATAATAAAGTAGTAGGTAGTATCTACGGTTCCTCCAAGTTCTTCAAAAGAGAAGAAAATCTCAAAGGAATCTGCATCAAGGCCTTCAACCACATAAGGAGCTTGTCCTGGAGCCGGACGCTTATCTGGAAGGTCTCCCTCACTGGTATATGTGTAGATGTGATACTCTGCAATATCTGCAGAACCAGTAGTGTCCACCGAGAGGGTCACTCCATCCAATCCATTGCTGATAGTCACATCTCCAGCAAAATTATCTTGTCCAGCCCAAAGACTGAAAGTACTTGAATAGTATCCAATAAACTTCTCTCCGACTAAAGCGTGTGTGGCATTTTCAGTAACCACTTCCCAAGCTTCTACGATTCCATCGTCATTGGTGTCCGCAAGGAGTCTATACCTTGGATCCCCTTCTTCCCATCTTGTCTCATATTGATCTGTACTATCTACCGGAATTACTTCTCCCTCGGCGCCACTATAGATAACCGGTGGGATTGGCTCATCCTTAGGAGCCTTTGTGCTAGCCGCTGGCTTCCCCCTGCTCAACACATCGGTATCCTCTGTTATGTCATAACCAGCTAAATCACATCCAACGAATGCAATCAAAGCCAGCAATGAAACAATAATCAAAAGTCCATTCGCTGCTTTTCTTGGTCTCATAAAATTCCTCCTACGTAAATTCATTTTTTTACGTATCCTAATAATTACACCTATAATTAAAACATGTCCACTTTTCTTTGTCGATTCTATCGTTATTTTTAATTATTTTATAATATTGACCATACATATGTATACTATATTACAGAGAGACACAATTGAAGAACTTCGATACACAATATTAATTAGCATTTTTTTGCTTTCTAAAGCATAAAAATCAAAGGGGAGACTTCTATATGAAACCCCTCTATTGTCTTATGTCATAATCATGCAGGGGTAAAGAATTAGAAGTCACAAATCGTACTGTCCAGCTCGGAACAGCCTATTCAGCGGGGATCTCAAGGAGAGGACAACAACCTGAAAAGACAAAGAAAACCCCCTGGGGAAAAGGAGGTTAAACCCAGGGGGAACAAAAAGGAGGTTATGAAAAGTCAATTGAATGGAGTCCATGTTATCGGAAGGAATCGTCCATTCGTTTTTCCTTTCGATGGCAATTTACCGAGAAAGTGAAAAAGAATCAAGTACATTTCATGAAAATTTAGAATTTTTATCAAATCATATGAGGATGCCGAGATTGCAGAAAAAGAAAACGATTACATTTACACATCAAACTAGTATTAACCCTTATAATATCCGTTTCATCACATATTAATGGTTTTTATAAATATTAATATGAAACATCGTTCTTGATTTGCCTTATCAAAAAGGCCTCGGACGGTTAATGTCCGAAGCCCTAGAATTCTTACAGCGTAAATCTTATCTATTCACCATGGATGCCGGCTGTCTGGTATTTTCAAGAACGTCCCTCCAAAGGCTACCTTCGGTATTTACATGGTTACGTTCTGCAACTGCTACTTTGATGGGGATATGGACAAACTTGTTATTAACCAAAGAGATGAGAGCTTGTGTCTTTCCTGTCATAGCGGCATGAACGGCATGGGCACCAAGCCGGGAACAATATATGGAATCATTTGGATTAGCCTGTGCACTGCGGATGATATAACTGGGGTCAATATACTTCAAACTCATTTCTACCCCTTCTTCCTTGAAATACTGCTTAATTTTATCTTTGAGGAAAATCCCAATATCGGTAAATTTCACATTACCCGATGCGTCCTTTTCTCCAGTGAGAGGGACCAGGTTTTGTCCAGCTCCTTCAGCAATAAGAATTACAGCATGCCCTCGATCTAGAATGCGCTTTTTCAAGTGAGTGAGCAAACCATTTGGACCTTCCAAATCGAAAGGACTCTCTGGAATCAAACAAAAATTAACATCTGCCATCGCTAGAGCGGTACTCGCTGCTATGAAACCAGACTCACGCCCCATGACCTTTACCAAACCAATACCATTCACTGAGGCTTTTGCTTCGGTGTGGGCTCCTCTGACCGCAGGAACAGCATGCGCCACGGCTGTATCGAAACCAAACGAGATCTGGATGAACGAGAGGTCATTATCAATCGTTTTTGGAACTCCGATTACTGCAATCTTCAATCCCCGTTTCTTGATTTCCTCACCGACTTCCCATGCACCGCGTAAAGTTCCATCGCCACCTATGGTAATAAGGATGTTGATATTCAATCGTTCCAACGAATCGACAATCTCTTCTACCCGGTCACCACCACCCCGGGAACTACCAAGGATTGAACCGCCTTTCTCCTGGATGTCATCCACCACATCGGGATCAAGATCCATCAGCGGATACGGGGACCCTTCCAACAACCCGCGATATCCAAACTGGATACCTGAAATACGACGAACTCCATACCTATACCAAAAACACCTGACAACAGCACGAATCACATTATTAAGTCCAGGACAGATACCGCCACAAGTGACTACTGCAGCATGTACATGAGCTGGGTTGAAATAGATCTTTTCTCTAGGTCCTGCAACCTCAACCGTATCATGGAATTCAGGAACTTCTTCCCCTTTATCATTTATCTTGGCATCTATACCAAAATAGACACGTTTGTCTTCACTTACATAATCAGCAAGACCATCATTAATCGTTGAAGACATCTTAATAGGTGAATTGATTTTCGGCTTTCCCAGGTTGGGGATGGTAAAATCGTATTTCTTCTTATTCAGATTGATTTCGTTCATGGACTGACTCCTTTTCATCTTCTTTAGGAATATTCTTCTAATAATTTTTCAAAATCGCGGGAGAATACAGCAAAAGGTTCTACTAAACGTTCTTTAGCATCTTTTTGGAACTGGTCATACAATAAAATGAACTGTTTCCCGAAAGCTGTTAAAGAAGAACCTTCATGCTCCGATCCTCCTCTCTTCCTATCCACGACAGGAACACCAACTTGCTCTTCCAAATTACGCACCATGTTATAGGCTTTGGAGTAGGAGATACCCAGAGACAACGCAGCTGCCCGAAGGGATCCAGCTGAACTGATTCTCTTCAATAACCAGAGGACACCAATTCCCATGAATTTATCCCCATTACTATTTACCAAATACAGTTTAGTCTTCACATCCATAATGCTTCGGCGCTCCGATACACCTTATCAATCAAATCAACAAGTCTATCGCGATCAACCCCGGAATAGGCAATCCGTAAGATATGTTGTCCTATGGACACAGTACCGATTCCATGGTGCTCCAACAAGTACTTGCGCAATAATTCAGCATCCTTGGAACATGATAAGGTACAAAAGTATCCCGAGTTGAACGGATAAGGCTGTAGAATATGGTGCCTATCCCTCTTTCCAACCTCATACTTAACTATATCATATCTTTTTGCCATTTCTTGCGAAACTTTCGCTGTTTCAGCTAGATACTCTGGTCTTCTCATGGCAGAAAGAAGGAGAGATTGGCTAACCCGGGAGCAACTGGATACCGATGAACGAATCGCTCCCATAGTCTTCTGTACAAGCGCATCGTAGTGCTGCTTTGAGAGACCGCGTGCTCCATACGTAAGAAAACCTATACGAAAACCCCAAACCATCGATTCTTTTGTCGCAGCATCACACTTAATCGCAAGGAGATTTTCATGGGCATTACACAAGAGGGAAAAAATCGAGTGTTCATAGACTCCCTCTTTTTCGTGGAATAGTCCGAAATAGGCATCATCGATATATACGACAACCGTCCTTCCCTCTTCCGCTTTTTGAATCAATAGACTAGCCAGTGCATACATTTGGGATTCCGATGGTGTATATCCAGTTGGGTTGTTGGGGAAATTGAGCAAAACGATAATCTTCCCGGAATCTATGTCTTCCATCGCTTTTGCAATCGATTGGATTGAAAACCGCTTTTCATGATCGAAGAGACTGGGAGATAGTATTCGACACCCCTTGCGTACAGCAAAAATCTGCTCATAGTTATCCCAACATGGAGAGGGGATGATTATGAAATCCTCTTGATCGACAAAAAGGTCGGCACTAACAGAGAGGGCATGAGTAAGGCCGGAAGTAACTACAGGTAGGGAACAATCACTTTTATCAAGCGTTGGATTCTTACGCATCATTTCACTCCACCATGCTTTTCTCAACTCCAAATCCCCCGCTGTTGGGGCGTAAGAAACCATATCGTCGACCGTAACGACAGATCCAAATGCTTCGAACAAATGATGAGAGAGATGATGTTTGCCAGAAATAGCAACACCCGCAGTCGCATTTATAGTATGGGCAAGTCTTGCAGCCTCTTGGCTTTGGGAGACAATCCCTTTAGGAAAATACGCTCTCTTGCCATATGAAGAGAGTGCTTTGTCAATGATGGAATCTTTCAACACTTCGTTCAAATTTTCTGCAATGGGATCCATGCGACTACTCCTTTTCCAACATAGCGATAAACTTTTCCTCAGATACAATGGTTGTACCGAATGCAATGGCTTGCTGCAGTTTGGACCCTGCCCCCGAACCGGCCAAAAGATGCGTAGTCTTTCTCGTTACTGATCCGGTGGTCCTGCCTCCTCTTGCTTCAATTTCCTTCAACGCTAATGAACGGGGTTGGTATCGTTCGAAACTACCCGTCACACACCAAGTCTGTCCCGAAAAAGTTTGGGGAACCCGATTATCATTTGCAGTAGATTCTTGTGAGAAATTTAGCCCCAAGTCTCTCAGACGTGCAATCCTGTTACGCAGCTGTTCGTCCTTTAGATAGGAGAACAACGAATCCACTGTCTTTTGACCAAAGCCCTTGATATCAAGTAATGGCCTCTTATTATCAGAATCAACAAGAGTTTCCAACTGCTCCATACTCGTTATTCCCGCAGCAATCAGTAGGTCTACAGCTTTCTTACCAAAATCGGGAATCCCCAAAGAGACCATCACAGTACTGAAAGGCTGATCTTTGCTTTTCTCAACTGCTTTCATAAGAGAGTATGCTTTCTTCTCTCCGAAACCGACTTCACCAACCAAAGATTGATAGTCGACCGTATAGATATCAGGAATATCATTGATCATATTCCTCTGCATCAAGAAAGAGACAGTTTCAGGTCCAAAGCCCTCAATATCCATCTGGTTTCTCCCTACAAAGAAAATTACCCGACCCATGATCTGATCAGGACAATCTGCAGAATTCGGACAAAAAGTGTGTGCTCCAACCCTACACAGTCGAGTATGGCATGAGGGACAATATTCTGGCATGAGCCAAGTGGAATTTTCATCCTCATTCTTCTCCACAACACGTTCAACTGCAGGAATTACATCACCTCTTTTCGCAATTGCTACGGTATCTCCGATAGCTAATTCAAGCATGTTGATATAATCTTCATTATGCAGAGTAACATTAGAGACCATCGAATTCCCAACCCGAACTTTCACAACTCGTGCGACAGGAGTAATTCGTCCGGTTCTCCCCACCTGCACATCAATATCAGTAACGACGGTCTGTGCTTCAGGAGCATCAAACTTGTAAGCCAAAGCCCATCGTGGATGGTGTCCTGTATATCCAAGAAAATCTCTCACACCCAATTCATTCACCTTAACGACCAGACCATCGATTTCATATGGGAGTGACGATCTTCTCTCATCCATTGATCCAATATATTCGACTAGTTTGCCAAAGTCTCCAGAGACTACATCGGGGATATGCAACTTATTTGCCATCTCTTGTGCACGGAGAGCATTCTCGGCAAAAACGGCAAGTCTTGGATTTACTAGGAAACCAAGATTATCCAACAACTTAAGAACTTCAACATGATTCTCCGCATTTTCTCCATTTCCTGAAATATAAGCGTCATAAACATACATCCGCAATGGTATTCGAGCAGTTTCACTACTTTTGATTCTCCTGATAGACCCGGCAGCCAAGTTCCTGGGGTTGGCATAAGGGACCTCCATAGTAAGATTCAATCGCTCAAAATCATCCTTGGTTAGGAAAACCTCGCCTCGGACTGCAATATCCAGGGGTTGCGTCAACCGTAATGGAATAGATGTAATGGTCTTTGCATTCGCTGTTACATCATTCCCGACAGACCCGTTCCCCCGCGTTACGGCACGCACCAGAAGACCATGTTCATAGTAAAGCACCAAAGAGACACCATCCATCTTCTCTTCAACCACAAAAGACAATCGCTGTTCGCCACGCTTTCCCAAGCGTTCTATCCACTGTAATATGCTCTCTGTTGTATAGGCTTTGTCCAAGCTCAAGACTGGAACCGAATGTACGACCTCTGGAAATGATGAACCGAGATCGCTACCTACTCGCTGGGAGGGGGAATCTGGCAATTTCAACTCTGGAAAGCGACTTTCCAAGTCTATCAAACGATCGATCATTCTATCATACTGCAGGTCACTGATTTCTGGCTTTGCCTCCACATAATATCGATACTGATGCCTACGCAGCTCATTCGAGAGTTCCGAAATCTCCTTTTTTGCCTGATCAAATCCATCCATACTTGACTCCTATGCCTTTCCAGTATAGCCGCTTTCTTATCTTTTGCCATTGCGGACACAAGGGTAAAATGGTATTTTTACCCTTGTAAGGATGGCGATAAGACTTCATGGCAGACAAAACGGTCAAACCGAACGATCAAGATCAGACAATCCACGGAATCGTAATACGGTCAAGTGTTGATTCGGGCTCCATCATCGGGATAACCCCACCCAAACAAGACAAGAGATTCTTCCTGCTCGGTCCAAAGGATATAAAGGGAGAGAATCGTATTGAAGTTTTTGGTGATGAGCTTCCACTCTTCGCTTCAACCGATATCTCTTATCGTGGTCAACCAATTATTGCACTGTTTGGACCAGATGCTGAAACGGTAGAGGTAAAATCCAGAGAAATTGAGATAGATTTCCAATTGTCGGCAGATGTAAAACCGTATCACCATAAGCACAAACACTCCCCTATCGTATATAGGTGGGGAGACCTCACATCGGGGTTTGAGCAGTCGGCATCTACATTTGAACGAACCTATGTTGATAGACGGGTATGGACACGTGAGGACACTATCACTCGAGTAACTACATGGATGGAAGATGGTCTTTTGAAAGTACAAACACCCACACAGTGGCCTTTCCATGTACGGGACACGGTCGCAGAAGTCTGTGGGAAGACAAAAAGAAGTGTGGTTGTCTATCCTTTGCCGCATTTTTCACCAAAGGATGAGAAGCTCATCAACCCCTCAATTCTTTGTGCCATTGCAGCATTGGCAACCCTGCGTAGTGAGAAAAAAGTACAATTAGCATCACGATTCCCTACCTATAAAAGTCCTCTTACCATCACAAGAAAAACTGCGTTAGATGAAAAAGGCAAACCTATCGCAGAAGAGGTGAAGGCTATTGTTGATCAAGGTGCATTTCCACTTTTCACAGCCCAGCTGTTCAAACAAGTCCTTGCGGGTTTGGTTCCACTGTATGCTCTGGATGCGTTTTCTGCGACTGTAACGATTGTGGAGTCCCATATGCCTCCATCTCATTTTTTTGGAGAACTCGGATACAGCTCTGCCCTCTTTTCTACTGAAGCACACACTTCAGCATTGGCAAGAAATAGGGAATCGAACCCCTCTAATTGGAGAATCAAGCATTATATTGATTCTCCAGAAAGGAGCGGAGTACTGGAGACTCTGCCAGTCTCCAAAATGAAAGACCTGATAACCGATACGTGTAATGTATCCGATTTCTCCCGTCATTATGCCGTATACGAACTACAGCGTAAATCTAAACAAGCCATTTCCACATTCCTGAATTATAGCCGTGGTATCGGCATGGCTTGCGGAGCCGGCATCAGTGGATTTTCTATTAATTCTCCTCTCCATAGCGCAGCGAAAATATCGATAACTCTCGATGCCAAAAATCGTGTCCTGATAAACAGTAGTTATTTTGCAAGCAGAAAAACAACCTCATTATGGCGCTCGATAGTCGCAAAAGAGCTCTCTGTAGAGAAAGAAAACATTGTTTTCATTGAACCGAATACTTCAGAGATGGTTGATACAGGTCCTGAAGTTCTCTCTTTGGATGTAGAACGATCGGTAATGATGATTTCCCAATGTTGTTCAGCAATAAAAGCAAAACGATTCCAAGAGCCCTTACCCATAACAGAATCGGTAACGGCAAAAAGTGCACTTCCCAATATTTCATCACCTATGTTCTCCAGCAAAAATTGGGGTTGTCTCATTCTTGAATTGGGAGTCAATACAATTACGCTTGAAATTGAAGCTCGGCGGGTCTGGGGAAGATTTTCTTTTAAAAACGTCCCCGATATTGATCGATTAAGAGTGAAATTCCGTCATATAATCAATACCATCCTCCATGAATGCAATATCATTCCCGTCCACAGAGATGGCGTTTCACCGTTGATGGATATAGCGGTGGATACGCTAGGCGCCGATTCCTATCCTTCATCCGCAACCTCAGCATTACGTGCTATGGTAATGGCAGCTTGTTCTGCTGCATTATCGCAGGCATTGAACTGTGATGCGACAACCATGCCTATTACCAGTGAAGATATCATCGGTTATATCAGGAGGGAAGGATGAAGATAGAATGTACGATCGATAACAAACATGTGCTTCTTACAGTCAATTCCAACAAACCCCTAAACTTGATATTGATGGATGAATTTGAAAGTCCTCTCATGGACGCGCGATGTAGGGACGGAAACTGCGGTAACTGTGTCGTATTACTTAATGATGAAGCCGTTCTATCCTGTCTGGTTCCCGCCTTCCGATTGAAGGGTGCACGTATTCTTACATTCGAAGGCTATAAGAAATCACGTTTTTGGCACGATCTAGAACGGGCTTACGAAGATACGGGAAGCCACCCCTGCCCGCATTGCTATGCTTCGAAGACTCTTATCTTTGAATCACTGCTACAAATGGTGGTTAAATCGGAAGCAGGGACTCCCCATGATGAGGAACCGGACGGGGAGACCATTGTTCGTGAAATCGGGCTGAACCGCTGTCCTTGTCTCGATGCCCACGAGATGTTGGATATTTTCAAAGCTGCCGCAGCCTACAGAAGGAGGAGACGTGTACGAAGGTATTAGATCACCTGCAGTCCATATGCCGAAGACCATGAGTGACCTCGTTTCTGCCTCCACACGTTTCCCCAATGCAACGTTCTGGGCTGGGGGAACCTACATAATGAGTAGGCATGAGTATTACCCAACGAAAAACAGCAACGATATCATCTATCTCGCACAAGTCCCTGAACTTAAGAGAATCAATCGAACCGACCGTTATCTGGAAATCGGATCGATGGTTACTTTTGAACAGATGCTCACTGTTGGAAAACAGGTTCTACCTGGACTTCTCTACACTACCTTGGACCGCTCGGCAACGATGATTGTGCGTAAACAGATGACGAGCGGAGGTGCTATTTGTACTAACGAGATACGTCTTGCATTACCCTGTACGCTTATGGCCTTACAAGCTGAAGTTGAGATAAAGACTTGCCTTGGCCCTAAAACCGAAACGAAATGGCTCGATATTCATCGGCTATATACAAGGCAAGGTCGATTACAATTAAAAAAGAATGAACTGGTTACCCGTATCCGCCTCGGATTCGAGCGGGAAAATTTCTCCTATTTTATCTCATCTGGAGACCCGATGCAGAATCCACATGAATCTGTGATCCTCTCTTTTGCCTGTTTCTATAACCAGTCGGTAATCAATCGATTCCGCCTATGCCTATCTTTCCCTACATCACTACTTCTTGTTCCTCAAGAGATTGATATGATGATGCAGGGGACGCTCCTACCTCTCTCCTCATCCCAGATTGATCGGGTCGTCAGAAGTGTCATGGAAGAAATTCTTGCCTCAAGTGAACATGAAATACCACCAATCCAGCTTGAACGGGCAAGAGGATTCGTCGAATCGGCAATGCACGAACTGAATGCGCAAAGTCTATCGGAGAGATAGGCTACGAATTAATTTCCCCTTATGGTACAATATGCCCCACAAAGGAGAAATGCATGCCTGATTTCGTACATCTGCACAACCATACCGACTACTCATTACTTGATGGAGCTGCTCCTATCCATAGATATGTCGCAAAAGCGAAAGAGTATGGAATGAATCACCTAGCGATTACCGATCATGGGAATATGTTCGGGGCGCTCAAGTTCTATAATGCGTGTAAAGCAAACGATATAAACCCAATCATTGGTTGTGAATTTTATGTAAACCCAGAGTCACATACAGCAAAATCGACAACCATGAGTGGAAGCAGATATTACCATCTTGTCCTCATTGCTATGAATGAACAGGGATACAAGAATCTCATGGTTTTGAATTCAAAATCCTATACTGAAGGATACTACTACAAACCACGAATAAGCGACCAACTGCTGGAAGTCCACAATGAAGGCCTTATTTGCCTATCCGCATGCCTTGCTGGTGAAATACCTCAACTCATCCTCAACAACAACTATGATGGAGCCAAGGAAAGAGCTTCGTATTATGCTTCAATTTTCGATAATGAGCGATATTATCTGGAACTCCAGGATCATGGACTTCCGGAACAGAAATCGGTAAACCCACAGATCGTCAAATTGGCTAGAGAGTTGAATATCCCTCTCGTAGCTACCAATGACATCCACTATATCGAGGATTCAGACGCGAACGCACAAGACATTGTCCTTTGTATTGGAACCAACAAGAAAAAGAACGATCAGGACCGTATGCGCTTTGACTCACAGGAATTTTTCATGAAAAGTCCCAGTCAAATGCAGCAACTTTTCGATTGGATACCAGAAGCCATTGAAAATACCCTAGAGATCGCAAAACGATGCAATCTCACAATCAGCCAACCGGGACCACTGCTACCAGCTTACGAAATTCCACCTGAGTTCGACAACCCAGATGAATACTTGCGCTATATCGCTCAGGAAGGTTTACAAAAACGATACCCGATAGTTACAGAAGATTTGCAAAAACGTTTGGACTATGAATTGGATGTGATTATCAATATGGGGTTTACCGGTTATTTCCTCATAGTCTGGGACTTCATCTTCTGGGCAAAGAAACACGATATCCCTGTTGGACCTGGACGAGGCTCCGGCGCCGGTTCATTGGTTGCCTACTCCATGACTATTACCGATATCGATCCTATAAAATACAACCTTATCTTCGAGCGCTTTCTCAATCCAGAACGCGTATCGATGCCGGACTTCGATATAGATTTCTGTTACGAACGCCGACAAGAGGTCATCGATTATGTAACAGCCAAATATGGAACTGATAGGGTTGCTCAGATAGCGACGTTCGGTACATTGAAAGTAAAGGCTGTCATAAAAGACGTAGCCCGGGTATTGGATATTCCCTTTGCTGAGGCTACACGTATTGTAAGCCTTATTCCCGATAGTCTGCCTGATGATGAGACTACAGGGAAAGCAAGGAAACTTACTGTTCAAGGTGCGATTGACTTCACACCCGAACTACAGGAGTTGGAACAACGTGGCGGTGTATATGCTGAATTGTTCGATGTGGCGAAGCGACTGGAAGGGTTCAATCGACATACATCCACCCATGCAGCAGGTGTAGTGATTGGCCAAAGCATTCTAACTGATTATGTCCCCCTCTACCGAGATGCCAAGACTGGTGCAATATCCACCCAATATACCATGGACATGCTTGAGGGATGCGGATTGGTAAAAATGGACTTTCTTGGTCTGAAAACCCTTACGCTTATCAAACACACCGAAGAACTCATACAGAAGACCCATCCTGACTTTTCAATAGAAAACATCGATGAGGAGGACCAAGAGACCTTCTCAATGCTTGGGAGGGGCGATAGTGCCTGTATATTCCAATTCGAGAGTGCCGGAATGCAGAGAGTTCTCAAAGATGCCAAGCCAAATTCGATAGAAGACTTGGTCGCATTGAATGCATTGTATAGACCAGGACCGATGGCCTATATCCCAAAATTCATCGATTCGAAGAACGGCCGTACTGCGATTGAATATTATCACCCAGACTTGGAAGATGTATTGAAGACAACCTATGGAGTCATCGTGTATCAGGAACAAGTCATGAAGGTTGCCCAAACTATCGCAGGCTATTCCATGGGAAATGCAGACCTCTTAAGACGTGCTATGGGTAAGAAGAAAGCCGATGTCATGGAACTGGAGAAGCAGAACTTCATAGAAGGAGCCCGGAAGAAAGGCTACTCGAAGGATATCGCAAAAGGGATCTTTGAAATGCTTCTCCCCTTCGCAGGATACGGATTCAATAAATCTCATGCAGCAGCCTACTCGGTCGTCGCATACCAGACTGCATACCTGAAAGCAAATTACCCTGCAGAGTTCATGGCGGCGAATCTGACCAATGAAATCAATAGCCCTGATAAGTTTGCCCAATATCTCGCAGAAACAAAAAGCATGGGTATTGAGATCACGCCTCCTTCAATAAATAAATCAGATAAACATTTTACCGTTGTCGAAGGAAAAATTGTCTATGGGTTACAAGGAATCAAACATGTGGGAGAAGCGGCTGTAGAAAGTATACTTCGGGAGAGGAATGAAAATGGCCCCTTCAAGAACTTTCTTGACTTCCTTTTCCGAAGCGAATCACGGGCTTTGAATTCAAAACTTCTGGAATCCCTTATCCAATCAGGAGCCTTCGATGGACTGGGAGACAATAGGCCAACATTGATGGCAAATATGGAATCGGCACTCAAATATGCACAAAAGAGAAAAGAAAGTGAAGCTTTTGGCCAAGCATCTCTTTTCGACGCCGAAGAAGAAGCAGCAATGGAGACCTTTGAAATGGAAATCCTTCCCGATTCCACACTCCTTGAGAAACTGGAAATAGAAAAGGATCTATTGGGTTTCTACGTCTCAGGACACCCAATGGATATGTACAAAGACGTATGGAAGCGTTCAATAACTGTAGACCTAGGACAGCCAGAGAGGCTTCCTCTAGGCCGACCAGTCAATCTGGTAGCCATGGTTACAGGATTACGGGAAATAACCACTAAAGGTGGCGCTGGTGATAGAATGGCATTCCTCCAATTGAGTGATTTCAATGGAGCAGTTGAAGCTGTTGCATTTCCAAAAGTCTGGAAGGAGTGCGAAACGTTGGTTCGCCCGGATGGCATCTATGGCTTCAAAGGCAAACTCGAAACTCGACAAGATAAGATCTCCTACATACTTGAATCGGTAGTGGATCCAAATTCTCTTGAACCGCAAGCCTTGAAAGAAGCCCATATGGTATTGGTAAAGGATTTGTGTACCCAAACGACTTTACGGAATATCGTTGATACGTGTATCACCTATCGTGGACCTTGTTCACTCATGATTCATTTATTAGAGGACAATTCGGTTGCTGAGGAGTCCGTAGAGGAATCAATGGAAAAACAACAGGCTGAGACGATGATTAGGGCTGGAAGGGAATTTTCGGTAACCTATAGCGATGAATTCATTGCGTCCCTCAGAGAACATCAAGCCGTTTCAGATATTTGGTTCAATTGACCGAGGAGGAATTGGTATGAGAGAATTTGCACGGCTACTCTCCGTTTTGCTCTCAATCTACAATATGCTGATAATCATTAGGATTATTCTGCAGTGGTTCAATCCCATGAGATTACAAGGCTCCGAAAATAGCCTTACCGGAATTCTGGCAAAAATTGTCGATCCCTATCTCAACCTCTTCAAGGGTATTGGAGCCTTAAGACGGGGGAGATTGGACTTTACTCCCTTGGTAGCGCTCATAATCATTAATATCGTCCAACGAATACTACAGACCTTCGCGTATACTGGACAGTTCTCACTTGGATACACCCTCGCAACAATTGTCCAATCTCTCTGGTGGTCCATCGGATCCTTAATCCTTGGAATTTTCGCAGTACTTTTAGGAGTTCGCCTCTTTTTCGCCTATAGAAGGACTCCAAACTCCATCCAATACATATCGATGTTGGATTCTTGGCTTATGAAGCCATTGGACACTATCCATTCATGGTTCTTCAGAGGCCGAGAAGTCTCCGACCGCATGCTCCTATGGACGGCGATAACAGTTACTATCATCACGTATGTTGGTATAGCTATTTTGGTCAACCTGCTTGTGCAATGGTTGGTCAACCTGCCTTTCTAGGAGGCGTCGGTGTTTGTCCGGGAACTCACGGATTCGATAACTACATTAAGAGGAGTGGGAAAGCGATTGGCCGAAAACTATGCCAATCTTGGAATCGCGAATATTGGCGATCTCCTTCTGTTTGCTCCGCGAGCCTATGAGGATCGCTCCCAATTGGTTCCCTTGAAAGGTTTGGAATCTGGAACTTATGCCAATACGATTGTTGAAGTTATATCCAAAAGTTATTTTGGAGGAGGAAAGAAACGGACTTTGAAGGTCATGGTCCGTGATATCAGTGGAGAAGGTGATGCCAAGGCAGCCCTACTCTGTTTTGGCAGGAATTTCTTGGAGCGGGTCTTTCGTGTAGGATCGCACTTCTATCTGTATGGTCAATTCCAACAGAATTTCCACGAATTGCAAAGCAGCCAATTCGAGATGCTTCCATTACGGGCTGACGGATCATTACCTGGCAATTTTGGAAAGTTACTTCCTATCTATCCCCTATCCGGAGAACTAACGCAGCGGATAATCAGAAGAGATGTCTCTTCAGTATTAGATAGCAATCGAAATTTTTCAGATGAGTTACCTAGAGAAATAATGGAACGACATGGCCTCATTCCCATGGATGATGCCATTAGAAAGCTCCATCACCCAAAATCACTTTTTGAAGCACGGGAAGCACAACGAACGCTCGGATTTATTGAATTGTTCTATCTTTTACTCATGACGAGACGGAGAAGTGGAACCACTGTTACAGATACAGTCTCCATATCCTTTCATTTTTCCGAACTCCAAAAAAAATTCATATCTCAATTGCCCTTTGACCTCACAAAAGATCAGCACACGGTACTTAGAGAAATTTGTTCCGAATTAGGTCAAGCTGCCTCTATGAACAGATTGCTGCAAGGAGATGTGGGGTCAGGCAAGACTTTAGTTGCATGGATATCAGCCCTTCAGGTAATCGGTGCTGGAGGTCAGGTCGCATTTATGGCGCCAACAGAACTCTTGGCGAGACAGCATGCAGAAAAGGCAGCACAATGGCTGGAACCACTGGGAATCCGTTTAGCCTTCCTTACCGGTTCGGTGACCGGAAAATCAAGGCGACTTCTGCTTGAAGCTCTTTCTCATGGAAAAATCGATATCATAATCGGTACTCATGCTCTGTTCTCAAGTGAAGTACAGTTCAATCGATTGCGCTATATTATCATCGATGAACAGCATAGATTCGGAGTTGCTCAACGAGTATCACTTTTGCAGAAGGGGCAAGCACCTGATGTCTTGATGATGACCGCTACACCCATTCCCAGGACACTCGCACTCACTGTTTTTGGGGATCTGAATATTTCAACGATCAGGACAATGCCAAAAGGTCGACTCCCGATTACGACCTACCTTGTTGCCAATGAGAGTCGACAAAGAATGTATTCGGCGATAGGTGTTGAATTCTCCAGAGGACACCAGGCCTATTTTGTCTATCCAAGGATTGATGATAAAGGTGAATCGACCCTTCGTGACGTGGAGTCTATGTTTAGCCTGCTTTCTTCGAAAATGTATCCTGGAGTTCCAGCGGCTTTGATCCATAGCCGATTACCAGAGGAGGAAAAGGTATCTATCCTTACACGATTCAGGAATAAAGAACTCTCGTATCTAGTATCCACGAGTGTCGTTGAAGTGGGCATCGATATTCCCAATGCTACATGCATGATTATCGAACATGCCGAACGTTTCGGACTCTCCGCATTACACCAGTTGCGAGGACGTGTTGGGAGAAGTGACTTGCAATCATACTGCTTTCTCGTTTATGAAGCAAATCTCAGCGAAGATGCCAAAAAGCGAATCATGGTAATGAAAGAATCCAATGATGGATTTCATATCGCCGAACAGGATTTGCAGATACGAGGGCCAGGGGAAGTAGCAGGAACCAGACAGTCGGGATTCCTAAAGTTACGTTTTGCGAGTCTAACCGAGGACTTTGACCAGATAGAAGCTGCAAAGAACGAGGTTGACGCTCTTCTTGCTACCGATAGCGGACTCGTAGATCTAGCTCATTCAACCGTTCGTGAAGTCTTGTTGAAAGCTCCTCCATTTGAAGATAAGGATATGGAGATATAATTCATATCATTGCAATTTCCCTCTGTAAACCGTATGGTAAAGGTATGAGAATAACTGGAGGCCTCTATCGTGGGAGAGTGATAACCTGTCCACCAGGTGTAATCCGTCCTGCGATGGATAGAATGAGAGAATCTCTTTTTTCTATTTTACAGGATATTTCTAACCAATCTTTCCTAGACCTTTTTTCTGGAAGCGGTCTGGTAGGTATAGAAGCCGCTTCTCGAGGAGCATCCCCGGTTCATCTTGTTGAAATGGATGGCGGAAAGCGTTCAACGATCTTACGCAATACAAGTTTCGTTGAATCGGAGATCAAACTGTTCATAGCCAATGTATTGAGATTCTTGCCCCAGGCAAAGCTGCAATACGATATCATATATGCTGATCCCCCATTCCCGATGAAAAACAAGTTGGCCATAGCGGAATTGGTGGCAAAACATCAGGTATTACAACCTGAAGGTCTCTTTATTATCCATTATCCGGCAGAAGAGCAGAAATCATGGCCAGAACAGATCGGTAGCCTCAGTTGGATCGACGAACGAAAGTATGGGAGATCACTACTCCGATTCTATAAGGAGACTAGACAAGAACATGCAAATTAATGATGGAATATATCGTGATAGTTTTATTATGGATAGTTATGAGGTCGATCCATTCTACTCGGCACAGACAGCTTACTATTTTCGTGTCATGCAGGAGGCTGCAGGAGCCCATGCCTATCATAGGGAGTTGAGTATTCCTCATTTGCAGCGTGAAGACAAGACATGGGTAGTGACTCGGACAAAGATGTCCATTGACCATTATGCTACTTGGCCAAATACACTGACAGTCGAGACATGGCCACAAAAACCTTGGAAACTCTATTTCCCTAGGGCGTGTCGTCTTTATGATTCGGAAAATCGCAGGTTATTCCAATCACTTACCCATTGGGTGGTCATGGATATGGAAAAACAACGACCTATCAAGCCTACGAGCATCGCAGACCGATTCGAGATGGTCGAGACGAATTCCGTAATTGACCCGGACCTTGGACGGAGAGTTTACTTCGATAGCTCTTCTTTCGAAAAAATCATTCCCTACGAGCCGAGAATCTTGTATTCAGACTGCGATTTCAATAATCACGTGAATAACGTCATATACCTTGAGTGGATGTTGGATTCATTGCCTTTTGCTTTCCGGGATACACATATTGTTGTAGAAGTTGATATCTCCTATCTTGCTCAGACTTATCGCGATGACACAGTCTTTGTCCAGACAGGAGTTATTGACAAAACAGATATGGAGAAGGATGAAGTGCTCCTATTCCATGAAGTTGTTCGAAAATCTTCTGGCAATGAAGTACAACAAGTCAGCGTAGCCTCCACCAAATGGAAAAGGAGACCTGTAGAAAGCTAAGCTATTACTTAATAATGGGGAGGTTTTCTCTGGGGTATATCGGACTCCATACCAGCTAATTCCGCAATCCGTGTCTCCAACCGCTCCTTACTGGAATGTAAGAGGTCGATTTCTTTTTGCTGTCGGATTACCAGCTCATTTAAGGTCATCACCATATCTTCCAAGTAAGCGATCTTAGTCTCTACGAGTGTCAATCTTTCATCCATGCGGCATTGTATCCCTACGTTGTAAGATTTTGCAACAGGATTTACTTGTCTTACCCCCGATACATGGTATACTGAAACGTATTTGTTGCGTTTTGGTGCGTAAAAAGGGGTTTTTCTATGAAAGGTGAACGTGTAGCACAGCTTGACTTATTATTACACTCCCATCCTGAAGGATTACGTAGGTCAGAAATCGCCCGTAGACTTGGAGTCCATCGATCGACTATCAGTAGATATATCGATGAATTGAAACAGTACATTGATATCTATGAAGACAATAATCTCATAAAGGTACAACCGAAAGAAGGTGATGAGAACATCTCTCTTAGCGTCTATGAATCTCTAGCATTCAACCTTTCAGCTGAGATTTTAGCCACCAGTAGTGAGTTTCAAAATCCGCACTTGGCATCAGGATTACGAAAGATTGCTATGAACATGCGTTCCTACGCACCAAAAATTAGTGATAACATCATAGGCTTGGCCGAATCCATAGACCAACAGGTCCATTTGAAGAGAGATAAGAACGGTCAGTATAATACAGTACTCGAAGCCCTCATAGATAGTTGGGTATCGGGAAAAATTGTCCGTATCCAACATTTAGTGGATGGTGATATCCAAGAGACCGAATTCGCTCCATACTTCATTGGTTTTAGGGAAGAGGAAGATGGTCGAAACCCCATCAGCGTCACCGGCAGACTCCGCCATACTGCCGCAATCACCACTATTGATATCGGAACGATAACATCGGCTACAATCCTTGATGAGACATATACGATTCCTGATAACCTTAAACCATTCCATAAGCAGCAGGATGAACAAACGTATGATAGTATTGATTTCATACCTTTGGTCATGAAGCTGAATTCAAAATCGGCACTCAATTCCTTCCGCCAGATTAACCATGGAACACCTCGGTTCGAAAAGAATGGAAAAGGTGAAACCATCTGCAGGATGGAGGCTGAGAATTCCATCGAACTGTATCTCAGAATTATCCAATGTGAAGATACCGTGGAAATCCTCGAACCTCTGTCTTTCAGAAGGAAATTGAAAAAATTGTTGCAAAAGGTACTGGATATATATGAAGATGGTGGAAAATAGAATGAATTCTATTTTGCATTGCATTTTTTACTGTGTCACGGTATCCTTACCATAAGATTCCAAATGGAGGAACAACATGAAAAAGTATGTTTGTGATTTGTGTGGTTATGTGTACGACCCGGCAGAGGGCGATCCGGATAATGGCGTTCAACCCGGAACAGCCTTTGAAGACATTCCAGAAGATTGGGTTTGCCCTCTCTGTGGAGCAGCCAAGTCGGACTTCTCTCCAGAAGACTAAGACTCAGGTGCTACAGGAATCCAGGACCGTCATTGAACGGTCCTTCTTTATGTTCGGACAGAATATTCATCTTCAATTATGGCTCAGTGCAAAAATCTGGGGGAACGAGGCTTGTAGTAGGGTCTCCTGGAAGCAGCCATGAGCTTGAGGAAGAAGT
>NZ_JBMDYO010000013.1:0-31205 GCF_049310885.1 Pleomorphochaeta sp. DL1XJH-081
TTTCTTTCGAAACATTTGTTCGGGTCTAACCACCTATCGCACCACAGGCTCAGCCTGTGGATTTCTTACACTATTAATTCTTATTTTGTACCATAGTATACCTTTATTTCGACTATCCATCATCAATGACAACTTGCCCATGATACAAGATTACCCTATGCAAGTGTTTGTTTTGTAAACACTTATTTTTTCGTTATTTTATCAGTTTTTCAGGATTTCTTATTCATTTAGACTACTCAATTTCGTCAATTTTTATCCCAGGTACGCACACTCGTATTTTCAACAATACCGTTGATTCTTATGCCATTTAGTTTCAAGAAGACACACCTCTACACTGAAGGCTACCTCCTACTGAACAATCATAAAAATATTGAAATCTCCGAGAAAATTATGGCATGGTTTCTCTCTCATCCGTATCAGACAAGATCAACGCATGAAGATGTCAATTTTAGTCTCAAGACATTTTCGTAAACTAAGATCGTTTGCACCTATACCAAACCAGGAGTCTGGTTTTTGGTAGAAATCCAAACCTCTCCCAATCTTGATAGTCCATCCGTTGTCAATTCGAATCTCCCGATCGTGCAAGTACTCATTTATGTCGATTTCAAGTTTAATATCCATTTCGAGTAGACTCTGCTGCACATCACTCAGATGATCGGACATTTCTTTCACATCAGTGCTTTCATCATAGGTTGTTGATAATCTGATTGTCTTTACTGTTGGACTTTTTACTACAGCCTCACAAAACCTTACAAAATTTTGAATTTGGTGGGGTAGTCGCAAATAAGGATCATCTATTTCAACGACTTTTGCTCCAAGTAAATAATCCCCCATGATAGACTCATAACTATACCCTATTGCACCATAACGGATAGTAAAGTGCTGTTCTTTTATTTCTTCGTCTTCTTCTACTGGGATTCTAGTAGCTGGTGATAATACTTCATGATCTATTGGTTGGCTAGTTTTACTAATAGACTTTTCTTCCTGTGTAAATGTTGCGGAGGAACCACTCTTTTCAGTTGCATCCCCATCATGTATATTTCGCCTTGATGGCTCTTGTGTTGCTATCGCAAGTTTTGATTCGTTGCAATAGACAACAATTTCTTCATTGCTACTATTGATATACGACAGATTGATTTTTACAAATTCATCATCGGTCTTTCGTTTGTTCATTTGCTCTTTAACACGTCTACGACATTCAACAGCATATTCAACATACTCTTCAAATTCTTTGTCAGTCGGAGGAACTGATGGGTGCAGTATCTTCAAGAATCCTGCGACTGTTTTCTTAATTCCTTTCTCGTCTCTTCCTTCAACTGATCGTCCCAACTTAATACGAGAGTTAACCTCCTCATATCTATTAGTGTGCTTCAACTGATGATGGAAAGCTTCAGCAAGATAGTCAGTTATGAAGCCATAATTGCTCGTAAGAAATTTGCTGCTATTCTTTGGCATTTCCCATCCTGGAAGATATAAAGCAAACCGGTCCATAACAGCCAGGTCGAATTCCTTAGGTAGAGGTTGGAACAGATCGTAAACTTCAGAATTAACAATTTGCTGCACAGACAAGTCAAGATTCCCAACAAATGCTAAAGAAGCATCAGCTATGACTTCAACACCACGAGAAAACCGTCCATTCGCCATGAAGTCTTTCATTATCTGAATAGTATCCTGATCTTTAATCTTGATTCCACCGACTTCATCAAATGCGACTATATCCCAGAATCCAACTAATCCAATCTTCTTTCTTTGGTTATTGTAGAAGAGGGTTGCTTTGGTTGCCTGCCCTCCGCTGATGAGAGTCGAATACGGAGAAAATTCGCTAAAGAAATAGGATTTTCCAGTTCCACGCGGCCCAAGTTCAATGAAATTAAAATTTGGCTCAACGAGAGGAATTAGACGTGCCATGAAATGCAGCTTAATCCGGTGCTCTAATTCTGAAGGTTCCAATCCAACAGATCGCAAAATCAGATCCATCCATTCATCTCGAGAAAATTTTTGTCTCCCCTCGCAGTAACGTTCAAAATCAAATCTGCTTAATTGTATCGGACGAAGATCTTCAAGATAGAAGGCATAGTCATCATCTTCAATTTCATTGTAGGATATCTTAACTTCAGACCACAATCCCCCTTGTAGAAGCCTATCATTATCACGATAAAACTTTTCGCTAATCGCCACTCTCTGTGAATCAAAATTCTCCAAGGCCGCCCAATGTCGTCTATCCTTTTCGATATAGTTCACATGCACCTTGTCAATAAACCGATAACTCCCTTTGGTCGCCACCAATGATTGTGCCTTATTAGCTTCATTCGGTCTGACATAGTTATCATTTAAAGTTTCTAATACTGCCTCCAATCCCGCTTGGATTTCCGCAAGATCATCACTTGCACAATAGCGAGCCAATAAGAATTCAAGAACAAACGTTGGAACATTTGTACCTTTCTTTATTCGATGGACCAAATCTTTGCGAACAACTTTGCCCTCATAGACTGAATTAACTTTTTTATCTAATGCATCCATGTGTTATACCGTGTAGTCTGTGACAAGTTCTATCTGATCATAGACTGTCATCGTCGTTGGATTAAAAGCTTTGATCGTAAACTTTCCTTCAAAATTTAAATCCATTTTCATAGTTACCTGAACTCGCTCCCCAGCAAGAAGTGATAGCGTACCAGTTGAAGCTCCAACAACCCCTCCTCGTTTTGCTTCTCCGACGATTTCGCCCTTCTTGTTATAGGCTTCAAGTAAGACTTCATAATCCTTATCAACAGAGAATAAACTTTGTGAATTGGCAGATACTTCGATAACTGGCAATCTCGTGGTAATATATTTTGCTCCATTTTTATAATTTAGTTCAATCGAGACATCATTACCGACCGGTGTAAGCTGCTTTTTAAAGTTCAACTGGATCACTGGAACAATACATTCCTGCAGAGAACATCCTCCATGATAATACAGCATTCCGCTTTTGTAGGAAGCCAAACTCAAAGGACCTGCAAAAAAATGAAAATCTCCTTTTATTCCTGCTTTATCAGCTTGAACACAGAAATGTTTGGGATCAGGAACTCCATTCCCTAGCAATGACCTTTCATGAATATTAATCCAATCTCCTGGTAGCTTTGAACACGTATCGCCAGGGCCAGCATGAGTATTCATAAAGAATCCATGGTCGGTGGCAATGATCACTTCACAAAAGCCTATCTTACTTAAAGTGTGCACAGCTCTACGAATTTTTTTTAAAGTATTTATTAGTTCATTTGGAGCTGTATCAGGGTTGCTCTCAAAAGAGGTGTCAATCTCTACCGATCGAAGGACAAGCAAATCGATGTCAGGAGAAATCTCAATCTCCTTTTTTAAAAATTTATCGAGACGTCCCTCCTGGAAACGATTCCCATACTTTTTGCGGATAAGCTCCATTCGCTGAGTTACATTACCCACATCCTGTCCATTAATAGATGGCACAAAACCCGATTCCTTTTTCACCAATTGGAAGTCCGTAGATGCACCAGGAAGCAAACTAGCCATCCCTACAGTAGTAACACTTGGCAGTTGCACCAATGCATGAGAAATCTCTACTTGCGCATCTTCAGATAATTGTTTTTCCAGTTCTAGCCCCAGCTCATAACGCAATGCATCTACCATAATAAACGCAACTTTGTTGCCACTTGCTTCAAGTTTTGGAGAAATTATTTTATCAAAGACATCTGAATTAGATAATCGACCGATTAGAGGCCACCCTGTTTCCTTAAGATGTTTAGTAAAAATAAATTGTACTTTCTCTAACAACTTTCCGTATTGCTTACGAACATAATTCAGTACAGGAACCATCAAACTTTGATCATCCTGCCAGATTACGTCATTTGCAGCTTGTTCAAATTCCCGATGACTATGATCAACCTCTCTCATCTGTCGAATATAAAAGTCTATGAGGTCTTCCATTGACTTGGCATTTTCACTCAGATCCCTTTCGTTATCCTGACATTTTTCTATCAAGTTTAAGGAAGAGTGGAGAAAATCCCATTGAACCTGGCTTTCACCTTTGCCAATCCAAACAGATTCTGAATGACGGGAAAGAATGTCACGAGCAGCATCGATATTCCCAGTAACAAGAGATTTTACTGTCTGGTGTAAAAATGTTCGCTCTTCGAAAGGGAAAGTGTCACGTATACCTAAATTCTCTATTTCATGGCAATATTCTGCCAAGTTAAGTATCTGTTCAACATTTTCAGCTCTTTGTATATAGATATCTCGAGTACGGCGATCACTTCGAAGGCTCTCACAGATATCCTCTATTAAAGGTTTTGCATTATCATTTGCATGTGGGACATCTATTAGGCTTGGAGGTAGGTTTTCTGGCAAGTCAAATACAAACTCACTGAATAATAGATATCTCCAGAGTTCATCAGCGATGGAATTCCAAGTTTTCCCCTTAGTTTTCAGAGTCAACCCTATACTTCCATCTAATAGATCTTTGACTTCTGAAACCCAGCTCTCTCCATTTTTAAGAGCATCAAGTTGTTTTTCATTGGGTGCTAGTAGTGAAAACAAAATTTCTCGCGTTGACTTCACATTAAGTAGAACTCGAAGATTTGGCCAGCTTAATCCCCCACCAATAGCATCAATAACAGAAAAACTGGGATTTTTGTTTTCTTTAAAAACAGAACGGACCTGAGTCTGATGATCTGGCTTTGCCTTCAAACATATACTGAGATAGGTATCTCCATCGCCATCTGGGAAAACAGCACCGCAGATCATATAGAAAGAGAACGGATCTCTCTGTTTATCTTCTTCCTCTATTGGCTTCTCTTTTGGGATGTATATTAATAGCTGATCGATCTCATTTCGGCCCAGTGCTGTCAATGATTCGATAGCTTGTGCTCGGCTTATAATACTGGATTCACTTGCATCAACAACCACAATTCTATCATCAGAAAACTCAATGCACAAATCACGATAGCGAAAGTCAGGATCGTAGACTACAAGAACCTGCTTCTTATGTAATCGTGGTACGAGTATATTCTCTTTAATAAAATCTTTGATATCCATTATTTCAACTCCGCAATTTTCTGAGTGATTATTTGTTTCAACTCATTTTCATTAAGTTTTTTAGGGTGCCATTCGACTTTGATTCCACCTGTATCTTTCCCTTGACGAATCACAGGTATTTCAACTTCTTCCCAGAAATCACTTTCTACATCATGAGCAATAGCCAGGCTTCGATCCTCATGACATTTCCTCAATACTCTCTCTGGCCAGATACTGTAAGCCAGATGCGCCCAGTCATAATCACCTCTTTCAAGTTTCTCCCAGGTCTCTTTGAGTTTCTTTTGCCACTGCTTATGCTGAAACAGCTTCCATAGCGGCGCAGCAGTGATCTGGACACCGTCGTTCAGATTTGGCTTCCAAAATTTTGATAGACGGAGCAGCTCATCCCGAAAATCCTTCAATTCCGCTTCCAGGTCGCTAAACCTGGCCAAATCTTGCTCTTCGGCACCGCTGCGCGCTGATTTATTACGAAGTTCGTTCAGGGCCTCAGAAACTTCAGTTAATTTCCCTTTTGGTCCTTCAAGAAAATCATTGACACAGGTATAAAGAGTCTGCTCGGTCAGACGATGGTAATATACCCATAAGGTATAGGAACCAGAAGGTGTTTGAAGAGGCCAGTAGATGGGAGCTTGGCGACGGCTTTTGCTATAACGTGACAAATGATCTGAAAAGAAAAATTTTGGGGTTGAAAAATAGGTTGCTAAATTTTTAGCACCAAGATCTATGAGGCACTCATCCAGCAGAGATTCATTCTTTATTGAGGAGAGCTCTTTCTCGATAATGGCACATAAGTTGAGCGGTGAGAGCTCGTCGATAACCATAATACCTGTATGAGTACTCTCCGGAACAGCACCATTATCTGCAAAATCGGATAATGCCGCAGGAGCGATATTAGGTAAAGGAGCAAACGGTTCTCTAAGTTCCGTCGTACAAACCTTTTTCGACCATCGTTTAAATGCAATACCGATGCACTCCGACAGAATACTTTTTGCTACTTCTTTGGTTTCAAATCCCGTCAGTGTACTTTGAAGAATTTCAATTATTTTCTTAGGTGATGATTGAAGTGCATGGGCAAGAATTTCTATTCGTCTATCCACAAAATATGATTTTTTTGTGAAATAGCGTTTTGCCCCATGCAACTCAACGGACTTGTTAATGAGCGCTTCTTCGTCCAAATTTTGCAAGTAATCTAGCAAGTTTACGTCCGGATCTTTGGTGTAATTACATGGATGAACACCCACCTCAGAATCAACGAAGTCTGACTCTATTGAGTTTAGATTAAATGAGTTAGTTACTAATTTATCTATCTCAAAACTAGCGTAAAGAGCTATTTCCTTAGCTCTAAGTATTTTACTCTTAACCGCTTCCGTTATTTCGTTGAGGGTTTTCCCATCTTGATGAACAAATAGATTTTTAAAATCAGCACTAGTTTCATCGAAGGATAACTCTATGAGTTTTGCATCAAGTACTTGCTTAATTAGTGACTGGCTAGTCTCGTTAGTCAAAACCCCTAGGTTTTGAATGGGGACTCCTTCAATAACAGCAGTAGTATAGCGACGCGCAGCACTGCCTGCTGTTGCAATATCGCCACTACCTACACCCAACTCTATAAAAGTCTGAGGGACTCGACACATCATGTAAGCTATAGAAGAAAGCAAATGCTTATCATCTTTGTGTTGCCAAGTTTGAGCGTTATGACTAAAAACACATCCCTCAGGTAAGATCTTACCTGCAAATGCACTAGCAGTACGCACCGTGTATGTTACGCCCTTGTGGAACATTGCATTTACGTTCTGAAATCTAGCACCATCAAAGGCGCCTAGCTGTTTTCCATCACCCCAGTCAACGAGAAGATGAACATCATCATACGGTGGCGAGTATTCTCCGCCTTTGGAAAATCTGACCCATCTTTTATCTTTTCCGATGTTTTCTGAAGCCACCTCCCAGGAGAGTCTCGCAAATCGAAAATCATCCGCAGTGGCAATCCCCTGCCTAACTTTTCCTATTGATTCAAGAAAAGTCGATGTATTGGGGTATCGTCGAATGAGATTTTGTGGTGCCCAATAAGCAAATGTATAGTCCGGAATATGCTGAATGAGTGCTTGTTTGAAGGGTATAAAATTACTGCCTTTACCGAAATTATAAACGAGTTTATCTACATCTTTACCTAGTGCAGTTTCCTTATCTCGAGTCGATAAATGCCTTGTAGCGTAGGTGACGACCCCATCAGGCTCCCCCTTGCCTATAACATAAGCAGCAACCTCAACTAGTGCGTCATCAAGCACGCCAAGTCCTAAATCAGCAAACAGTTCTAGTCGGTTTTTGAATACAACATTGTTACGCCAGTGTTTGCTATCTCCCAGAAAAAACCCTGTACGTGCACTTAGCGTCCCAACTACTCCATTTGGAGTTGATAGGGTAAGTAGGCGTTCGACAAATGCCTGGAGTATGTCTCGGGAGCATGAGGGGTAGCACTTGTCAATATATGTCTTGCTTTGTTTTGCAGGCTCCCCAAACGGTGGATTTTGTAACATGATGTCAAACTGTTTCCGACAAAGATCAATAAACGCAAATCCTTTCGCCGCATCTTCAGCAAAAAGCCGTTTTTGACCATCACCGGATACTGCCTGATCTGCATAGGCGCTTAACGCTCCCAAAATGCTTTCTTCAGCAGTATCCCAAAAGCTAGTTCCATCAGCCAGCTCTGTAAAATCAAAAAACGCAGCTTCGCGTTTAGGCGCAAAGCCAGGAAAATACCCCTGCTCTTCCTTACGGTACAGCAGTTCCTTGTAGAACTCATCTTTAGCCTTGCCAGCAGTTGAAGCTATTTCCTCTTCGATTTTCAAAAGAGTTCCAGCCTCTCCCGCCAGCTTCATCTTGTCAAAAATGGTTTCTACTAACTGTCCCAATACCGGCGGATATAAGTTGGAAGTGAACTCGAGCAACATCTCTTTTTCCCCAGGCATCGGTTCGGCACAGACGATATTGGACTTCTTGATCGTTGGCCTTTGATTCGGCTTAATCCCAATCTGATGCCAAGCCCGTTGTGCCCGTTGCCAAAGAGAGAGTCCTGCGATTTGCACCGCTCGAGGATCAATATCCACACCGTGAATGTTGCATTCAATAATCAGTTTAGGGATGGCCTTTTGATATTCTTTAAAACTGGAATAGGTCGCCTGCAAGGGTTTCAATCTTGTAGAAAGACAGAATGCTTCAAGCCCCAATTCGGTCTCCAGTTGCCATGCTTCTTCATAAATTTTCTCGAACAGATCGAAGGCGTAGAGCCCAAAGTGCATGGATCCGCAGGCGGGGTCGAGCATACGTAATTCGCGAGGGTCTTTAAGTTCCCTGAAAGGAATATAAACCGGTTGTTTAAGCAATTCTTCTTGAGATAATTTTTCATGGTCTTCTGACTCGTTTTCTGGAGCGGACTCGCCTTTAGCTAAGAAAATTTCATTGGGGTGGCGAACCAGGTAGCGGCATTTTTCAACAAGCGAAGTTTTGCCCTGAGTCATCTCATACCAGATTTTTCCTAAGGTGTTATCGGTTAAAAATTCAACAACATACCGTGGAGTGAAGAATTGATTTCGCACGGCTAGTTCCCTGCCATTACGAGGAGCTTGGGACTCAACCCGCATTTTTCTGCGTTCTTCCTGCGTATTGAAATACTGGTAGATCCAGCCAATTGTTTCGTCCTCAGTCCAGAGGTGTTCGATTTCAAAATGGTTGATCTGATTTAGCAAAGACAAGAATGCTGATTCTCTGGGGAATAAAAGTCCTTGACTATTATTTCGATCAAATAATGCTGCAAGTTCCTGGCTAAATTCATCAAATATACTGAATAGGTATTGCTGATAGGCATCACCAGTTTCACCTAATGCTGAACCTGCTAGATTCTTGTACAATTGAAAGCCCTTCGAACTATAGCCGTTCGCAATGGACTCCAACAAGAAACCTCTCGCTTCGGCCATTCGCAGAGCTCCAAAACGATTAAGGACAGTAAAAGATTGTTCCCTGATGATTCGTTCAATCCCTTGTTTATTTCTTTCTTTTTCTGATTTTATCGTTAGGGATGCTTTATAGTGTTCTAGAGTCTCTCTAAGAATTATTGCAGTCTGCCTTCCTTGGTTATCTAAGAAGCTGAGAGATGTCATCTCTGCAACCGACCCATTTTTTGGGTCCATTCCATAGATCGCCTGTAATTGCCGTGTAAACTCTTCAGTTAAGATTGAACGTGATTCAGAAACAAACTTTTGCAAGCGATTCCGCGTACTCTGGTCGAATGCCATATTATGCTTCCTCCAGAGAATTCTCATCTACACTAAAAGTGAGTTCGAACTCATGTGCATACTGTAGTTCACTCCGGAATTCATGGAGCTCTCTTATCAGTTCATCAAGATCACTAATCTTTGTTATTTGTCTCTTTGCAGTCATCTTTCGGGTTATTTTTTTTCCTGTTTTCTTAGCCTCTTCCTGCTCTTCTTTTACTTTTTCCTGCAAACGCTGTTGCCCAATCTTTTTAATACTAGACTTTAATTCAAGGACTCTATTTTGAATTGTATACTCTTGATTTACTAAAGCTCGTAAGCCAGATAGATCATTGTTGACTTCAATTTTAAGTGCTTCAAGATCTGCAAGTAAATTATTCTGTTCCTGACTTGTCAGCTCTTTCCATTCAGGAATTCGGTTAAAATCCTGTGCTCCTTCTTTGATATGGGTTTCTTGATCCTCAACCATTAGATGAATCGCATCTCTTATCTGTGTATTGATATAAGTTAAAGATGATGCCAATTCTGTACCATGCTTAAAGAATTCTAGTTGTCTTAAACGTTCATCAATTTGCTGGAAAACATCTCTCAAATCACTTTTAAGCATACCAGGATTACCGCTGTTTGGTAACGAGTCAATCACTCTTCTTTGTTCATGTAATTGGCGAAGTGTATCTTCAAGTCCTTGGTCTAGAGAACGCTTCAATTCTGATGCCCATTTCAAATTAGCGTACAAGATTGATTCCTCGCCACCAAGACGTTGTGGAGCATCAGATCCATCACTAAACAGCAAATCCTTTATGTCCTGACTTAACGTATCTAAGCGATCAACACCTGGAAGATTTAATAATTTTAATTTTTCAGCTATAGGACTATAGTCTTGTTGTAATTGAGGAAATAACTTTGTAGTTGCTTTGCTGATCTCATCTTCTAGAGGAAGGACACTTTCCCCGCTTAGCTCAGTTAATCTATCTGCAGCTTTTGCAAGTATCTCATTGCTCGGTCGTCTTTCCCGGAGAGTTATCCCAACAGGTTTGAATGAATTATTGGTCTTTAATGCATCAATGGCTTGCTGACCATTAACCGTAACTTCACGGCCTGCTACTTTAAGTTTTATCTCACCTGCGACCAACATTGCTGCTATCAGATATCGCAATGTATCTTGAGACCAACCAAAAGGAGCATCAGAGAATATCTCAATTAATCTTTTACCTTCAACAGAACCTTGTCGATCAATCATATCACGAACACTAGTTATTGCTTTGTGATCAACGTTGATAAATGGCCTTCCTCCATGAGTTTGTACGAGGTTCAACGGATCTGTTTGTGAAGTCACTCCATTCAATCTTAGACGTAAAAAATTTTCCGCAAGATCTGTTCCGGCCCTTGTGGGTGCTTCTGAATACCGATCAAACACTTGGACAGCAACCGAAGTTAATTGTTTGCGAGATGCTTCTATAAGATCCTGGTTTAAGTTTTCAACTGCGGTTATTTCTCCTCTGAAAATAAAAGACCCTTGGACCAAACTACGTTTAAGTAAACGCTCTAATTCTCCAATCAACCGATTAGCTCTATCTGCTTGGCCTTTGCAGTATTCTTTAACTTCTTGGTCTGGCTCACTCCGATATTTACTGACAATCTCTCGGCTCCTATAAATTTCACTAATAAGGTCATCCATATCGGGTGTCGATCGACCTAAAAGGAAAATGTTATATTGAGCTGTTTTTTGCCGGCTTTCTTCTGTAAGTTTAACTATTGTGTTTTCATATTCGATAGGATCTACTATTCCCACAATTGTCTGAACTGTGTGCCGATCACCTGCAAGAGAAATCAGCATGCCATTAGAAGCCTGAGCCTTCAAACCAGTTTGAACAGACAGAGTACCATTCAAATGAGTGCTAGGTAGAGGTGAGTAAACCTCTTGCAATGCTTCATTCTGTATACGACGAAGTTCAACTGTTTTGAGAGGAATATTAGCCCGATCTATTTCAATATCATTAAGCTTTTCACTAAAAAACCGTAATTGTCCCTCTTGTTCTCCAAAAGGAACAAAAGAGTCACTAATCAATTCTTCTGCAGCTTGTTTTACTGAATCAAAAAGCGATGCATCATTAATACCAGGGTGCATAAGACTTGCAACATTCTGAACTGTAATCGGCAAATTCCCTAAGATTTGTAAAACACAGACTGTCTTCGCTATACGCAAATGAACAGATTTTTCAGGAAATCGAATCTTAACTTTACCTACAGACTGGTAAAGCGATTGAAATGCACGAGCTATATCTTTTTCTAGAGAATCATAAAGTGTAACAGTAGTTGTAAGCCAACCGACCATTTGATCAGCAATTGGTTTTTCTCCATCTGCCCCTTCAACAAGAATATCCTGAACAACTTTAATAGCAGAACGAAGTCCTATACCGCCAGTACTTTTAGCCAATGCCCCAAGTAAATGTAGAAGTATATCAAAATGTGCTGGGAGAAATGGATAGAGATTAATAAATGTTTGCCGATCAAAATCGGCCCCATACACTCTGGCATCAACAAGTTTGGTATTCTGTCGTAACATCTGCCCATATGAATCAAAAAGAGAACCCAGTTGAGCTTCCCCAGACTGCGATTTACTTAGCAAACGAGTATAACAAATTTCTTTGATATCATTTGCTTCGAGATCTATCTGTATGGGAAATCTGTCTTTTAACTTGTATAGTTCAGGAGAATTTAGTGAAGCCTTTGGATCATCCTCGGTCAAAGTCTGCTGAGCGGTTCCGATAATCCAGACTTTCCCATTCCCAATGTTTTTTAGATTCTTTGCCAGTCCGTCTAGGTTAAGAATTAGATTCGGTCGAGAACCCACATATTGACCTACCTCATCAATTATGAAAATTATGTAGTCCTTTCCGGTTGCCTCGCGTGCAATTTCCAGCATTTCACCTACCCGGTCATTTTCAAACCTAATCACCTCACTGGCTTCCGTCGAGAATGAAGTCGACGTTTTGAACAATGCAGGATACATCAGGTGGGCGATTTCAGGAATAAGGCTGTCCACTATCAGCTCATCATTACGATAGTTACTCCATTCTTCACCGTCTGTCTGTTCTCTGAAAATATTCAGGAATTCATCATAACGGCCATCTTTTTTAAGCTTCCTCTCAAATGCGGCCACTTTGAGATTTCGGGAATAACCAGCCCATTGAAGCACCTTGTAGTAAAGAACTGTTGATACTTCTTCCATAGTAGACCCAGCCACCTGTTCACTAGCAAGGTCGAGCATCAATACAGCTGCAGGAAATCGTTTTGCAACAGTATTCAGTAGAGCTTTTGTTTTTAATTTGGTCAGACGGTCTTGCAAATGCTGCATGAAGGGAATCCCATCGATTTTGATGTTATCATCGAATGCAAGCCCGAGGTATTTTGTGAAAGAGCTTTTTCCCGAGCCATAGAAGCCTGAAACCCAAACCCCTACTTCA
The DNA here is from genome assembly GCF_049310885.1 of Pleomorphochaeta sp. DL1XJH-081. Classification (NCBI taxonomy): domain Bacteria; kingdom Pseudomonadati; phylum Spirochaetota; class Spirochaetia; order Spirochaetales; family Sphaerochaetaceae; genus Pleomorphochaeta; species Pleomorphochaeta sp. DL1XJH-081. The sequence goes on from NZ_JBMDYO010000013.1 coordinate 12,782, forward strand.
TTTTCACTTCCAGCCTCCATAGCTGCTTGCATCTTAGTAAGCAACTTCTCAAATTGATCTTCAATGCTCTCAGTAACAATGTATTCTGATATTTCTGCTTTAAGACGAGCTTCCTGAGAAACACCATACGTGATAACTTTCTCAATTGTTCGATAAATATTTTTGTTTGAATCAAATAAAGTTTTAATTTCCATTTTGTTTCCCTATTCTTTTTTTTAGCCGCCAACATGGACTGATCTATAATTACCGTCTTCGGGGTAGAATCCTAAAAATTTCAATCTTGTTTTGCCAGTTCGAGTCCCTGGGTAGAAGAATATTGTTGGTATATTGAACTTCCCTTGAAGCTGACTTTCAATTGAGCCAATGCGCATATATGGATGAAGTGCTTCAATATCAGTAATTAGTAGGATATTTCTAGAATCATTATCCAAGCTTTCTAGCATGCACTCTAATTTCTTTTGCAGAGCACCGTTACTGAGAGCATTTGCCAATGCTTTATTAGTTTTCTCCCATTGTAAAGGAGCTTTAGAATCAGCTCTCAACCAGATTTTTCGAAGTGGGGCTACTTCAAGTATTTTATTAATCTCAGATGCAATAGAGAAAATATTCACATTCCATCCATCGTTCTTAAGCTTGGCAGTCCATGCAGGCATTTGGCGTTTCACTTCGATAATCTGCTCGGGAGAAAAAACCAGATAATATATTGGTTCAAAACTGGCATGGCCAAATTCACGTCCTGCTTTAATACGTTCTAACAATTCAGCAAAATCAGCTTTCAGTGATGACATTTACAACCTCCTCTAAATTGTTAAAAGTCCAGCTGATCCGAGTAACATCTCCAGCTGATTGGACAATCATCCAGCCTTTCTTGGAAATTCTTTTTAACTCTTCTTTCACATCATTTGGCTCTAACCCAAAGATCTTCCATATATCATGGGAGATGATGCGATTGTCCCCAATGTCTTTAAAATGCAACCAATACGCAAAGAAAAGCATCGTTAGCTCATGCAATCTTAAAGCTTGCATTTCTCTGCTAGAACTACGTTTTGAAGAGATCAATCCGTAATCAGCACAACACCCGATCAAATATGAAGACATCCTTCTCACTGTTGATTCAGACCAGATCTTGGCTGTTTTCCCATCGTAAACAGCATTTGAAACAAAGGTTCGAGCTTCTTCGGTTGAAAGTGATTCAGACCCACTTGAGTATCTATTCCAATACACATCTATTATAAAATCAAAGAGGATCCTGTTTGCCAAAGCTGTGAATACCAAAAAAAACTGTATCATTATATGAGTAGGTAGTTTTTGTGTAAGATCCTTCAGATAAATCGCAGAATTAGTCTTCAAGTATCTTGGAGTAAAACATTCGGCAATGATATTTCGTAAACGTCGGGCTGAAACCATAGGAAATAATCCAGATTCAAGAGCTTGAGAATAGAGCTCAGAATTTGTCATACCATTATTATAAATGGTTAAGAGAGTTTTTGTTTCTTCTATCAATCCTAATCCGGCCTGGAGTTGTGTAGTGTAGTATCCATACATCAGGCATTATTCCTATAAAATGGAAACACTTTTCGACCTTCGGTGAAGGCCAAAAAATAATTCGCAATGGTCCTGGGTAGTAATTCTGAAAGACCATAATCTGAATACTCTCCTAGAACTACAGGTCCTTCAGCACTTTGTATTGGCACTGAATGCTTTTCTAAGTATCTTATTGCGGAATCCTGGCTTTCTATAGAAGAGTTCATTTCTTGGATTAATTCATCCTGTGAAAATAGCCTAATAATATGTCTCTCGATGGAATCAGGCAATCGATACAAATGAAAATGCTTGCCTATACCAATATGGTCATCATGAACAATCGCAGCTGCTCGACATACCCCGTGATACTGTGCAAGAGCCATTGTTTTTGGAAACACTGGAATTAGGAATGACTTGCTTGAAGCTGAAAGAAAATTACAATCCCACCAAGCATTCTGGTTCTTTTCACCTAAATACCCAACAACTAAACGGGTTTTACAAATTTTTATCCACAAATCGTCATTCATATAATTACCTGATTTTTTACCTATCTAGAACTCTCTGTCTATTTTTATCCTTAAAAGTATCGTCAACACGATACTTTTATTATACTTGGTTATGAGGTGATTTAACACCTTAAAAAATATTTTGTTGACCCTGAGTGGCATTTCATAAATATTCTCGCCTCTTCTCACATATTGCTAAAAACTTCTTTATTCCTTTTTATCAAAAATTTTTCTTCCCGATTTCATGTGATGCACTATCCTCGATATAGAAAATCTGCTAAATATCAGTCGTACACAGATGCCGATGATTATGAAGAATTCAACCATGACTTTTAGAGAATACCTTATATACAATTGAGACGCGAAGCTGATCTGCTTACATGAGTTGGCTTGTAATTTGAGTGTTACAGTACCTTTCTTGAATGATATCGAAAACAACCGCCGTGCTCTATCGATAAACGCCTGACAGATATAGCTAGGGTGACATGTATAAGTTAAACTCAAAAAGTCAAGATATGCGACAGGATTGTTTCCATCGGATCCAAATCAATATATGACCGACAAGCCATATAAGAACGCGACGATGATAACCGCGAGTAATATGAAATAGAGCAAAATGAATTGGCGAAAATTCCCAGATTATCAGATCAACAATTATCTGAACGACGAAGTAGAGCTATCATCTTTCAATGTCGCCCTTTCCCAAGGTCGTCGGGATAATAAACCTCAGAATGGTATGTCGGGATCAAATTCATCCCCATCATCTTCCGCCTCTGGCAATCCCAGGATCTCTCTATACGTCTTTAGGAGCTTGTTCTGGAAATATACCGTTGGCTCACCGCACTGTTCACAAAACCTTGAGTCTGGTAGGTTTTCGTGGGGGTCCCGCGGATATCTGTTACCGAAATCATCCTCCCATTGACCAGGTATGCAATTGTTCACCAATGGCAACCCACAAATCCTGCAATATGTGGCATCAGCACTGAATTCTTCGTTTTGGCACCGTGGGCATTCCTTGACTCTGTTTGTATTTCGATCGTATTTGATTCCGGACTTATATATCATCGAGAAGTCTCCTTCAGCATATTTTTCTAAGCTTTGTTTTATCTGTATATGGTATTCGCTATCTTTGAACGCAGTAGGTTTCCCACATGCATAGCAATGTTTCGCCTCTGGATGATTGAGGTGCGTAGGATCATGTGTACATGGATTTGATAATGGAGTACCGCATATCCTGCAGTATCCAGCGTCTTCTGAGAAAATCTCATTCCCACAGACAGGGCATGGGGAAAATTGTGTGTGAGTGTTGACTCCAAGATCCCTGTAGCTGATCCCAAAAGTATTAACCTTGAATGAGAAGTGTTTTCTGCCACACTCGAAGCAATGGGAAGCCCCGGGCATCCTTTCCCAACCACAGTGAGAGCAATACCAGGTTGCAGCATGCTTGATGTGTTCAGTTGATTCACAATTTATTGAGTAATCACGGCATTTCTTCAAGTCGGTATACAAAAAGCCCATTCGTGCTTCCGCGGCTGCAGATGAAACATCAAATGCACTCTCAACAAGATCCTCCGCATGAAAAATTACTTCAAGGTTTTCAGTGATTTGAGTCCATTTGGTTCTCACCCATCCATCCTTTTTCCTGGATGCTTTCGTGAACCCGTGTGACTCCAGCAGCTTCTCTACATGGTAGGCAGGACAAAGCAAATTCCTAGCAAAGCAACTAGCTTCATTCTCCAGCCGGTCGTACAGGATTTTCCCTATTCCTCCCCTTGCAAGAATAGCTTTTTCATATTCGTCATGGTGTGCAAGAAAAATATGTCCCATTTCATGTGCGATGGTAAATCTGGTACGTCGCTTACTCATTTTTTCATTATAGTAGATAATGTATTTTCCATTTCCACCAACAGAGGCAACAACACCATCCTCCGATCCAAGATACTTGAAGCACTCCTCTCTCGAGATGCCCAATTGTTCCATAATTGATCCATAAGATCGGATCTGGAATAAGTTACGGAATTGATGTTGGATCGCATGCAGACTCACCGGAAACCGGTCAATGCCGGCGTCCTCAAGTACGATCAAGGCCTCTATAATGGGTTGCTGATAATCTGGATTCAGTCGCATCAGAAGTCATCAGAAGCCTGGGGCTCGATGACTCCGTCGCTATCAGCATCCTGGAAGGCTGTAGCAAAATTGTTTCGTAGGATTTCCATCATCCGCTCCCTATCGTCTTCGGACATGGACTTCGACGCACGCGCAATAATCCTGATATCCTTGTCATCATCAATCGTCTTGTTCAAACTGAGAAGGTAATTGTAGTCAATGTGCAGCGCCTGCGCAATAGCTTTCAGAGTACTTGGATCAGCCACGATATCTGGATTGTTTTCGATTCGTGAGATGGTGGCATGATTGAGGTGTATAGCCCGGGCAAGTTCCCGTTGGGTCATATCAAGCTTTTCACGTTTTTCCTGAATGACTTTTCCCAATGTGAGTTCGCTTTCGCTCATATCCATCCCCTTTTCTCTCGTTATTCACCTTCGATAGCAGTCAAAATGTTCAGTAACAGGTAGATACTACCAAATATGTTGATTCTAGTCAACATTTTTTCAAATCTTCTCATTTTGTGTTGACTCGAAGCAACAATTATTGTACTTTCACTCTGTTGATTCGATGCAACACCATATTTCCAAAGCCTTCGGGCTGCATTTTTTTTGAGGTATGTGTTGCTTCGATTCAACAATAAAATCGATTCGAGCCTGACAACGTTTAGGGCGAGGAATCCTGATGCAGCAGCCTGTCACACCACAAGTGTTGACGGGCTGTTTCGGGTCTCCTGGTCTCGTTGTGCCCTCAGGCTTGCAATCTGATCATCACGACTTCGAATGGTGTCATGGCCTCGCCCTCCGTCTCAGGCGGGAGGCACACATGGCAAAGGACGCCAGGACAGAATTCTTCTATTACATCGACGGAAAACCGTACCGACTTACCGCAGGTAAGGATGGAATCACAGAGGAGATCATCACCGTTCTCCGTGACTCATACCATGCCGAGAAACTGAACGACCGGTATGAAGATGAACTGCAGGATGCGAAGTTCAAATTCTCAAAGACCCTTCACGATGCCAACCCGATAGCTCATCCAACAGATCCCATCGAGCATCTTGTCGATATTTCCCAAGCCCCGGAGGAGGTCCTCTTCCATGAGGAGTTATCTCCCTCGATCAGGGATCAGGTACACACGATCATCCCACAGCTGATCCCTGCCCAACAGGAGCTTTTCTGGAAACTCTGCGAAGGCCGACAACTCGTCGATATCGCCCGGGAGGAAGGGACCACGGACAATGCGATCCGTAGCCGCCGCAGGAAGATGTTCGATCGCATCAGGGCTCTCTATACCGAGGAGTTCGGGGATGCATAATCCCCGTTTTCTCCTTGGGGTACGGATTTCAGGTATTAGGCAGAGGATGTACACACGGGGTGATGCCACACCGAAACAGCCTCCGGGGAAACACCCCGTACAGCGATGGAGAAACACAATGAAACTTCAACACAGGGTCCAGATCAATGTGGCCCAAGTCCGTGAAGGAACCCAAGGAGTGTTGGGTAGCCGTGGACGAAAGTTACCCGCAAGGCTGCTGCGATTCCTGTTCGGCCAGTACAGCGAAGTGCTCGTACTTACACCGGGCAAAACGGTCAGGAGCGTCGAAATACATGAGATGCAAGAAGGAGTGAATGAAAATGGAAGATAAAGCCCAGTTGTTGCTTGATGGAGCCAAGGGATTCAGATCCCTTGCGGAAGCGCTCGAGTTAGCCGCCGAAGTACTTCGCACACAAGACCTGAAGAACCTCCTCGGACAGAAGAATATCCAACCAGACCTTTTTAAAGCACAGGACTCACCAACGATTCAAGAGCCTTCAAAGGCTGAGTCCCCTTTGTCTCTGATCGATGTGCGCAAGATACTCGCAGAGAAGTCGCGTGATGGCCACACGGACCAGGTGCGGTTGCTCCTGCAAAAGTATGGAGCTGACAAGCTCTCAGCGATCGATCCCGCTCATTACAGAAATCTTGCCGATGAGGCTTTTTGTCTGGGAGCGACATTGGAAGATTTGAAGGCTGCCGTCAACGCAATCACCTCGAAGGACAAGGCCGATCAGATGCCAGCCATCTATGAACATCACTATGCCACCAGCCTTGAGGATCTGAAACCGGAATATTACCCGGGTTTCCTAAGGGATATCAGGAGGCTTGCCGATGAGTAGGCATGCCCTTCTCTCTCCCTCATCGGCCTCGCGATGGACAATGTGTCCGCCATCGGCACGCCTATGCGAACACATCGAGGAGAAATCCAGCGTCTTTGCCGAGGAAGGAACCGAAGCCCATACCCTATGCGAGTACAAGGTCAAGCTTGCCCTGGGAATCAAGATGGAGGACCCGAGACCCACCTTGCACTACCACAACGAGGAAATGGAAAGCTGTACCGATGAATACGCCGCATTCGTTCTCGAGGCATTGCAGCATGAGAAGGATGCTCAAAAAGATCCGTTGATACTCCTTGAACAACGCCTGGATATCAGCACGTATGTACCTGAATGTTCTGGGACCGGAGACTGCATCATCATCGCCGACAGGAACCTGCACATCATCGACTTCAAGTACGGACAGGGGGTTGCAGTCTCAGCCGACCACAATACGCAGATGATGCTCTACTCCCTCGGAGCTCTTGATATGTTCGGCTCGCTGTATGAGGTGGAAGAGGTATCGATGACCGTATTCCAACCCCGCCTTGCAAACGTGAGCACGTTCACCATGACTGCCGATGATCTAACCAACTGGGCTGAATCCTATCTCAAGCCAAAGGCTGAATTGGCATTCCGGGGCAAGGGTGAATTCTGCTCAGGTCCCCATTGCCGCTTCTGCAAGGTGAAAGCCACCTGCCGCAAGCGTGCCGAGGCGAACCTGGATCTCGCTCGCTATGAGTTCGCCGAGCCTGTACTCCTGGGAGATGACGAGATTGCAGAGATCCTGACCAAAGCTGACGAGTTGGCTTCTTGGGTAAGCGATATCAAGGGGTACGCTCTTTCGGTATTGGGTAGAGGAGGAAAACTGGAGGGATTCAAACTGGTCGAGGGTAGATCGATACGCAAGTACACCGATGAGCAGGCCGTTGCTGAGGCAGTCAACTCTTCTGGATTCGATCCCTATGAACACAAGGTACTGGGAATCACGGCAATGACCGAATTGCTGGGAAGAACACGATTCAATGAGATCTTGGGCCCATTCATCTACAAGCCCAAAGGCAAACCGACGCTCGTACCGGAAAGCGATAAAAGACCGGCTATCACAATCAACGACTTTGACGACATGGAGGAAAAGTAATGTCAACAATCGCAAATCCAATGAAGGTAATCACCGGAAAGAACACCAGATGGTCCTATGCAAATGTGTGGGAGCCCAAGTCCATCAATGGAGGGTCTCCGAAGTATTCGGTCTCCCTGATCATCCCCAAAAGCGACAAGGCAACTGTGCAGAAGATAAAATCTGCCATTGAGGCTGCGTACAAGGAAGGCGAGGCAAAGCTCAAAGGCAATGGAAGAACAGCCCCGTCGCTTGCATCGCTGAAGACTCCCTTGCGCGATGGGGATATCGATCGCCCGGATGATCCAGCCTACGAGAACGCATTCTTCATCAATGCCAACAGTGCCACCGCACCCGGTATCGTTGATGCGGATTGCAACCCCGTGCTGAACCGCAGTGATGTGTACTCGGGTGTCTACGGACGGGCCTCGATCACCTTCTATGCGTTCAACTCCAACGGCAACCGCGGCATCGCATGCGGCCTGCAGAATCTGCAGCTCATCCGTGAGGGAGAGCCTCTGGGCGGTAAGGCAAGTGCAGAGAGTGACTTCGCCACCGACGACGAGGATGATTTCCTTGCCTGATCTCTTCACAAGAGGACGGTGGCAATATGCTGCCGTCCTTTTAATATGTGCTTACTTGAAACCCAACTTCGTTACCAGGAGATCAGGATGAACTACCTTAGCATCGATATCGAGACATATTCTTCGATCAATCTAGCCAAAAGCGGAGTTTACCGTTACTGCGAGGCAGAGGACTTCGAGATCCTCCTGTTCGGTTACAGCGTGGACGGCGGGGAGGTGAAGGTCGTCGATTTCGCCCGGGGAGAAAAAATCCCCAAAAATATAATCAGGGCAATCTCAGACGATGGCATCATCAAATGGGCATTCAATGCAACCTTCGAACGCATTTGTCTTTCCCGCCATTTGGGGTTGCCGACAGGTACTTATCTCGATCCGTCCTCCTGGCGTTGCACGATGATCTGGTCGGCGTATCTGGGACTACCCCTATCGCTGATGGGCGTCGGTGCAGTGCTCGGTCTTCAGAGACTGAAGCTCTCCGAGGGCAAGGATCTGATCAGATACTTCTGCACACCATGCAATCCTACTATCACAAACGGCGGACGTACCAGGAATGAGGCTGATGATGCACCTGACAAATGGAAATTGTTCATCGAGTACAACAAGCGCGATGTCGAGGTTGAGATCGCCATCCATCAGCGCCTCTGTCGATTTCCGGTTCCCGATGCCGTCTGGGATGAGTACCGCCTTGATCAAGGCATCAACGACCGGGGTGTGTTGGTCGACAAGAATCTCGTGGGTAATGCAATCAGGATGGACAAACGTGCCCGAGAAGAGTTGGTCGCGAGGATGAAGGATCTCACTGACCTCGAGAATCCCAACTCGGTATCACAGGTCAAAACCTGGCTTTCAGAGAACGGTCTTGAAGTCGATTCTCTTGGCAAGAAGGATGTGAAGGCAGCTTTGCAGGATGCCCCGCGCCAGATACAGGAAGTGCTCGAGCTCAGGCTTCAGCTTGCCAAGTCGTCGGTGAAGAAGTACCAGGCGATGGAAAACGCAGTTTGCAGCGATGGCAGGACTAGGGGCATGTTCCAGTTCTACGGGGCAAACCGTACCGGACGGTGGGCCGGAAGACTCGTGCAAATGCAAAATCTACCCCAGAACCATCTGGTGGATCTGGAGACTGCAAGAACCTTGGTGAATAGCGGTGGGTATGAAGCGGTGCAGATGTTGTATTCCGATGTTCCCAACACATTGTCCCAATTGGTCCGTACCGCCTTCATTCCCAGGAAAGGGTATAGGTTCATTGTTTCGGACTTCTCCGCCATCGAAGCAAGAGTGCTCTCCTGGCTTGCAGGGGAAACCTGGCGCATGGATGTCTTTGCCGGTAATGGAGACATCTACTGTGCATCGGCTTCACAAATGTTCAAGGTCCCTGTAGAGAAGCATGGCCAGAATGCCCATCTGAGGCAGAAAGGGAAAATTGCCGAATTGGCGCTCGGGTACGGCGGGTCGGTGGGAGCTCTGAAGGCGATGGGCGCTCTGGATATGGGCCTTGAAGAGAATGAGCTCAAGCCATTGGTAAATGTGTGGCGTCAATCCAATCCAAACATCGTCCAGCTTTGGTGGGATGTGGACAAGGTGGTCAAGGAGGCGGTCAAGGATAGGATCTCGACCAACACACATGGCATCAGGTTCTCGTATGAGAGTGGCTTCCTGTTCATCACCTTGCCATCAGGAAGACGGCTTGCCTACGTGAAGCCCCGTATGGGCACCAATGATTTTGGCAACGATTGCGTAACCTATGAGGGCGTGGGAGCCACGAAGAAGTGGGAGCGCATCGAGACATATGGTCCCAAGGTGGTGGAGAACATCGTACAGGCAATCAGCCGTGACATTCTCTGCTACTCGATGCAGCAACTCAAGGATCATCGGATCTGCATGCACATCCATGACGAGATCGTCATCGAGGCACCTGCTGAAGTGGAACTGGAAGCCATCGAGGCTTCCATGGCGGCATCGCCATCATGGGCGGATGGATTGCTGCTCAATGCGGATGGCTTTGAGACCAAATTTTACAAAAAGGACTGAATATGAATATACGCAACAAGGAAGGATATATGGATTGGACCCCCTATGAGGCCATGAAGGCTATTGAGAAACAAGCAAGACCACATTTTGATTATCATCCCATAGTATATATCTGCTCTCCATATGCTGGAAATATCGAAGAGAATGTGTTCCATGCCCGACGTTACAGCCGCTTTGCTGTTGAGAAAGGTTATCTTCCGATAACCCCTCACCTGCTCTACCCACAGTTTCTTGATGACGGTCTTCAGAGCGAACGCGATCTGGGCATGTTCTTCGGCATCGTACTCATGAGCAAATGTTCAGAGGTTTGGGTGTTTGGTGAACGAATCAGTACAGGAATGCAGATTGAGATTGATAGGGCTCGCTGCAAGGGATACAAGGTGAGATTTTTCGGCAGTGATTGCATCGAAATCTTAATTGACTAGAGGAATGATGAAACATCATGAGAACAGGTAGAAGTTCTGTTGGTCTATCAACTTTATCATTATGACTCACTTATAGGTATACTTGATCGGATTGGAGGCACCAGGCGATCTATATTTCTGTGGTACTCTCTTATTGACATAATCCCGTTGAATTGACTCGGGTGCCACACCCCCAATAAAGCCAAATCTCCCAGGAATATTGGGGAATCCCGGGAAATTAGTTTCATTAGCCTCCAACCATCTATCGGCAATGAACACTTGTCTGATTAGCCCCTGTGATACCGCAAGTATATACTTTGCCCTTTTTGCGCGCTTGGGATCCAACCGCCAAGCAAATCTTGTTGAGTCATACAGATTCAGCTCGTTTATACTTCTGTTGACATTGATTAAAAGGCATTTTTCAATTAAAACCGCCTCTGGTGCAGAATAATTGGTAATAATTTCTTGAACATGTGCAGGACCAAAATCATTTGCTCCTTCTCCAGACACAATATTGGTCAGTCCGGGAAAGACATCGATAAGTGCTGCTTCTACGATCTTCGCGGTGGGTTCATCCATTCCATGTCTATGGATGATGTGCAGCACTTCAAGTCCGGCATTTTTGATTTTTCGTATAGTCTGGATCTTTAACGAGGCTTCATCATATTCTTTCAGAAAATTTTTCTCTTCGCGTATATGATGAAAAATCCTATCACCCTTACCCCTGCCAACATAGAACGTCTCACCATTTCGCGGATCAATAAGGCGATAGACATAGTACTTCAATTTCTCAATCACCTCGGTGGGAAACCGATCATATGATACATTCATAATGTTATCCCCTTCAACCAATGTTGTTCTATGCAATTTGCCTCTACTTCAATCGGTCAAAACCCTTTCGTATTATCTCCGCCATCAACTTTCGTCGTTTATCAAGGAACTCCAAATACTCCATGTTTTCCCATCCTCGAGGGATGGCATGATATTGCTCAATTTGACCCATGTCATCTTCGGATAATCCTGAGACCATTTGAGGCCAGTACACAGAGGGAGCATCATCAGAAATTTCCATGTTGTCGCTCCATTCAATGTATTCAAAGTTTGCGATCTGATTCCTTTCTCGATCCGTATTGAATCCGATTTTGGAGAGATATGCTTTCGGGAAAAGATGATGTTTTTCAACCGCACTTCTACTCCCAGAAGATCCCGGTCCAAATAGATTCTTGACCAGTACGTTGGAAAATAATGCTTTCACATCTAATAATACATGTGCTGCACAATACGCTTTCCATGCAGGGCTGTTTGGCGACGATGTTTCCATATGATTAGGTAAGGTTATGGAGAAATAATCATTGGTGAATACACTCTCTATACGATCATCAATAAATTTCAGGAATCCTTCCTCTCCTTCAATTGCTTTCAAGTCATTGAGATCTGCTTGAACCTTTGTTTCGGTAGATGTCGAATAGTAGGCTGATACTGCAACCATGTAATACCAACAAGAAATGCACTTCCTTAAGACATGCTTGTTTGTAATACCGTAATTGTATTTTCCGATGAGGAACATCATGTATGTGTACACCAGGTTATTTTCAGCGAGTATCAATTCATCACTGATATACCCCGCTGAAAGAACACAGTTGATGAACTCATGCCAGTTATTCAGATTTAGTACCTTGTCTAGGACGGTAGAGAGTATCCGGAAATTATCTTTTTGAAGATCCTCACTAAATTCCTCTGTCTCAAAATCCTTCCCCCGCAACAACATGTAAGCATATCTGAGCCTTGCTCGTTTGAACCCGAATGCCATCGCGATACGAATTATATGTTGTGGTTGAGGGGCAAACAATTGGTTATACGATGTACCACTGGAAGAGGGTTTGATTGCATCAATGCAGAATTCCTCGATCTTATTCCGTAAAGAATCATCAACGACAGACAACAGTGTAAGAATAAAATCGGTTTCCGTGAGATTTGTTCCTCCGGAATTCACCCGTACAAAGATATCGGCAACCGCGTCCTCGTCGGAACTTGCATTTATTGAAAGTGCAGGAATCTTGTAATCTTTCAGATTGAGTAAACTTTGAATATTGCTTGAGATGAGCTCACGTTCTTCATCACTAAGCTCCTTTCCGTTTCTCACACGGGCATCTTCCAAACGCTCAATGAAATTATTCTTATATCCCCAAGCGCGAGTAATGTTTTTGAAGACATCGCTAATATCTGAGATCCACTCAGGAGATCGCTCAATCGGAGCCGTGCTAACTTCGAAGCGTCTCTCAAGGGGGTGGAAAGCTATCTTCATCCTTCTTTGCTTGAAATTCTTGTCAATAACGGAAACTCCCTTTATCACCGCATACAATGAGGTAAGCCTTTGTTGACCATCGATTATGAGATGGGAGGGAGAACTGTGAGAATGCGCATCTTCACCTATCTGTTTTGAAGTCCCGTTCCCACTGGATTCCCAGAGTAAAAGATATCCGATGGGATAACCTCGTAGCATTGAGTCAAAGAGATCCCTGACCTTGGAATTTTTCCAAACAAAAGGCCTTTGAATATCCGGTAAACCTAACCGACCGCTTTGGATTTCCAAGAGAAGATGTTCGAGCTGATAGCTGACTTCATTATAGAGGATCGTATCCATCATTGAACTCCTATTTCTTAATCACTGAGTATATATCCCACTGTAGCAAAAATAAAGGTTGATCGGAAAGAAAATTGACTATGGGTAGTACTAAGTAAAGAAATCATGATCAATTAGTCGATCAAGCTCAAATCAACTACCCATGGATTTATTTGTGCATAGCTGTCATAAATTATCGCTGCTTAATTAGGGGTACGGTTTTTCGGTGGTAGGTAAGGAGTGTCTATTCGTCATGAAAACTCTCTACCTATCTACCAAGGAGGATACGATATGCGTAACCTACCCATAGCCTATGGCAACAGCTGTTATGCGAAAACCTGGACAAACAAGACCACAACATTCGATGAACTCTGCATGCGATTGTCAGAAACGATACGTACCACGGAATCAGTGGAGGAATACCCAAAGCTTCTGAAAGCAGAACGCGACCGCATCAAGGACAAAGGTGGATTCGTCGGGGGACAGCTAAGGGATAACCGCAGAAAGCGGGAAACCGTAGCAAGCCGCTCCATGCTCACTCTCGATGCCGACCACGCAACACAAGAACTGATCTCCTCATTCAAGACCTCTTGCCCATACGCTGCGTGCCTTTATACCACGCACGGGCATACCCATGATGCTCCTCGAGCACGGATCATCGTACCGATGACCCGTGATGCCACCCCTGATGAGTATATCGCGATCGCACGCTACTTCACCGATAGTCTTGGAATCGACCAATTCGATGAATGTTCCTATCGTCCGCACCAATTGATGTATTGGCCAACCACCCCATCAAACGGGGAATTCATTTTCCTTAAGACCGATGGGCAATGGCTTGATCCGGATACTTACCTTGCGTACCACCCGCATTGGAACGACTGCTCACTTCTGCCTACTTCCAGCCGGGAAAGTACAGTGCATAATGCCACGGGAAGAAATGCAGAAGACCCTCTGAAAAAACCGGGGGTGATTGGAGCTTTTTGTCGGACATACACCATCCAGGGAGCAATTGAACAGTTTCTTTCAGATATCTATGAACCCTCAATTACCCCTGGCCGATATGACTATATCCCTGCCGATTCCAGTGCCGGCGTGGTGATCTATGATGAAAAATTCGCCTACTCACATCATGCTACCGATCCCGCCTCAGGCAAACTCCTCAATGCGTTTGATCTGGTGAGGATCCATCGTTTTGGGGATGACGATCCGAAGAAATCCTTCAACGCAATGGCCGAGCATGCCAGCAAGGATGAAAGGGTTAAATTGCTGATTACCCAGGAGCGCCGTGCGGAGGCTGATGCCGACTTTGCACCAGAGGGGGATTGGGAAAAACAATTGCGGTACATGCCCCGAAGCAGCCTGTTGGAGAACAGTGTATGGAACCTCAACCTGATTCTCAACAACGATCCTGATTTCGCCGGCTTCGCTTTCAACGAAATGGCGGGACGCATCCAAGTCACATCCAAGATGCCTTGGGGCCGGCCGGTAGGAAACCACTTCTGGCGCGATGCTGATACGGCCCAATTGAAATCTCTCATCGACTCACGCTATCTCGCGTTCTCTGGTCGCAACCATGATGTCGCTTTCACTAAGGTCGCAGATGACCGTCGGTTCCACCCCATTCGTAATTACTTGGATTGCTTGCCGCCATGGGATGGTATTTCACGGGTCGAAGAACTGTTCATTCGTTTTCTGAAAGCCGACAACACTCCATACACGCGGGCGATAACCCGAAAAACCTTTGCTGCAGCGGTGGCCCGCGTCTACCACCCGGGAATCAAATTTGACAGCGTTCTCGTACTCGATGGCGAACAGGGAATCGGCAAGAGTACGATCGTGAAGGATTTGGTAGGTAGCGATTATTACTCGGAGTCCCTCTCCCTGACCGATGTGAATGACAAGTCGGCTGCTGAGAAGTTGCAGGGTTTCTGGATTGTGGAGATAGGCGAGCTTGCAGGAATGAAGAAGGCCGACATTGAGAAGGTCAAGGCATTCTTCTCAACCTCGGACGATCAATATCGTCCAAGTTATGGCAGGACGGTCGAAAGCCATCCCCGCCAATGTGTGATCATCGCGACGGTCAACGGGGAACATGGATACCTTCGGGATGTCACCGGGAACCGACGATACTGGATCGTCAAATCCAACCAGCCGCGTCATAAGATGACCTGGCGATGCACCGAGGAATTCCGATCACAATTCTGGGCAGAGGCCAAGTCCATCTGGGAGGCGGGGGAAAGACTCTACCTCGAAGGCGCACTTCTGTATGAGGCTGAGGATGTCCAGACTCAAGCCATGGAAACTGATGACCGCGAAGGTCTTGTCAGAAAGTATCTCGACACCTTGTTGCCTGAGAACTGGGATGCGATGGACATGTACGAACGGCGCGCATATTTCTCCGAGAGGGGTAGCGGCATGGTGGCCAAGGGAACTGTCAGACGAACGGCTGTATGCAACATGGAAATCTGGTGCGAGTGCTATGCAAATGACCCCTCTACGATCAGCAAGAACGACTCATATGGCATCACTGCCATCATGCAGAAAATCGGAGGTTGGACCAAATATTGTGGAACGAAGAATGGAACGATGTACTTCCCGATCTATGGCAAGCAGCGAGCCTTCGTTCTACAGGATGTGGAACAAGAATCAGCTCGTTCCAAGCTTGTTCCAGAGCTCGTTCCACAAGAAAACGACGAAATACCATTCTAGAATGCAGGTTTTCAAGGTTTTGGAACGATGGAACAAGAATATACCAAAAAGACTTTTTGAGGAAGAACAGAGGGAATGGGAAACATGGAGACGCCTATACGCACGCGTATAAATATATAGGAATTCTTGTTCCGGTCGTTCCGTCGTTCCATAGGGAGATTTGGAATGCTTGAGAAAGAGATCGAGTTGCAGCTGCTTAAGGCTGTGAAGAAGAAGGGAGGTCGGGCTGTGAAATTCATAAGCCCGGGCTTCGATGGGATGCCGGACCGATTGGTGCTGCTGCCCCATGGGCGGTGCGGATTCGTGGAAGTGAAGGCTCCGGGAAAGAAGCCGAGAGCCCTCCAAGTGGTAAGGCATGAAATGCTGAGGGCCCTGGGGTTCAAGGCATACGTGCTGGATGCAAAAGAACAGATAGAGGAGATCATCAATGACATATACACCGCATGACTACCAACAGTATGCGACCGACTTTATTGAGCAGAACCCCGTAGCAGCGGTTTTGCTGCAGATGGGGCTTGGCAAAACGGTCATCACCCTGACGGCCCTTTCCAACCTCCTCTTCGATTCGTTTCTGGTACGCAAAATACTGATCATCGCGCCCCTTCGGGTTGCACGGGATACCTGGCCTACGGAAATCGGCAAGTGGGATCACCTTGGGGATTTGATTCCGTCAGTGGCCGTGGGAAGTACCGCCGAGCGCCTTACTGCACTCGAGCGTAAGGCTGACCTGTACATCATCAACCGCGAGAACGTTCAGTGGCTGATTGAGGAGACTACCCTGCCCTTCGACTTCGACATGGTCGTCGTCGACGAACTCTCATCGTTCAAGAACCACCGCTCCAAGCGCTTCAGGGCTCTGATGAAGCGCCGTCCCGTGGTAAAGCGCATCGTAGGGCTCACAGGAACCCCGGCCAGCAACGGCCTGATCGACCTCTGGGCCCAGTTCAAGCTGTTGGACAAGGGTGTGCGCCTAGGCAGATTCATAGGAGCTTACCGTGATGCGTACTTCTCCCCAGACAAACGCAATGGACAGATCGTGTTCAGCTACAAGCCTGCCCCGGGTGCCGAGGAGAAAATCTATAAGGCAATCGAGGACATCACCATCTCGATGAAGGCTCAAGACCATATCAGGATGCCCGAGCTCGTCACCAACGAGTATAAGGTTTCCCTCAGCGGTAATGAGCGTTCTGCCTACGAGAAGCTTCGCAAGGAACTGGTCCTGGATTCCTCAGGAGGACAGGTAACAGCGGCCAATGCCGCCAGCCTGTCTGGCAAACTGTTGCAGCTGGCAAATGGGGCTGTGTACACCGACGACGGGGCGATGATCGGCATCCATGATCGCAAGCTCGATGCGCTTGAGGACCTCATCGAGTCAGCCAACGGGCAAAGTGTGCTGGTGGCCTATTGGTTCAAGCATGACCTTCAGCGGATTGCGGGGAGGCTGGAGAAGCTTGGCGTGTCGTTTTCAACTCTGGATACGAGCGAAAGCCTCCAAAAGTGGAATGAGGGAAAACTCCCGGTCGGGTTGATCCACCCCGCATCCGCTGGGCATGGGCTGAACCTCCAAAGCGGTGGCAACTGCCTGATCTGGTTCGGCCTGACCTGGAGCCTCGAGTTGTACCAGCAGACGGTGGCGCGCCTGTGGCGCCAAGGGCAGCAGTCCGAGACGGTGGTGGTCCAACATCTCATCACCGAGAATACCATCGATGAGCGCATCATAAAGGTTCTTTCAGGTAAGGCACTAACCCAGGATGCTCTGATCGAGGCGGTGAAGGCCGAACTTACAGGGGGTAGCCGATGACCGAGGCAAGTATGAGACATCTGGCAGCGGCCATCGTGGAACGTGCCGTCACCGACTGGCACAAGGCGGTATCCCAGCTGGAGAGCAACCCCGATTATGTATACGCATGGGCGACCAAGGATGAGATTGAAAGGTTTTTCGAGAGCAAGTGGTTCGAACTCCTGTGCGAGATCAGCCCCGACTTCACCAAGATTCACCTACAGGAGGCAAGAGCATGAAAGCAAAGGAATATCTGTCGCAGGCATGGTATCTGGACAAACGCATCAAGACCAAGGAACGCCAGCTCGATTGGCTCAAAAGCCATGCCGTCTACGTATCCCCCAAACTCACAGAGGTGCCCAAGGCTCCGTCGATCCGTCGATCTCCCGTGGAGGAGGCGGTGGTACGGATCACCGAACTGGAAAATGAAATCAACACCAGCATTGCCCAGTTAATGAGACTGAAGACTGAAATCGCTGAAGCGATCCGGAGTGTGAACAGCATGGAGTGCGAGACGCTGCTGGAGATGCGTTACATCACCTTCCTAGGCTGGGACCAGATCGCATCCCAACTGAACTATAGCCAGGATTACATCTATCACCTGCACCGGAAGGCGCTTGCCCTGGTGAGGGTTCCTGGATCCTGACGGATTCTCCTATGAGATTCAATAATCCCCTATGGAGGCTCACACCCCACCACACTACACAATCCATGCAGTCATTCAATCAGATGGAGAGCGTATTCCTTCGCTTCAAAAAGCACTTATCAGCTGCAGAAAAGGGTAAACGGCGTGAACACCCGCGTGGTGTGTGCCAATATCGAGGTGGATGATGTTGAGGATGATTGCTCGGAATTTCTTGAGTCGGGTGAGAGTTTCTTCGCCCTCCAACAGGTAGGGTAACGCA
>NZ_JBMDYO010000014.1:0-1178 GCF_049310885.1 Pleomorphochaeta sp. DL1XJH-081
GTTGTGTATTTTTCGGCGAGTAGGATTGTGTCGCAATCCGCGCCATAGGCGACTTCCATCACCCGGTCGAATCCCAGACGCTGGATGCCGGCAAATATCATTTCCGGTGTCACCTTGTTGCCGAACTGCCCGGTGAATGACGGTGCCACGATCGCATGCAGCTTCGGGGAAGTCGTCTTCCGTTTCCGTTCCATGAGGGAGAAGGTCACCTGGACAATCTCCGATTTGTCGGAAATGGCGGCGAAGGGGCAGGATACTGTGCATAGTCCGCAGCTTACGCAAATATCCTGATGGATACGGGCATACCCTTCCTCATCCGAATCGATGGCATCCACACCGCACGCCTCGGCGCAGGGACGTACTCTCCTGGTAATGGCGGCATAGGGGCATACTTGGACACATTTCATGCATTTTATGCACTTCTCCTGGTCTATGAGTGCTTTTCCCTCAGGGAATGAAATGGCGTTTCTCGGGCATACGATCGAACATGGATGTGCCATGCACGACTGGCATCCGTCGGTGACGATAACCTGATCCTCGGGACATTTCTCGCATGCGGCGCGGATGACGTTGACCAGGGGAGTCTCGATGATCTTTTCACTGGTGAAGGCCTTTTCGATTCCGCTGGAGACCGGAATATGCTCCCGTTCCTCCACAAGCGGCAGGCCGAAGGCCAACCTGAGACGTTGCTTCACGATGGAAAGTTCCCGGTATGAACAGCAACGGTACATCGGGTTTCCCATTTCGATGATACTGAATGGGAGGGACTCTATTTCCGAGGGTTTCTTTCCGTCAAGTATGAATCGTACTGTCTCCATGAGCAACCGCCTACGGAGATCGGTCACAGGAGTATAGATTCCCCGCATCCGTTCAAATACCCGTTTTACGCCGATCTCACTCATGGCTTTGCCTCCCGCTTCTTCTCTATTCGGGTATGCACATCGTCCATGATCGCTTCCAGTTTCGCCTCGAGAATATAATCGCCATCGATTTTCACAACAGGAGATCTCCTCGAGTGATCGCAGACTTTATTGGGACAGGACATCTCGTCGATGATGCAATGTTCCTGGATATCCTTCTCGGCGCGTAAAGCTTCCACAAGCTGGGAAGCTCCTCGGAACGCGCAGTTGGTACCGGTACAGACGGATACATGGATACTGTCCCCATTCTTTTGAGAA
>NZ_JBMDYO010000014.1:1278-4955 GCF_049310885.1 Pleomorphochaeta sp. DL1XJH-081
GCTGGGAAGCTCCTCGGAACGCGCAGTTGGTACCGGTACAGACGGATACATGGATACTGTCCCCATTCTTTTGAGAATTGTTCATACAGGACCTCCCGATTATTTCTCGCCTTCCAGTATATGGGAGATATCCATCGGAATAAAGGCTTTTGGTTGAACCTGTTCGAAGCGGGCAGAATGGAGGATTTTGCAGAAAAAAATATCCGATTGGCGGCACCCATGCCGGCAATCGGACTTCCTTATTCTACTCTTTCAGCTCTTTCGACATCCGCTGATACTCCTCGCGGGTAATCTTGCCTTCGGCGTAGCGGCTGCGAAGAATTTCCAGGACATCGCTGGAACTGTCGGGGCCACTTCGGCGAGACCGTACGAGAGCGACTACAACAACTGCAATGACAACAAGTATCACGATAATCGCGATCCAGCTCCACCAATTGCCTGACCAGCCCATCATGCTACCGGGACCATAATCCCACATATTATATGGTGAGTTCAGGCTGCCATTCCAGTTGCGGTTCCAGCTTCCCATCATCCCCGGTCCCATAAAGCCATATCCTCCCATGCCGGGTCCCCACGTGTCGAGCTTCCCGCCGTTCTGGAGGTAATTGTAGGCAATCCAACGGTGGGTCGATGCGAGTTGCTCGGAGCCTTCTCCTCCCATCATCTCATCCATCCATTCGTGTCGCTCTTCATCGGCAATCATGAGACCCATGACCGCATCGCCCAGCTCCTCAAGCAGCGCCGGACGTATCAGGTCGGGATCGATGAGCGTGATGTTTGTCACGCCTTGATTCTGCTTGATTTCGTTAAGGATCACTTCGGCAGTTCTGCCGTGTCCTTCTTCCTGCGCCCAGAGTGTTGCTCCAACTAACAAGAACAGGACACTCAAAAATATAACGAATTTTCTTCTCATAATGTTTACTCCTCCGATCCTTCTTGATTGAGTTGATCCCTTCACAGCATATCCCGCTTATTGATCAGCCCAAGTACAATACTCAAAGTTGGTAAGATCCTTTTCAACGAAGGTCTTTCTTCATCTTCTCAAACAGTTCGCTATCGATCTCACCATTGGCATATCTGTTTTTAAGTAGTTCGATTGCCTCCAAACTGCCAGAATTGGACCTGTTCCGATATGAGAGATGCACCGCAATAAGTACGACGACCGTCACCCCGATGAGCAACAATCCGATCATCATTCCCCGGGACCACCAATCAACTCCGTACCATCCGTATCTACCGATACCCAGCCTACCCATATTGCCAAAACCACAATATAATCCGTGCATACCATTCCTCCATCATCAATTCGAGATGTCTTCTTTCATGCTGAGGTATTCCTCCCGTGAGAGGGTTCCTTGTGCATATCGCTTACTGAGCGCTTCGAGCGCCTCATCGTTTCCCTTACGAAAGGAATCATCCTTTCTGCCGAACATATCCGTTTTGAACAGCAGATACACAATCAAGAGAATCCCGAGGATTCCGAATATCATCATTTTTAGCCTCCCTCACCCCCGAGGGGGTGTATAGTCAATGTAAAGCAATGTCGCACACCTGCATAGTATTCCCCTGCATAGTATTCCCCTGCATTCTTTACCTGATCTTTACCGTTGCCCATTGCAGCGGCAAGGATGAGCGAGATCGGGAAAGGATCAACCTGTGTGCTTCGGTACTTTGAGCAACCGGGCGTTGATTGCAACCACCACCGTGGACAAGGTCATCAGGACGGCACCCACCTCCGGTTGCAGGATGAATCCGGTGAAATGCAGCACTCCCGCGGCGAGAGGAATGGCAAACACATTGTATGCCGTGGCCCACACCAGGTTCTGGATCATCTTGCTATAGGTGGCTTTTCCGAACCTGATGAGTGTCACGATGTCCTGTGGATTTGAATCCACCAACACGATATCGGCGGTGGACGCCGCCACATCGGTTCCCGACCCGATGGCAATCCCGACATCGGCTTGCGCCAGGGCAGGAGAATCATTCACGCCGTCTCCTGTCATCGCTACGAATGAGCCCTTCTTCTGCAGTTCCTTGATCTTCTGTTGCTTTTCATCGGGCAGCACCTCGGCGAAGTAGCCATTCATGCCCAATTCCTCGGAAACGGCACGGGCGGTCGCTTCGTTATCTCCGGTAAGCATCCAGCAGGCTATGCCCATTGATTGCAGCGTCTTGATGGCGCCATGGGACTCTGGACGCACCGTATCACTGAGGGTGATAGAGCCAATCAATCGCGTTTCCATCAGGACAAAAACACGGGTTACAGCCAGTTCATCTTTGGTGGAAGGGATGTCGATGCCAAGTTGACGTGCATGGGAGGGGCTGGTAACTAAAATTGCCGAACCATCTACTTTCCCGCCGATACCCTTTCCCTTGATTGCCGATACTTCGTCCACAGACGATAATTCAAAGCCTTGGGCGGTTGCGTGTCCAACGATGCTCTTCCCGATAGGATGCTCCGAGTGTACTTCAACAGACGCTGCCAATCGCAACACATCCTTTTTCGAATAGGTTCCCGTGTCGGTCGATGTTACATCAGTCACCGTGAAAGTACCCTTCGTGAGCGTGCCTGTCTTATCGAACACAATGGTATCGATCTTTCGCGCCTGCTCAAATGCCGTCCGATTGCGGATGAGCAATCCGTGTTGTGCGGACTTGGCCGTAGAGACGGAGACCACAAGCGGAATGGCCAATCCAAGTGCGTGGGGGCAGGTGATGATCATAACAGTGGCCATTCGTGTGATGGCGAACTGCAGGTCGTAGCCGACCAGCAGCCAGCTGACTAGGGTGGCAATTCCAATGGTGATTGCTGCTATGGTCAGGTAACGGGCTGCCCGGTCGCTCAACTTCTGTGTCTTTGATTTGACTTGTTGTGCCTCGCGGACCATGGTGATTATCTTCGACAGATATGCATGTTCTCCGACTCCATCAACCTTGATGGTGATGCTGGAATCACCATTGATCGACCCGCCAATGAGCCTGTCTCCCTTCTCGCGTCGGACCGGACGCGATTCCCCTGTGAGCATTGATTCATCGACATACCCGGCACCTTCGTGGATCCGGCCGTCGGCGGGAATTTTCTCCCCAGGTTTTACTATAAGGAGATCGCCATTCTCAACAAGACTGAGTGGTATGTCCTTGATTGTTTCCCCTTCTTTCCTGTGGGCTTCCGATGGCATGAGGCGGGCCAGTTTTTCCAATGCCGCCGATGCGCCTACGACGCTGGTCATTTCTATCCAGTGTCCCGCAAGCATGATGGCGATCAAGGTTGCAAGTTCCCAGTAGAAGGGCATCCCTGGAAGACCGAAGGTAACAGCAGTACTATATCCGTAGGCTACTGTGATAGCCATGCCTATTAGTGTCATCATCCCCGGAGATTTTTCCTTCAACTCCTTCACCAAACCGGAAAGGAAAGGCCAACCTCCTACGAAATACAGAATCGTAGCCAAAAGGAATACGACATAGTCTGCCCTCGGGAACGTCCATCCAAAACCAGTGAGGTCCTTGATCAACGGCGTAAGCGCAAGGATGGGTAACGTGAGTAACAAGCTGAAATAGAACCTGTTGCGAAAGTCCTTTATCATCATTCGATGGTGGTCCGCATGGTTGCCATGGTCCGAATGATTGCCATGGTCCGAATGATTGCCATGGTCCGAATGATTGCCATGGTCCGAATG
>NZ_JBMDYO010000014.1:10055-25092 GCF_049310885.1 Pleomorphochaeta sp. DL1XJH-081
AGCTATATCCTGAAACAATTCACCTACCAGATAGAACAGCATAACTGCTACACCTTCTGGATACTCTCCAACGAAGAAAGCACCAATGGTAGCAATACTCATTAGAAAATGCTCACTGAATACCTGTCCACGGGCAATACCTTTTATTGCTCTTAAGACAACCTCTCCACCAACTATAATATAACTAATAATAAATAAGGTAAGCTCAAGCCAATTTTGGAAATTAAAGATGATTCCCACGGCAAATATTGCTCCACCGACCACAAGTCTTATGATTTCTTTTTTGTTGACACCTTCTTCTTCCTCTTCATTATTTTCTTTTATGTTGGCCTTAGATGTATCTTTCTCAAAAACAATCTTTACATCCGGTTCGATTTTTTTTACAATGCCTTCAATCTTCTCATTTAATTCAGTGCGGTTGACTTTCGGACTTATTTCCATTGTTAGTTTCTTCGAAACAAAATCTACTGCAGCAAACTCCACTCCTTCTAAACCGCTTATTTCTTTTTCCATTTTAGCTGCACAATTCGCGCATCCAAGTCCTTCAAGCATTACTATGCTTTTGTTCACCTTTTTCTTCTCTGCATCAACTATTTTAACATCCGGCTCAAGTATATTTACAATGGATGTTACTTCTCCAAGAATTTTACCAAATTCCTTTTTATCGACCGCTTCAATTGTCAGCTTCTTAGTAACAAAATCAACGGTTGCACTATTTACTCCTTCAAGGCTTTGTGTTTGAGCTTCAATCTTTGCAGCACAATTCGCACAATCAAGTCCTTCAAGTATTAATACTTTTTTATTGCTCTTGCTAATGGATTTTTCTTTCACTGCCACATCCGGTTCGTGCTTGTGCACTATGGTTTCAACCTGCTGTAGTGTATTCTTATACTCTTGCTCTGATTCAGTTTCTAAAGTCAATGTCTTGTTCATGAAGTTCATATAGGCTTTGACTCCATTTAATTTATTAACCTCATCTTCAATTTTAGCTGCACAATTTGCACAATCTAATCCTTCTAAAATTATTTCCTTCTTTAACATCACTGCCCCACCTTTACTTACTTTCTTCTGAAATATGAATTAATCCTTGGTCAAATATTTGCTTTACATGTTCATCTTCAAGGGAGTAGAATACAATCTTTCCTTCTCTTCTGCTCTTTACTAGTTCAGCCTGCTTTAAGACTCTTAGCTGATGAGAAATTGCTGATTGGGTCATATTCAATAAGAATGCAATATCGCAAACGCACATCTCGGCTTCATCTAACGCCCAGATTATCTTAATTCTTGTTGAATCCCCAAAGACCTTAAATAGCTCCGCAAGATCATATAGGGTTTCTTCTTGAGGCATTTTTTCTCGAACTTGGTTAACAGTCTCCTCATGTATAACATCACAGTCACATCTTTCAGTTGGTTGAATTTTCCTTGCCACATTATCACCTCCGATATTATTTCAATTGCATACTTGAACAGTTATTCACATGTTAATTTTACTACTGCGATAAAAAGAAGTCAATAGATACTTGAACAGTTATTCAAGTGAACGAGCAATGTATTTTCTATTTATACTTGATGAGGGTTTTAACGATTAAAACACCGCCAGATAAAGGATAATTCTCCTCGACTGGCGGTTAGTTATATGCATTATATTTCTACATCAATTTCAGCACTGAGCCTGAACTCAATAGTCAGTTTATCATCTAAGACTGTTAACTTCTCAATAAGCCGTCTCACCAATAGATCATCATATTCTGCGAGTTGACATGACTGCGTTTTCAACCAATGCATTTTGCCTCAGTTCACGCAAGCGGTATATCTCATCAGCCACTTCGTTATAGTGTTGTATCGATTACTCGTCAATTTGGATTTCAATTCCAGACTTAAATTCCACAATGAAATAGTCATCATAAACCGTTATCTTTTCCAAGAGAGTCCTTACATAATCTTCTTCATATTCAGTCAACTCGCAAGGCAGATCGTTAAGGAAACGCATCATCTCATCGAGTCGTGTTCTCAGATCCTGTCGGGATGCCTGCTCATTTTGAAGGGCCTGCTTCTCATCACGCAGCCTTCTAATCTCCATACCAAGCTCATCACCGGTATTCTTAGAATTAACGGTTGCCAATAGCTCCTGCTGCATTGACTTCATCTGTTCATCAATCGCTGCAATCTGATTTGAAGTGACTTCCTCCAGACTACTCTCGATATTCTCTCGCAAAAGAGGAAGGATTGCTTTCTTTTCCCGGAACGCTTCGTTTATGGCCTTGATAACTACCTCATGGAGAAATTCTTCATGAACAGTCCTTGCGGTACAATCTGGACCATCTTTTTCTACCCTGCTGACGCAGCGCCAAACGGTGGACTTACACCCACGATTGTTCCATTTAATTCTGCGGAAGATGTCACCGCAGTGAGCGCAGAACACTATTCCAGATAAAGCGTAGCGGCCACTATAGATTCGTTTGCGCTTTGTGGTGCCTTTGGTAAGGTTTGCGCGTCTTGCGATTTCCTCCTGTACCTTTAGGAAGATATCCTTTGGAATAATAGCTTCATGACTGTCCTCTACATAATATTTAGGAACCTGACCCTTATTAGCTTCACGCTTCTTTTCAAGAATATCCACCGTATAGGTCTTCTGAAGCAAAGCGTCTCCGATGTACTTCTCGTTTGTAAGTATCTGCTTTATATTGCTTTCATGCCATTTTGCATTACCGGCACCGTTCAGAATTCCATCGGCTTCAAGCGACCTTTTTATCTGTAAGAAGCTCTTACCGCTAAGGTACTCTCTATAGATGCGCTTAACGACTTCAGCTTGCTCTGGATCAATGATGAGGTGCCCGTCTGCATCTTTGGTATATCCCAAGAACCAGTTGTGATTGACCTGAACTTTTCCTTGTTGGTATCGGAACTGCAAACCCAGACGAACGTTAGCCGATAATGACTCACTTTCTTGCTGTGCAAGAGAAGCCATAATTGTCATTAGAACTTCACCTTTAGCATCGAGCGTATTGATATTTTCTTTTTCGAAGTAAACGCCGATGTTCTTATTCTTAAGGGCTCTGGTATAATTCAGACAATCAACCGTATTCCTTGCAAATCGGCTGATGGACTTGGTAATAACCATATCTATCTTGCCTTCGTTACAGTCATTAATCATGCGCTGGAATTCATCACGCTTTTTCGTATTCATTCCAGAAATGCCGTCATCGGCATATATCCCGGCCAGCACCCAATCCGGGTGACTATTGATAAACGAAGTGTAATGCTCAATCTGTGTTTCATAGCTGGTTTCCTGCTCATCACTATCAGTGGAAACACGGCAATAAGCAGCTACTCGTGTTTTCTGGACTTTATCGGTTGTTTTCTGTGTACCGATTGTTTTCTTTGCAGGAATAACCGTAACATTGCTGGCTAAGGAAATCATACATCCACCTCGCTTTCTATCAAGCTGTAGACGTATTCTGCCTGTGTAAAAGGATCATCATATTTTATTTGAACCTTTGGCATCTTAAAACCTGTAGCAATCTTGCTCACTTTGGCTGGCTTATCATCAAATACTCTTCCAAGCTTAGCCTGTCGTTTTACACGCTCGGCTTCTGCCGCGACAAAGGTCTCATTATCAATAATCGCCGGGTAATAGTCGTCTCCGAGGTAATGCTTATTTTGCATCATCTTCTTTGCACCTGTGTGGTAAAGCTTAAGTCCGGCGGCTTCTGCTGCTGGCACGTAGGCAAGGCCAGAGAGGTATGCTTTATAGATCTTCTTTACTTGCTTTGCTTTTTCTTCATCAATCACCGCTTTACCATTTTCGATTCTGTATCCGTATGGGACATGACTCATATTCTCACAACCTTTCCTTAAGGGTTAAACCGCACTTTAGTGCGAAGCCTATTTCACTTCTGGTGTAAACAGTAATGTGGTCAACATGTGCCTCAAAGGCAACTGCATCAAATTCTGCAAGTCCTGCACTATTGTTTACATACTTTAAGAGCCTGCTTACTGCTTTCGAATTCTCAAGCTCACCATTTACCGAGCGGTACAAGGCTTCCTTTTCATTTCTCAACTCCTCAGCTTCAGCTAAAAGTTCACTATTCTGTTTGGCATATAGTGCAGGCTCGATGTACTGCTTTGAAAGAAGGTTTGTAAGAACCTGCCTTCGGTCAAAGTTCTGTTCCAAAGCCGTCTCAAGCTCGTTAATTCGAGTAAGTGCATTAGCTTGGTCAATGCTTTTAAGGCTATTAAGGAACGGTTGTAAAAGAACCTTTTTGCTAAAAATCAGCTTGTTCACCATATTTACAAAGGCGACCTCAAAATCCGTCTCGTTGATAAAAAGCTGGCCGCACTTATTTTTGTCCTTCAGGTGAGTGTTGCAGGTGTAAGCATAGTATTTAGCCTTACAAGCGGTATGTGTTCTTCTTTTCCAAGTAGCACCGCATTCAGCGCATATTATTTTTCCTGAGAATGGGTATCGGCTCAGGTACTTCTCATCATCCGCCACAATATTCTTTTCTTTAGCACGCTGGACAATAATCGCCTGTGCCGCTTCAAAGTCCTCGGTGCTAATTATTGCGTCATGATGACCTTTGACATAGTACTGCGGCTTTTCACCCCGATTGGTATGCCTGTTAAACTGCGAATCAGTGAATGTTTTCTGAAAGAGCACATCACCCGTATATTTCTCATTTTTCAGGATTTCTTTAACTACCGTTGAGCTCCATTTGCCGCCTCGCTTTGTCAGTGCCTTTTTCTCTCTAAGTGCTTTTGCTATTTTATAGCTGCCTTTTCCAGAAAGGCATTTACTGCATTTTTCGGTCAGAAGAAATTCAACGAACGATTGCGAAGTATGCTATTGGTTCAAACATTCTTCACGCCTCTAGCGCTATTGAGCATCTGACCTTCCCATGGAGTAAAGAAGAAGTTGAAAAGTTCAATAAGCTTGTCGAACCCATGTATAGACTGATGGTTGATAATATTGAACAAAATATTGCTCTAACAAAGCTGCAAGATTTTCTCCTTCCGTTATTAATGAATAGGCAAGTAAGAGTTAAGACTTAGCATTTGTGATTAATGCAATCTTGTCTGAATTCTTGTTTTCTTGACTCGAGTTATCAGTATCACTTCATTATTAGCATCAGTTGAAAATAACTCTTAGGAAAAAATTCGACAGACACCTACAAACGTTCCAATATGGAGGTTAATATGCACGGCAACAAGGTCCGAAAGAGCACCCATTACAGCTCCAAGACGGCTGTGAAAAAAGCAAACAAAACCCCTGAACTCCAAAACTAAATGGCATATTAATCAACGGTATTGTTGAAAATACGAGTGTGCGTACGTGGAATAAAAATTGACGAAATTGAGTAGTCTAAATTAATAAAAATCCTGAAAAACTGGTAAAATAACGAATAAATAAGTGTTTACAAAGCAAATACTTGCATAGAGTAATCTTGTATCAAGGGCAAGTTGTCATTGATGATGTATAGTCTAAATAAAATTAAACAATATAGAAAATTGGGAATTTTTATTGATACTACTATAAAATATTAGAGAAATTTTCCGATTCTTTACCATCGACGTTTTTTGTTCTTGAACTTTAATGCGGGTCAAAGAGAAATATCCTTGTCTTTCACACGCATGCAGGGAAAACAACAATTGCACTCAGCAAGTTGCTTTTGTATAGGATCATGGAAAAGTGGGCTGCAGTTCTGTTACGATTCATAGAGCATCATCCACCAAATCCTAAAAACTGCGGAATTTTTAGGCAGACAGAGTCCGCATCATTCACATCTTTCATTGGCAAACAGGTGTTCAACCGAAGTTTTCCAGAACAGCCTTTTGGGCGAAAGCTTCAATCTCCTTGGCTGTCTTATCGAAAGCCTTGATGTATTCGCGGGCATTTTCTGTAAGTGCAGAATGCCCACCTTTTGCTCCTCCTGAAGCTCTCTCGACCAGCGTTTCTCCAAGCCCGCCTTCTGCGTTTCTAATTATCGTCCAAGCCTTGGAATAGGACAGTTCGAGGTTTTTTGCCGCTTCCGAGACCAATCCAGTTTTCTCGATTTCCTTCAGAAGCCAGATGACACCAGGTCCAAAGCAGATTACACCGTTCTTCTTGATCATGATTTTTACGTAGCATTCCATGTTTTTAGTATAGTCCATTTTGCATTCTCTGCCATTCTGTATTTAAAAATATAATGATTGTCAAATTCCCAGAATGTTTGTACAATACATCCGTCTATTTTTCAAAAAGGATACGCAATCATGAAACTAGTCATAACCCAGGATGCAGTCGGACAGATTCTTTGCCACGATATTACACGTATTGTCAAAGGAGTAACCAAAGAGGCTGCCTTCCGTAAGGGGCATATCATCACAGAAGAAGATATTCCTATGCTTCTCTCCATGGGCAAGGACAATCTGTACATCTGGGAAAAAGATGAGACTATGCTTCATGAAAATGACGCAGCAGAATTCCTTCGTCGTATTGCCCAGGGGGAGAACAATACAGAGGGAAATATGCATGTCACCAACGTCAAGGAAGGCAAGGTGGAGCTGATCGCAGATACCGACGGCGTCTTCCTGTTGGATGTCGAAAGACTAAGAAAGGTCAACAGCATCTCTGAACTGATGGTTGCAACAATTCCTGCCAACTACATTGTGAGGAAGGGACAGAGACTTGCAGGTATGCGAGTCATTCCTCTCGTCATCAAGAAAGAAAAATTGGAACTGGCGAGGAAAGCAGTAGGAACAGAACCTCTGATGAAGGTCATTCCTTTCCGTTCCCACAAGTTTGGTGTCGTCACCACAGGAAACGAGGTTTTTCACCATCGAATTATCGACACCTTCACCCCGACCATCGTCGAAAAGCTTCAGGAATATGGATGCGAAATGATTGCCCACGAACTCTCTGATGATGACAACACCCATATTGAAGCTTGTATAAAAAGCATGGTTGAAAACAAGGACATCGAGTTGATTCTCTGTACAGGAGGCATGTCCGTCGACCCTGATGACAGGACTCCCTTGGCTATCCGAAATTCCGGTGCAGATATCATCAGCTACGGTGCTCCAGTCCTCCCTGGCGCCATGTTCATGATCGGTTACCTTCCTGACGGAATACCGATCTGCGGCCTTCCCGGCTGCGTTATGTTCTCCAAGAGAACGATTTTTGACCTTGTTCTTCCTCGCGTACTCGCCGGCATCAAGATTACTCCTGAATATCTGGCAGGACTTGGTAACGGTGGACTCTGCCAGAACTGCCCGGAGTGCCACTTCCCGAACTGCAGCTTTGGGAAAGGGATCTGAGATGGACAGAAAGGATTTCACAATCGCTGTCATCACCCTATCGGACAGAGTCTATAACGGAACTAGAGCGGACCTCAGTGGTCCCGCCATCCAGGACTATCTTGAGAAGGCTGGTTTCCAAAGAGGGGACTACGCCTTGATTCCGGATGACGGCAACAAGCTGAAGAAGCTTCTCCTTGACTATGCGGACAGAAACTACGACCTCGTTCTCACAACCGGTGGAACCGGCTTTGCAGACCGGGACATTACACCGGAAGTCACTCTTTCCATTGCAGACAAAATAGTTCCAGGAATTGCAGAGGCTATTCGGGCGGAAAGCCTGAAGATCACCCCGCATGCCATGCTTTCCCGTGGTGTCGCAGTCATCAGAAAGAAAACTCTGATCATCAACCTTGCCGGAGCTCCAAAAGCCTGCAAGGAATCTCTGGATGTCATCATCGATGCCCTGCCGCACGGATTGGGGTTATTGAAGGGCGAAAAGCTCGATAAATAGGCATTTCTATACAAGGAGTATATATGAAAAGATTTTTCAGTATTTTGCTGGTTGCAGTTCTCGCTGTTTCTCCAGCCATGGCACAACCTGCTTCTGAAACACATGCTGTTGCATCTGCTGAGAAGACAGAAATCATTGTATTCGCAGCAGCTTCCATGACAGAAACCATGACCACCATCAAGGGCCTGTATGAAGCATCTAATCCAAACGTCACCATCACCTACAACTTCGACTCTTCCGGAACTCTCAAGACGCAGATTGAGAATGGTGCAGACTGTGATCTCTTCATCTCTGCAGCAGTCAAGCAGATGAATGCACTGGATGAAAAGAACATGGTCAACAAGGAAACTAAGGTCAACCTTCTTGAAAACAAGACTACTCTGGCAGTTCCAAAAGACAATCCAAAGAATATCACTTCCTTCAGCCAGCTAGCTGACCTCCTGAAGTCTGGTAACGTCTTCCTTGCCATCGGTAACTCTGACGTTCCCGTAGGACAGTATACCCAGAAGATCTTTGCCTACTACGGCATCGATGAAAAGGCTGTCGCATCCTGCCTGACCTATGGTTCCAACGTCAAGGAAGTCACAACTCAGGTCAAGGCTGCTTCCGTCGACTGCGGTATCATCTACGGTACCGATGCCTTCTCCGCCGGTCTCCAGGTCGTAGACACTGCTACTTCCGACATGACCGGTGGCCGGGTCATCTACCCGGCAGCTGTTCTCGTTGGTTCAAAGAACACAGATGCAGCAAAGGCTTTCCTTGAATATCTCAAGGGCGCAGAAGCCATGAAGGTCTTCGAAGCTGTCGGCTTCGCTTCTGCTCTCTAATCGTCTCTGAATATCCCATCCGGAGGGAGCAATCCTTCCGGATGCCTTGGTAACTTTATGGACTGGTACCCCCTCTTCAATTCTCTTAGAATCGCATTCTGTAGCTCTATTCTCGTCTTTTTTCTGGGGATCTTTTTTGCCTACTATGTGGCGAAGCTTCCTCGACTGATCAAAGGCATTTTGGACGTCATCTTGACGTTGCCTTTGGTCCTTCCGCCTACCGTTGTAGGCTACTTCCTGATTCTCGCCTTTGGTGTCAAGACGCCAATCGGAATCTTTCTTTCCCATATTGGAATCAAGTTCGTGATGACCTGGTATGGCGGTATCCTGGCAGCCTCTGTCGTTGCCTTCCCTTTGATGTACCGCACAGCAAGAGGCGCTTTCGAAGCCTTTGACAACACTCTTTCAGAGGCTGGAAAGACCCTCGGGTTATCCAATACGTATATTTTTTGGCGTGTCCGCATGCCTTCCTGTATGCAGGGAATCATCGCAGGAGTCGTTCTTGCCTTTGCCCGTGCTCTAGGTGAATATGGTGCAACCTCCATGCTGATCGGCTATACTCCCGGGCGAACGGCAACCATCTCCACAACAGTCTACCAGCTATGGCGTACAGACAACGAGAAAGAAGCCTTCATCTGGGTCATGGTCAATCTTGCTATTTCTACTGTTGTCCTCCTTTCCATCAACCTTCTCGAGAACAACCAGAAAGCGAAAAGGAGGAAACCATGAAGCTCTATGTCGACATCGAAAAAGATTTTGGATCCTTTGTCCTGAAGACCTCCTTTGAAACGGAAGAAATGATTGCCGGCCTTCTGGGCCCTTCCGGCTGCGGGAAGTCCATGACACTGAAGTGCATCGCAGGTATCGTCATACCAGACAAAGGTAAAATCATATTGGATGACAGAGTACTTTTCGACAGCGATAAACATATAAACCTCAAACCTCAGGAAAGGAAGGTTGCCTACCTCTTTCAGAACTATGCACTTTTCCCAACCATGACCGTCAGGAAAAATATCTACTGCGGGATGCATTTTCTCAAGGACAGGGAAAAGAAGAAACAGAAGTATGAGGAGGCGATCAGCCTCCTCCATCTGGAGGGCCTTGATGGGCATAAGCCTTCCCAGCTATCTGCAGGGCAGGCACAGCGCGTCGCCCTAGCCAGGATGATTGTAGGAGACCCGCAGCTTCTCCTCTTGGATGAGCCATTCTCCGCCCTCGATACTCATCTCAAAGAGAAGCTCCAGGCAGACGTAAAGGAGCTGATGGGGAAGCTCGGAAAGCAGGCCATCCTGGTCACCCACTCCCAGACAGAAGCTTCAAGGCTTTGTTCCCGGCTCTGCGTTATACAGAAAGGATCGATCATCCGGCAAGGGAAAACGGACGAAGTCTTCTCAAATCCGCAGTATGTGGCATGTGCCCATCTTTTCGGATACCGAAATTTCTCTCGCTTTGAGAAGCTTTCAGAGGGCAGAATCAAATTGATTCCTGCCGGAATTGAACTCGAATGCAGTAGACCTATTCCTGAAAGGTACTCCATCGTATCCATTCCGAATGATGCAATCTATCCAGTTGGTCCGATTCCTGTGGTCACCAAAGACTGGATGAAGGAACAGGATGGCAATCTGTTGATTCTTTACTATGGTTCGGATCAAAAGCTCTGGTGGAAGACACCGGACAAGAACCTCATCTCTATTTCCAGCATTAGTATTGAACTCGATGCATGCATATTCCTGGAGCAACAAGATGAGAGATAAATTTGAAAGGGATATCAGCTATCTCAGGCTTTCTGTTACAGACAAATGCAATCTCCGTTGTCGCTACTGTATGCCTGCAGACGGTGTGGAGAACAAGGAACATAAGGAAATGCTCACCCAGGAGGAGATGCTTGCTGCAGTCAAGATCTGTGCAGGACTCGGAATCCACAAAGTACGCATCACAGGCGGAGAACCTCTTGTGAAGCGAAATATCCTTTCCATCTGCAGGGGAATTGCCGAGACAGATGGCATCGACTACGTGGCTTTGACCACCAATGGCCTCTTACTGCCAAAGTATGCCAAGGATCTAAAGGAAGCAGGGGTGAAGCAGCTGAACATCAGCCTCGATACACTGGATCCTGCAAAGTACGGGATAATCACCAGAATAGGGAAGCTGGAAGATGCTTTGAAGGGCCTTGAATGCGCCCTGGAAGTTGGATTTGAGAAGGTCAAGATCAATGCAGTCCTGATTGGAGGCTTCAATGATGATGAAATACCTGCTCTAGCCCAGCTCTCCGTCTTATATCCAGTGGATGTGCGCTTCATTGAACTGATGCCGATGTGTGAAGATGGATTTTTCTCCTCAGCTTCCTTCCTCTCCTCGAAAGCAATCATGGAAGCTCTTCGACAACTTTCTCCAGAGCCTTCAGATGGAGGAGTGGCAAAACTCTACCGTATCACGGGAGGTCAGGGTCAGGTGGGTATCATTTCTCCTCTCTCAAACCATTTCTGTTCGAGTTGCAATAGAATCCGCATCACAGCTGATGGCAAAGTAAAGCCATGCCTTCACTCCAAAGTGGAGTATAATATTAAAGGTCTTACCGCTGAAGAAATGGAAAAGACGATTAGGGACTCCATCTGGGGAAAGCCGGAGAAACATAATCCGCTTTCCTTTAAGGAAAGAAGTGAATCAAGCAGAAACATGAATGAGATAGGGGGCTGAATGAGCGATTTTACACACTTCAATGAACAAGGAAGAGCAAAGATGGTCAACGTGGGAGAGAAGGACAGCACCCATAGAACAGCCAAGGCTTCCTGCAAGATTCTCATCAATCGAGAGACCTTCAATAAAGTCAAGGACGGTGGTATGAAGAAAGGGGATGTTCTAGCTGTAGCCCAGGTTGCAGGGATCATGGGGGCCAAGAAAACACCAGACCTTATTCCCATGTGCCACCCAATCCTCCTGAACGGCATCGACCTTTCCCTCTCCCTTAATGAAGAAGACCTTTCCGTGGACATCCTTTCCGAATTGGAATGCAACGGTAACACAGGAGTGGAGATGGAAGCCTTGACCGCCTGCACCATTGCCGCGCTGACAGTCTACGATATGTGTAAAGCTGTCCAGAAGGACATAGTCATCACCAGTATCCGGTTGGAAAAGAAGACAGGCGGCATCCACGGCGACTACAACAAAGCAGAATTAGATATCGATTGAACAGTAGCCTAAGGAAACGGCAGCATCGAGAGAATTCTCTGAAGCAACCATGTATTTCCTTTATAACGGTATTGTCGGATTGCTGCTTCCCAAAAACAGGATTTACCGCTGCAATGCTTTGTTGAAGCAGAAGAATGATGTACCAAGCATCTCTCCTTCTTCTTCACACCAGAATGGTGATTTCATCTCCTTTCCGGATGCTGCCTTCCTCTATGACTTTGGCAAAGATTCCTTCTGTCGGCATGACGCATTTGCCAGTCTTCTTTTGTATTTCACAGCCCTTATGGCATTCCTTCCCGATCTGAGTCACTTCCAATATTGTCTTTCCAATCTGTAGCTTTGTCCCAATGGGAAGAGTCTTGAGATCAATTCCCTTGGTCAGAATGTTCTCTGCAAAGGCTCCGGCATCCAAAGTGAGTCCCTTGTTGCGCATGGTGTCTACAGATTCATCTGCAAGGAGGCTGATCTGCCTGTGCCAGTTCCCGGCATGGGCGTCACCCTCAATTCCATAATCCTTCCTGACTGTGATGAACTCCACTGGATGCTTGACTACTCCCTTTTTGTCACTGATACAGACTGCTACAACCTCGGCCATTGCTTTCTCCTCTACGTAGTAGATTATAGTTTAAAAGCCTTTGAGCGAAAAGGCTAATTCGATTTTCCCATGCAGAGGAACTCATAAAGACTGTTTTCAATAGAAAGAGGGCGTCATATGCCTAAGATTCTTATCGCTTTCTAATCAATCTGATGGCAAGTATCAAATTTGACTAAATTCTTCATGGAGACAAAAAAAACTATCCATCACATACAATCCGTGATACAAATGACCAATCATGCCTGAGGACAAACCGAAACCAATCGTACGCATCATTCCAGCCAGATGGCCGCGTAAGCGTATGCGCGTGGCATTGTACTGTCGTGTGAGCACACAAATGGAACGGCAGCTGCACAGCCTCTCAGCCCAGATGGATTTCGAGAAAGAGGACATCCTGGATAATCCCGCTTGGGAGTATGTCGGTACCTATACCGACATCAAGTCTGGTAGGACCATAAGTTCCCGTCCTGGCTTCCAAAGCCTCCTTGCTGATTGTGAGGCGGGTAAGATCGATATGATCTATACCAAGTCCATCAGCCGGTTCGGACGCAACTGCGTTGATTTTCTGGTGACGCTCAGGCGGCTCAAGGAACTGAAAATTGATGTCTTTTTCTATAATGAGAGGATCCACCTCCTCAGCCAGGCAGGGGAGTTGCTCCTTACTCTTCATGCCGGTGTAGCCCAGGCAGAGAGTGAGAACAAGAGCGAGAACATCAAATGGGGTCTGAGAAGGAGCACCATGGATCCAGACTCCCCGGCATTCTCTCGTAGGTGTTATGGGTATGATCGTAATGAGGAGGAAGGCCTCATCCTCAATATCGCAGAAGCCAGAATAGTCCTGAAGATCTTTGATTGCCCAACGAAGCGAGAGCAGCGGAGCCGTCCCCATGGATCCATTGCCGAGCGAGTGCCGGCAACGTAAGGTTCCAAACCTCGCCCCTGGGGCGGAAAAGGATGCGAAGCTTCCTAGGTTCAGGGCTTGCCCTAGGGTATTGATACCTTTCATTGTACGAGCAAGGCTGGAGCATAGTGAGGATCAAGAAGGAACTGGAAGCCCTCAAGGTTCCCTCACCAACGGGCAAGAAGAAATGGCCGGTGAAGACGATCGAAAATATTCTCACCAACGAGAAATATACCGGCACCTCAGTCTATGGAGAAACAGAGTCTGCAGAGTTCCCTTCCACCAAGAGAAAAGCCCGTGACCCGTTCGAGGTCCACCGGTCACGCAACCATCACCTCCCAATCATCCATGAACGCCGGTTCAAGCGCGTGCAGAAACTCAAGGCGAAGCGCTCCAACATTGAGATCGATGAGTATGGGAACAAGGTCAGAAAGAGCACCCATTACAGCTCCAAGAAGGCTGTGAATAGGACGAAGAAAACCCCTGAACCCCAAAACTAAATGGTATAAGAATCAACGGTAATGTTGAGGATGCGAGTGTGCGTAGCCTTGGTAAAAATTGACGAAATTGAGTAGTCTAAAATATCAAAAAAAACTGAAAAACTGGTAAAATTTCAGAAAACTAAGTGTTTACAAAACAAACACTTGCAAAGGGTAATCTTGTATCATGGGCAGGTTGTCATTGATGATTTATAGTCAAAATAAAGGTATAATATAGAATAAAATAAGAATTAGTTTTGAGAATACTCTCAGACTGGGGCTTACTTATATAGAATCCCCCATAGAGCGAGTAAGATTTAATAAGCAGAATAAAATCGTCATCAACTTTTGAGCACAACCCGGTGACAAAATACCAACCGTTGATGATAGGCGGGTAGGCATCTTGAGTAGAGAAGGGAATCTACTTTAGCTTGCCTAACAACAATGCGAGTTAAAAGATACTGCACAGGATGCAGTGACTCATTTGCGAGACTAATACCTATTTTGAAGAAGGTGGCTAGAATTTAGTATCAGTGCATGGTTTTATTAGCTCTCGATTTTATCGCACACGGGAAACTCGAAGGGTGCCGATGAAGCAAACCTTGTCACGTGCCGTGCCGCCGTGGGAGGTGAAGCCAATGTACCGGGACCGCCTACGCATCCCCCGGGACATGCCATTCCTTCCACAAGATCCGGACAGGTACTACCTTTGTCGATATGTTTCAGCATCTCAAGACAATCGGAGAGGGTGTCGGCTTTTTCGAAGCTGATGTCCGTTATACCGAACTTCTCTTCTGCTGTCCTGATGATCGCATTGCCGACTCCCGAAGCATTCGCATATCCGCGCCCGAGCATGCTCGCGTCCTGAATGGCAGGACTCCCCCCGATCGTCGCGAGATCGATCTCGAAGGCAACGAAGAGTGCCGCAAGTTCCTCGAAGGTCAGGACATGATCCACATATCCCGACACTTCGGTGGTGAGTGCCTCATACTTCTTGGCAATGCATGGTCCGATAAAGATAACCTTCGCAGCCACATCGGATTCCTTGATCTTCTTCGCCGTCTCCACCATCGGCGTATAGCTGTCGGCGATATTTTCCGCTAGGTCCGGATATGAATTTCGTGCGGTCAAAACCCACGATGGGCAACAGGAAGTTCCAAGAAATTTTCCCTGTTTAGTTGTGTATTTTTCGGCGAGTAGGATTGTGTCGCAATCCGCGCCATAGGCGACTTCCATCACCCGGTCGAATCCCAG
>NZ_JBMDYO010000015.1:0-17119 GCF_049310885.1 Pleomorphochaeta sp. DL1XJH-081
TCCCCATCAGCCATCATCGCCGAGTACTCTCCGAGCTTGTCGATCACCTTGTCGACCGCCGCTCCGTGTGCGAGCTCATCGGCGGTGAGGCCATCCAGTTCGATGCCAAGTTTCCTCAGCTCTCCGGTAGCTCCGGTGTACGAATCCAGCAGGTTCATCATCGAGCCGTTGAGGTCCTTGCCGGTCACGTTGGACAGGTACACTGCCGCCTCGGAGATGCTTTCGATTTCGTCGGCACTCTTGCCCAGCGCGGCCAACTGGGCGACCATCGCCTCGATATCGCCCTTGCCCGAGAGCGTCTGGCTGCTCAGCCGCTCGACCACGGCGGTAACCTTCTCATACGAGGTGCTGTCCCCCAGAGCAAGTGCGAGTTGCTTGTAGGATCGTTCGGCAGCGGAGAACTCGGAAAATGTTGCCGATACTGCATTGCCCAAAGCCTTTACTGAAGCGATGATCGCAGTGGCAGCGAAGGCGCCTTTAAGCACTCCACCCAGTTTGGTTGCAGCACCCTTGAGGCTTCCCAGGTCGGCTGCGGCTGATTTGACCGCACCACCGATATCGTTCTGGCCTTTGATGATGACTTTCGCTTGTGCTGCCATACGCGTGTTCCCCTTATGCAATGAAAAAGGCGCCCCATGGACGCCCTGTGATTAGTGTTTCTGTGTCATTTTCTTAGCCTGCTCATGCAAATGCCGCCGATAGTTGAGCTGGATCAGCTTGAGAATCTGCATGCTCATGTACGGCTGGTCCATGAGGCTGCCGGCGAACGGCAAGTGCCTGAAGTCCCCGCTCTCAGAGTCGCAGCATGGCAGATAGATGTCGGTTATGTAGAAGAGCCAGTGGCCGTACTCGCTGTAGAGCTCAGCGCTACGCCTTCCGTTGAAGACCTCGCAGCAGAGGGACGCGATCTGGCGTCGCTCGCGTCCGCACGGGAAAAAAAAGCGGCATGGGTGTATTCGTTGACGACCTTCACCGTCAGATCCAGCGACTCGAACACCAGTGAGGCAACTTCGCGGTTGTCCATCTTCTTTTTGGCATCCGCATCCTCGTAGAAGTTGTGGTCGACCAGGATTGAGGGAAGCAGGTCGCGAAGGAGGGTGAGCGTCTGGTTCTCTCCCTGCTCGGAGGCTTCCTTTAATTTGAGCATCTCCAAGGTGGGTAGCTCCTTGAGCACGATGTATGCCTCATCGTCGGCCTTGAGTCCCACCAGTGTTCCCACTTCAATGCGTACCTTCTGTATGCACGTGTCATAATGTCTTGTCTTGATGAACATGGTTCTTATCCTCCGTAGGGTGTCGAAATCTTGTCGGTGATCACGATGGTGATGGGCTCTTCGGTGCCCACACTGAGAGCCTCGCCTGCAACGGTAGAGCTGAGTATGCCCGTTCCCCCGACATTCGCATCCACCTCGCTGATCGCCACATGCGAGAGGGTGATGGTGATGCTGTGTCCCGCCGAAGGGGAAGAGAAGGTCAGCTGGACAGAAGCGTTCTCCTCGCTGGTCAGATACGAGCTCTTGAGCGTTTCAACCTCGGTGCTGTAGGGGATCTCGAAGTTGATGGTCACAGCTCTCTTTCCATGCTGCGGCCTTCCTGCATACAGGCCTGAGGCATAGGTGCGTGGGGAGCTTTCGAGCGCGTTATCGATCTTCAGCGATGCGCTGGTGATGTCGTATGTTGTGCCGTTGACCGTGAAGGTCGCATTGGTGCACCGGTACGAGGGGATGGAGAAGCTCTTCAGTGCCTCTTCAATGGTTCCGCTCTCCTCGGTGGTCCCCTTGATATCGATGCTGCCCTTCACATAATCGCCGGCCGCGCAATCCAGGCTGAGGGCGCTTATGGTGCAACCCGCATAGCGCTTGATTGCCGCCTTGCGGTCGATGGTGAAGGTGAGGCTGGGAAGTGCCTCGTTCACATCGCAAAGGCCGATGGTGTGGGTGTACGCATCCGTTTCTCCCACCTGGGCGCAGGTGTCTTCTCCCCCCAGGGCGGCGTGCAGGATGAGGCCGGCCGATTCGGGTCGGAGGATGAAGCTCACCGAGCCTTCCACCGTCACCGCCAGAAGATCCCTGCTTGATGCGGTCTTGCTTCCCAGCAGCGAGCCCTCATCACCTTTCTCGACAGCCACCTTGATGCTCTCACTGGTCAGGTCGACCAGTGTTGTGGGACCGGCGGCCTGGGCGAAGGAGCTTTCCTTGCCCGCCTGCAGCCGCGATCCTGTTCCTGTGTAAAATGCCATATGCCGTTCCTCTCTTGTTGGTGTCTAAAATTCTTTGGACCACTGCAAATCAATGCTTGCCTCGATGGCGGTGACCGTCGTGCTTGCGGTTACGGCAGGGTAGTAGTCCATGTCGGTGATGCGCGCGTCCTCGATGAATCCTCCCAGCGTGGGGTCCCCTCGTAGGAGCAGGTACAGGGCTCCATACAGTGCGAATACCCGCTTGACCAGAATCGCGTTGGGCGCGCCCTTACAGAGGAGAAATACGGTTGCGCGCATGGTGGCCAGGTCGCTATGCATCCCCAGCGGCTCGAGGTTCTCATAATCGGGTTGGATGTAGAACATCGTGGGACGTCGCATATTGTCCACATCGGGAAAATCGATCTCAATGTTTTTCTCATCGAAGTGCTCGATGGAAATCCCCTCTTCGCTCTCCTGCAAACCGATCAAATCAGTGGCAATCACCGCCTTGAGCCTTTCGAGCACCTGCATCTCAGTTATCATCGTTTACTCTCCTTTTCAATGCGCGCCACCTCCCGCTCGACCAGCTGATCCAGTTTCGTCTTGAAGGCCGTCGTGCTCAGGTACTTCTTCACCGGAGCGGCCACGAAGTCGCGCTCGGGAAGCTTCACCGAGTGCACGCGCACCCATTTTCCGTCCTTCTGGAATGTGAGGTATCCTCCATCCTTGGCAGTGATCCTCGCTCCCTTGGCCAGGGCGTAGCCGTAGAATACTTTGGTCTCTTGTGAGGAAGCCTTGGCTTCGACAATGACAGCTTTGCCGCTACGGATCACCCGGCGGCTGATGCTCTTGTACAACGCCCCACTTCCTTTGGAGAGCCCGTGGGACTTGTAGGCCTTACGCACCTGGGCTCTTGCGGCCGTGCCGATGCCGCCCAGGATACGTCGCATCGCCTTGTGCCGGTTTGTTCCAAGACCCTCGAGGTAGGAGAGTGCTTCAGCCAGGTCAGTCTCGACCGATATGCTTTCGGTGCTGTACCTTCTTCGTCTTCCCAGCATGTCAAAACCCCAGGATGCGCATACTATCCAGCGGCTGGAGGTACTTGCGGTAGTTGCTGTAGTTGACGAACGTGCGGCTGTTGTCGGCAAAGCTCTTGCCTGTCAGGCCGATGTTCCCCCCGGTCTCGCTGAGCATGAGCGTGGCGATGCGTAGGATCGAGACGACGATCACCGAAGGCATCTGCTCGATTTCCCATCCAGCGGTGTAGCTGAGGCGGATATTGTCTTCCCCGATGGGAAACTTCGTGGCATGGTCGATGAAGCTGATGTAGTCGTCGTAGGTTTTCAC
Organism: Pleomorphochaeta sp. DL1XJH-081; assembly: GCF_049310885.1. Classification (NCBI taxonomy): domain Bacteria; kingdom Pseudomonadati; phylum Spirochaetota; class Spirochaetia; order Spirochaetales; family Sphaerochaetaceae; genus Pleomorphochaeta; species Pleomorphochaeta sp. DL1XJH-081. Next base: position 3,526 of record NZ_JBMDYO010000015.1, read on the forward strand.
CTGCGTGGTATCCATATCGGCCGTTCCTACGGTGAGCGCGCCGACACTAGTGATGTTGCGAGAGGGCAGGTACAGGCGACGAGAGCCCGAGCCTGAGGTGACCACATCGCTATACTCCTGCTGCTTAGGATCAAAACCTAAATACGAGGTCACGATATCCTCGGCCGTAGCAAGGAAGGCGCCCTTGAGCTGCACAGCTTCAACAGAGTCCTCATAGTTGCCGCTGTAGGTGTTGAACATGGCGATGCTGGCAATCATGCGCTTCCTCCTTCATCGAAATGATGGACACCCCGGCGTCTGCCGGGATGCCCCCATAATCGTTTACTATCAGCTGGCCATCAGGCCTGCATTTCTGAGCTTAGCCAGCAGTGCATTGAAATCCACCACCAGGTCCTCGATGGTGGTAGCTGTGCTATCTGCTTGGCTGGTAGCGGCATTGATGCTGCCACTGGGCAGCCCTTCGATGACTGCCGCAGGATCGATGGTGACTTTCGCGGTACCAGCGAGGATGACCTCGCCACCGATGACAGTCTTTTCACCGCCTTGCTCGCGGTAGTTCTTGGTGTTATATGACATCAATTACCTCCCTTAGGCCTTCTGCTGGAGGACCTTGACGGCCTCGCCGAGGATCAGGCGCCCATCCACGCGTTGAGAACCGAGGAACCCCACCTGTCCAGTTGGAGCGAACAGCTCGCCTAGGCGCTTGAAGGTGCGTCCCTGGCGGTCGGCAATCCAGTAGTACGAGAAGTCTCCGAATACCAGTGTTTTTGCTCCAGCTGAGATTTCAGGCATATAGGCTGAGGTCTTTACCGGACGATTGAGGATGGTATCGGGATTGCCTGCAGTGAGTGAGGGCTGCCAAATGTATTGTCCATTGCCGTCCTTGAGCTTGCGAATCGCCTTGATTGTCGAGTCGTTGGTCAGCCATACCGCATTTTTTCGGTATGAAGATCGCAGTGTGTGAAACAGATCAATGACCTCATCACAGCTCAATGCGGTGGCAGAAGCGGCATGTACCCCTACTTGAGCACCTCCGGTGGCCGCAAGGATACCCAGTGGCTTACCCGATCCATCCCCACTAAAGAACGCTGCCTCTTCCTTTGCTCCGATACGGCGAGCGAATTCTCGGGCGATGTACGCTTCGATATCGAACACGCTGTCGTTGATCAGCTCCTCCGAGATTTTAATGATTGTACCTAGCTTGTATGCTCCGATGGTCACCTGGCCGAAGCTATCATCGCTCTCGGGATATGCTCCTTCCTCGTCGATCCATGCGGCTTCTCCCTTGGAGGCCGAGATCGGGATTTTTCGGTCGCCACTGGAGGTGTGGATGATGTGCGCGATCGAACGGAAGATATTTTCTTCGACCAGCGCCTCTACCAGAGTATGTTCAAACTCATCCGGTACGAGATACCCCCCTTCGGTGTCGGTTCCTACCTGCAGTGCATTATAGAGTTCCGCAGTATTCTCCCGACGTCTGAGTTGGTTCCAGAAAGCTTTCTTATATTCATCCGAAGACCGTCCGGTTTTTTTGGTGCCCTTATGGGCACTCTCGGGCCGGCTGGTGATGGGTGAACCCACATGAGCGTTCAGCTCACGCTCGAACGCCTCGATTCGCTCTTGGCGCTCGATCTCGTGGCCTAAATCCACAATTTCGGCTTCCATCCGTTCGTAAGTGGCCCTATCCTCGGCGCTTAGGATGCCCTTGTCGTTGCGCTTCGCATCAAGAAATGCCTTCGCTTGTTCCCAGGTCTTCGCGCGCGTTGCGCGCATGTCGTTGATCTTTCCCATTGTGTCTTCTCCTATTGGGGTTTGATGAGATTCAGTCGTTTCTCGAGCTCGCCAAGGGCGGCTCTGCCTTCCTCAGGTGGCTCCTGGTCTTCTGCGATTGCATATGTTTCGGTGATCTTGTTCATCAGTGAGAGCTGCGAGGTGCGCATCGAGAACGCATACGAGGCCTCATTGGACGCTTTCTTCGCGTCCTCGAGGATCGCATCGGCGAAGCCCAACTCGATGGCCTTCTTTGCGTTCATCCACGTCTCGTTGTCCATCAGGTGACTGATCTTCGCCCGGGTGAGGGTCGTCTTGATCTCGTAGGCGTTGACGATGCTTTCCTTCACCTCATCCAGCATGCCGATGGCCTTTTGCATATCCTGATGGTTGCCATAGGCGAGTGTCATGGGATTGTGGATCATCATGAGCGCGGTGGGCGCCATCAGGACCTTGGTGCCCGCCATCGCGATGACCGAAGCTGCGCTCGCTGCGATCCCGTCGATCTTCACGGTGATAGCTGACGGATAATCCATGAGCATTGCGTAGATGCGACTTGCTGCGATACAATCCCCACCGGGGCTGTTGATCCAGATGGTCACCTCGCCGCTGTCGGCGAATAGCTCGCTTCGGAACTGCTCGGGGGTGACATCATCATCGAACCAGCTCTCCTCGGCGATCGTGCCCGAAAGCTCAAGGATTCTCGCTCTGCCTTCTTCTTCGCTCTGGTTTTTCCATTGCCAGAACTTCTTGTTCTTCATTACTCTCCTCCTGGGATGTGTCCGTATGCGTGTCTGCGAATGCCCCTGCCCGCGAGAGGGGGAGCATGTTTCCGTTGATGAGGTAGAGGTTCCCTCCGTCCTCGTCGGTAATGAGATCCATGTCCTCCAGTGTTCGGATATCGTTGGCACTCATCCAACCGTTCTGGCGCGCGGTGGCATACCCGCCCATGCGGCTCTGGTAATCACCACGCAGCAGACCTTCGACGTTGAAGCGAAAGAAATGCGTCTGCTTCTCATCGGAGGCCAACAGTGCACGCGAAAGTGCCTGCTCCCAGCGGATGACCCACGGGTCGAGAGTGTATTTGACGAACTCCAGCGACTGCTGCTCGATGTTGCTGAACGAGGACTTCTCCAGGTCCCCCACCATGTGAGGGGGGACGCGGAAGATGCGTGCGATCTCGTTGATCTGGAACTTGCGTGTCTGCAAAAACTGCGCCTGCTCGGGCGATATCGAGATGGGGGTGTATTTCATTCCCTCCTCGAGCACCGCAACCTTGTGCGAGTTGGACGAGCCGCCGAATTGGCCTTGCCACGTATCGCGCAGGCGGGAAGGGTCCTTCACCGTTCCCGGGTGCTCCAGCACCCCGCTTGGGGCAGCCCCGTTGGCGAAAAACTTCGCCCCATACTCCTCACAGGCGATAGCCATACCGATGGCATTCTTTGCCATAGCAATCGGCGAGTAGCCCACCAACCCATCAAAGCCGAGTCCCGGTATGTGCAGTACCTCTGAGGCGTCCAGTACCACCGAGTTTCCCTGCATGGTGGGAGCATCTTCGGCGCTGGTGGTGTATTGGTAGTAGAGCTTGCCGTGTTTGTCGCGGTCCACCTGCATGCGGTTGGGCATCAGCGGGTAGAGGGCCGCGACCTGGCCCTTGCCGTTTCGGATGATCTGGGCGTACGCGTTGCCCCAGAGCAAGAGGTGGGTCATCAGCGTCTCGCGGAACACGAAGCTGGTCATCTCCGCATTGGGCTCGCTGTGCAGCAGGGTGTACAGCGGATGATCCTTGGCCTTGTGTTTGCTCGAGTCATCGTCGTGACGGTACAGATGGAGCGGCAGGCCTGCGATCGCTTCGGCAAGGATACGCACGCAGGCATAGACTGCCGTCATCTGCATCGACGATCGTTCGTTCACCGCCTTGCCGGATGTCGATCCTCCGAAGAGAAAACTGTATGAGGACCCGCTGGTCCTGTTTTGCGGCTTGTCACGCGTTCTGGTGACAAGCTTGGATAAGAGTCCCATATGTGTATCTCCTGATTCCTAGATGAAGAGGATGCCTCGATCCTCGTAGACCGATTCGCGCACTTCGTTGCCACACCTGATCGCCCGATCTAGTGCCATGATCGTGGCAACCGCGCCGTCGATCTTCTCGGTAGACTTCTGCTTGTCGGGTTTGATGTTCCCCGCAGGGTCTGTTCGGATGAAGATGTTGTCCATCATCCAGCGGAGCACCGGATGGCCCGCATGTGCGATGCTCTGCCCCAATACCAGCTTCATCAGCTCCTTGGTCGGGGGGCTCATATCTTTGAATCCCTGTCCGAAGGGCACCACCGTGTAGCCCATGCCCTCAAGGTTCTGCACCATCTGCACCGCCCCCCAACGGTCGAACGCGATCTCCCGGATGTTGTATCTCTTGCCGAGCTCGCCGATGAAGGCCTCGATGAAGCCGTAGTGGACCACGTTGCCTTCGGTGGTCTGTACGTGGCCGGTTCGTTCCCATACGTCGTAGGGCACATGATCACGCCTCACACGCAGGCCCAGGCTGTCCTCGGGTATCCAGAACCAGGGAAGGATCACGAATTTGTCATGCTCATTCCTGGGTGGGAATACGAGCACGAACGCAGTGATGTCGGTGGTGCTTGAGAGGTCCAGTCCCCCGTAACAGACCCTGCCCTCGAGCTCCTCGGCATCGACGGGGAAGTTGCACAGGTCCCATTTCTCCATCGGCATCCAGCGAACAGCCTGCTTGACCCATTGGTTGAGCCTGAGCTGACGGAACACATTCTCCTCGCCCGGGTTCTGCCTTGCGCTGTCACAGGCCGCCTTCACCTTCTCGAGGGTGATGGTATGCCCAAGCGACGGGTTGGCTTTCTTCCATGTCTTTGCATCGGTCCAGTCGTCGTCCTCCTCCGAACCGTAGATCACCGGGTAGAAGGTCTTGTCGTGTTTGCGACCTTCGATGATGTCCTTGGCCTTCTGGTGCTGCTCGTAGCAGATGGAATGCTGGTCGGTGCCCGCGGTGGTGATCAGAAAGAAAAGCGGCTGGGCACGCGCATCGCCCGAGCCCTTGGTCATCACGTCAAAGAGCTTTCTATTCGGTTGGGTGTGCAGTTCGTCGAAGACCACCCCATGGATATTGAATCCGTGCTTGGAGTAGGCCTCTGCGCTCAGCACCTGATAAAAGCTGTTGGTCGGCAGGTACACGATGCGCTTGGTGGCGGCGAGGATCTTGACGCGTCGATTCAGCGAGGGACACATGCGCACCATGTCCGCTGCCACCTCGAAGACGATCGAGGCCTGCTGGCGGTCGGCCGCGCATCCGTAGACCTCGGCGCGTTCCTCGAAGTCCCCGCAGGTAAGCAGCAGCGCCACCGCAGCTGCAAGTTCGCTCTTGCCGTTCTTCTTGGGAATCTCGATGTAGGCGGTGTTGAACTGCCGATATCCATCGGTCTTGACGATACCGAACAGGTCGCGGATGATTCTCTCCTGCCAGGGAAGCAGCTTGAAGGGCTTTCCCGCCCAAACCCCCTTGGTGTGGCAGAGGCATTCGATGAACCCAACTGCACGGTCGGCCAGGGTCTTGTCGTAGGTCGATTCCTTTGCCATGAAGGATGTAGGGGTGTATTTCTTCGGTTTCGGCATAACTTATTTCATTCCTCAGGGCAAACAAAAAGGACCCGGCGTGGGTCCCTTCAAGTGGTGGGTACTTGTTGTCAGTTGTATGTTTTCTTCAGGCTCACAAGGGCCTGCCTGGTATCAGTGTCACGTGGCCTGATGTCCCAGCCGCGGTCATAGTTGCATACGACGTTGCCATTCCTCTTGAGCATCAGCTTGGAGATCCTGCCCTCGTCGATCCCGTATTCCGAACCCTCCCCGTACACCTTGATGCAGTACCTGAAAACGCTCTTCCCGATCTCCAAAGTTCCTTCTCTCCACATGCCCTTGCCTCCGTGTCCGTTTTGTTGGTGTATATATCCCTCAATTCGGAAACTATAGCAACCTGTTACAGAGCAATAATTTGAAGAAAAACACTACTGGTGCAGAGTCGGGTATGACACCTTGCGAAGGCTCTTGTCAGCCTTCGCCTGTGAGTATGAAGTGAGCGTATTCCCTTGTGTTGTCCCCATCAAGGTAGTCGACAAGTTCCGTAAGTCCCATCTGGGAGGCGATCCACTGGACCGCCCCCGTGTTGAACATGTTCGTCAGACCACTGTCACGTACCTTGAGGATCTGCTCCTTGATCTGCTCAGGCATCGCCGGCCTCCATCGATTCCATAACCGCCTGCTTGAGGATACCCTCATCGAAGCCGCAGTCGTAGTAACCGTCAAGGATGGTCGAGTAATAGTATGCATCCGGCATCGCCAGTGGAGGTCCTTCGTTCATGACGTAGGCCATCGCCACCAACTCATCCCCGTCCAGGTTCACCATCAGTTTTTTCTTTCGATACAGGTGGGGGTGACCCTCGTAGCGGTCCAAGGCCTTCTCGCACTTCTCGGTGATCTGCCAGAGGAGCACCGGAACACTTGCTCCTCGTTTCATTTCGATGGTGGCCACGCCAGTATGTCGGCCTCCCCGGAATAACAGCTGATAATCGTGCAGTACTGTTGTTCCGATGACTGCGGCATCGGGGCATCGCTCTCCCATCTGTTCGAGGTTCAGATTGCTTCCATAGGCCAGATAGACTTTCTTCATCGTTGTTACACTCCTTCACTTGGTCTTCTACCACCCCAAGGGCGGTCGTCCCGCCCTCAGCTTGCAGATCCGTCGCCCCTTCAGGCGGCAACACGCCTCCTCCACGCGGCACATCCCGAGAGCCGCTTGCACAGGTGCTCTCGGCAGGCCTTGTACTCGTCGCCGATGAAGCCGATGCGGTTGAGGTAGGTGCGCATCGCAAACTTCTCGTTCTCGGCTTGGGGCTTCTTGGTGCTCGCCGAGCTTTGTGAGAGCGCTTGGGTGTTCAGCGCAAGGGCAAGGACGATGTAGCTTCTGACCTCTCCGGCATGGAGGGTGCTGTTGAAACCGCGTAGCTCGACGGTCTTGTGGCCGTGGAAGAAAGAGTGCAGGTTCAAGAAATGGTAGCGGCTTTCGTGGTAGTGTGCGTCCCGGTTTCCCCGGTAGCCTTCGTACCAGATGCTCTCGATCTTGGCGAAGGTGGTCGGCTTGGCTCGGTTCATGGTCGCCACAAGGTGCTCGTCCATCCTCTTGCAGTACCGTGCCCGTGAAGCCTCTATGCCGAGGGCCTTGTAGAACAGGTCGTTTCGGGCGTAGATGATGTTCACAAAGTTTCTGATCGAGCGTGGTGTGTGCGGCTGGCCATCAAGGTGGATGTGGATGCCGCAGGAGCTGTTGGTGAAGGCCCCGGCCTTTCTCAGTGCCCTGATGACCTCCTGCAGGTTCTCGATGTCAGCTTCGTAGGTGAGGATCGGGCTGACCAACTCGACGCTATACAGGCGTGATGCACTCTCTTTGATCCCTCGAGTCTTGGTTTCGCATCGAATGGATCCGTCATAGGTGAACTTCCATGTGCGGCCATCGAAGGTCTTCAGTTCGTAGGTGTCGTAGTAGGAACCACCGTAGAGCAGCTCTCCACCGAGGACCGTCTGGGCAGCCAGGGCTGCGTCCTTGCGGGTGATGCCTGTCATCTCTATCTCGATTCCGAACCGTGTTGTCTTTTCCATGCCGTCTACCTCTCTTTGGTGTGTTTTTCTTCGTACTGTAGTAATCACTCAAAGAGGGATATATAGCAAGTGTATATATGCAAATAAGATACACTAATTTTATATTATGAATGGATCGAATTTTTGTTGCCTTTTTGCGGACCCCGTATGACAATGCATGAGGTTTCCAACCCGGATTCCATACCAGAAACAACCAAGGAGATCCTCTTGAGCAACACCAATTCGATATTCACGATACATGATGTGCCCGTTTTCAGGGCACTGGACAGTATCAGCATGAAAACCTTCCAGCTTCTCATGGGCTGCGGTACGATCGACCCGGTCAATCCATCGCTCTTCGTGCTGGGCCTTGGGGGGACCGAACATCTGTATGAGGCTGACATGCTCGTCCTGGAACTGAGTCCGCTATCAGTGCGAGTGATGGAGGTCGGCAAGGCAGCCCTGGGTGATCTTCCTGCCTTCGAGATGAACCTCGAGCCTCTGTTCGCCCTGATGGGACCGGCTTGTCCGTCCTTGCTGCTCTCGCCTACGATGCTGCCTCCGATGATCGTGGAGAAGCTGTACCATCTGTACTTCCGTTCACGAAACGACGGCTGGCGGCTCCTTGAGGGTGTGAGAAGCTATCCGGGTAACCCGTTCAAACGGGTGAGAAGGGAGCTTGGGGCACGATACAATGCCTCGGGCCCATTGAAGGACCGAAGGCTGGAAAGAGATGAGGCAACGGAACTGGCATTGCAGTTGCTTGAAAAAAGGGCCGTCGATATGGAATGGAAAACCTTCATCCTCTCATGGGGCGACGCTGCCAGCAATGCACTTGATGAGGATCCGTCGACCCTTGTCATGAGCCTTGAGGATTTCCTTTCCCTTTACGACGGGTTACAGACAACCTGCCGTCTCAAGTGGAAAAGGCACACTAGAAGATCTTATGCCGGGGGATCTCCTCACCCGGTTTCCTGACCATGTCGACACCCGGCACCACGCCCAGTGTCGAGCCGGTCTCCCAAGCAACATGCATGGTCCCAATGTCGTCCACCTGGATCACGATTCCCTTGGTCCCCTTGGGTGGGGCTTGCTCGTCATCCATGTGCACCAGCTCAACCGTACATCCCTTTGGGTATTGGAGTTTGAGTACCTCAATTCGTTTCTTGTTCATCTCATCCATGGTGTACCCTCCTTGTCAGGCTGCATTGATTGCCTAGGTTTCCACTAATAGCAAGTCCCATACCCTAAGGTTTTGACAACGCCTCCAAGATAAGGCCGATCTGGCGCAGGTATTGCTTGTAGCGGTGAGCGAAAAGCGGCAGTTCGTTCTCCCCGTAGTACAAAAGCTTGTCGGCATCCGCCTCTGTTATGCAGTACAATCCATTCTGATATGTCCAGTTCAGGGTGGGGAAGGCCGGAATTGTTGGTCCTTCGGGAGCCATCGATACCAGAGTTTGGCGATATGGATCACTGACCTCGACCGTCGGTGTGCTCGTGCAGCCGGTTGAGACGATCAAGACGGCCAGCAGAGTCACCGCTTTCAGGAGGTTCGATCTTTTCAGGTGGTTTTTCTTTGGCGATGGTGGTGACCTTCTGCTGTACTTCATCGATCTTCTCCAATTCCTGTTCTCGTTTCTTCACCGTATCCTGGGCTTGCTGGATATCCTTTTTCAGATCCTTGGTCTTGTGTGCCTGCAATCGTGTGATCCCCAGCAACCCCAGGATGATGAGGATCAGCATCTGCATGATTTCATTCATCGACTTTTCTCTCCATGAACTTTTTGACCAGTGGTTTCCAGAACGCCATGCACGCAGGAAGCTGCAGCAGATAGATCGCAACCGTGTACAGGACCACCAAGTAGGGTGTGTTGTTCAGCCCCCCATCAACGCCTGTTCCCGCAACGATGCGGAAAGTCACATATCCCAGGAGCGCCGAGCAGGCGAGGGCGACCAGCTTGATCTCTGTTTCGCCTGCCCTGTCTTTGCGTAGGCTCTTCTTGTACAGCTCCATCGCAAGGCCCAGGAAAGCTGCGAATGCGAGCAGTATTGCACTGAGCGTCATCCTCTCTCCCCCTTGCCGCCGAGCAGCGACAGGAAGTACTCGTCCATCTTCGCTTCCTGCTCCTCTGATTCCCCGTTGATCTCATGGGTCCTCAGCGACTTGAAGATGACCTTGTCGTTCTCCAGGGCCATGACCAGACCCATCTGGATCCTGGTGATGGTGGTCTTGATCTCCCTCAGGTCCTTTGCATACCCATGGCGGTCGTCGCTTCTCTTTGCCAGGCGGTTGAGCAGCCACAGCACGATGCCTCCCGAGCCGAACAGGCATACCGAGAGAGTGGTGATCAGGGTGAACTCATCCATCCTGGGCCTCCTCGGAGGAGACTTCCTCATAGGTGTATTCCAATCCGTCGCGCTGTACGGTGACCCCGGCTGAGGATCCGGCGAGCTCGATATAGCGTTTGACGATGACATCGCAATACTTCTCATCCAGCTCGATGGTGGCACAGCTCCGTTCAGTCTGCTCACAGGCAACCAACGTGCTGCCGCTGCCGCCGAACGGGTCGAGCACCAGCGTGTTACTCATCGAGGAGTTCATGATCGGGTAGGCCAGGAGGGCCACCGGTTTCATGGTGGGGTGTTCGCCGTTCTTCTTGGGCTTGTCGAATTCCCAGATGGTCGATTCCTTGCGCCCGGTGTACCACAGGTGCTTGCCCTTCTTCTTCCATCCGAAGAGCACCGGCTCGTGCTGCCACTGGTAGGGCGAGCGGCCGAGCACCAGCGACTGCTTTTTCCAGATGCAGGTGCCCGAGAGATAGAAACCCGCCTCACAGAAGGCCTTACGGAAGTTAAGTCCCTCGGTATCGGCATGGAACACATAGATGGAGGCGTCGTCGGCCATGTGCTCTGCGGTGTTCGTGAAGGCATCGAGCAGGAACTGGGCGAAGGCGTCGTTTGCCAGGTTGTCGTTCTTGATCTTGCCGGCCGAGCCCTCATAGTTGACGTTGTAGGGGGGATCGGTGACCACCAGGTTCGCTTTGGATCCTGCCATGAGCAGCTCAAATGTCTCGGCCTTGGTGCTGTCTCCGCATACCAAGCGGTGTCTTCCCAGTTTCCACAGGTCCCCAGTTTTGGTGATCACAGGCTTCTCGAGCTCGGCATTCACATCAAAATCGTCGTCGTGCACGCCCTCGGCTAGCGAATCCTTGAACAGGTCGTCAATCTCAGCCGGATCGAAACCAGTGAGTGAGATGTCGAAATCCTCGCCCTGCAACTCAGTGATGAGCAAGGCTAATTTGTCCTTGTCCCACTCGCCGCTGATCTTGTTCAGTGCAATGTTCAGCGCCTTTTCCTTGTCCTCGGAAAGCTCGACGACTACACAATCAAGATCGGTATGACCAGCATCCTTAAGGACTTTCAACCTCTGGTGGCCCCCTACGACCCGTCCGGTGGTCTTGTTCCAGATCACCGGTTCCACATAGCCGAACTGCTCGATGGAGCGCTTGAGTTTCTCATACTCGGCATCACCGCTCTTGAGATCCTTGCGCGGGTTGTAGTCTGCGGGCAGCAGCTCATCGATGTGTTTCTGTTCAATGGTCATGATCAAGTTCTCCCTTGAGCGCCTCTATATACCGCTCGCTCACCTGTTCCCATGCAAAGAGGGAGTTGCCGAAATGGCCGTAGCAGGAGGTAAGGTTGTATATGGGACTGCGCAGCCCCAACTCCTCGATGATGTCCTTCGGCTTGAGGCTGAAGACCGTGCGGACAGCATCCGCAAGCTGCTCATCGTCGATATTTCCTGTAGCGAAAGTGTGTACATTTACCGCGACAGGTTCGGCCTTTCCGATTGCATACGAGATTGCTACCCCGCAGCGTTTGGCAAGGCCGGCTGAGACGATGTTCTTGGCGATCATGCGTGCCATGTAGGCCCCGCTCCGGTCGACCTTGGTGGGATCCTTGCCGCTGAAGGCGCCCCCTCCGTGGAGGGTCAGCCCCCCGTAGGTGTCCACCATGATCTTGCGTCCGGTAAGGCCGGTATCGGCACCAGGCCCGCCCTCGACGAAACGGCCGGAGGGATTGATGAGGATGCGCGTGTGTGCATCGATGGGGAAGTGGATGAAGGCAGGCTCGAGCACCTTCTCGATGATCTCGGCCTTGAGGCTGTCCAGGTTCTTGTCGCGATCGTGCTGGACCGAGACGATGACGGCGGACACCCTGACGGGCTTGTCATTCTCGTACTCCACCGATACCTGTGCCTTGCCGTCGCTTCGGATTCCCATGATGGTGCCATTTTTCCTGCACTTGTCCAGGATGCTGCAGATGCGGTGCGAGAGCTCGAGCGGCAGCGGGATGGCGGTGGGAGTCTCATCGGTTGCATACCCGTACACCGTACCCTGGTCCCCGGCTCCCAGTTCATCCCCATTACCATCAGCATCCCTGGCCTCCAGGGCGGTGTCGACACCGCCTGCGATGTCCGGGCTCTGGTTGTGCAGGAACACGCTGATGGTGAATTCCTTGGGGTTGTAGCCACACTCTGCAAGGGCGGTCCGTACGGTTTGGCGTATGTTGACCTTGGTGCGGCTGGTGATCTCTCCGGCGACGATGATCCGGCCCTTGGTCGCCATGACCTCGCAGGCCACTCGCGAATATGCATCGCTGCTTAGGCAGGCATCGAGTATCGAATCGGCGATGTAGTCGCACAGCTTGTCGGGATGTCCTTGGCAGACACTCTCGGATGTGAGGTAGTTCTTCATGTTTGAATTCCTTTGGTTGTTTGATTGTTTGGCGTTACCGGCGTGCGGTGAGCAGTCGTTCCATCAGGTCATCCTGAGGGTTCGCTCCTTGGTAGGAGGTGGCGTTGTTCTCCTTAACAATCTGGAAGATCTGGTACCAGATCTGGTTTACCTGTTTCATGTATTCACGGCTCATCGCCACGTACGGAGAAGCAATAGCAGCCCCCGTGGTAGGGTGCTTAGCGAGGAAGCCGTACTCGCTGACTGCCATCTCGCACTGGATCCACCTGGCCACTGCCATCGCGTACTGGTGGATGATCTGGCTGCTGACTAAATTCTCACAGCGTCTGGTCTTGAGCCAATCCCATGTCTCCTGGAAGACCTCTGCAGCATCGAGCTCGATGCCACTCTTCTGGGTGACCGTCATGTAATATTTGACCTCAGGCATGTCCGCGCCCTCGAGCTCGGGAGCCTCGGGCAATTGCACCACGCTGGCCGCTCTGCCTTCGTGGATTTTCTCTGAAAGAGCCTTGGGTTTCCTCCCTGCACCGACGCGGGCACCGCCACGGTTGGTACCGTCTTTTGCCATGTCGCACCGCCTTCGTATGATGAGGGGGTCAATCCCCCGTTTGAATTCCAATTTTTTCGCGTGATTGCCCCTGCCCGTTGTACACCACATATGGTGTAGAGATTCAGGCACCCCTAGGGTTGGCGCTACTAATAGTTACCTTTTAACGTTCCATCGGTCTCTCTGGCGCCCGTGGAGGGCCGAATGGCAGCTGTTGCATAGCGCCATGAGGTTCTCTTCGTCATCGGTGCCACCATATCTGGTGGCAGTGAGATGATGGGCAACCGTCGCTCGTGTAAGGCGTCCCTCTCTCCTGCACAGCTCGCAGAAGGGATGCCCTTCAAGGAATGTTTTCCGGGCCTTCCTCCAAGAGGATCCGTAGCGCTTGTGGGTGCCGGGATCTCGTTGGTTGCGTTCGTAGGTGCTCGCAGCCTCTTTCGCATGCTCCTCGCAGTACCGACCGTCGGTGAGATGTGGACAGCCTGGGTGGCTGCACGGTCGCTTGGGCTTGTAGGGCATGAGGGGTACTCCTTGGGGCAAAAAGAAAGCCCGGGAGGAATTCCCGAGCTCTCGATTGGACTTGTCTGAGTGTACAGTAGCGTGGAACGCGAACTGAGCACAACTGTTATTTTCTGATAATTTAACGATTGGGTTTCATGCATATCGTGAACATTCCAGCGCAGTTCATGCACCCTGTGATAAAGGCACAGCACCGTGTTCGCTTAGTCCCCACAATGGAATCAATCTTGTGGTTGAGTCGTCTCCTTGTTTTGTGTGGTTTAGACTGTGAACGTAACGTAAAAGGCCTCCCCAGCGGTACCCTCGGGCGTTACCTGCCAAGAAGAGCCCTTGTGGCGTGACG
>NZ_JBMDYO010000016.1:0-10121 GCF_049310885.1 Pleomorphochaeta sp. DL1XJH-081
TCCCCATCAGCCATCATCGCCGAGTACTCTCCGAGCTTGTCGATCACCTTGTCGACCGCCGCTCCGTGTGCGAGCTCGTCCTTGGTGAGGCCATCGAGCTCGATGCCGAGCTTTCTCAGCTCCCCGGTGGCCCCGGTGTAAGAATCCAGCAGGTTCATCATCGAGCCGTTGAGGTCCTTGCCCGTCACGTTGGACAGGTACACTGCAGCCTCGGAGATGCTTTCAATTTCGTCGGCACTCTTGCCCAGGGCGGCCAGCTGGGCGACCATGGATTCGATATCGCCCTTGCCAGAGAGTGTCTGGCTGCTCAGCCGCTCGACCACGGCGGTAACCTTCTCATACGAGGTGCTGTCGCCCAGTGCGAGGGCGAGTTGCTTGTAGGATCGTTCGGCAGCGGAGAACTCGGAGAATGTTGAGCTCACCGCGCTTCCCAAAGCCTTCACTGAAGCGATGATCGCGGTGGCGGCGAAGGCGCCTTTAAGCACTCCACCCAGTTTGGTTGCAGCACCCTTGAGGCTTCCCAGGTCGGCTGCAGCTGATTTGACAGCCCCTCCGATATCGTTCTGGCCTTTGATGATGACTTTCGCTTGTGCTGCCATGGTTGTGTTCCTCCAGTGTTTGGACGAAAGAAGAGCCTGCTCGGCGGCAGGCTCATTAGTTTCGTTTCATAAGTTGGCTATGGTTTTTTCTTGGATCACTGATGCAGGGGTAAGCAAAATCCCTGTGCATCGGATACCGCAGGGATGTGATGATGCTAAATAATCGATCAAATCAATGATGCCGGATTGCCCTTCGTTCCAGGCTTTTCCTACTATTTTCTGGCATTCCTTTCATGAATTCGGTTGTAAAGGTGCAACCTGTTCAATTTGCAGGCATTCCTAACAAACTTTGCAAGACAACATACTTTTCATTCTCCGCCAGAGCAGAAAATATCAGGTTTTCCCCTCTGTTTTTGTCATAGAGTTCAATAGAGTAGCCAATCTGCCAGAAGCACATATCCATGAGTTTCATGGGCGGGTAGGGAGTTGAAGGGTCATCCAAAGTAGCTAATGTGGTCCCTGCAAGATGGCTGCTGATCTCATCCCATTTGGACCAATAATACCTCACGATCTCCGAGTATGAATTAGAGCCGAAGTATTGGGTTCCTTCGAATGACTTGACACCGGTTTTGTAGTACCTGTCGGTTGCAGGGACGGAGCCGAAGGTTCCTAAAAGAACTTTGGAAACAAGGGTATCAGTGATGGAACCGACCCCATAGGCACGTGAAAATGCATCCCAGATGACTTTTATGGCATTCCAATGTTTCTGAAGTGTTTCAATATTCAACGCTTCATCGTCTTGGTCGCTTGGAAAACTTAAAAGCAAATCATTGCTTCTATCATCAAAAAGAATATTAACGATTTCCAGCTGAGTCCTATAGTCTCGGTCTTGAAGGAAGGAGTTCCTAAACATCCCCCAGCTAGCAAGATAATTTGAAAGATGGAGGGCTAGCAGATCATAGTCTACGGTACGCCTTTCCAACAAGTCTCTACGGGCTTTAGCGAATGCAAGGTAACAATGTTCCCATGATCTGTACCGGTGATTTTTCCCTTTCGATTCTGCAAGGTATCTTGCGATGGCTTTGGCCGCGTACTCAGGATTCAGGTTGATCATGTATTTCTCCTTGCCTCATGCCGTTCCCTTGGTTGTGAAACCAGCAAATCATACCAGGCTCCTGTATGACACGTCAAGAAAACATTTCGGGTATGCAGTCCGGTTCCAGGATTCACTGGTGAGACTGGATTGAATGTAGGCTTGTGATTAGTGTTTTTGTGTCATTTTCTTAGCCTGCTCATGCAAATGCCGCCGATAGTTGAGCTGGATGAGCTTGAGGATCTGCATGCTCATGTACGGCTGGTCCATCAGGCTGCCGGCGAATGGCAAGTGCCTGAAGTCCCCGCTCTCAGAATCGCAGCAGGGCAGATAGATATCGGTTATGTAGAAGAGCCAGTGGCCGTACTCGCTGTAGAGCTCGGCGCTACGCCTTCCGTTGAATACCTCGCAGCAGAGGGACGCGATCTGCCTCCGCTCGCGTCCGCACGGGAAAAAAAAGCGGCATGGGTGTATTCGTTGACGACCTTCACCGTCAGATCCAGCGACTCGAACACCAGTGAGGCAACTTCGCGGTTGTCCATCTTGCGCTTGGCATCCGCATCCTCATAGAAGTTGTGATCAACCAGGATTGAGGGAAGCAGGTCGCGAAGGAGGGTGAGCGTCTGGTTCTCCCCCTGCTCGGAGGCTTCCTTTAGACGGAGCATCTCCAGGGTGGGCAGCTCCTTGAGCACGATGTATGCCTCATCGTCCGCCTTGAGGCCAACCAGTGTTCCCACTTCGATGCGTACCTTCTGGATACAGACGTCGTAATGTTTTGTCTTGATGAACATATCTTCTTATCCTCCGTAGGGTGTCGAAATCTTGTCGGTGATCACGATGGTGATGGGCTCTTCGGTGCCCACACTGAGCGCCTCGCCTGCAACGGTAGAGCTGAGTATGCCCGTTCCCCCGACATTCGCATCCACCTCGCTGATCGCCACATGCGAGAGGGTGATGGTAATGCTGTGCCCTGCACCAGGGGATGAGAAAGTCAGCTCTACAGAAGCGTTTTCCTCGCTGGTCAGGTACGAGCTCTTGAGCATTTCAACCTCGGCGCTGTAGGGGATCTCGAAGTTGATGGTGACGCTGCGTTTGCCATGCTGCGGTTGTCCTGCATACAAACCTGAGGCATAGGTTCTTGGCGCACTCTCCAGTGCATTGTCGATCTTCAGCGAAGCACTGGTGATGTCGAACGTGCTTCCGTTGACCGTGAAGGTCGCATTGGTGCATCGGTACGAGGGGATGCTAAAGCTCTTCAATGCCTGATCGATGGTGCCGCTTTCCTCGGTGGTCCCTTTGAGGTCCATGCTGCCCTTCACGTAATCGCCGGCCGCGCAATCCAGGCTGAGGGCGCTGATGGTGCACCCCGCGTAGCGCTTGATTGCCGCCTTGCGGTCAATGGTGAAGGTGAGGCTGGGAAGCGCTTCGTTCACATCGCACAGGGCGATGGTGTGGGTGTACGCATCCGTTTCTCCCACCTGGGCGCAGGTATCTTCTCCACCCAGGGCGGCGTGCAGGATGAGGCCAGCCGATTCAGGTCGGAGGATGAAGCTCACCGAGCCCTCCACCGTAACCGCCAGCAGACCCCGGTTCGTAGCCGTCTTACTTCCCAGCAGCGAGCCCTCATCACCTTTCTCGACAGCAACCTTGATGCTTTCACTGGTCAGGTCGACCAGAGTCGTGGGACTGGCAGCTTGGGCGAAGGAGCTTTCCTTGCCTGCCTGCAGCCGCGATCCCGTTCCTGTGTAAAATGCCATATGCGTTTCCTCTCTTGTTTAGAATTCCTTGGACCACTGCAAGTCGATGCTTGCCTCGATGGCGGTGACCGTCGTGCTTGCCGTGACCGCCGGGTAGTAGTCCATGTCGGTGATGCGCGCGTCCTCGATGAATCCTCCCAGCGTGGGGTCCCCTCGTAGGAGCAGGTACAGGGCTCCATACAGTGCGAATACCCGCTTGACCAGAATCGCGTTGGGCGCGCCCTTACAGAGGAGAAATACGGTTGCGCGCATGGTGGCCAGGTCGCTATGCATCCCCAGCGGCTCGAGGTTCTCATAATCGGGTTGGATGTAGAACATCGTGGGACGTCGCATATTGTCCACATCGGGAAAATCGATCTCTATGTTCTTATCATCGAAGTGTTCGATGGAAATCCCCTCCTCGCTCTCCTGCAATTCGATCAAATCAGTGGCAATCACCGCCTTGAGCCTTTCGAGCACCTGCATCTCGGTTATCATCGTTTACTCTCCTTTTCGATGCGCGCCACCTCCCGCTGCACCAGCTGATCCAGTTTCGTCTTGAAGGCCGTCGTGCTCAGGTACTTCTTGACCGGAGCGGCCACGAAATCGCGCTCGGGAAGCTTCACCGAGTGCACGCGCACCCACTTTCCGTCCTTCTGGAATGTGAGGTATCCTCCATCCTTGGCAGTGATCCGAGCTCCCTTGGCCAGCGCGTAACCGTAGAATACTTTGGTCTCTTGTGAGGAAGCCTTGGCCTCCACGATGACCGCTTTGCCGCTACGGATCACCCGGCGGCTGATGCTTTTGTACAGCGCCCCACTTCCTTTGGCTAGGCCGTGGGACTTGTAGGCCTTACGCACCTGGGCTCTTGCGGCCGTGCCGATGCCGCCCAGGATACGTCGCATCGCCTTGTGCCGCTTCGCCCCCAGACCCTCGAGGTAGGAGAGTGCTTCAGCCAGATCGGTCTCGACCGATACGCTTTCAGTGCTGTATCGTTTCCGTCTGCCGGCCATGTCAGAACCCCAGGATGCGCAAGCTGTCCAGCGGTTGGAGGTACTTGCGGTAGTTGCTGTAATTGACGAACGTGCGGCTGTTGTCGGCAAAGCTCTTGCCTGTCAGGCCGATGTTCCCCCCGGTCTCGCTGAGCATGAGCGTGGCGATGCGTAGGATCGAGACGACGATCACCGAAGGCATCTGCTCGATTTCCCATCCAGCGGTGTAGCTGAGGCGGATATTGTCTTCCCCGATGGGGAACTTGGTGGTGTGATCCACAAAACGGATATGATCGTCACACGGTGCCACCAGCGTGGTATCCACTTTGACCATCCCCACAGTGAGCGCTTCGACACTGGTGATGTTGCGCGCACGTAGGTACAGGCGACGGGAACCAGAGCCCGAGGCGACCACATCGGTATACTCCTGCTGCTTCGGATCGAAGCCCAGGTACGAGATCACGATATCCTCAGCGGTACAGAGGAAGGCGCCCTTGAGCTCTACGGCCTCGCTTGCGTCCTCATAGTTGCCGCTGTAGGTGTTGAACATGGCGATACTGGCAATCATGCGCTTCCTCCTTCATCGAAATGATGGACACCCCAGCTTTCACCGGGATGCCCCCAAAATTTCTTATGCTTCGTTTACCGTCACCGTGATCGCCTCGCTTGAGACATCACTGAACGCCTTGGTGGCTCCTGCGGTTGCCTCACTGACGACGCAGTAGTAGTACGAAGTTCCCGCGCTCGCCGTGGGAGCGGCGTACGTGGCCCCCGTCGCTTCGCTGATGAGTGTTCCTCCGGTGTTGGTCGCACCTGTATTCGCATACCATTGGTAGGCCAACTCTCTGCCGTCAGAAACGTCTGCTTGTACTTCTAGGACGAGCGTTTCCCCGACGAGGGCTGCCTCCTCGGCCTTCGCGATCGCCACCTCCAAGGTCGGCACCATCGGTTCGACCAGGCCCGCGGTCTTGAGGTTGTCGATCAGGACGTTCAGGTCCTTGACCGCGTTCGCCGCGGTGGAGGCCCCCGATGCCGGAATGTAGGGTATCGGGCAGGGTCGCTCGTCGGTGATGATACAGTCGGCAGCGAGGATGACCTCGCCGCCGATGACCGTCTTTTCACCGCCTTGCTCGCGGTAGTTCTTCGTGTTGTATCCCATCATATGCCTCCCTTAGGCCTTCTGCTGCAGGACCTTGACGGCCTCGCCAAGGATCAGTCGTCCATCCACACGTTGGGACCCGAGGAATCCCACCTGCCCGGTCGGAGCAAACAGTTCGCCCAGGCGCTTGAAGGTACGTCCCTGGCGGTCGGCGATCCAGTAGTACGAGAAGTCCCCGAAGGCCAGTGTCTTGGCCCCGCTTGCGATTTCGGGCATATAAGCCGAGGTCTTCACCGGACAGCTGAGGATGGTGTCAGGGGTGCCTGCAGTCAGCGAAGGCTGCCAGATATACTGTCCGTTGCCGTCCTTGAGTTTGCGAAGCGCCTTGACGGTGGCATCGTTGGTCACCCACACCGCATTCTTGCGATACGGAGATCGCAGTGCATAGTACAGGTCGATGACCTCATCGGCATGCAGGGCGGTCGCGGAAGCCGCGTTGACGCCAATTTGAGCACCTCCGGTGGCCGCGAGGATACCCAGGGGCTTGCCCGATCCGTCCCCGGTGAAGAACGCCGCCTCTTCCTTGGCTCCGATGCGGCGGGCGAACTCGGTGGCGATGTAAGACTCGATGTCGAACACACTGTCGTTGATGAGCTCCTCGGACACCTTGATGATCGTACCCAGCTTGTAGGCGCTGATGGTCACCTGCCCGAAACTGTCGTCGCTCTCAGGATAGGTTCCCTCCTCATCAATCCATGCCGCCTCACCCTTGGATGCGGAAATGGGAATCTTGCGATCGCCGCTGGCGGTCTGGATGATTCTGGCAATTGAGCGGAACAGGTTCTCCTCCTCAAGTGCTTTGATGAGGGTGTGCTCGAACTCGTCGGGCACCAGGTAGCCGCCTTCGGTGTCGGTTCCCACCTGCAATGCGTTACGCAAATCGGGTGCGTTCTCGCGGCGTCTGAGGTGGTTCCAGAATGCCTTTCGATACTCGTCCGAAGCGCGTCCTGCTTTCTTCTCAGCCTTCTGTGCTCCATCGGGGCGGCTGGTGATGGGAGAGCCCACGTGTGCGTTCAGCTCGCGCTCGAACGCCTCGATGCGCTCTTGGCGCTCGATCTCGTGGCCCAAATCCACGATCTCAGCCTCCATCCGTTCGTAAGTGCTCCTGTCCTCGGCGCTCAGGATGCCCTTGTCGTTGCGCTTCGCATCAAGAAATGCCTTCGCCTGTTCCCAGGTCTTCGCGCGCTGAGCACGCATGTCGTTGATCTTTCCCATTGTGTTGTCTCCTATTGGGGTTTGATGAGATTCAGTCGTTTTTCAAGCTCGCCAAGGGCGGCTCTGCCTTGTTCAGGTGGCTCCTGGTCCTCTGTGATTGCATAGGTTTCGGTGATCTTGTTCAGCAGCGAGAGCTGGGAGGTGCGAGTGGAGAATGCATACGAAACCCCGTTCGAAACTTTCTTCGCATCCTCGAGGATCGCATCGGCGAAGCCCAACTCGATGGCCTTCTTGGCATTCATCCACGTCTCGTTGTCCATCAGGTGGCTGATCTTCGCCCGGGTGAGATTTGTCTTGATCTCGTAGGCATTCACGATGCTTTCCTTCACCTCATCGAGCATGCCGATGGCCTTTTGCATGTCCTGATGGTTGCCATAGGCGAGCGTCATGGGGTTGTGGATCATCATCAATGCGGTGGGCGCCATGAGCACCTTCGTGCCTGCCATCGCGATGACCGAGGCAGCACTTGCTGCGATCCCGTCGATCTTCACGGTGATTGCCCCCGGATAATCCATGAGCATCGCGTAGATGCGACTCGCTGCGATGCAGTCCCCACCGGGGCTGTTGATCCACACGGTCACCTCGCCGCTGTCGGCGAACAGCTCGCTTCGGAACTGCTCGGGGGTGATGTCATCATCGAACCAGCTCTCCTCGGCGATCGTGCCCGAAAGCTCAAGGATTCTCGCTCTGCCTTCGTCTTCGCTCTGGTTTTTCCATTGCCAGAACTTCTTGTTCTTCATTACTCTCCTCCTGGGATGTGTTGGTAACCTTGTCTGCGAATGCCCCTGCCCGAGAGAGGGGGAGCATGTTTCCGTTGATGAGGTAGAGGTTTCCTCCGTCCTCGTCGTCTATGAGGTCCATGTCCTCCAGCGTTCGGATATCGTTGGCGCTCATCCATCCGTTCTGACGCGCGGTGGCATACCCGCCCATGCGGCTCTGGTAGTCGCCACGCAACAGCCCCTCGACATTGAAGCGGAAGAAGTGCGTCTTCTTCTCACCAGCATCCAACAGTGCACGCGAGAGAGATTGCTCCCAGCGGATGACCCACGGATCGAGAGTGTATTTGACGAACTCCAACGACTGTTGCTCGATGTTGCTGAACGAGGACTTCTCCAGGTCCCCTACCATGTGAGGGGGGACGCGGAAGATGCGTGCGATCTCGTTGATCTGGAACTTGCGTGTCTGCAGGAACTGCGCCTGCTCAGGTGAGATCGAAATCGGCGTGTATTTCATTCCCTCTTCGAGCACCGCAACCTTGTGCGAGTTGGAAGAGCCGCCGAACTGGCCCTGCCACGTATCACGCAGGCGTATAGGGTCCTTCACTGTTCCCGGGTGCTCCAGCACCCCGCTTGGGGCAGCGCCGTTGGCGAAGAACTTCGCCCCATACTCCTCGCAGGCGATCGCCATACCGATGGCATTCTTTGCCATGGCAATCGGCGAGTAGCCCACCAATCCATCAAAGCCGAGTCCCGGTATGTGCAGCACCTCTGAGGCATCGAGCACCACCGAAGTGCCTTTCATCGTCGGCGCATCCTCGGCACTGGTGGTGTATTGGTAGTAGAGTTTGCCACTCTTGTCGCGGTCCACCTGCATGCGGTTGGGCATGAGCGGGTACAGTGCGGCCACCTGGCCCTTGCCGTTTCTAATAATCTGCGCATACGCATTTCCCCAGAGCAGCAGGTGGGTCATCAGTGTCTCGCGGAACACGAAGCTGGTCATCTCCGCATTGGGCTCGCTGTGCAGCAGGGTGTACAGCGGATGCTCGGTAGCCTTGTGCTTGCTCGCCTCATCGTCGTGACGATAGAGGTGTAGCGGCAGACCTGCTATCGCCTCGGCCAGGATGCGCACGCAGGCATAGACTGCCGTCATCTGCATCGATGATCGTTCGTTCACCGCCTTGCCGGATGTCGAGCCTCCGAACAGGAAGCTGTATGAGGAAGCGCTGGTCCTGTTTTGCGGCTTGTCACGCGTTCTGGTGACCAGCTTGGATATGAGTCCCATAGATGTATCTCCTGATTCCTAGATGTAGAGGATGCCTCGATTCTCGTAGACCGATTCGTGCAGATCGTTGCCGCACCGGATCGCCCGATCCAGTGCCATGATCGCAGCCACGGCCCCGTCGATCTTTTCGGTGGATTTTTGTTTGTCGGGCTTGATGTTCCCAGCAGGGTCGGTGCGGATGAAGATGTTGTCCACCATCCAGCGGAGCACCGGGTGCCCCGCATGGGCGAAGGTGCGCTCAAGCACCAGTTTCATCAGTTCCTTGGTCGGTGGGCTCATGTCCTTGAACCCCTGGCCGAAGGGAACCACCGTGAAGCCCATGCCCTCGAGGTTTTGCACCATCTGCACCGCTCCCCAGCGGTCGAACGCGATCTCTCGAATGTTGTACTTCTTTCCCAGATCCTCGATGAAGGCTTCGATATACCCATAGTGGACCACGTTCCCTTCGGTGGTCTGGATGAACCCTTCGCGCTCCCACACATCGTAGGGTACATGGTCACGCCGCACGCGTAGATCGAGAGTTTCCTCGGGAAGCCAGAAGTAGGGTAGCACCGAGAACTTGTCCTCTTCATCCCGCGGTGGGAATATCAGGGTGAAGGCGGTGATATCAGTGGTGGACGAAAGATCGAGTCCTCCGTAGCAGATCCTTCCTTCCAATGCCGTCTCATCCACCGGAAAATCGCAGAGGTCCCATTTCTCCATCGGCATCCAGCGCACTGCTTGTTTGACCCATTGGTTGAGCCGAAGCTGACGGAAGCTGTTCTCCTCGGCGGGATTCTGGCGTGCACTTTCACACGCTGCCTTCACCTTCTCCAAGGCGATGGTATGTCCCAGCGAAGGATTGGCCTTCTTCCAGGTCTTCGGGTCCGTCCAGTCGTCGTTTTCATCAGCTCCGTAGATGACCGGGTAGAAGGTCTTATCGTGTTTTCTTCCCTCAAGAATATCCTTGGCCTTCTGATGTTGCTCATAGCAGATCGAATGCTGGTCGGTGCCCGCGGTGGTGATCAAAAAGAACAGCGGTTGGGTACGCGCATCACCCGAGCCCTTGGTCATCACGTCAAAGAGCTTTCTATTCGGTTGGGTGTGCAGTTCATCGAAGACCACCCCATGGATATTGAATCCGTGCTTGGAGTAGGCTTCGGCGCTCAGCACCTGATAGAAGCTGTTGGTCGGCAGGTACACGATACGCTTGGTGGCCGCCAGGATCTTCACGCGCCGGTTCAGCGATGGACACATGCGCACCATGTCCGCTGCCACTTCGAATACGATCGAGGCCTGCTGCCGGTCGGCTGCGCATCCATAGACTTCAGCGCGTTCCTCGAAGTCGGCGCAGGTCAGCAGCAGTGCCACCGCGGCGGCGAGCTCGCTCTTGCCATTCTTCTTGGG
>NZ_JBMDYO010000017.1:1868-5096 GCF_049310885.1 Pleomorphochaeta sp. DL1XJH-081
GTTTTTTTAACATAAATAGCGAAGGGATCGACAGAATAATATGGTCAAGCGAATAAGGGTCCACGGAGGATGCCTAGGAGCTGCCAGGCGAAGAAGGACGTGATTAGCTGCGAAAAGCCGGGGGGAGGAGCCAATATCCCTTGATCCCCGGATATCCGAATGGGGTAACCCAGCGGTCTAGATGACCGTTATCCGTACACGAACACATACTGTACGGAGGGCAGACGCGGGGAACTGAACCATCTAAGTACCCGCAGGAAGAGAAATCAAACGAGATTCCCCTAGTAGCGGCGAGCGAAGGGGGAAGAGCCCAAACCGGGGGTGTGCAAGCGGCCACGCGTTGCATCTCCGGGGTTGAGAGTACGTGCTGGAGGGGTGTGGCTATCCCTCGCGCAGTGAGAAAGTCCAAGGTGAGCGGAACGGATTGGGAAATCCGGCCAGAGCGGGTGAAAGCCCCGTACGCGAAGCGTTGGGCCTGCGTGGGCACGGAACTAGAGTACGGCGGGACACGTGAAATCCTGTTGGAAGCAGGGGGGACCACCCTCCAAGGCTAAATACTCGGCAGCTACCGATAGCGCATAGTACCGTGAGGGAAAGGTGAAAAGGACCCCGGGAGGGGAGTGAAAGAGAACCTGAAACCGTGGACTTACAAGCGGTCAAAGCCGGGGGTAACCCTGGTGATGGCGTGCCTTTTGTAGAATGAGCCTGCGAGTTACCGTACGCAGCGAGGTTAAGGGATAGGAGTCCCGGAGCCGTAGGGAAACCGAGTCTGAATAGGGCGACAGTTGCGTGCGGTAGACCCGAAGCCAAGTGATCTATCCATGTCCAGGCTGAAACCTGAGTAAAATCAGGTGGAGGGCCGAACCTAAATCCGCTGAAAAGGGTTGGGATGAGGTGTGGATCGGAGTGAAAGGCTAAACAAACTTGGAGATAGCTGGCACTCCCCGAAATAGCTTTAGGGCTAGCCTCGCGCTGATTGTTACGGAGGTAGAGCACTGAATGGATGCGGGCCCTTCACCGGGTACCAAGTTCAATCAAACTCCGAATGCCGTAACACAATACGCGGGAGTCAGACTGCGACTGATAAGGGCCGTAGTCAAGAGGGAAACAGCCCAGACCGTCGGCTAAGGTCCCCAAGATACGCCAAGTGGGAAAGGAAGTCCGATTGCGAAGACAGCCAGGAGGTTGGCTTAGAAGCAGCCATACCTTCAAAGAGTGCGTAACAGCTCACTGGTCGAGTAGTCGGGCGCCGATAATGTAACGGGGCTAAGCGTATCACCGAAGCCACGGCATAGCGTGTTTTAGACATGCTGTGGGTAGGGGAGCATTCCGTGTACGGAAGAAGGTGCGGCGAGAGCCGTGCTGGACGGGACGGAAGAGAGAATGCAGGCATGAGTAACGAAAAGACGGGTGAGATCCCCGTCCGCCGAAAGCCTAAGGTTTCCAGGGTAAAGGCAATCTTCCCAAGGGTTAGTCGGCCCCTAAGGCGAGGCTGAAAAGCGTAGTCGATGGGAAACGGGTCAACATTCCCGTACCTCTCCGTGTTTCGATGGAACGAAGCATAGGGTGAAGCGCGGCCGGGCGACGGTAGTCCCGGTCCAAGCGTCGAGCTGATGAGGCTGCCAGGTAAATCCGGTAGCTGAGGTGAGGCGTGAATGCGAGCGATGCTACGGCAAAGCGAAGCGCGTGGAGTCGTCGTGCCGAGAAATAGTTTCTCAGGCAAGGCACGGAGGGACCGTACCGCAAACCGACACAGGTAGGCGAGCTGAATATGCTCAGGCGCACGGAAGAATTCGCGTTAAGGAACTCGGCAAAATGCATACGTAACTTCGGGAGAAGTATGGCCGCTGGGGGTGCAAGTTCCCGGCGGTTGCAGAGAAACGGCCCAAGCGACTGTTTACCAAAAACACAGGTCCATGCGAACCAGCGATGGGAAGTATATGGACTGACACCTGCCCGGTGCTGGAAGGTTAAGAGGAGTCGTCAGCGTAAGCGAAGCGGTGAATTGAAGCCCCAGTAAACGGCGGCCGTAACTATAACGGTCCTAAGGTAGCGAAATTCCTTGTCGGGTAAGTTCCGACCCGCACGAATGGTGTAACGATTTGGGCGCTGTCTCAACGCGAAATCCGGTGAAATTGAAGTACCGGTGAAGATGCCGGTCACTTGTGGTTAGACGGAAAGACCCCGTGAACCTTTACTTCAGCTTGGCACGGAAACTTGGACCAGGATGTGTAGGATAGGTGGGAGGCGCTGATGCGTGGCCGTCAGGTTGCGCGGAGCCGTTGGTGAAATACCACCCTTTCTTGTTCAATTTTCTAACGCTGCCCGTGAAGCCGGGTGGCGGACACTGCCAGGTGGGAAGTTTGACTGGGGCGGTCGCCTCCTAAAGAGTAACGGAGGCGCGCGATGGTCACCTTAGGGCGGTTGGGAATCGTCTGTCAAGTGTAAAGGCACAAGGTGGCCTGACTGCGAGACATACAAGTCGAGCAGGTACGAAAGTAGGTCTTAGTGATCTGGCGGTAGCGAGTGGAAGCGCCGTCACTTAACGGATAAAAGGTACTCCGGGGATAACAGGCTGATTTTGCCCAAGAGTTCATATCGACGGCAAAGTTTGGCACCTCGATGTCGGCTCATCGCATCCTGGGGCTGGAGCAGGTCCCAAGGGTTTGGCTGTTCGCCAATTAAAGCGGTACGCGAGCTGGGTTCAGAACGTCGTGAGACAGTTCGGTCCCTATCTGCCACAAGCGTTGGATGTTTGAGGGGTTCTGCTTCTAGTACGAGAGGACCGATGTGGACGAACCTCTGGTGTACCAGTTGTCGTGCCAACGGCAGTTGCTGGGTAGCTACGTTCGGAAGGGATAACCGCTGAAAGCATCTAAGTGGGAAACCCTCCTCAAGATGAGACATCCCTAGCTCTTTAAGAGCTCTAAAGGAACCAGGGAGATGACCTGGTCGATAGGCTGGAGGTCTAAGCATGGTAACATGTTCAGCCGACCAGTACTAATCAGCCGTGAGGCTTGACCATATTGTTGTGTCGATCCCGATCTTTTCGGATACGGCCTCTCCGTCCGTCTCGCGCCTCGCGCGGGGACGACACGAGAGTCCTGGTCCGGTGGCCATAGCGGAGGTGCCATACCCGTTCCCATCCCGAACACGGAAGTCAAGCCCTCCCACGCCGATGGTACTGCGTTCGTCGCGGGAGAGTAGGTAGCTGCCGGACCTTTTTTT
>NZ_JBMDYO010000018.1:0-2537 GCF_049310885.1 Pleomorphochaeta sp. DL1XJH-081
GAAACATTCAGGCCGCTGAAGGCATCGTCGATCAGGCGTACCAGGGAGCCGCAATTCAAGTCGACGGCCGAGAAGAAGGTGTACTGGCTGCCAGCATGGCGGTGGAACTGGCCCAGGAGGTTTGCATGCTCTTGGGCCAGGGTGCGCTCGTGTACGAACAGCAGCTCCTCGGAAAGCAGGTTGTCCGAGTTTTCTCCCTCGTAGATACTGTCGGCAGTCCTGACGATGTTCGTGTCACGCACATAGATGATGTCGGCATACGCATCGAATCTGGTGATGTGGTAGGCCAGCGTCCCGTTGTTGTGCGCCGCCACCTGCAGGTACGGACCGCCTGCTTCGGCGATACTCGCGGTGATGTAGCCGCTTTCGGCGGTGAACTCGGTGCGCACGTTCGAGACGGCGATGATGTCGCTCGATCCCACGATATCGATCTCACTAGCGGCGTTGCAGGCTTCGATGAGGGCGGGAGTGCGAAAGCTGTCCGTCTGGGCTTCGGTCCACTCTCCTTGGGTATAGATTTCACTGCCGTCGAAGTGCGCACCACCTTCCAGCTTGAGGAAACAATACGGGTGCCCATCCCCTCGTCCTGTGGTGTTGCGGTACACCAGATAGTCGCCTGCCGTCCCTAAACGGGTAAAGGATACACGTGCACTCTTGTACTGGCGGATCTTCTTGGAAAGCGTGATCGCCTTACCTCCCACCACCACCAGGTCGTCCTTGTCGAGGGTGGGGAGGTTCTCAGTGGAGGTACAGTCCACCTTGAACAGCCTGAGGTGCCCCAGTGCATCAAAGAAATACACATGACCCAGTTCATACACCAATTGGTCCAACAGCTCACCGCAGGTTGCAGATCCATCCACGCTTCGGGTGACCGGAGAAGTGAGGGAAATGCAATCCGGTGATACGGTGATACCCGCTCTTGTGCAGATTGCCTCGATCGCCTCGCTGGCAGTACAGTAGAATAGGTGCCGTCCACTTTCGATGAAGGCTTTTCCCAACAACCGGGTGCCGGTGTCCTCGATGGTGATCGCCAGCGCTTGCTTTCCGCTGTCGGTGAGCATCCAGTTGTAGCTGGTCGAGAGATATCCGGTGAACAATGTCTCTGTCCCATCGGCGAGGACGGCCTTCACATCGCCTTCGGTGGCAATGATGTCCTCGATTGCAAGGCAAGCCTTATCCAAGAGCAGATCAACCTGATTCGAGGCGCTTTTCAGTCCGCTGAGCAACTGCTGGTGGAAGGTGATCGACCTGCGTGCGATATGCTGTTCGCCGATCGTCTGTACCAAGGAGTGTCCCGCCTCGAGGTCGCCTCCCAGGAAGGTGAGGGTGAGAGAGGGGCTGTGTATGATGCTCATCTAGGTTGTCACTCCGTAGTAATCCAGCCGCTCGAACTCGCCTCGGATCATCCGGGCGAAGGCGCGCATCCCGTCGCTGCCTACAACCGGTGCCTGCTGGTAGATGTTGATGGTCACTTGCGTCGCTCCCTGATACCCTGCGTTTCCCACTGCCGTGGTGGTGGAGACCGCGTCGGTTGCCACGCTCCCCTGGTCTGCGATCGCATCGATGTTTGCCAGGCGATCACCAAGGCCGCTGAAGGCGTCGCTGGAAAAGGATCCGGGACTGGATGCATAGCTTTTTTTTCTGAACGGGTGCACCAGGTTGTAGGCCGCGGTGGCAATCACGGACCCGAGGTACTGCACCCAGCTTCCGAGCCAGGAGAGCAGGTCGGCAACGTACTGCAGTGGGCTCATGAGGATCGTGAACGCCTTGGCCACCAACAGCAGGATGGGTGAGAATGCCATCATGATGCCGCTGATGACCTGGAAGACCGGCTCAAGGCTTTGCAATACAGGGGTAAGGACCGCCATAAGGATGTTTCCCACCAAGGCGAAGGCTGTGTGCAGTACATCCAAGACCGGCAGGAACAGACTTGCCAAGGTGGTCCCGATCCAGGTGAACACGTCCACCAGCGGTTGGAATACCGCGGTGAGCGCCGGCTCCATCACCGAGACGAACCCTTGGAGGATGGTGAGCAGGATGCCCAAGGGAGAGAGGGTGTTGAAGATGATGTCGATGATCGGCTGCAATGTTGAGATGATTGCGGTTACCCCTCCCAGCATCTCGGTGGCCACCATGCCCATAAGGCCTCCGGTGACGTCCCCGAACAGGCCGGTGAACACACTGGTCAATCCTTCACTGAGCATCGAGGCGATCTGAGAGCCCATGCGTGTGTCGGTCTGCTTCGTGTTATCGGCTGTCTCAGCTGTAGAGGCTGCCGTGCCCTCACCACTGGAGGCGATCTGGGAAAGCAGCTTGGTCTGATTCGCCGCATCAGCCTTCTGGGCGATCGAGGCAAGATCAGGTGCGACAATCTCATCGAGTGCAGTCTTGAAATCAAGACCGATATCGCCGTACAGGGACGAGACCATGTCGGCACTATTGAGAGCGACCGTCTGGGCTGTATCGATTGCATCGGTGAGCGCATCACGCAACAGCGGTCCCAGATTCTCGAAGCTCTGGTCGGCTTGCTGCTTGTA
>NZ_JBMDYO010000019.1:0-2174 GCF_049310885.1 Pleomorphochaeta sp. DL1XJH-081
TACAAGCAGCAAGCCGACCAGAGCTTCGAGAATCTGGGACCGCTGTTGCGTGATGCGCTCACCGATGCAATCGATACCGCCCAGACGGTCGCTCTCAATAGTGCCGACATGGTCTCTTCCCTGTACGGCGATATCGGTCTTGACTTCAAGACTGCACTGGACGAGATTGTCGCACCTGATCTTGAGGCGATCGCCCAGAAGGCTGATGCAGCGAATCAGAGCAAGCTGCTTTCTCAGATCGCCTCCAGTGGTGAGGACACGGCAGCCTCCACAGCGGAGACAGCCGATAACACGAAGCAGACCGACACCCGCATGGGCTCTCAGATCGCTTCGATGCTCTCCGATGGATTGACCAGTGTGTTCACCGGCCTGTTCGGGGACGTAAGCGGAGGCCTTATGGGCATGGTGGCCACCGAGATGCTGGGAGGGGTTACCGCGATCATATCAACGTTGCAACCGATCATCGACATCATCTACAATACCCTCTCTCCCTTGGGCATCCTGCTCACCATCCTCCAGGGGTTCGTCTCGGTGATGGAGCCGGCGCTCACCGCGGTGTTCCAACCTTTGGTGGATGTGTTCACCTGGATCGGGACCACCTTGGCAAGTCTGTTCCTGCCGGTCTTGGATGTGCTGCACACCGCGTTCGCCTTGGTGGGAAACATCCTCATGGCGGTCCTTACCCCTGTACTCCAAAGCCTTGCACCGGTCTTCCAAGTCATCAGCGGCATCATGATGGCATTCTCACCCATCCTGCTGTTGGTGGCCAAGGCGTTCACGATCCTCATGAGCCCACTGCAGTACGTTGCCGACCTGCTCTCCTGGCTCGGAAGCTGGGTGCAGTACCTCGGGTCCGTGATTGCCACCGCGGCCTACAACCTGGTGCACCCGTTCAGAAAGAAAAGCTATGCATCCAGTCCCGGATCCTTTTCCAGCGACGCTTTCAGCGGCCTTGCTGATCGCCTGGCGAACATCGATGCCGTCTACGACCAGGGGAGCGTGGCAACCGACGCGGTCTCCACCACCACAGCAGTGGGAAACGCAGGGTATCAGGGAGCGACGCAAGTGACCATCAACATCTACCAGCAGGCGCCGGTTGTCGGCAGCGACGGGATGCGCGCCTTCGCCCGGATGATCCGAGGCGAGTTCGAGCGTCTTGATTACTACGGGGTTACTTAGATGGCAAACATACACAATCCAACCCTCACCCTCACCTTCCTGGGAGGCGACCTGGAGGCGGGACACTCCTTGGTACAGACGATCGGCGAACAGCATATCGCACGCAGGTCGATCACCTTCCACCAACAGCTGCTGTCCGGCTTGAAAAGCGCTTCGAATCAGGTTGATCTGCTCTTGGATAAGGCTTGCCTTGCAATCGAGGACATCATTGCCACAGAAGGCGATGTGAAGGCCACCCTCACCGACGGCACACAGACCTTGTTCACCGGATACCTTTCGACCAGCTACAACTGGATGCTCACCCACAGCGGAAAGCAAGCGCTGGCGATCACCATCGAGGACACCGGCACCCGGTTGTTGGGAAAAGCCTTCATCGAAAGTGGACGGCACCTATTCAACTGCACGGCCAGCGAGGCGATCGCCTCTATCTGTACAAGAGCGGGCATCACTGTCTCACCGGCTTGCATTTCCCTCACTGCACCGGTCACCCGAAGCGTGGATGGATCTGCAACCTGCGGCGAGCTGCTGGACCAATTGGTGTATGAACTGGGTCATGTGTATTACTTCGATGCGTTGGGACACCTGAGGCTGTTCAAGATGGACTGCACTTCCACTGAGAACCTTCCCACCCTCGATAAGGACGACTTGGTTGTGGTGGGAGGCAAGGCGATCACGCTTTCCAAGAAGATCCGCCAGTACAAGAGTGCGCGGGTTTCTTTTACCCGTTTAGGGACGGCGGGCGACTATCTGGTGTACCGCAATACCACAGGACGAGGGGATAGGCACCCGTATTGTTACCTCAAGCTGGAAGGTGGTGCGCACTTCGACGGCAGTGAAATCTATACCGAAGCCGAATGGACCGAAGCCCAGACGGACAGCTTTCGCACTCCCGCTCTGATCGAAGCCTGCAATGGGGCAAGTGAGATCGATATCGTGGGATCGAGCGACATCATCGCCGTCTCGAACGTGCGCACCGAGTTCACCGCCGAAAGCGG
>NZ_JBMDYO010000020.1:0-1900 GCF_049310885.1 Pleomorphochaeta sp. DL1XJH-081
TTTTCTGTATGACGGGCATGTCATCATCCTTGGGTGAAAATCCCAAGGGGCGTAGTTGCCGACGAACCCGATAGCGACTTGCAAGTTTCACATCGCGAGGTGTGGGAGAGAAGAAGCAATAGCGAAATCGTGGCCCGACGGACAGAAACCTGATAGTAGGCGCATAGGACGGACAAGCTGGCAGAAAGCAGTGAAATCCAAAAGGCAATGTAGTCCTAGGCGTAAATCAGGCGGGTAAACGAGGAAAGAATGATGGCTTATCCCGTGAGGTCTCCACAGCGTACGAGGCTGCAATATCGCTTATGACGACGTAGTAACAACGAATGTGGAGAAGTCAGCAGAGGCCATAGTAGTGGTTCAGGAAAGAGTCGCGAAGGGCCGAACAATCAAATACCTTTCGAAACGGGAAGGTCCTTCTGTAAATCCGAACGGTGAGAGCCTACTAGAGATAATACAGGCAGGGAGGGAAACTATGAGAAAGGAAGACAGGTCAAGACCGAACACAGAACTGTGTGAACAACTGATTTCCTTCACGAACATCCAGCAAGCGGTGAAGAAGGCGATGCAGAACAAGGGTTCTGCGGGCATCGATGGTATGGGAGTGCAAGAACTCCCGGGATGCTTTGAAGCTCACTGGATAGAAATTCGTGAACAGATTGTCACCCGGACGTACAAACCCCAACCGGTACTTCGCGTAGAAATACCGAAGGATAACGGGGGAGTACGTCTGCTTGGAATACCCGCCGCAGTGGATCGGGTAATCCAACAGGCGCTGGTTCAAGTATTGACTCCCGTATTCGAACCGACATTCAGTGAGTTCAGCTTTGGCTTCAGGCCGGGCAGGAGTGCAGAAGACGCGGTTCGGCTCGCCCAGACCTACATGTCCGAAGGATACAAACACGTAGTTGATTTGGATCTGTCCAAGTTCTTTGACACAGTGAACCACGACATATTGATGGGACTGATAGACAAGTACATGGACGACAAGGATGTGAGGAGACTCATCTACGTATTTCTGAAAAGCGGAGTGATGACCAACGGAAGCATGCTTGCCACAGCGCTCGGGACTCCACAGGGAGGGCCACTGTCGCCACTGCTTTCAAACATCTACCTTACCCCCTATGACAGGGAGCTGGAACAAAGAGGGTTACGATTCGTGAGATACGCTGATGACTGCAACATATTCACTAAAAGTAAGATGTCATCGTACCGAGTGAGAGACAATGCGAAAAGTTATCTAGAAAGGAAGCTGAAGCTGAAAGTGAACAGGGAGAAGACGGAAGCAAGGAGAGCTTACGGTTCCACGTTTCTGGGATTTATGTTCATGAGCTACGGGCAAAGGGGGAAACTGGGAAGGACCGTACCCCAAAAGAAGAAGCTGAAGAAGCTCGAGGATCGGATACGACTGGTCACGAAACGTAATCGTGGAGTCAGTATTGAAGTGGTCATCAGGGAGCTGAACAGTGTACTGAGGGGATGGATCGGGTACTTCGCAAGAAGTGCCATCAAGAACTACCTCACGCACCTGATGGAGTGGATACGGAGGCGGGTTCGCCAGTATCTATGGAAGCAGTGGAGGAACGGCAGGAACCGGAAGCATCGACTCAGACAACTGGGAATTGCGGAATGGCAACTCGCGAAATGGAAACTGGGAAGCAACTCATACTGGAAGATGGCTGGTGCTATTAGCTTAGTCCTGAATAATAGAATTATTCACACACAGTTTAATCTGGTGGATGCAGTGGGCTACTATGAGAAGCTCCATGCGAAACGCATGGAGCATGATGGTATTGTACTCGATTGGCGGTACAATAGTCTATTTGGTTGAACCGCCGTATGCCGAACGGCATGTACGGTGGTGTGAGAGGTTGGGACCTAGCGGTCCCCGCCTACTCGATTT
>NZ_JBMDYO010000021.1:0-1628 GCF_049310885.1 Pleomorphochaeta sp. DL1XJH-081
CTTCTTCCTCAAGCTCATGGCTGCTTCCAGGAGACCCTACTACAAGCCTCGTTCCCCCAGATTTTTGCACTGAGCCAAAAAAATGGCACACCCATGGAACATACAACTGTCCCACAAATGTGCTTATTAGCAATTTGCTGCCGTTGTTAAACGGCCCGGCCCCACGCCCGCTTCCGGGCATCGCCTGCTCAGTTTGTACTGTTAATCTCACATCCTGAAAAACAGGAATGTAATGCAGTGCAAAAAGACTTTTTCAAAAAGTATACGACAATGCACAGGTTGTCAATCATCCGGCTACTCATGTTTTTTTTGCTTTGCCATTTTATTCAAACCAGGGTTCATACTTTTTACGAAATGGCGAATATTTTGTCACATCTTGATACATGGCATCTCTTAGTAAAGGAAATATGTCCAAATGATCCCGCTAGCATGAATTTATACAGAGAAGTTTTGTTCATCTAGAAATCGCAAAAAGCGACATTTCTTCCCATTATATACAGTTATTTCGACTATACATCATCAATGACAACCAGCCCATGATACAAGATTACCCTATGCAAGTGTTTGTTTAGTAAACACTTATTTTTCTGGAATTTTACCAGTTTTTCATCATTTTTTGATATTTTAGACTACTCAATTTCGTCAATTTCTACCAAAGACACGCACACACGCATTTTCAACAATACCGTTGATTAATATGCCATTTAGTTTTGGGGTTTGGTGGTTTTGTTTACTTTTTTCACAGCCTTCTTGGAGCTGTAATGGGTGCTCTTTCTGACCTTGTTCCCGTGCTCATCGATCTCAATGTTGGAGCGCTTTGCCTTCAGCTTCTGCACGCGTTTGAACTGTCGTTCATGGATGATGGGGATGTGATGGTTGCGTGACCGATGGACCTCGAACGGGTCACGCGCTTTTCTCTTGGTGGAAGGAAAATCATCGGACTCTGTTTCTCCATAGACGGAGGTTCCAGTGTACTTCTCATTGGTGAGGATGTTCTCGATCGTCTTCACCGGCCATTTCTTCTTGCCCGTTGGTGTAGGAACCTTCAGCGCTTCCAGTTCCTTCTTGATCCTCACGATGCTCCAGCCTTGCTCATACCAATGAAAGGTATCAATACCCTAGGGCAAGCCCTGAACCTAGGAAGCTTCGCATCCTTTTCCGCTCCAGGGGCGAGGTTTGGAACCTTACGTTGCCGGCACTCGCTCGGCAATGGATCCATGGGGATGGCTCCGCTGCTCTCGCTTCGTTGGGCAATCAAAGATCTTCAGGACTATTCTGGCTTCAGCAATGTTGAGGATGAGGCCTTCCTCCTCATTACGATCATATCCATAGCACCTTCGGGAGAATGCCGGGGAGTCGGGATCCATGGTACTTCTTCTCAGGCCCCACTTGATGTTCTCGCTCTTGTTCTCACTCTCAGCCTGGGCTATGCCGGCATGAAGAGTAAGGAGCAACTCCCCTGCTTGGCTGAGGAGGTGGATCTGCTCGTTGTAGAAATAGACGTCCACTTTCAATTCCTTGAGGCGCCTGAGCGTCACCAGAAAATCCACGCAGTTGCGTCCGAACCGGCTGATGGACTTGGTATAGATCATATCGATCTTGCCCGCCTCACAGTCGGCCAGGAGGCT
>NZ_JBMDYO010000022.1:0-1480 GCF_049310885.1 Pleomorphochaeta sp. DL1XJH-081
GGCTCAGTGCAAAAATCTGGGGGAACGAGGCTTGTAGTAGGGTCTCCTGGAAGCAGCCATGAGCTTGAGGAAGAAGTATTCATCGTCGACAAATCCATAAGCATTGCGTTTGATGACCTTGGCGAGGTTGTTGGTTCCCTCCAGCTTGCCTGAGCTGATGGGATGGTATGCATGGTTGACAATACCCTGCAGATGGTTCTCCACGGTAGCAGCGAAAGAAAGAAGCTCGGGGATCTTGGATTGCCTGGCAATGTGGCACCACTGGTGCATACCTGATTCCAATACAAGTGGATCCCGTACTGCGTAGGCCAGCTTGAATTGCTCCAAGAGCACATAAGCGACATTGAGTCCCTTGTTTACCCCCATCAGCCTATCGAGGTGACTGAGCTTGCCCGTCCGTTGCCGGCGCCTGCCGGCAGGGATCTGTAGTCCTTTGCGCTCGTAGTTCTCGGACAGATCGCGGTTATTCTCCCGTGCCATTGAATCCTGTGCTTCAAGTGTCCTTCGATTCGATAGCAGGATGAACCGGCCTCCTTTGAGTTCTTCATAAGTCGCCCGATCCTCCCTCTCCAATGCCTCTTGTTGCAACCGGCGGCGTAGCTTCGTAATAACGCTGTCCCCGTAGAGCTTGATGAGGTGAAACGGGTCGTAGACGATCTGGATGTGGGGAGCTGCCTCTTTGAAAGCACTGTCATACTGGGCGTTCATGTCCATACTTACTGCCACTACCTTGCTTAGCCACTGTTTACCGACATACTGTATGAAGTGTTGTACCTGTTGCTTGCGCTTGCCCGCCTCGCAGAATAGTACATGGCCCGTCTCCAGGTCAATGACTACGGTAGCGTAGCGATGGTGGCTGTGGATGCTGATCTCATCAATGGCGATGTACCGCGAGGGTGTTTTGGGAGCTTTCCCATACAATCCTTCCAGTCTTCCCTTATCGAGCGCTTTCACCAGATGTACGTTTAAGCCCAACAGGCGATGGACCGTTTTGTTCGTCATGCCATAACCCAGATACCGGCTTACCAAACGTGCATATCGATCGGTGATGAAATGACCATCCGTTTTAAACGGAATGTCTTGGCTCACCTCTGCTCCACAGCAACTACACCGGTGACGCTGGTATCTTACTTCAAGCAGGTGTTGTGCATTGAAGATAGGAATATCCCGTATATGTACCGTCTCATAGGCGTGTAGGCGCATCATTGACGAACAGCGGGGACATGCCGAAGGTACGGGCAGTGTAACAGTACCTGCGGTACGTACCATGATGCTGCCATCGGCGCAGGGAAGGAATTCGGGATCGGTGGTCACATCGAAGTGTGGCAATTTGTGGGCAACGGTGATACAGTCGTGCATGGCAGGTTCTCTTCCTTGAGCTTTTAGTTTCGTCACCAAAAACTCTACAGGATTGGACCTGCCATTTCCATATCTATTTCACCTGCTCTTCCCCCCCAACCCCAGAAAAACTCACTGAGCC
>NZ_JBMDYO010000023.1:0-1312 GCF_049310885.1 Pleomorphochaeta sp. DL1XJH-081
CAGGTGTGGAGCGACTCCACTCCCCAAGAACCCCATATCACCTACGCAGAACCTTTTTTGGATGTCGGGGCGAACACCCTGCTGCGCAATTCGATCTCGTTTTCCATCAAAAGCAACCGAAGCACCTATGAGCGCAATGTACGCAGCGTGGAAAATTCGGTCGTGGTCCTCACTGCCGATAGCCGGGGGTACGAAAACGCTACCTTCCAATGGCTGATCAATGCCGAATCCTATGCGGGAGGAGAGCTGACACTCACCATCCCCAAGAAGCAGGCGCCACCCCAGATCGATATCACCTGCACGATGTCTTATACCCGTCTGGGTAGTACCGAGACGATGATACGCACACTCACCCTCTCGGCCAACGATGTGACCGAGTACACCAAGAGCTACGGGATCCTGGGGGGTCCCGGGACCATCAGCGATGCGATCGAAGGGGATTGCTATGTGCTGCAGACGGGAGACGACTATGTACCCCAGGTGTTCGCCAGCGGTTCGTGGATTCCCATCACCAGCCAGAACGCAGCCCAATATCCTGAGGCGATGAGCACATGCGGCAACGCGGTGCTCCTCGGTGGGGCGAATATTCCCGTCACCTCCACCGCACTGTACGCATACTATCGTACCCTGTATGCGCAGTCGGCGAATATCGATGTGCTCTCCACACAGGATCTGCAGATCATCGATACCGGACGCATCCGCTCGATGGGAAAGCATGCTATCGGGGATGGGAATTCGGGCTTCATCATCAACAGCGACGGCACCAGCGAGTTCGTCGGTACGGTCATCCGCAACGCCGATCTCTCGGAGACCCGCATCGAGCGCCTTGATGCCGATGTGCTGCGTACCGTCAACGAGGTACGTACCGGGGAATCTTTCAACGGCTCGTTGTCCTCAACCCCCTATTGGGACTTGGGGACGGTGATGGGGGACATCATCGCCCAGGTCACGCCCAACGCTGTGGTGCACAAGGGTGGCTCGTTCATGGCCACCAAGGTGGAAGGTGGCTCTGTATCCACCGTCTTC
This sequence comes from Pleomorphochaeta sp. DL1XJH-081, assembly GCF_049310885.1. Lineage (NCBI taxonomy): Bacteria > Pseudomonadati > Spirochaetota > Spirochaetia > Spirochaetales > Sphaerochaetaceae > Pleomorphochaeta > Pleomorphochaeta sp. DL1XJH-081. The sequence goes on from NZ_JBMDYO010000023.1 coordinate 1,027, forward strand.
GAGAACGTGTTGCATGTCACCTCTTCTGGCGAGCGCGATCAGGACCGCAGCCTGCTCAACCAGCAGGTCACCACGGCAAATGCGGGAACCGCTTTCACCGTCCCTGCCCTGCCTGCTTACACCCAGTCTCCACTAAAGCTCGGAGGAGTCAACTACCTTGCGAAAATCACCTCCACAGGTGCTGAGGTTGCAGGCAAGAAGCAGTACTCGCTCGATGGAGGGGGCACCTGGACCGACTACGACAGTCGCACACTCGATCATGCGACGGTTGCGGGCAAGACGGTCA
>NZ_JBMDYO010000024.1:0-1077 GCF_049310885.1 Pleomorphochaeta sp. DL1XJH-081
CGCAGCTTTAGCTGCTGCCGGTATCAGGCCCTTACAGGGCTGACAGCAAGCCACCGGCTATGCCGGTGGTCATGACTCCTGAGAATGCTTTCTGAGTGAGGCTTACTTATATAGAATCCACCATAGAGTGAGTAAGAATTTAAAAGCAGAATAAAATCGTCAACAACTGTTGAGCACAACCCGGTGACAAAATACCAACCGTTGACGATAGGCGGGTAGGCATCTTGAGTAGAGAAGGGAATCAAGTTTAGCTTGCCTAACAACAATGCGAGTAAAAAGATAGTGCACAGGATGCAGTGACCCATTTACGAAACTGATACCTTTTATGAAAGAAGATGGCTAGGATTTATTTTCATTATTTGGTTATATTTAACTCTCGATTTTATCACACAAGGGAAACTCGAAGGGTGCCGATGAAGCAAACCTTGCCACGTGCCGTGCCGCCGTGGGAGGTGAAGCCAATGTACCGGGACCGCCTACGCATCCTCCGGGACATGCCATTCCTTCCACAAGATCCGGACAGGTACTACCTTTGTCGATATGTTTCAGCATCTCAAGACAATCGGAGAGGGTGTCTGCTTTTTCGAAGCTGATGTCCGTTATACCGAACTTCTCTTCTGCTGTCCTGATGATCGCATTCCCGACTCCCGAAGCATTCGCATATCCGCGCCCGAGCATGCTCGCGTCCTGAATGGCAGGACTCTCCCCGATTGTCGAGAGATCAATCTCGAAGGCAACGAAGAGCGCCGCAAGCTCCTCGAAGGTCAAGACATGATCCACATATCCCGACACTTCGGTGGTGAGTGCCTCATACTTCTTGGCAATGCATGGTCCGATGAAGATTACCTTCGCATGTACATCGGATTCCTTGATCTTCTTCGCCGTCTCCACCATCGGTGTATAGCTGTCGGCGATATTTTCCGCCAGATCCGGATAGGAATTTCGTGCGGTCAAGACCCACGAAGGGCAACAGGAAGTTCCAAGAAATTTTCCCTGTTTGGTTGTGTATTTTTCGGCGAGTAGGATTGTGTCGCAATCCGCGCCATAGGCGACTTCCATCACCCGGTCGAATCCCAG
>NZ_JBMDYO010000025.1:0-971 GCF_049310885.1 Pleomorphochaeta sp. DL1XJH-081
GGAACCCTCTCACGGGAGGAATACCTCAGCATGAAAGAAGACATCTCGAATTGATGATGGAGGAATGGTATGCACGGCTTATATTACGGTCTTGGCAATGTCGGCGGATGCGGTTGGTTCGGGTCCGACTGGTGGTCCCGGGGGATGATGATCGGATTGTTGCTCATTGGGGTGACGGTCGTCGTGCTTCTTGCGGTGCATCTCTCACATCGGAACAGGTCCAATTCTGGCAGTTTGGAGGCAATCGCGCTACTTAAAAACAGATATGCCGATGGTGAGATCGATCGCGAGCTGTTTGAGAAGATGAAGAAAGACCTTCGTTGAAGAGGATCTTGCCAATTTGGAAATTGTATTTGAGATGATCAAGAAGAGATATGCCCCACGTGATATCACCTGGGAAGAGTTCGACTCGATGAAGAGAAATCTTTCGTAGAAGGAGACAACAAATTGAAGAAAATATTCGTAATAACCTTGAGTATCATGTTCCTGATCGTGGGAACAACACTCTGGGCGCAGGAAGAAGAAGGACACGGCAGAACTGCCGACGTGATCCTCAACGAAATCAAACAGGTGCAAGGCGTGACAAGTATCACGCTCATCGATCCCGACCTGATACGTCCGGCTCTACTTGAGGAACTGGGTGATGCGGTCATGGATCTCATGATCGCCGATGAAGAGCGACACGAATGGATGGATGAGATGATGGGAGGAGAAGGATCCGAGCAACTAGCATCGACCCACCGTTGGATTGCCTACAACTACCTCCAGAACGACGGGAAGCTCGACACGTGGGGACCCGGCATGGGCGGATACGGCTTTATGGGACCGGGAATGATGGGAGGTTGGAGCCGTAACGCGCGTTACAACCCCACCTCATCCAACTATGGATGGGGCTATGGTCCCGGTAGCATGATGGGCTGGTCAGGCAATTGGTGGAGCTGGATCGCGATTATCGTGATACTTGTTGTCAT
>NZ_JBMDYO010000026.1:0-854 GCF_049310885.1 Pleomorphochaeta sp. DL1XJH-081
CTCACCGTGAGTACCCCGCTGGTGGCATTGATTGTCTCACCGTTGGAACCGCTGGTGACCGTAGTCCAGGTGGCAGAACCCGCGATGCGGCGCTTCCAGGTCTTGGCTGTCATGGTAGAAACGACATCGGTCCCTCCGGCCTTGCGCACCACGGGGGTGAGCTGCAGCGAGGTGTCTCCTGCCCACGAGGGGTTGAGGGTCTGGTTCGATGTATCGTACAGGCTGGTGAGGGGCAGATTGCTGTCGATACCGGTGATGAGGGAAATACCGTCGGTATAATCCATCAGCGTGAAACTGGCGCTTGTCTTTGCCATGGTAGGTGCTCCTTATGCTTCGTAGCCGGTCAGGTCGATCTCACAGAAGAAGACCGTACGCCCGACGCAGTCTGCGTTTTTGATTTCGACACTCTTATGGGCGATTGCCTTTGATGAGGTGTTCCACCGCCCGTCATCGACGGGGTCGGCACTGAGGCGCTTCCATTGGAAACGCGAGGCATCCAGCGCTTCGGTGATCTCGATGGTGTTTTGGAAGACGTGGCAGGTGAGGATCGTATCGACCTGCTCGGGCCGGAAGATCGAACCGTTGGATGACTGGATGGATACGGTGTACGACGAGCCGTCCACCCCCGGTGGCCCCGGGGAACCGACGGTGTCGTTCTTGCCCCTGTCGAGTACCTGAAGGTATGCAGGGGCACTCAGGTCGAATGCCGAGATGCCCACCGCCTCGTAGCGGTACACTGCACTCTCATCGGTGAAGGTGCGTGCGGTTACCAGAGCTGAAACATTCAGGCCGCTGAAGGCATCGTCGATCAGGCGTACCAGGGAGCCGCAATTCAAGTCGACGGCCGAGAAGAA
>NZ_JBMDYO010000027.1:0-698 GCF_049310885.1 Pleomorphochaeta sp. DL1XJH-081
GTATCGATTGCATCGGTGAGCGCATCACGCAACAGCGGTCCCAGATTCTCGAAGCTCTGGTCGGCTTGCTGCTTGTAGAAGGTCGCCTCATCCTTGCTCGCCTGGGCTCCCATATCAAGGTTTGCCAGCTTGTCACCCAAACCGAAGATCTTTCCGACCCAGGTGCCCTGGATCTTGTCCCCCGCCTTGTTGATCGCATTCTCAAATGCCCCCAGGATCGCACTTTCGATGTTCAACGCGATGTAGGTGACCCAGCTGATGATGCCGAGTACTGCATTGCCCAGCAGCTTGGGAATGCTTTCGAACACCGCCTTGAGCATGGCGCTGATGACGATGCCGATATTCTGGGCTGTGGTGGTGATGATCAGCTTGAGCGAATCCCACTCGAAGGTGCGCTTGAGCAATTCCCACACCGTAGACAGCGTCAGCTTGAAAGCTTGGGGCAGGTTTTTCATCACCGCTCCCACGTAGTTGATGATATTGGTGAGGTTGGTCTTGATGCCGCTGAAGGCTACATCGAGGCCTCCCAACCACGGACCGAAATTATAGTCGATGATGCCGCCCACCTGCTGGCGGATGTCTCCCCAGGTGTTCTTCATGTTCGTCAGGTGCTGGGCGGTATCCCCATCAGCCATCATCGCCGAGTACTCTCCGAGCTTGTCGATCACCTTGTCGACCGCCGCTCCGTGTGCGAGCTC
>NZ_JBMDYO010000028.1:0-682 GCF_049310885.1 Pleomorphochaeta sp. DL1XJH-081
TTAATAGTGTAAGAAATCCACAGGCTGAGCCTGTGGTGCGATAGGTGGTTAGACCCGAACAAATGTTTCGAAAGAAAAGGCCTCCCGTGATACAGTTTGGTTGCGGTTCACAACGCATCCGAACAGAAGACAGGAGGCCAGATGACAGAACAGAGTCTAGCACACACGTGCTGGGATTGCACCTACCACATCGTGTGGATCCCGAAGTATCGGAGGAAGGTGTTGTACGGGGAATGTCGCGAGGAGTTGAAAGGGATCTTGCGGCAATTGTTGGAGATGAAGAAGATTGAGATAGTGGAAGGGTCGATCAGCAAGGATCACATCCACTTGAGCGTGAGAATACCGCCGAAAGAATCGGTGTCGAGAATCATGGGGTATCTGAAGGGGAAAAGTGCCCTGATGCTGTATGATCGACATCCGGAATGGAGGCGGAGAACCGGAAAGGATAGAGCTTTTTGGGCACGTGGATACTATGTGAGCACCGTGGGATTGAACGAAGAGGTGATCAAGAAGTACATCCAAAACCAGGAAGAGGCGGATCGGTTCGGAGCGGAATGACGGAAGTACCCCTTTAGGGGTTGCGAGCAATGGATGCTGTTGTGAAACGCAGCTTTAGCTGCTGCCGGTATCAGGCCCTTACAGGGCTGACAGCAAGCCACCGGCTATGCCGGTGGTCATGACT
>NZ_JBMDYO010000029.1:0-593 GCF_049310885.1 Pleomorphochaeta sp. DL1XJH-081
CCTCCTGTCATGGTCCCGCTTGCACCGCTTTGGGCCCAGCTGCTGCCGTCCCAGCTGCGTGCATGCACGTATACCGAGGGTGTGTACAGCGACCCGTTCTTATAGAAAGCCAGGTCCAAAGTCCCCAAGGAAGCAGAAGACATCGTCAACTGCAGTTGGTACGAGGGAGCATCGCTGAGGGATGTGAGGGTATAGCTTGCGCCGGTTAGTGCCATGTGTTCTCCTTTTGGTCAGCTGACCGAACAGAAATAGGTGGCCTTGACCGTCACATCATCGTGCGAGACGGAGATGGCCTTCTTCTTGGTGGTAACGATCGACCCATGGGCAACCGCCGTGGGGGTGAACGCCACCGCTGTTCCGTCCTTGTCGGTCTTGGTCCAGCTGTAGGTGAGGCTCACCCCGGTCCCGTCGATCTCCTCGCCGTTCTGATACACACGGCAGATGAGGGTGGTGCTTCCCGTGTCGTTCTTGAAATAGCTTCCCGCGGTGGACTCGATGACCGCCTGGTAGGGATCGGTGACGTCCAGGATCGAAACGGCCTCGGTGTCGTAGCTGATGTTGAAAGTGTCGGAAGTGGCGTCGGTGTCCAGAAT
>NZ_JBMDYO010000030.1:0-524 GCF_049310885.1 Pleomorphochaeta sp. DL1XJH-081
GTGACGTCCAGGATCGAAACGGCCTCGGTGTCGTAGCTGATGTTGAAAGTGTCGGAAGTGGCGTCGGTGTCCAGAATTGAGCACTTGAACATGGCAAACGAATCCACCATGGAAGGAGTGACCGTCAAGGTGGCCGCAGTTGCTCCTGCGATATTTTCCCAGACGGTCCCGTTGATCGATTTTTTCCATTGGTAGTCGAGGTTTGTCGTGTCCTTGGTGGTACCGCGGATGAGCTCGGCCTTGAGCGACAGGGAGGAGGGGCTGTGGTTCTTGAACTGGCTGCCTCCGGTGGCGTAAGCCCGGGCGACCACGAATGAGGTGCCGTTGGCCACCCGCGAGAGGGTGATGGCGACCGTCACGGGAAAGGCGAGGTTCAGAACCGGGTCGGTGTAGGTGCCGCTGAATTGGTAGTCGATCTGCCACACATCGGTCGTGAGCTTGTCCTCACTCACCGTGAGTACCCCGCTGGTGGCATTGATTGTCTCACCGTTGGAACCGCTGGTGACCGTAGTCCAGGTGGCAGA
>NZ_JBMDYO010000031.1:0-524 GCF_049310885.1 Pleomorphochaeta sp. DL1XJH-081
GTGACGTCCAGGATCGAAACGGCCTCGGTGTCGTAGCTGATGTTGAAAGTGTCGGAAGTGGCGTCGGTGTCCAGAATCGAGCACTTGAACATGGCAAACGAATCCACCATGGAAGGAGTGACCGTCAAGGTGGCCGCAGTTGCTCCTGCGATATCCTCCCAGACGGTCCCGTTGATCGATTTTTTCCACTGGTAGTCGAGGTTTGTCGTGTCCTTGGTGGTGCCGCGGATGAGCTCAGCCTTCACCGAGAGCGAGGAAGGGCTGTGGTTCTTGAACTGGCTGCCGCCGGTGGCGTAGGCCCGGGCAACCACGAATGAGGTTCCGTTTGCCACCCGAGAGAGGGTGATGACGATCGTGACGGGAAAGGCGAGGTTCAGAACCGGGTCGGTGTAGGTGCCGCTGAATTGGTAGTCGATTTGCCACACATCGGTCGTGAGTTTGTCCTCGCTCACCGTGAGTACCCCGCTGGTGGCATTGATTGTCTCACCGTTGGAACCGCTGGTGACCGTAGTCCAGGTGGCAGA
>NZ_JBMDYO010000032.1:0-471 GCF_049310885.1 Pleomorphochaeta sp. DL1XJH-081
TGATGTTGAGGATGATTGCTCGGAATTTCTTGAGTCGGGTGAGAGTTTCTTCGCCCTCCAACAGGTAGGGTAACGCAGTAACGCGGTTTTTTCACATATACCCATGCTATAGGAGAAAAAAAACATGAGGAGTACCACACGCCACGCCACAGGTGGGAATTGGCAGGTGGGAGTATACTTTCTTTTTTTCCCTATACGAGCTTATCAATTTTACGTTACTTACGTTACCTAGAGTTTTCTTCTTTCTAATTGCTTTCAATGAAAACACATGGATAGGGTAACGTAGTGGTAGCGTAGCACCAGTTCTATGTTACCTTTTTGGGGTTTTAGGCGGTTTGGGCCCCGGTGGCGGAGCCTCTCCGGTTTTGCCTGTGGTTCGGCACGCCATTCGGATCGTCACGCCACAAGGGCTCTTCTTGGCAGGTAACGCCCGAGGGTACCGCTGGGGAGGCCTTTTACGTTACGTTCACA
>NZ_JBMDYO010000033.1:0-462 GCF_049310885.1 Pleomorphochaeta sp. DL1XJH-081
TCGTTCCCGGCACTCGTTCGGTAATGGATCCACTTCGTGGCTCCGCTACGCTCACTCCGTTTGGGAATGTGATCCACGTTGTGGCCCCGCTGCCCTCGCTTCGTTTGGAAATGCAAGTTTCCTTTCGTTCCCGGCACTCGCTCGGCAATGTGGCCACGTTGTGGCCCCGCTGCCCTCGCTTCGTTTGGAAATAAAAAACCCGGCAGCTACCTACTCTCCCGCGACGAACGCAGTACCATTGGCGTGGGAGGGCTTGACTTCCGTGTTCGGGATGGGAACGGGTATGGCACCTCCGCTATTACTACCGGATTAATATTTCATATCGATTCTCCCATCTCTAGACGCGAAAAATCGTATGAAACGGAATCGACAGATTCCTTATGTAAAAAAAAGGTCCGGCAGCTACCTACTCTCCCGCGACGAACGCAGTACCATCGGCGTGGGAGGGCTTGACTTCCGTGT
>NZ_JBMDYO010000034.1:0-459 GCF_049310885.1 Pleomorphochaeta sp. DL1XJH-081
GCTCGATGGAGGGGGCACCTGGACCGACTACGACAGTCGCACACTCGATCATGCGACGGTTGCGGGCAAGACGGTCAAGGTGCGCCAAGTGCTCAGCGGCACCTTGTATGACCCAGGCAGTTGTACGACCGGACGAGTATCTGGCATCAGTTCGACATCCTCATCAACCCCTCACTTGGCGGAGGGGAACGGCAGGATGGTAGTCGCGTGGGGCTCGACGCTCAAGTCATTTCCCACCGGGAACGTGGGCTCGGTCTCATCCTATTCGCTGAGCACTGCGTATCCTTCCACCATTGGTCTGGCATTCGGCAATGGTATCTTCCTGGCCCTCTGCTCGGGCTCGGTCCAACGCCGGGTACTCTCCGGTGGAGCGAACGGCACTTCGTGGAGCGAGCTGTCCAGCGAAGCCTATGACAACCTGTTCTTCGCCAATGGATACTTTTACGCCCATGTGCTTGG
>NZ_JBMDYO010000035.1:0-431 GCF_049310885.1 Pleomorphochaeta sp. DL1XJH-081
TCGGTATACGTGCATGCACGCAGCTGGGACGGCAGCAGCTGGGCCCAAAGCGGTGCAAGCGGGACCATGACAGGAGGCGTACGTTCGTACAGCTACAGCTCGGTGGGGGCCTTCGATGTGCAGATCTACACCGATTCGTCCAAAACCGAGCTGCTGGCCACCTCATTCGTATCCTATGGTGAGACCGGAGTGGCGGGTTCTGACGGGGTGGCGGGATCCGATGGGCTCAGTGTGACCCCGATCCACCAGTTCGCGCTTCTTGAAGAAGGGGCATCTCCGGGGGGCTCTACACAGTGGAGTGAAACCTTGCCCGGCCCTTGGTACTACGGCTATGAGTACTGGACGCGCGTCAAGCAGGTGTGGAGCGACTCCACTCCCCAAGAACCCCATATCACCTACGCAGAACCTTTTTTGGATGTCGGGGCGAACAC
>NZ_JBMDYO010000036.1:0-431 GCF_049310885.1 Pleomorphochaeta sp. DL1XJH-081
GTGTTCGCCCCGACATCCAAAAAAGGTTCTGCGTAGGTGATATGGGGTTCTTGGGGAGTGGAGTCGCTCCACACCTGTTTGACGCGCGTCCAGTACTCATAACCGTAATACCAAGGGCCGGGCAAGCTTTCGCTCCACTGTGTAGCGGCCCCCGGAGATAACCCTTCTTCAAGAAGCGCGAACTGGTGGATCGGGGTGACACTGAGCCCATCGGATCCCGCCACCCCGTCAGAACCCGCCTCTCCGGTCTCACCATAGGAGACGAATGAGGTGGCCAGCAGCTCGGTCTTGGACGAATCGGTGTAGATCTGCACATCGAAGGCCCCCACCGAGCTGTAGCTGTACGAACGTACACCTCCTGTCATGGTCCCGCTTGCACCGCTTTGGGCCCAGCTGCTGCCGTCCCAGCTGCGTGCATGCACGTATACCGA
>NZ_JBMDYO010000037.1:0-425 GCF_049310885.1 Pleomorphochaeta sp. DL1XJH-081
GAAACATTCAGGCCGCTGAAGGCATCGTCGATCAGGCGTACCAGGGAGCCGCAATTCAAGTCGACGGCCGAGAAGAATGTGTACTGGCTGCCAGCATGGCGGTGGAACTGCCCCAGGAGGTTCGCATGCGCTTGGGCCAGGGTTCGCTCGTGTACGAACAACAGCTCCTCAGAGAGCAGGTTGTCCGAATTTTCACCTTCGTAGACGCTGTCGGCTGTCCTGACGATGTTCGTGTCACGCACATAGATGATGTCGGCATAGGCATCGAATCTGGTGATGTGGTAGGCAAGCGTCCCGCTGTTGTGCGCCGCCACCTGCAGGTACGGACCACCTGCCGCAGCGATGTTGGCGGTGATGTAGCCGCTTTCGGCGGTGAACTCGGTGCGCACGTTCGAGACGGCGATGATGTCGCTCGATCCCACGAT
>NZ_JBMDYO010000038.1:0-418 GCF_049310885.1 Pleomorphochaeta sp. DL1XJH-081
CTTTCATGCTGAGGTATTCCTCCCGTGAGAGGGTTCCTTGTGCATATCGCTTACTGAGCGCTTCGAGCGCCTCATCGGTTCCCTTACGAAAGGAATCATCCTTTCTGCCGAACATATCCGTTCTGAACAACAGATACATTATCAAGAGGGTCCCAAGGATTCCAAATATCATCATTTTTAACCTCCCACACCCCCGAGGGGGTGTGTAGTCAATGTAAAGCAATGCCGCGTATCTGCAAAGAGTTCCCCTGAATTCTTTACCTGATCTTCACCGTTACCCGTCCCAGCGGCAAGGTTGAGCGAGATCAGGAAAGGATCAGCCCGCTTGCTTCGGTACTTTTAGCAACCGGGCGTTGATTGCAACCACCACCGTGGACAAGGTCATCAGGACGGCACCCACCTCCGGTTGCAGGATGAA
>NZ_JBMDYO010000039.1:0-406 GCF_049310885.1 Pleomorphochaeta sp. DL1XJH-081
GTTGTAGACAAGAAGTGCACCTCCTGCGAGGATACCGACGAGGGTGACTGCCCATATGGCTAGCCCGGTCGTGCCCCCGACGTAAACATCGCCACTCGGGGACCACTCGTCCCTGTTGTAGATGGGGCTGTATCCGTCCACGTTAGCACCGTACTTGTCCACGTATTGGTACACGCCCTTGCCCGTAGGCTTCCTGCCGGAGGCGTCGACGCCATTTCTCAAGTCCATGCCGCCACCAGTTCCATAAGGTGTGTCGGTCTTGATCTTCTTGCCGCCGCTGGCGCTGACTCTGAAGGGGGTGGTTCTGGCGAGCGACGGCAGGCCTCTGACGGTGAACTTGTCGGCGGAGAAGGGGGCGGGCTTCAGGGAGACTGAACTCATAACGGTGGATGCCATTACTTCTCTC
>NZ_JBMDYO010000040.1:0-391 GCF_049310885.1 Pleomorphochaeta sp. DL1XJH-081
AGCTGGCGACCAGATTCAGTCTGGCGTTGATGCTGCAATCAAAGCAGGCAACACCCTGCCGATGCGCAATATCCCGGTTGGTTCTACCGTTCATAACGTAGAAATGAAACCAGGTAAAGGCGGTCAGCTGGCACGTTCCGCTGGTACTTACGTTCAGATCGTTGCTCGCGATGGCGCTTATGTCACCCTGCGTCTGCGTTCTGGTGAAATGCGTAAAGTCGAAGCAGACTGCCGTGCAACCCTGGGCGAAGTTGGCAATGCTGAGCATATGCTGCGCGTTCTGGGTAAAGCAGGTGCTGCACGCTGGCGTGGCGTTCGTCCTACCGTTCGCGGTACTGCGATGAACCCAGTAGACCACCCACATGGTGGTGGTGAAGGTCGTAACTTTGGT
>NZ_JBMDYO010000041.1:0-341 GCF_049310885.1 Pleomorphochaeta sp. DL1XJH-081
CGTCCGAACCGGCTGATGGACTTGGTATAGATCATATCGATCTTGCCCGCCTCACAGTCGGCCAGGAGGCTCTGGAATCCCGGTCTGGAGCTGATGGTCCGTCCCGACTTGATATCGGTATAGGTAGCAACATATTCCCAAGCAGGGTTCTCCAGGATATCCTCTTTCTCGAAATCCATCTGGGCTGACAGGCTTTGCAGCTGTCGTTCCATATGTGTGCTCACACGGCAGTACAAGGCAACGCGGAGACGCTTGAAATTTCGCCTGGCTGGTATGACATGTATGATGGGCTTTCTTTTCTCGTCCGGCATGGTTTTTTATAACACGAATGGAAAGGGATG
>NZ_JBMDYO010000042.1:0-334 GCF_049310885.1 Pleomorphochaeta sp. DL1XJH-081
GGTTGGAACCATTCACAGGTTCTGACCACCAACAGGCCGTTGGCCACGGTAGTGAAAGTCTACCGAACATACCCCTTACACTCCAAATTCCTTCTCTTCTCCGATATGTTTGTCTGGGCCTGTAGCTCAGGTGGTTAGAGCGCTTGCCTGATAAGCAAGAGGTCACAAGTTCAAGTCTTGTCAGGCCCATAACCTAGAGTTCAGTGGTTTTGTAATACAAGTCATTGAATCTTAGCTGAGCTCAGGTATGACAAATGGTTTTTTTAACATAAATAGCGAAGGGATCGACAGAATAATATGGTCAAGCGAATAAGGGTCCACGGAGGATGCCTAG
>NZ_JBMDYO010000043.1:0-333 GCF_049310885.1 Pleomorphochaeta sp. DL1XJH-081
GAGCTGTAGGTTACAAATCCAAATCCCCTTGATCTACCACTATCTCTATCATACACCACCCTCGCCTCCTGAACATTTCCATGCTCGCTAAACAATGTCTCAAGAGCATTATTGTCCACTTCCCATGCAAGGTTACCCACATAAATCTTGTTAGTATTACCATAACTTGATCGGTCCTGTCCCCTAGACCCTCCGAATGAAGAGTTATTATCATAACTTGATCGTTCACGTCCCCTGGATCCTCCATATGAAGAGTTATTATCATAACTTCGTTCCCGTCCCCTGGATCCCCCTCCGAATGAGGTCTCCCTTTTAGGGGGTGGTGGTCCAGAG
>NZ_JBMDYO010000044.1:0-318 GCF_049310885.1 Pleomorphochaeta sp. DL1XJH-081
AGGACTATAAAGATCCCAGGCGTTTCCCCCTGGTAGCTCCCTCGTGCGCTCTCCTGTTCCTGCCTTTCGGTTTACCGGTGTCATTCCGCTGTTATGGCCGCGTTTGTCTCATTCCACGCCTGACACTCGGTTCCGGGAAGGCAGTTCGCTCCAAGCTGGACTGTATGCACGAACCCCCCGTTCAGTCCGACTGCTGCGCCTTTTCCGGTAACTATCAACTTGAGTCCAACCCGGAAAGACACGACAAAGCGCCACTGGCAGCAGCCACTGGTAACTGATTTAGAGGAGTTAGTCTTGAAGTTATGCGCCTGTTAAGGC
>NZ_JBMDYO010000045.1:0-293 GCF_049310885.1 Pleomorphochaeta sp. DL1XJH-081
TCTACCTCATCATCTTCTGTTCATGCATTTTCCACCCTTCCCTTCCCTCTTCCCTTCCCCCCCTCCCCTCCCCCTTTTCCCTTTTCTCCCCCTCTTCTTTTCTTTTTCTCTTCTCCTTTTTCCTTTTCCTTCTCCCTTCTTTTTTTCCCCTTTTCCCCTCCCTCCTCCTTCCCTTTCTTTCCCTTTTCTTTTCTTCCTCTCCCTCCCCTTCCTTTCTTCCCCTCTTTCTTCTTTCCCCTTTTTTCTTCTTTTCCCTCTTCTTCTTTTTCCCCTCTTCTTTCCTTTTTCCCTCT
>NZ_JBMDYO010000046.1:0-292 GCF_049310885.1 Pleomorphochaeta sp. DL1XJH-081
GACAGTCCAGAAGAACAGAGGAGCGCCGTAACGCTGGTGGCGGACGCGGGAAGTGTCATCCCTAGCGAACCGTCGGTGCGCCGTCAGCCGCGTCCGGCGTTTTCGGTGCCTTACGCGGCTCCAGAGAGCAAAACGCAGTGCGGCTTAGTGGCGATTTGTGAAGCATTGCTGGGAATTGACGGCTTGGGCATTGACGACAACTTCTTCGAAGCTGGCGGACATTCATTGATGCTGGGCATGTTGCTGGCGCAGGTACAGGAACGGTTCGCCGTCACTCTTTCCTTTTTCGACG
>NZ_JBMDYO010000047.1:0-289 GCF_049310885.1 Pleomorphochaeta sp. DL1XJH-081
GAAAGGTTAACGAACGTAGGCCTGATGCGGCGCATTAGCATCGCATCAGGCAATCAATAATGTCAGATATGAAAAGCGGAAACATATCGATGAAAGCGATCTTAATCCCATTTTTATCTCTTCTGATTCCGTTAACCCCGCAATCTGCATTCGCTCAGAGTGAGCCGGAGCTGAAGCTGGAAAGTGTGGTGATTGTCAGTCGTCATGGTGTGCGTGCTCCAACCAAGGCCACGCAACTGATGCAGGATGTCACCCCAGACGCATGGCCAACCTGGCCGGTAAAACTGGG
>NZ_JBMDYO010000048.1:0-289 GCF_049310885.1 Pleomorphochaeta sp. DL1XJH-081
TACAAAGTGAATTCCGATATTTGACGGATGGGTTTGGTGCCGGACAGATTTGGGGCGGCATTTTGCCATCTGATAAAGAATATGATGATAAAGACCGTAAAGATTTCCATTTTTTACATAATTGGGATATCAACGACCAATGGTCTACCAACCTTGAATATAACTACGCATCAGATAAAGACTATTTCTCTGATTTAGATAGTAGCCCTAACTCTAAAACAGATCTTAACTTGCGTAGAGCTTGGGAACTTAACTATCAGCATGGTATACCAGGGTTAAAAGCTCAGCT
>NZ_JBMDYO010000049.1:0-288 GCF_049310885.1 Pleomorphochaeta sp. DL1XJH-081
CAGAAACAAACGCCGGTACGTTAGCGGCGGCGATTTTGATTTCTTTACCGGTCTGTGGGTTACGGCCAGTGCGCTCAGCACGGTGGTTCACTTTGAAGGTACCGAAACCAACCAGTTGTACAGCATCGCCTTCTTTCAGAGACTCAGTAATAGCAGCCAGAGTGGATTCCAGAGCAGCTTTAGCCTGGGTTTTGGACAGTTCTGCTTTGTCTGCAATTACATCAATCAGTTGAGTCTTGTTCATAAGTTATCCTTACAATGTGTTTATCGCTTGCTAAGCATCGAGTG
>NZ_JBMDYO010000050.1:0-288 GCF_049310885.1 Pleomorphochaeta sp. DL1XJH-081
GGCCCCGTTAGATTTTGGATAAGCATTTCCAGGTTTAGAGATATATAATTGTATGAGATATCGAGACTAACCAACCTCCTCAAGGTGGAAAGCTCAAATGGAACCTGCCCATCAAAACCAGCAGATGACAAATTCAAGTGTGTCAAATAGTTGAGTCTGTGAATACCTTTTGGAATGGGAGTGGAGTCGTTGAAGTTATTGTAGGCCAGGTTCAGCTTCTCCAAATATTTAAGTCTAAACAGACTCGACGAATGCCCAATTCCACCAGAAATGGACTCACCATCGAGC
>NZ_JBMDYO010000051.1:0-285 GCF_049310885.1 Pleomorphochaeta sp. DL1XJH-081
TATCGTACTCTTGTGGATAAAATGGCGGATAGCAAAGAAAAAAACAGAAAAGATTTTTCTGACCCTTATATTGAATATATAGTCTCTGAGGATAAGTCTGGTCATAAAATAAAGTCTGGTGAACAGCAGGACTGTGTGGATATATCAACGCCATTTGGTTTTCCGGAAACTAAAATGCCGATGGTGGTGCGCAGAACATTAAGTTCCAAAACATTGTATTTGGTGCGTCTGATGCACTATACCTGCCCGTTAACTGAAGTAAAGTCAGAGAATGGGCGTTTACCG
>NZ_JBMDYO010000052.1:0-285 GCF_049310885.1 Pleomorphochaeta sp. DL1XJH-081
GTAAAAAAACCCGCCCTGGCGGGTTTTTTTATATCTACCCCATCCCCATTTCACTACACTATCTGTACTCTTTTTGTTCATCCCCTGGAGCCGTAGAATGTGGTTGCTGGATCAGTGGGCGGAACGTCATATCCTCGATGCCCAAACCAAAGGTGAGTTCGATAATTTACCCGGCAGCGGAGAACCGCTGACTCTCGATGACGATTCACATGTGCCGGCGGAGTTGCGGGCAGGCTATCGCCTTCTGAAAAATGCAGGATGTCTTCCTCCGGAACTGGAGCAACG
>NZ_JBMDYO010000053.1:0-284 GCF_049310885.1 Pleomorphochaeta sp. DL1XJH-081
TGCCAGTTTATTTAAAAGAAATGATTCACCTTCAGTTGGTTTGACTGTGAGTTGATCAATAATTTCTAAACTTGGGAAAAAGTTAGCCATTCGAATATTTCTTTGGTTTAAGTTGTTAATATATAACATTTATTTATATTTTTATCAATTGTTGAGCTAGTTTAAAAATGTGGTCGTGCATCTAAAAATACTATAAAATACTACCCAATTTTGCTTTTGCAATTTTAATTCGTTTCACCAGAACCTATTTATCATAAGGTTTTGAAAAATAGGAAATATTCATG
>NZ_JBMDYO010000054.1:0-284 GCF_049310885.1 Pleomorphochaeta sp. DL1XJH-081
AGTCACTATTTGATAGTCTCAGTGGCTGCAGGTGCAGTCGGTGCAAGCGCAGCTAGTGCCGCACTTGCAGTTTCCATCGTGCTCGGCCGCGGCCGGGGCATCCATCACCATGCTGTAGGTGTAGCTCTGCTCGGTCTCAATGATGTCGGCTGTGTAGCCCTTCTTCCCGCACTGGGATTTGTCAGCGCAGTCGCAGTTTCCGCAGTTGACAGACGACATGATGATGTTTATGGAGGTTGAAGAGGAAACTGAAAGAAGGTTGGATAGTATGAGTTAAGTGTGGT
>NZ_JBMDYO010000055.1:0-282 GCF_049310885.1 Pleomorphochaeta sp. DL1XJH-081
CTAGGCATCCTCCGTGGACCCTTATTCGCTTGACCATATTATTCTGTCGATCCCTTCGCTATTTATGTTAAAAAAACAAATTATTCGCTTTGGAGGCAAGGGGACTCGAACCCCTGACCCTCGGCTTGCAAAGCCGATGCTCTAGCCAACTGAGCTATGCCCCCGACTAAAAAAAAGATAAGCAGAAAGAGAGAAGTAACGGTACAAGGGGTATGTTCGGTAGACTTTCACTACCGTGGCCAACGGCCTGTTGGTGGTCAGAACCTGTGAATGGTTCCAACC
>NZ_JBMDYO010000056.1:0-282 GCF_049310885.1 Pleomorphochaeta sp. DL1XJH-081
TAGGGTTTGTACTTGTGTTGTACGGCTTCGATTATGGCTTTCATGGCGTAGAATGTGTTGGGTCCCACCGAGCATCCTAAGTCTGCTATGGCAAATGTGGCCATCTTTTCTATTTCAAGATTCTTGATCACCGCCTCCTTTATTACATTCTTCAGAGCACTCAATCCGTCTCCCTGCATAGAGGAGTTGTTGGCGTAGCTACTTGTGCCATCACCACCGTTCATCGGAAATGATTGACTCATTGTTCCTCTGTTTTACTTTTGATTTAGATCTATGTGTTAC
>NZ_JBMDYO010000057.1:0-281 GCF_049310885.1 Pleomorphochaeta sp. DL1XJH-081
CTTGAATCGGTGTAGCAAAGATCTTGCCGGCACCAAATAAATATTGAGCCATTTATTTTGACCTCTCTAAAATGACAAAACCGCCATAGAGGCGGTCATAAAATGAATATTTTGTTAGTTGGTTGTGAGGATCCGGATAGGAATAATGGCAATCGCCTGATCATCCAGCATGTTTTCTACAGCTTCATATACTTCGATTGTGCCCTCGATCCAGCAATGCTCGACCAAACCACCTAAGGTTTGATATTCACTGAAATCCGGATGGTCTGGCTGAATAGCTT
>NZ_JBMDYO010000058.1:0-280 GCF_049310885.1 Pleomorphochaeta sp. DL1XJH-081
GGCGCATCGTGTTTTCCGCATCCTGCTGGTGGATATCCAGCACCTCATCCACCAACGAGGCATTAAAAATGCCCGGCATATATTCCTGTGGCCAGCGGCGGATCCCCGGAATGCTGCTGCCCTCTTCCGGCTGTAGCCCAATGATGCTTACCGGCTTCGCCTGTTCGCGCAGAAAACGCGATACGCCGGTAATGGTACCGGTGGTGCCCATGCTGGAAACAAAGTGGGTGATACGCCCGTCCGTCTGGCGCCAGATCTCCGGGCCGGTGGTGGTGTAATG
>NZ_JBMDYO010000059.1:0-280 GCF_049310885.1 Pleomorphochaeta sp. DL1XJH-081
TTATATTTAAGTTATGGAATATTATTAGGGGCCTTTTGTCTGCGTTATTTATATGTTCGAGAACAATGGTTACACCAACAATATGCAGAATTGAATGCCCGTATTCAGGCAATGCAGGCTCGCATTCATCCTCATTTTTTATTTAATAGTCTAAATAATGTGGTGAGTTTAATAACGATAGATCCAGATAAAGCAGAAAGTATGTTAATTAGCCTGTCACGACTGTTTCGGGCGAGTTTTCAAGAATTAAAATTAGTGAGCTTGCATGAAGAAATTGAGC
>NZ_JBMDYO010000060.1:0-280 GCF_049310885.1 Pleomorphochaeta sp. DL1XJH-081
CATAAATTATTTCTTCCTTTTTTACAGCGATATTCTTCAAAAATTATATACGTAAAATCACGGATGGGGCGTATCGGGGGGGAGCGGGCATCGGAATCTGCGAATCACTGAAGCGCGTTCTTGTGTTATTCCCCGGCAGCGCTGCGTTTGCATGGCCCTGGGCGAAATTAATAATATAATGATATTATTGGTTTTTTTACGCCGTGTAAGGCGTCAGCCGGCACCCGGCAGGGAATATCGGCACGCTCTCAAATACAGATTTTTCATCATTCGGCCTAAT
>NZ_JBMDYO010000061.1:0-280 GCF_049310885.1 Pleomorphochaeta sp. DL1XJH-081
GTCCTGTCTCCCCCTTACCCGTAACTACGTTAATTACACCCGCTGGAATACCTGCCTCAATCGCAAGTTCAGCTAAACGTAATAAAGATAAGCTGGCAAACTCACTTGGTTTAAGCACAATGGTACAGCCAGTTGTCAAAGCTGAACCGATTTTCCAAACGCCAATCATGAGTGAGAAATTCCAAGGCACAATCCCTGCAACCACGCCAATTGGTTGTCTTAAAGTAAAGGCCGTATATTTTTCTCCTTGCATAGAAGGAATAGAGGGTTGAATGGTTTG
>NZ_JBMDYO010000062.1:0-280 GCF_049310885.1 Pleomorphochaeta sp. DL1XJH-081
TCACTTGGGTACAAACGGTTTATTTAATTGCCGAGATTATTGCGATTCCAATGTCGAGTATTGTCTCGCGAGTGCTTTCAACACGGGTGTATTACACCATGTGTGCAATAGGTTTTACGGTCAGTTCTTTACTTTGTGCTTTGTCATGGAACTTGGAAAGTTTACTGGTGTTCCGTGGCATTCAAGGCTTTATGGGTGGCGGGATGATTCCGACTTCCATGACGGCGTTGTATTTACTGTTTCCAGAACCAAAACGCTCATTACCTTTGGTCATGTTTGG
>NZ_JBMDYO010000063.1:0-280 GCF_049310885.1 Pleomorphochaeta sp. DL1XJH-081
GGCGATTGTTATTGCCGGCTCCGCGCAAATGCTGGCATTAAATATGCTTAAAACCGGCGCCACGCTCGGGGTTATTATATTCACCACATTAATAATTAACCTACGTCACGTACTGTACAGCGCCTCTATTTCCGGTACCGTCCGTGAAGCGTCATTCTTTAAAAAATGCTTTATGTCCTACGCGCTGACCGATGAAGTGTACGCCACCACCGTCAAAGAGATGGAAGGCAATAAGCAGGATAAGTATCTGTTTTATGGCTCGGCGATGATCACCTTCTGG
>NZ_JBMDYO010000064.1:0-280 GCF_049310885.1 Pleomorphochaeta sp. DL1XJH-081
GTTTTCAGCAGCTGTTCTGCAGCCCAACCATGTGTGCCTATTACAATAGCAATCGTCACTTGCTACCTCCTTTATTATCGTGAATGCATCATCTGCTTTGATACATCCTGAATCACTCTTGAGGACAAAATCGATTCAGTTAGGGTGTAAGATAGAAAATAGTTACTACCGCGAATTATTTTAGACAGTGAAAAAATAATTAATGTGATGAAGATCCGTTAATCACGTATCGTCTGCGAATAATTTTGCAGCGCAAAAAATAGCCTTAGTTATTGCAAAT
>NZ_JBMDYO010000065.1:0-280 GCF_049310885.1 Pleomorphochaeta sp. DL1XJH-081
GCTTGGAGGAAGATGGTTGAGAAAGGGTAGTTTGGGAATCTTGAGTTGCGTCAGTGGCTACGGTATCAATAAGTTGTTCGCTCACAGCATTTGAGCGCGACACCGAAGCTGATGCTGCTACATTTCTCTTCAACTTGTATCGGAAAGACGGAGAATTGAGGGGCCTATAAGGAAATAAAGGGACTGACTGAGAACTTGTTGTGGAAGATTTAACTGAAAGTGGAAGATCGATGGCGGGAGAGAGTGTGAAGCTGGTGGACGCCATGAACGGGGCTGTGTG
>NZ_JBMDYO010000066.1:0-279 GCF_049310885.1 Pleomorphochaeta sp. DL1XJH-081
TGAGGAAAATCAGCCCCTGGGAGTCTTTATCCAGGCGGCCAATCGGGAACACGCGTTTGCTGTGGTTAACGAAATCGACAATGTTATCGCGCTCGCCATCTTCGGTGGTGCTGACAATACCGACGGGCTTGTTCAGGGCGATAAGTACCAAATCTTCGGCTTCCCGAGGCTCAATCAACTGACCGTTTACTTTCACAATGTCGCCGGGTTTCACCTGATCGCCAATGGTGGCTCGCTTGCCATTAAGGAACACATTGCCTTGCTCGATATAGCGATCCG
>NZ_JBMDYO010000067.1:0-279 GCF_049310885.1 Pleomorphochaeta sp. DL1XJH-081
GGCGGTAAAATATATCAATGACCGCCATCTGCCGGATAAAGCCATTGACGTGATTGACGAAGCGGGCGCTCGGGCGCGTCTGATGCCGGTGAGCAAACGTAAGAAAACGGTCAACGTGGCGGATATTGAGTCCGTAGTGGCGCGAATTGCGCGAATTCCTGAAAAGAGCGTCTCGCAGAGCGATCGCGATACGCTGAAGAACCTGGGCGATCGTCTGAAAATGCTGGTCTTCGGCCAGGATAACGCGATTGAGGCGCTGACCGAAGCTATTAAGATGAG
>NZ_JBMDYO010000068.1:0-279 GCF_049310885.1 Pleomorphochaeta sp. DL1XJH-081
CATCGGTGAAAATGGTACGGCGTAAGTTAAAGTCAGATTGTGACTTATCAAAGAATGAATAGTTACCTAAACTGTTGGCATGCCATACTTCAACTTTGGCATTTTCAATAATATTGCCATCAGTGTCGGTTACCGTACCTTCAATAATTAAGGTATCGATTTTGCCAGTCTCGGTTCCGTCATCCATACGTGCAAAGCCAACTGATTCAGGTGCGCCAGCAACATAAAGTGGACCTTCGATAGTACGAGGTGTACCGCCTGTAATACCAGCTTTGGCAT
>NZ_JBMDYO010000069.1:0-278 GCF_049310885.1 Pleomorphochaeta sp. DL1XJH-081
TTCTAATACACATATATACAAATTCTAAACTAAAAGCTATTTTTAACATTCCACTTAAATTAACACAAGTTGATGCTGGGTAAGACCACCAAACTCACACACAGAACCCAAATAACCAATCAATATGAAATACATAAATAAGCAATATATTCATCGGGAACAATTAAGTATTATCTAAATAAAAGCTTTACATAATTGTGAAGCGATTAGTCGAAACACAAAAGATTGGACAACCATTTATTCCGCGAGAGACGGAGCGATAATTCGAAATAAAGCTA
>NZ_JBMDYO010000070.1:0-278 GCF_049310885.1 Pleomorphochaeta sp. DL1XJH-081
GTTGTCGAAGACAGAACCTGCTTTGACCTGCCAAACTTCAATGCCAACATACTTGATGGGCTTCAGGACATAAAGATCAGGATCATCTTCAAACTCAGGATTATCAATCCAAGGGATTTTCCATTTTCCTTTATAATTCGGATTCTTGATTCTCTTAGGCTTCCATGGCCCTTTGTATG
Source organism: Pleomorphochaeta sp. DL1XJH-081 (assembly GCF_049310885.1). NCBI lineage: Bacteria > Pseudomonadati > Spirochaetota > Spirochaetia > Spirochaetales > Sphaerochaetaceae > Pleomorphochaeta > Pleomorphochaeta sp. DL1XJH-081. The sequence goes on from NZ_JBMDYO010000070.1 coordinate 180, forward strand.
CTGGATTAGGAATTTTGGGTGCTCTCCATTTTCCATCTTCGTCTTCATCCCAATCATAAGGCTGCTTGGCCTTTGGATCAGGTATTTCTCGTGGAATAG
>NZ_JBMDYO010000071.1:0-278 GCF_049310885.1 Pleomorphochaeta sp. DL1XJH-081
TGGATAACCAAACTCTAGGTCTTCGTCTTCGTTTATTCTCGAGTCGACATTCAAATCAAGTTGTTGATTAGAAGATGTTGATGTTGAAGAGCTGCAACATCGAACAACAAACCCTCTATTCTTGAATCTTCTTCTTTGATTGGTTAAGGTTATGTTGCAAAACATCATTCCTCCACATCTTCTCGAGAGTTCTTGCCCTGACCCTTTGATCACAATGGAGAGACTATGATGCAAATGAGCCATCACCTCTCTCTCTCTCTCAAGAAACTAAGTGTGTT
>NZ_JBMDYO010000072.1:0-278 GCF_049310885.1 Pleomorphochaeta sp. DL1XJH-081
GGTAAAAACTATATCGACCACCAGGATTTCAACCTGTTGCCGGACACCATCAAAACCCTGCCGCCGGTAAAGCTGGATGAGAAAACGCAGTTTATTGGTGTCGTGGCCTATTTCTCCGATGACCAGGCCACTGAATGGAAACAAATCGAGACGGTGGAAGGAACCGGCCACCATTACCGCCTGCTGGTGCATGTACGTCAAAGCAGCATCGAAATGAAAAAAGAGGATGAATAATTATGGCAACCACCCGCAACAAGGTGATGTGGCAGGAAGGGATG
>NZ_JBMDYO010000073.1:0-278 GCF_049310885.1 Pleomorphochaeta sp. DL1XJH-081
TTTTTATGGTCAGCGACAGCCTCTATCCGTTGGCCGTTGAGCTATTAATTCGTCCTGAAAGCTCGTTGATCTCCGAGAGCGAGCCGGTTAACCGGCTGATTGAGGTGATTTGCGCCGGTAGCCGTGCGGCTGAACAGATTAGCCGTACGCTGTTTGCCGGGGATGAGGACAGCGATTTCGCAAGCTACCACTCTGCGGCGATGCTCACTCTTTCAGAGCGTAAAGTTCTGCGCCTTCTGGCGAAGGGGTGGGGAATAAACCAGATCGCCGCGCTGTTG
>NZ_JBMDYO010000074.1:0-278 GCF_049310885.1 Pleomorphochaeta sp. DL1XJH-081
TTACAATTCCCGAAGAATATGGTGGCTTAGGCATCACTATGGAAGAGGAAGTCAGAGTTGCATTTGAACTTGGACAAACTTCACCGGCTTTTCGTTCTTTAATTGGTACTAATAACGGTATTGGCTCAAGTGCAATTTTGATTGATGGCACAGAAGAGCAAAAGCAGAAATATTTACCACGTTACGCAAGTGGCGAAATTATTGGTTCATTTTGTTTAACCGAGCCTGAATCTGGCTCTGATGCTGCCTCTTTAAAAACCAGTGCCGTAAAAGATGGC
>NZ_JBMDYO010000075.1:0-277 GCF_049310885.1 Pleomorphochaeta sp. DL1XJH-081
TGATCGACACCGGAAACTCTGCTTCAATCTCACGAATACAGGTTGGGCTGGTGACGTTAATTTCAGTCAGACGGTCGCCGATGATATCCAGACCAACAAAAATCAGCCCTTTTTCTTTCAGCGTCGGCCCGATCTGATGGGCGATTTTCCAGTCACTTTCCGTCAGCGGACGAGGTTCACCGCGTCCACCGGCAGCCAGATTGCCACGGGTTTCGCCCCCCTGCGGAATACGCGCCAGGCAGTACGGTACCGGCTCGCCATCCACCACCAGCACGCG
>NZ_JBMDYO010000076.1:0-277 GCF_049310885.1 Pleomorphochaeta sp. DL1XJH-081
CGGCCAATCGCGAATTCATGATAAAACCGCCAACGGCGCAAGGTCTCCCGCACTCGCGATACTTCGGGGAAACGGTGCGGCTCGCCAAGCTGACCGAACACCGACTCATTTTCATAAATACTCTCGGTGAAAGTACTTTTCTCCCCGGTGACATCGACGAGAAACGCCGCCTGATTCTTGCGCTGCAGTACGCGGGAGGAAGGCCGGCGGGAGTAGCCGGCCAGCCAGATATTCTCTTCTTTAACGATAGGATCGAGCATGAATTGCGTCGGATAGG
>NZ_JBMDYO010000077.1:0-277 GCF_049310885.1 Pleomorphochaeta sp. DL1XJH-081
TGATTGCTTTGTATAGGGATGGTTGAGTAGCTTAAATAAGCGGTCAACCTCACTAAAATCATCTCGCTCCGCTGCCTCAATAGCTCGCTGTGCCATATGGTTACGTAAGATATAAATTGGATTTACCTGCTGCATGTTTGCATCAAGCTCATCAATATCTTGATATTCACGGATGTTTTGATACTGCGTAAGGAATGCATCAAATTGTCGAATATCAAGGCAGTCATCACGTAAGGCTTTGTATTCTTTATTTTGAAGGCGAATGAAGCTTTGGGTG
>NZ_JBMDYO010000078.1:0-277 GCF_049310885.1 Pleomorphochaeta sp. DL1XJH-081
TTACTAATTTCACCCGTCGCAGGATTGTAAACTGGCTGTTTTCTTGCCGTTTTAGATACAATTCTTCCTTGAATGAAATGCCCTAGCACTTTTTTGGCTTGTTCACTCTGCGTACTATTTTCAGTTGAAACTTCGTCATAGCTAAAATCTTCTAGGCCATTTGTCATTGTTGTTACTCCTTACTACAATTAGTTTTCAGATCAAACTGTATTTTTCATTTAGATTTTGAAGATAGGTCTGTTGACATTACAGACCCCGATAAAATGCCTAATAAACT
>NZ_JBMDYO010000079.1:0-277 GCF_049310885.1 Pleomorphochaeta sp. DL1XJH-081
GCCGGAAATCAATGAGTATGGCCAGCAGGTGAACGACCTGGTCCCTGGCTGGCAGGGGGCGCAAGTCCTGCGGCGGACAGCGTTAAATGGCCGTTTTTGCCGCCTGGAGCCGCTGGACGTTGACCGTCATGCGGCGGATCTGTTTGCCGCCTATGCGCTCGGCGACAACAGCGACTGGACGTGGCTGGCGTCTACGCGGCCGGAGAGCGTGGCGGCGACCGCCCACTGGATCGCGGGCAAGGTGAATGATGATGCCCTGGTGCCGTATGCGGTGGTT
>NZ_JBMDYO010000080.1:0-277 GCF_049310885.1 Pleomorphochaeta sp. DL1XJH-081
CCTTTTTATTGATCGCTGTTTTTAATATTGCGGTGATGGCATCGGTCTATTTTTGGGTGCCGGATATTCGCGACGAGGCGAAAGGAAAGCTGCGCGAACAATTTCACTTTTTACGCAGCCCGGCCCCGTGGTTAATTTTCGCCGCCACGATGTTTGGCAACGCAGGTGTGTTTGCCTGGTTCAGCTACGTAAAGCCATACATGATGTTTATTTCCGGTTTTTCGGAAACGGCGATGACCTTTATTATGATGTTAGTTGGGCTAGGGATGGTGTTGGG
>NZ_JBMDYO010000081.1:0-277 GCF_049310885.1 Pleomorphochaeta sp. DL1XJH-081
GGCCGTCTAGGGCTGTTACTTTTATTGAGAATCATGATACTGGTTCCACTCAGGGTCATTGGAGATTCCCAGGTGGCAAAGAAGCGCAAGGTTATGCCTATATCTTAACTCACCCCGGGACACCAGCTGTCTTCTACGATCATATTTTTGATCATAAATCTGAAGTCTCCGAACTCCTCTCCATCCGGACGCGGAACAAGATCCACTGTCGGAGCACAGTTAACATAGTGAAGGCAGAGAGAGATGTTTATGCAGCATTGATTGATGAAAAGTTGGC
>NZ_JBMDYO010000082.1:0-277 GCF_049310885.1 Pleomorphochaeta sp. DL1XJH-081
TCTTCATAATCACGCTTACGAAGTAACTTCATCCCTAATACTTCGGTATAGAACTTTAAAGATTGTTCTAAATTGCCTACTCGCAACATTGTATGAAGCATTCGCATGTTTATTCACCTGCCTTTTCTATGTCATGTGTTTGATGATCTTTAAGCAGTTTTCCAACCCAAACAACTAAAATTAAGATTGGAATCCCGATCATTGTGGTCATCAAAAAGAAGTTTGGGTATCCAATATTACTCACTATGGTACCCGAATATCCACCTAAAAGTTTTGG
>NZ_JBMDYO010000083.1:0-276 GCF_049310885.1 Pleomorphochaeta sp. DL1XJH-081
TGAAGATCAATAAGGTGGTAAATTTTGAAGGAGGAAGTGGGGGTTGGAATGAGTTTGGATGCTATGTTCTGGTGGAGAGGTTCAATTTGAAGAGAATGGATGCAAGTTTGGTGTTGTCTTATGATTTTAGCCACTTTCATCACTTGAAGACTAAATGGGAATAGTATACTATATTCACTTCTTACTTTTTGATTAGTAGTGATGCATATATGTTTGTTTGGTTTACAAAGTTTGTGTATGCTTGTAAGTTGTATTGTGTGAGTTGTATTATCGATT
>NZ_JBMDYO010000084.1:0-276 GCF_049310885.1 Pleomorphochaeta sp. DL1XJH-081
TGCTTCCACTACCTGCGCCGCTGAAACCATGCCAGCGCTCACTCTCTCCCACCTGCAACAGCAGCACGGCGTGGCCATCGACACCCGGCTGAGCGCTTATTACAACGGCTGGCCGCAGCGCGCCAACGGCCCGGAAGGCCATGAGCCGCAGGCCCTCAATCTTTCCGCCCGCTGGCTCGGCGCCATGAGCGACGATCAGCTCCGCGCCTGGGCTAAGCAGCACCAGCTCCAGTCCGATACCCCCATCGCGCTGTACGGCAGCCCGGAGGATAACGT
>NZ_JBMDYO010000085.1:0-275 GCF_049310885.1 Pleomorphochaeta sp. DL1XJH-081
CTTGATGGCCCATAACACATTGATCTCATATGGCTGCCCGGATGCTAGTACTGAGTCTCATTATGAAGAAATCCTTGCACTCTATAATGACTTAATGAAGATGGATCCTGAACATATCTGTCACTACGAAGATGAGTACAGCTTGGTGTTATTGAAGCAGCTGACATCAAATACTGAGTCCTTATTGAAGCTCTGTTGTAATTATCAAGAATCTTCTTCGCCAAGTACTAGTTCTTATACAGCTGTACGATTAAGCAGCCTCTCATTGTCACGAG
>NZ_JBMDYO010000086.1:0-275 GCF_049310885.1 Pleomorphochaeta sp. DL1XJH-081
TTTGGGTGTTGGCGCTGCTGCACTCGTCCGCCAGCGCCGCGCCGCTGGCCAGCAGGGCCATCACGGCAAATAACGTGCGTTTCATTGTTCTGCTCCCATAAAAAAGGCTCCCGTCCGGGAGCCTTAATTAAACACAGCTGACGTCGGCTGTCATTAGCTGATCGCAGCGCAGACTGATTGCCCGGATGGCGGCGCACCGCACCTTATCCGGGCTACCCTTTGGCGGTGGTAGGTAGCCCCGGTAAGCGCAGCGCCACCGGGGAGCCCGTTTCAGC
>NZ_JBMDYO010000087.1:0-275 GCF_049310885.1 Pleomorphochaeta sp. DL1XJH-081
GCTTTTAAGGAGAATAGATCTCCTAAAAAGGCAAAAGTTCATGAGACCTTGGGGGTGGACGTACATGAAAATGGCTCCGGGAAGGAGGTGAGTGCAAAAAAGCGAAGATCGAGACGCCATCAAAATGGTGCTAGTAATAGCAGCAGCAGAGACATCCATAATCACTAATTTTGACTCTTCATCTTAAGTTAATTTTGCCGCAACCATAATTTTAATCAGAATCATGCCTGTAAGCTTGCTCGTCCTTCGTTGTAGTTGTATCATCTCAATCTGTG
>NZ_JBMDYO010000088.1:0-275 GCF_049310885.1 Pleomorphochaeta sp. DL1XJH-081
GCTGTCATCGGCTTCAATGGGGGAGGCGAGGCGGCAGTCAAAGAACTGTTTCGCCTCCTGATGAGTAAAAGCCAGCTGTTGGCTGCCGATTTCCAGTAACTGCTCGCGCACCCGTAGGTTGGCGATCCCCAACTGCGGCAGGTTGCGCGACAGCACTACCAGCGTCATGGTCTCTGGCTGATGGCGCAAGAAGAAGCGCATGGCATCGTGGATCACCGGATTGGTGATCAGGTGATAGTCATCAATGACCAGGTACAGCGGGCGCTGCCAGTCGG
>NZ_JBMDYO010000089.1:0-275 GCF_049310885.1 Pleomorphochaeta sp. DL1XJH-081
GCCCCGGCGCAGTGAACTGCTTAAAGCGTATGCCGATGTCCTGCCTCAGGATAATAGCGATCCGGGCGAGTTGACGGGCAAGAGCGTAACGCTCAATCTCAAAGGGCAGGGAAATAACGAGTTTTGCCAGATCGTTATCGATAATAAACAGCGCGTAATGACGGTCGATACGCGGGCCGGCACGCCGCACTCGTATTACACCTCCCATACCTATGCCAGCATTACGGTGACCGGCGCGGACGATATAGTCGTTTATCAACGCAGCTACGCCGGTG
>NZ_JBMDYO010000090.1:0-275 GCF_049310885.1 Pleomorphochaeta sp. DL1XJH-081
TGGACAAGAATGCAACTTCGACGGTAAGGGGCAGGGGAAGTGAAGAGGATGATGATGTGTACGAAGACGAGCCAGAGTCAGCAGATGCCGCACTTCTTTTCCGGCAAGGTGGTGAGAGCAACGAGGGCGGAGTAGAAGTGAGCAACAAAGAAGAAACACAAATGGATGATCAAGAAGAGCTTGAAGGTGGGGATAGGTGATTTAGATGATTTGATTGTTGGCTGTACAGATGTTTTCGGCTCGATACACCTGATCAAAACTACTAGAGCATGGGG
>NZ_JBMDYO010000091.1:0-274 GCF_049310885.1 Pleomorphochaeta sp. DL1XJH-081
GTTTGGTTTGGTTAGTAGTAGGAAAACGGAAGTCTGCAGGTGCTGTCTCAAGCTTTAGCTCAGGAGTTTCGTCAGATTCTTCTTGGTCTGCTGAGTCCCCAGATTCAGCAACTTCACTGTTCTCTTCAGCGGGAGCTGAGTCGGGACTGTCAGCAGTGTCACCAGCAGGGCTGGATTCCTTACTTTCTTCAGCAGCATTAGCGGCTTCAACACCCTCTCCAGCAACAGGAGGGCCTTCAGTTTTAACAGCACTTGTTATTTCCTCAGTTTTGTC
>NZ_JBMDYO010000092.1:0-274 GCF_049310885.1 Pleomorphochaeta sp. DL1XJH-081
CTTCCACTTCGCCCTGCTCGTTAACGTGGGGGTAAGGCAGACCTTTTTGTCTGGCGACGCGGGCCAGCACCGGATAGCCGCCTTCGAACAGCAGGCGCTGCTGCTCTTGTGGCGGCAGCATGCTGTTGGCGCGTTGGTACATCCCGGCATTCTGCCGCTGGCGCTGCGCCTCGTAGAGGATCAGCGCCGAGGCGACGGAGACGTTCAGCGACTGCACCATGCCGATCATCGGGATAATGATGTCCTGATCGGCCAGCGCCAGCGCTTCCTGGGT
>NZ_JBMDYO010000093.1:0-274 GCF_049310885.1 Pleomorphochaeta sp. DL1XJH-081
TCAGGAAATTGGTTTTAGTTCGTCTGATGTGCTCATCAAAAGAGTTGTTGCTAAAGCTGGAGACTATGTCGAAGTTCGTGATGGAAAGCTGTTGGTCAACGGAATTGCTCAAGATGAAGATTTCATTTTGGAACCACTTGAGTATGAAATGGATCCAGTGCTTGTACCAGAAGGCTATGTGTTTGTGTTGGGAGACAATAGGAATAACAGCTTTGATTCTCATAACTGGGGTCCATTGCCTATTGAAAACATTTTGGTAGATCAGTCTTCCGGG
>NZ_JBMDYO010000094.1:0-274 GCF_049310885.1 Pleomorphochaeta sp. DL1XJH-081
TAAAGCCTTACGTAAGGGAAGGGATTCCAGGTTGGCCTGAATATCCAGATAAAACATCTCTTCCCACGGGTTACCGTGGATGGGGCGCGATTCCAGCTTGCTCATGATCAGGTTGTGGTTACGCAGCACCAGTAGCGCTTCAACCAGCGCGCCCGCCTGTTGGCCGGTGGCGATTAACAACGTCGTTTTCGCCGGTACCTGATCGGATACGTTCACCGCTTTACGCGCCAGCACCAGGAAACGAGTGATGTTTTGCGTCTGGTTAGCCTGGCAG
>NZ_JBMDYO010000095.1:0-273 GCF_049310885.1 Pleomorphochaeta sp. DL1XJH-081
CTTTGTTCGAAACTTATTTAAAAATCAAACTTTAAACTTTAGCACAGTTGTAACAGTACCAAATATTATTCATCCCAAAGCAACCATATTACAATTTTCATGATGGAAAAAAAACATGGTTGTACACAATTCTAACCCTGTCCCTGTCATCATTCATTGGGACAAAAAAAACAGAGATATCCTAGTACAACAAACAAGCATAATAACTACTGATACAGTTTGGCGATGTCAAACAAGAAGAATATATATCATCAATAGCGGCGTCCACCTGAT
>NZ_JBMDYO010000096.1:0-273 GCF_049310885.1 Pleomorphochaeta sp. DL1XJH-081
TGCCGCGCGAGCGCCTGGAACTGGCCCTGACTCGAATCACCGTGGCCCAGCGCGAAGCCCTGGAAAAGGCCGCGGCGCGGGTGCGCAGCTACCACGAGAAGCAGAAACAGGACTCCTGGAGCTACACCGAAGCCGACGGCACGGTGCTGGGCCAGAAGGTTACGCCGCTGGACCGCGCCGGCCTGTATGTACCGGGGGGCAAGGCGTCTTACCCGTCATCGGTGCTGATGAACGCGATCCCGGCCAAGGTGGCGGGCGTGACCGAGGTGGTGA
>NZ_JBMDYO010000097.1:0-273 GCF_049310885.1 Pleomorphochaeta sp. DL1XJH-081
TGCCGTTAAGTCAATAACATATCTGTCATTCTCTATCCAGACATGGCAATCATTTTCAGCATCTGTACCTTTCATTAATTTAAATTCAGTATAACCTTCATTACTTAAAACTCTATACAATAGGCCAGAGGTAATATCACAACAATCAAATGGGAAATATTGATGACAGGAATTTATAAAGTTTTTAAGTTCATTAGAAAGACAAGAATAAACACTTTCAGAAATTTGCCTAACATTATCAAAATTATTAGTATCCATATTATCTAATTTTCC
>NZ_JBMDYO010000098.1:0-273 GCF_049310885.1 Pleomorphochaeta sp. DL1XJH-081
CACGGCAATTCATTAGACATAGGTATCCTCGCCGCTGCCAATCACCATTTCGCCGGTTTCCGCCAGACGACGCACAATAAGCAGAATCGCTTTCTGCTCGTTTTCCACCTGAGACAGACGAACCGGGCCACGGTTGGCAAGGTCGTCGCGCAGGATATCGGCGGCGCGCTGGGACATATTGCGCAGGAACTTCTCGCGTAATGGCGGTTCGGCGCCTTTCAGAGCGATCAGCAGCGATTCGGAATCCACTTCCTGCAACAGACGCTGGATACT
>NZ_JBMDYO010000099.1:0-272 GCF_049310885.1 Pleomorphochaeta sp. DL1XJH-081
CTGCTTTATCTCCATTGCATGATTCAACTCTTGCACTGTCATTACGGATTCCAGTTGATGGATGCCGAGCATCAACTCTCATTGAGGTATCAATTCAGTTTTTTGTACGATGAAATTACTTCCAGCTAGCCTGCGCATCAGAGATTTAGAAGCTAGAGAGAGGAGAGAGAGAGAGAGAGAGAGAGAGTACTGTTAACGAAGAGCGTTATCGATGAGCAGTGAAGTCGTAAAGCAGAGATCGGAACCGAGATTTGGGGGCGAGTACAAAATTG
>NZ_JBMDYO010000100.1:0-272 GCF_049310885.1 Pleomorphochaeta sp. DL1XJH-081
GAGAATAACTTTAAGGAGCCAGGAGTGAGGTACCGTTCGTGGGCACCAGACAGGCAGGAGAGGTTTGTAAAGCGATGGGTTGATGCCTTATCCGATCCTCGTCTCACCCACGAGATACGCTCTATTTGGGTATCATACTGGAGTCAGGCCGACAAGTCTCTCGGTCAGAAACTGGCATCCCGTCTCAACGTGAGGCCGACTATGTGAAGAAGCAATACAATGAAGCATGTTATGATTGAGGAATAAGTACATAGTAAACAAACATAATAAAG
>NZ_JBMDYO010000101.1:0-272 GCF_049310885.1 Pleomorphochaeta sp. DL1XJH-081
GTGCCTGTGGAGGTATCAAGGGGGTCATGTCCTTCCCATGTGATGGAACATCCGGCACTGATTTCATCGAGGACTGGGTGAAGATTGCATTGCCTGCCAAGAACAAGGTGCTGGCTGAGAACGGAGACTTATCATTCGACCATCAATGTGGCACGTGCGAAAAGGAAGCCGTGAACGTCTCTCTAGGAAACCTCCTGACGTACCCATTTGTGAGAGAAGGGTTGGTGAAGAAGACTCTCGCACTAAAAGGAGGGCACTATGATTTCGTGAAG
>NZ_JBMDYO010000102.1:0-272 GCF_049310885.1 Pleomorphochaeta sp. DL1XJH-081
GGACGCCCCAGTGGCCATATTACGCGTGTACTGCTCGTGCCCCGGGGTGTCGGCGATGATAAATTTGCGCTTTTCGGTCGAGAAGTAGCGATAGGCCACGTCGATGGTGATGCCCTGCTCGCGCTCAGCCTGCAGGCCGTCCACCAACAGCGCCAGGTCCAGTTTTTCGCCCTGGGTGCCGTGACGCTTGCTGTCGTTGTGCAGCGAAGAGAGCTGGTCTTCATAGATCTGGCGCGTATCGTGCAGCAGGCGGCCAATTAAGGTGCTTTTGC
>NZ_JBMDYO010000103.1:0-271 GCF_049310885.1 Pleomorphochaeta sp. DL1XJH-081
GTCGAAGAGGGCGGCTTTCTCGATGTCGGCGGCGAGGGACGGTGGCGCGTGGGCGAGGGTGAAGGTGGCGGCGGCGCCGAGGAGGGGGAGCTGCTGGGGTTTGAGTTTGGGGAGGGAGAGCTTGGGGAGAGAGAAAATGGGGGATTGGGGTTTGGGTTTGGGGGCGGCGGAGGCGGTGATTAGAGCTCTGGAAGAGGCCATGATCATGTTTGCCATGGCTGCACTGCTTCAGCTTCTGCAAGATTCTTGATTTCTCTTTTTTTCGTTTTTG
>NZ_JBMDYO010000104.1:0-271 GCF_049310885.1 Pleomorphochaeta sp. DL1XJH-081
CCCCCCACCATTTGTCGAAAATCTTGAACCTTTTCTCCCTGCCATGCTCAATGTAGTGCCCTTTCTTCTTGTGCATACCTGTTCTGTAATATTCAGCAATCTCCAGAGGCTCGACAAGGAGCTTGTAAGAATGAGACGCGTTCACATACTTGGTCAACTTGTGGAAATCATGAGTCAGTTGATTGGTCTGCAGCATCTGGATCACTTCGTCCCAAAACTGTCCAAGCCTAACGCGGTTCAAATTCACTTTAGACCCTCTCTTCGAAGTGCT
>NZ_JBMDYO010000105.1:0-271 GCF_049310885.1 Pleomorphochaeta sp. DL1XJH-081
TTCACAGGAAGCTACACCCAAGTCCCATCCAGCAGGTTCTGTTAGCAGGCAAGTCCAACACACATTCTACCTTAGGGTAAGTGTGACATTACCACGGAAACCAGACATATAAGTTGCACATCCAAGCTGAAGAATTTGTAAAGGGAAAAAATCCACAACCATAATAACCAGCATGAGTTCAGAAGATAAACTAAACACATCTTTCACCACTGTAGATAAGACCGCCATTTCACAATATAACCATTGAAAATATGAGCAAAAAGAAGACCAT
>NZ_JBMDYO010000106.1:0-270 GCF_049310885.1 Pleomorphochaeta sp. DL1XJH-081
CAACTTCAAATGGGTCTATTCATCGTGGACGGATGGAGTATTTAGTAACGGGGTTTTTCATTAGGAGCGCAGCACCGACAATATGGGTCGCGCTTGCGACGTTTACCACAACATCCATTGGGGCACCGATACGGTCCATCCACACCTAACTCTTCACTTCTCTTTGATGCAACGCTATTGGACGTCTCACTCAGTTCTCGAGTGGCTGCAACATTGAAGGAAAAGAGAAGAACCATAGCTAGAAAAAGAGCAATTATTTTGGAAACCATT
>NZ_JBMDYO010000107.1:0-269 GCF_049310885.1 Pleomorphochaeta sp. DL1XJH-081
ATCAAAAACGTCATACACCACTTTAATCCCGGTCTCTTTTTCGAAATTCGCTACCGTGTCCGGCGCGATATAATCAGACCAGTTATAAACATGCAGGGTCTTTTGTTCGGCGGCGAGCGAACCGGCAGAGACGGCCATCAGCGCACCCGTAACCAGACCTGTTAACCATTTTTTACCAAAGGCGGTCATATCTCTTTTCCTTCTCAACGCCCGTTAACTTACGGGCTCAAATATACGCATTTCTACGCATGCAAAAATCATGCATATTT
>NZ_JBMDYO010000108.1:0-269 GCF_049310885.1 Pleomorphochaeta sp. DL1XJH-081
TTAACAATAAGATTGAGACTATTGACCTTAAAGCTAACTTTAATCTTACGATAAACATTCATACCTTTATAACGAATCTAGAAGCAGATTTTCAGCAGGAGTACAAAGATGGGATATGTAACCACAAAAGATGGCGTAGACATTTTCTATAAAGACTGGGGGCCACGCGATGCCCAAGTTTTATTTTTTCATCACGGTTGGCCTTTAAGTTCAGATGATTGGGACACACAATTGCTTTTTTTCCTTAAAGAAGGTTTCCGCGTAGTTGC
>NZ_JBMDYO010000109.1:0-269 GCF_049310885.1 Pleomorphochaeta sp. DL1XJH-081
GAGTTCGATGGCAATATCGCCAGCTTTATCTTCTCCGGTAAACCGGGCACTGGCAAAAACCACCTGGCGGCAGCCATTTGCAACGAGCTGCTGCTGCGCGGGAAGTCGGTCTTAATCATCACCGTGGCCGATATTATGTCGGCGATGAAAGATACCTTCGGCAACCGGGAAACGAGCGAAGAACAGTTGCTTAACGACCTCAGCATGGTCGACCTGCTGGTGATCGATGAAATTGGGATGCAGACGGAGTCTCGCTATGAAAAGGTCAT
>NZ_JBMDYO010000110.1:0-268 GCF_049310885.1 Pleomorphochaeta sp. DL1XJH-081
CGTCCACACCCTCTCTCTCACTCTCTCTCCACTGAGTGTTTCTTGAGATTCATCAATCAAGCATCATTAGAAATGGTGCAGTCCAATAATCACTTACTTCTTGAAGAGCCTATAAGGATGGCTTCCATTCTTGAGCCCAGCAAACCTAATTTCTTTCCAGCTATGACAAAAATAGTTGGAACGCTAGGCCCCAAATCAAGATCGGTGGAGGCCATCTCCGGCTGCTTGCAAGCTGGAATGTCAGTTGCTCGCTTTGATTTTTCGTGGG
>NZ_JBMDYO010000111.1:0-268 GCF_049310885.1 Pleomorphochaeta sp. DL1XJH-081
GTTCTGGCTTTCCGGGAAAACGGGATCACCACGATGGAACAGGTTGACGCAGGAATGCGCGTAGCCCGTCGGCAGAATCGACCATTCCTGCCATCACCCGGGCAGTTTGTTGCCTGGTGCCGGGAAGAAGCATCCGTTACCGCCGGGCTGCCAAACGCCAGCGAGCTGGTTGATATGGTTTACGAGTATTGCCGGAAACGTGGCCTGTATCCAGATGCAGAGTCTTATCCGTGGAAATCAAACGCGCACTACTGGCTGGTTACCAACC
>NZ_JBMDYO010000112.1:0-267 GCF_049310885.1 Pleomorphochaeta sp. DL1XJH-081
ATTAAATCTGAGCCAGCCAGCACTCTCGAAAACGCTTAACGAGCTAGAACAGCTGACCGGTACCCGGCTGTTCGAGCGGGGTCGTCTTGGGGCGCAGCTAACCCTGGTCGGCGAACAGTTTCTGACGCATGCCGTTAAGGTGCTTGACGCCCTTAATTCGGCCGGCCAGGCGCTGAACCGCAAAGAGGGCCTGAATAACGACATCGTGCGCATCGGCGCGCTGCCCACCGCCGCGCTGGGGATCCTGCCGACGGTGATCGGCCAGTT
>NZ_JBMDYO010000113.1:0-267 GCF_049310885.1 Pleomorphochaeta sp. DL1XJH-081
GTTATTTTTAATCGCATCATGGGGACTTTTTAAACTCGAGCAAAAAAGCCACTCGTTATCAAAAAGCGTTTTTATCGCCATCTTTCTCGGCGCCCTTCTCGGATTATCACTCCATTTCATTGCCAACGAACCGCGAAAAACGGTCATTGATTGGTACAGTATCGTCGGCAACGGCTATGTTAATTTGCTGAAACTTGTCGCGGTTCCGCTGATTTTCATTTCAATTCTGTCAGCGATTAATAAACTCGAAAATAGTGCCGGTATTGG
>NZ_JBMDYO010000114.1:0-267 GCF_049310885.1 Pleomorphochaeta sp. DL1XJH-081
TGTTGTAATGACTCATCACTATCGTTAATTGAAGCATGTCCAAGAATACGCCAGGATAAAAACTTCAGATGCGTAACCAGTCGCTGATAACTCAAGCTTTCTTCCTGGTAATTAAGGCTGAACTGAAATTTTATTAATTGCAGCATTTCGCGCATTAATTGCGTGACACCTGCAACATCCTCCATATTTCCGCTCATTTGGGCACTGACCAGATGCATGGCAATAAAGCCCACTTCATCTTTCGGTAACTGCACGCCCAACCGTTTA
>NZ_JBMDYO010000115.1:0-267 GCF_049310885.1 Pleomorphochaeta sp. DL1XJH-081
TCTAGTTGTGATGGGGCAGGCTTCGAGACCTCGGCTGTATCCGAGAATCTTCGAATGAAATTAGGGTTTTTATGCGGGGCTTCGATTCGGGGAGAGGGTGAGATGGATTTGGGGAGGCGGGTGAGAGATTGAGAAAAAAAGCGGGTAAAATAGTGTCTCATTGCAGAAGAAATACTATGTAATTTTCACAGATGGAGCTGATTCTTGTTTGAATTGAAGAATCGAAAACAGGATTTTTGCAGAAATTTGAAAACCCTCCCAACTCTC
>NZ_JBMDYO010000116.1:0-266 GCF_049310885.1 Pleomorphochaeta sp. DL1XJH-081
GATGGGCACCACCTATGCGATCCCGTTCCATAACTCGACGCCGATCCTCTACTACAACAAGACGATGTTCGATCGGGCCGGGATCAAACAGCCGCCGCAGACCTGGGCCGAGCTGCTGGCCGATGCCAAAAAGCTGACCGACGAAAGCAAAGGCCAGTGGGGGATCATGCTGCCGTCGACCAACGACGACTACGGCGGCTGGATCTTCTCGGCGCTGGTGCGCGCCAACGGCGGGAAATACTTTAACGAAGACTATCCGGGCGAGG
>NZ_JBMDYO010000117.1:0-265 GCF_049310885.1 Pleomorphochaeta sp. DL1XJH-081
GGTGTGCCTCCAATGCAACATTTCCCGGCTTTACCGAATCCACTAGCTTGGTTGTTTGGGCAATATGCAGTGCAAATGAATCAAAAATTACAACAATGGTTAGCACCACAAAGCCATTTTAAGTTTCTTGAATATGATATTGAAACTTTTCAAGCCATGAACTTGCCTATGGCAAGTGACGGTTTTCATCCAAGTAAAGAAGTTTACGCAGTTTGGGGACGGCAGGTTGCAGCCATAGTGCGGCAATCATTTAACTCATAGTCAT
>NZ_JBMDYO010000118.1:0-265 GCF_049310885.1 Pleomorphochaeta sp. DL1XJH-081
GTCAGCCGTGCCGCCGCCCATGACGCCGGCCGAGACAGTCAGGCCAGCGTTCGCGTCCTTTCCCCGGTCGATCTGAACAAACAGATCGGATCGGACGGCGCGACCTGGCTGGACCGGCGGCTGATCCACGGCGAGACGGCCGACCTTGCGCCAACCGGCTTCGGGCAACAAGTCCGCGAAGCCATGGACCAGCGCCGCGAGCACCATATCGAACAGGGCGACGCCACCCGCAGCCGGGACAGCCGCGTCTTCTACCGGCGCAACC
>NZ_JBMDYO010000119.1:0-265 GCF_049310885.1 Pleomorphochaeta sp. DL1XJH-081
GCTTCAAGCATTTGCTTCCCAGACCATTGCTTCTCGTTTCCAATCTACCATTCAGACAGCATTTAGTATTGTTTGAGTTGCTTACGCTATCAACAAGAGGAGCACGGTCGTTTGCAGTCGAGCACATTTTCTTTTGTTATCGTGTAAATGAGGATTTAATCTGATCTGGTCTTATGTGGGAAGAGTTGCTCATACATTTGTTTTAGACATATGTTGGGTCACTTGGAAGGTGCATGTCTATGTACTATTTTGATAGCTAAAGGTG
>NZ_JBMDYO010000120.1:0-264 GCF_049310885.1 Pleomorphochaeta sp. DL1XJH-081
TCTCCTTGAGCTTTTTGTCGTTTGTAAATATATATGCAGCAAGAGGCTTTTCTCTAGCATTAACCAAGTCAATGCCATCCTTGATATTGTTGACCTTCATATCAAACGAAAAGACAGAAACAAAATAAAAATCAATATACTGTCGTGTTTCCAGAGCTAAAACAAGAACAGCTAAAGATTTAGGGATAAAATGAGTCTTCTGGTTCATCCAATACAACAATTTTTTTTTTTTTTTTTCTTAACTTGTTTTCGGTTTATCATGGC
>NZ_JBMDYO010000121.1:0-264 GCF_049310885.1 Pleomorphochaeta sp. DL1XJH-081
GCTGATCACAAGCACGACAACGAAAACATTCAGGATGCCAAACACCTCCCATGCAACTCAAATTTCTTCCAAGACCAATTTGCCTATTACAACCAGCACATTTTCTGAATCTTGAAGGATCCAGGAACGGAAAAGGTGCGAAAATACTTCCATTTCCATGCGGTGGAGGTGATGGAGGTGGAGACTCTGCATTCAAGCTTTCTTGAAGTGCCTTAGCAAGCTGCTCGTCTTCCTCTAACTGAGACTCGCTATCTATTATTTTCT
>NZ_JBMDYO010000122.1:0-264 GCF_049310885.1 Pleomorphochaeta sp. DL1XJH-081
CCGAGCTTCATCGGATCGGCGTGAATAGCCGCCAACCAGCGCGGCGTAGCCGGCGCAAGGTTAAGCGCCACGACATATTTATCCCCCAGCACGCTCATCAGCGCTTCACGGGCGCGTAGCTGGGTATCGGTGGTGTCGAAGCGCGCAAGAATAGCGCCCTCTTCCAGTGCCACAGACTTAGCGGGAATTTTTTCTTCTTGTAACGTTTTCTGGACCTGGATCAGCGTTTGCTCACTGGCGGCGACGCCGCGCACGCCAGTGATT
>NZ_JBMDYO010000123.1:0-264 GCF_049310885.1 Pleomorphochaeta sp. DL1XJH-081
TTCAGGCGTAATGGTTTTGCGTGCCTGCTCCCAGATAAGGTCGTCCTGAGGTAGCTCCAGCAGAAAACGACTCGGTTCAGGACGCACCAGTTCGCCATATTGCCGGCGCTCCTTACAGAGCGTAAAGGTCAGCTCTTTCTGCGCACGGGTGATGCCAACGTAGGCTAACCGTCGCTCTTCATCGACGTTATCTTCATCAATGCTGCTTTGGTGCGGCAGCAATCCCTCTTCCATTCCCACCAGATAGACGTAGGGGAACTCCAG
>NZ_JBMDYO010000124.1:0-263 GCF_049310885.1 Pleomorphochaeta sp. DL1XJH-081
GGATAATCTACAGAAAATTGGAATCATGCATGAGCAGCAATGCGTGCTTTGTCAGGAAGAAGATGAAACCACTTCTCTTCTTTTCTTCAAATGTAGATTCTCAGCTCACATCAAAAGAAGTTTGGGGCATTGGTGTGGAGTTGTGGCTCTATAAGATCGTGGGAATATGGGTTGGTCTTCATGCAAATTCAATGTAAATCGAAGACAAGAAAGCAACTCATTTATCGAGTTATGATAACTACTACTATCTAGCAGATTTGGAT
>NZ_JBMDYO010000125.1:0-263 GCF_049310885.1 Pleomorphochaeta sp. DL1XJH-081
TCGATCCCGTCGATAGGCGGAACGCGCGGCACGATCCCACTGGCGAGGATCGTTTCATCGAACGCCTGTAACTGATCCGCCGTCACGGTGTGATTGAGTTTCAGCGTCACGCCCGTCACTTCGATCATCCGGCGGTAGTAGCGCAGCGTTTCGTAAAACTCCTCTTTGCCGGGGATCTGTTTGGCGATATTAAACTGCCCGCCGATCTCGCTGTGCGCATCAAACAATGTTACCTGATGCCCACGCGCCGCCGCGTTAATGGC
>NZ_JBMDYO010000126.1:0-263 GCF_049310885.1 Pleomorphochaeta sp. DL1XJH-081
GTTGATGACTTCGTTTCACCTAGTGGGCAAAAAATGCGACTTCCAAAATATTTTTCATGGATCGCTCGAAATGATGCAAAGCAAATTATCTTAAACATTCAGGCAGAAATTGACTGCCCATTCCGCTATGGTCATGGGCGAGGTTATGCAAGTAGCTATATATTTACTGGTCATTATTTTGGCAATGAAGTTCAAGGCCGTGGATACATCGAATATATTGATATCGAAAATCCACAAGCCTTTGAAGATGAATAATCTTACTC
>NZ_JBMDYO010000127.1:0-263 GCF_049310885.1 Pleomorphochaeta sp. DL1XJH-081
GTAATTCAAAGGACTTTGGCGGAAAAGTGATGGTCTTTGGAGGAGATTTTAGACAAGTATTACCGGTTGTGCCAAAAGCAACAGTTTACCAAACCATATCAGCAAGCTTGGTTAAGTCTTATTTATGGCACCAAATGACAAAAATCAAATTGTCCACAAATATGAGATCAAGAAATAATATGCAATTAAGTCAATTCTTACTAAGACTTGGAAATGGTGAAGAACCAACTGATGCTGAAGGCAATATTAGAATTCCAAAAGAG
>NZ_JBMDYO010000128.1:0-263 GCF_049310885.1 Pleomorphochaeta sp. DL1XJH-081
GGCAACCATACCGAATGATTTAAATAAAAAACGGGAAGACAACGGTTTGTTCATGGAGAGGAGGGCACCTGCATAAAAAGATGAGCTGATCAAGCGGATGAAGTATACTATGCCGATCATCAATTGTATGAATATATATGTATATTGGTCCCTATCAACTGTCAAATAATTTAATTGTTGCCCCTATGGCCGGTGTAACTGACCGTCCATTTAGAACGCTGTGCAAGTATTTTGGTGCGGGTCATGCAGTCAGTGAAATGATG
>NZ_JBMDYO010000129.1:0-263 GCF_049310885.1 Pleomorphochaeta sp. DL1XJH-081
TTCCAATCAATTAAGCATCACTTTCACAATATATTCCATTCCAACGCATTCTACTCCTAAATGGCTGGTGTCATGAAGTTGATGTGCTCGGTGCTCATCGCCGCCGCAATCATCGCAGCGGTTGCTCCGCCGTGTGAGGCGGCGATAGGATGCGGTCAGGTGGTTTCATCCCTCAACTCATGCCTGCCCTACGTGACCGGAAAAGGTCCGATAGGGGGGTGCTGCAACGGCGTAAAGAGTCTGTACGGCGCCGCTAAGACTAC
>NZ_JBMDYO010000130.1:0-262 GCF_049310885.1 Pleomorphochaeta sp. DL1XJH-081
CGGAAAAAATCGGCTATCCCATGCAGTTTACGAAACCCGGCGCGCTGGAAAGAGGAGAAAGTTATTTCATTACCGGTAAGGGCTCAATAGGGATGGCGATGCGCGCCAAAACGCCTATCTTTGACAACGAAGGCAACGTGATCGGCGTTGTTTCAATTGGCTATCTGGTCAGTAAAATCGACTCCTGGCGGCTGGACTTCTTATTACCGATGGCGGGAGTTTTTGTCCTGTTGCTGGTGGTCTTAATGCTGCTTTCCTGGTT
>NZ_JBMDYO010000131.1:0-262 GCF_049310885.1 Pleomorphochaeta sp. DL1XJH-081
GCAAATTCCGATTCTTGCAATTTTTGCTGGGCGATAAGTTTTAAAGCTCTGATATGTAGTGCATGAATCACTATCCAGAAATCTTTAAAAGCAGGGTTTCTTGTTTGTTTATGGTAATAACGGTAATAGATTTGCTGGGCAATCACTGCTAAACGGAATACACCAAACACTTCATAAAAAGTCCAGTTTTGAGGCTCCAGACCAGTTTTTTGCAAATAATAGTCAACAACTTCTTTGCGAGAGAACATTCCCTTTAAGTGAG
>NZ_JBMDYO010000132.1:0-262 GCF_049310885.1 Pleomorphochaeta sp. DL1XJH-081
GCCGCTGGTCCGCCAGCTGCTGAGCAAACGGCAGATCATCGGCGCCAGCATCGGCCAGTTTGCCGGCAATACCGTGCTGGTGTTTTTTCTCACCTGGTTCCCCACCTGGCTGGCCACCGAGCGGCATATGCCCTGGCTGAAGGTTGGCTTCTTCTCCATCCTGCCGTTTGTCGCCGCCGCCGGCGGGGTGATGTTTGGCGGCTGGCTCTCCGACAAACTGCTCAAGGCCACCGGGTCGGCCAACCTCGGTCGTAAGCTGCCG
>NZ_JBMDYO010000133.1:0-262 GCF_049310885.1 Pleomorphochaeta sp. DL1XJH-081
GGGAAGGAAGACTTCAAAATCAATGGCCTTTGACAAGGCCAATCATCCTTCAAAATCTGATTGCTGGTGAAGGTTGCTGTTTAGTAGGATGTGGGAAAGGACAAATTTGATGTGATGTGCTAATTTATATTGATGATTCTATCTCCTTCAATTTGTGTATTTAAGTATTTGTAATGGTTTCTCATATTCTCTACTATTGTTACTAAAATGTAGTGCAATATTGTTATTGTCATATTTAGTTTAAAAATGCAAAATGTTGTCT
>NZ_JBMDYO010000134.1:0-261 GCF_049310885.1 Pleomorphochaeta sp. DL1XJH-081
GGTAGAACCTCAATATAAATGTCTAAATCACCTTTTGAGAATGCATTAGGTATTGCAGATGCACCTATATGCTCAATTTGGGCAGATGGTAGCAGAGCGGAAATTTGTCCTCGGTATAAGTTAAAAAGCTGAGTGCATCTTTGTTGGTATTGTTCTGGTTCAAAAAAAATCATTATTAAAAACTCAAATTGATAAAATTTATATATTTAAGAATAGATTATTTTATTAAACAAAAAAGCCCAAATATCGTAATTTGGGCTT
>NZ_JBMDYO010000135.1:0-261 GCF_049310885.1 Pleomorphochaeta sp. DL1XJH-081
CTCGTCACTGATCTCTTTGAGGGTTCCCATACCTTTTCTTGTCTCCAAACCTGAATTTGGCCCATTGTCTTTCACTGTCCTGCTCATCTCGTTATAGAGCCTAGCCATGTCCAACCGCTCCTGCTTACCGTCACAAGCAGCTGTTGAGATTTCTGAAGTAGAAATCATTTCAACGTGGGGCAACGGATCAATCACTTTTGTATGTAATGCCTCAGAGACGGGGTTTTCTGTTTCTGTCACCTTGCGGGCTGTCTCCTCATT
>NZ_JBMDYO010000136.1:0-261 GCF_049310885.1 Pleomorphochaeta sp. DL1XJH-081
CCCGCATCCATCTTTTGTCCATCTTTTGAACATCCGGAGCAGCCGCCACCACCCGGTGTCCCACCAACTGGTTTGCCATATGCCGGTGGGAGTTCATCCATTACACTTTCTTTTGATGGATCGACGGCGTTGGTAGTCTCAGCAAGTTCTCTAGCTGCAGCTACTTCCGAGCAGACCACAAGAGTCATGGCTAAAAGGCCAAGAAGAACTATCAATTTGGCACCCATTTTCTTCAAGTTATGAATTAAAGTAGAAAAGTTT
>NZ_JBMDYO010000137.1:0-261 GCF_049310885.1 Pleomorphochaeta sp. DL1XJH-081
GAACTTAATCTATCTGGCAACAACTTGAGAGTTGAATATGTCACCAATCATAATTCAACTTCGCATCGATTTCCCCAGCTAAGACTTTTAAACCTAGCTTCATGCAACCTGAGTAATTTTCCTGGTTTTATAAAACATTCCCATATGCTAGGACACTTGGACCTCTCAAACAATGGGATTGGTGGGGAGATACCTAGTTGGATTAGGGGACTAACTCAACTTTCGATATTGGACCTCTCAAAAAATGGGATTGGTGGGGTG
>NZ_JBMDYO010000138.1:0-261 GCF_049310885.1 Pleomorphochaeta sp. DL1XJH-081
GATTCGTGATGTTTGAGAAATTTGTAGGAGAATTTAGGATGTGGAGAATGTTACGCAGATGCAGTTAGTGTAAAATAATTGCAATTAGTTAATTAATTCGAAGATATTTATTGGATAGTATGATGAAATTCTATCCATATAGTGATCTGATTCTTTCATGATATCTTAAAATTAAATTTATTGCATTGATTAATGCGAATTAATTCAACTGAATTTGAGTCTACATACTTACATAATCCCTCACAATGGCCTAGAACTAGG
>NZ_JBMDYO010000139.1:0-261 GCF_049310885.1 Pleomorphochaeta sp. DL1XJH-081
GCAGGTAATCGGCGCTGAACTGATAGTTATCGATCTCGACATCCTGATCGTCGATGCAAGTGCCGTGCAGGCGGGCAATCGGCTGGCCTTCCAGTTCATCCAGGCGGTAGAGCGATACCTTCACCTCCCCCTGCGCGCAGGCGCTGAGATCGCGAGTCAGCGTCTCTGCAACGTCCTGCCAGCTGGCGAAACGGGTCTGGTTAAAGCTGTTGAGATAGAGCTTAAAGCTTTTCGACTCCACCAGATTGAGGCTGGTATCGG
>NZ_JBMDYO010000140.1:0-260 GCF_049310885.1 Pleomorphochaeta sp. DL1XJH-081
GCAGACATTACAAGTTACAAGTTTCCATGTAACTTTTACAGAAAAACCAGCAACATAGAAATATGGGACTGTCATCAACTATTACAATTATTAAAGAAAACAACAAATGAGGACCAACACCACCAATCTATAGACATAGTTATATAGGAGATAAAAGGAATATATAGATAGATACATTAATATTAAGAGTTGTGTCTCCTGTTATATTCTCGCCTTCTATCCTTAAAATTGTCACTGTTTCTCATTAACCAATATCTTTC
>NZ_JBMDYO010000141.1:0-260 GCF_049310885.1 Pleomorphochaeta sp. DL1XJH-081
GGTATCGATTGCATGGATACAGCATTTAAGCTCTGGTTGTTTGTCATTGTTCCAACTGATGACACCGGAACATACAAGTTTCCAGAGCCTGAAGCCTCAGAAGAACTAATACCATATCCATCACCCTGCATTACTGGTCGCTGATGTTGGTCAAAGTTTTGATGCATGGGCTTTGTGGAGTTTCCATATATTGATCCTGATAAATAGCTCTCAGTTGTTCCAGGACCATTCATCATGGACATATTGTTACTCATCATGCC
>NZ_JBMDYO010000142.1:0-260 GCF_049310885.1 Pleomorphochaeta sp. DL1XJH-081
GGAAGGTATGACAATGTCTCGAATTTCTTCTTTCCCTCAGTGGGCCACACCTTCATGCAGGAGACTCTTCCGCCGTTGTTGGCGACGGTGGTGATGTCGGCGTTCTTGCGGGTGGCGGGGAAGCCGGCGACGGACTTAAGTCCGGTGAAAGGAGCCACCATGCTGGCTTGAGCCGGGACGGAGCGGGCGGCGACGGCGGCCGTGGAGACCATTGAGGAAGCCATTTTTTTCCTTCTGCTGTCTCACTTATATTAATTCTC
>NZ_JBMDYO010000143.1:0-259 GCF_049310885.1 Pleomorphochaeta sp. DL1XJH-081
CTGAAAATTTTGAGAATGCTGTTATAGCACAAAATAAGTTCTATTGTTCAACAAAAACCAATGTATTTGTACATGTGTACTTCGTAAACACTCCAATACCTTATCTAATCAAAACTGATTTGGCAAGTTCAAGAATAAATTATACAAACTGAACCTTTGTCACAACGAGTGATCATTTCTGTCATGTGCAGTTTGATTGTGTTTCCTTGCATAAAGAATTGCCTTCACCATTGTAGGCCGGTGTTCCACTCGCTCGTAG
>NZ_JBMDYO010000144.1:0-259 GCF_049310885.1 Pleomorphochaeta sp. DL1XJH-081
GGTAAAGGTGTCGCCATTATCCCGGCGGTGGGCCAAGTGATTGCCCCGTTCCCGGGCGAAGTGGCCTCCCTGTTTCAGACTAAACACGCCATCGGCCTGCAAAGCGACAGCGGCATTGAGCTGCTGATCCACGTCGGCATCGACACGGTCAAACTCGACGGCGTGCCCTTTACCGCGCATGTGAAAGAGGGCGACAGGGTACAGGCCGGCGATCTGCTGATTGAGTTTGATCGCCAGGCGATTCTGGACGCCGGCTACG
>NZ_JBMDYO010000145.1:0-259 GCF_049310885.1 Pleomorphochaeta sp. DL1XJH-081
GAATGTTCACGCTAAGCCGCATAAGGGCAAAACATAATTGTTAATAGATGTTTAATAGTGTTAAACATCACGCTTCGCTGGAATCCTTCCCAACCTGTTGCTATAGCTCAAAGTACCCTGCCGGAACATGGCATAACAACACGCGACTCTTAACGTCGCCATAACACATGCAAACAGGGAGACACACCGCAATGCACACCCTCACCCTAAAACGCGTACTTGGGTTCACTATCGTCATTCTGCTGTTACTGGCGCTGTT
>NZ_JBMDYO010000146.1:0-259 GCF_049310885.1 Pleomorphochaeta sp. DL1XJH-081
CGGGAAATATAGCCTGGCTGCGACGGTGTGCGGGGCAAGCCCCCCACAAAAACCGGCACGTGGGCGTGCCTTTTTGCTCGCTGGGGCGGCAAAATTTTTGCGGCTCCCCCCGGCCCGCTTCAATTCGCTGGGGCGAATGTTCGCGGGTGGACGTGGATCCTGAAAATTAGCAATTTCTCCGAAATTGAATTTTCTGTCCACGTTCCACTTCATTATTTTTCGTCTTAACAATTTCTTCGAAATTGAAGCCAAAAATAAT
>NZ_JBMDYO010000147.1:0-259 GCF_049310885.1 Pleomorphochaeta sp. DL1XJH-081
GCCACAGAAACGGTAGCCTTCACCGTGAATGGTAGCGATGATTTCCGGGGTATCCGGAGTGGATTCGAAGTGTTTACGAATCCGACGAATGGTCACGTCAACGGTACGGTCATGCGGCTTCAGCTCGCGACCGGTCATTTTCTTCAGCAGCTCGGCACGAGACTGAATTTTGCCCGGGTTTTCGCAGAAGTGCAGCATCGCGCGGAATTCACTGCGCGGCAGCTTGTACTGTTCGCCGTTCGGGCTAACCAGGGAACGG
>NZ_JBMDYO010000148.1:0-259 GCF_049310885.1 Pleomorphochaeta sp. DL1XJH-081
GAAAATGTGAAAGTTGGTAAAGGATTGGGGGATTTGCCCAAGGTTATATTGACTTCTAGTAGTGGAAGTGAGGCGGAGCTGTACCTCTATGGAGGTTGTGTGACATCATGGAAAGTAGCTAGTAAGGACCTCCTCTTTGTTCGGCCAGATGCTGTGTTTACCGGGCAGAAGCCCATCAGTGGAGGAATACCACACTGTTTTCCACAGTTTGGACCTGGCGCAATTCAGCAGCATGGTTTTGCAAGAAATATGAATTGGG
>NZ_JBMDYO010000149.1:0-259 GCF_049310885.1 Pleomorphochaeta sp. DL1XJH-081
TTGGAATTCATTGAAATCTAATCAGTAGTCATTAACAGATGTATATAAAATAGCAAGATTCGGCCGCCATCAATTCCCATTTTTCATTCTCTGATCAACAAACTAACTCAACTACCTCATAGATAATCCCATCTCTCGATCAAAGTTCAAATCCACCAACAGTTCACATTAGCTCATAACAATATATATTAAAGGAAATTATCCCGACAACAAACAATTACATTCGTTAAAATCACAACACTTATCATCTAAGTTCAGC
>NZ_JBMDYO010000150.1:0-259 GCF_049310885.1 Pleomorphochaeta sp. DL1XJH-081
GTTTTAATTGCCTGCTTAACCTTACTCAAACGATATGCTACAAAACACAACAATTCTTCAGCAAAATCGAAATAACTAAAACAACAATTTCGCTGACATAGACCGAATACGAACCTTCGACAGCTGTTTCCTGCACCTCGCACACGATCCGACTACCAACTCGCGCTTTCCGAGTTGAACTCAGCTTGACGGACGACCGAGTTGGCTGGATCTTGAGTCCCCTGAACTCGGAGAATCGGACGGCGGTGGATCCGACGAC
>NZ_JBMDYO010000151.1:0-258 GCF_049310885.1 Pleomorphochaeta sp. DL1XJH-081
TATAGATAAATACGGTTGCCATTATATAATACCAGTTCAAGCAAAAGGTGGGACAGATCAAATATCAATGGTGCAAACATCGCAAGATACAGCGTGGTGTGAACAAAAATACCCAAATGTTAGATGTAGAGCTATTTCCGCTCAGTTTGTTTCGAGCGATTTGATTGCACTGTTTGAGCTAAAGATAGACGAAGGACAAGTGAAATTGATTGAGGAAAGGCATTACAAACTGGTTCCGGCAAAAGAGTTAGATAGCTC
>NZ_JBMDYO010000152.1:0-258 GCF_049310885.1 Pleomorphochaeta sp. DL1XJH-081
TCAAGTGCGTGGTATTGATATCATGCATGATGAAGTTGAAATAGAACGTATTCGACAAAAAGTAGGGCTACCAAAAGAACAAGCGCATAATCTGATTATTCAAATTATGCGCGAAAAAGTATTAGAAGAGAAAGAAGCTGTTAGAGAGAAGAAATGTTATTGCCCGCACTGTGGTGAAAAGTTAACAGATTAGAGATTCAACGAAAGCCTGATCATAATCAGGCTTTTTGAGTTGCTTTTTCTACAGCAAATGCAATG
>NZ_JBMDYO010000153.1:0-258 GCF_049310885.1 Pleomorphochaeta sp. DL1XJH-081
CTGGCAGGATTTGGGCTGGCGCAGCTGGCGGAGAATATCGTTGCTGACCACCTGCAGGAGGGGAGACTGGTGGAAGTGCTGACGGACTGGCAGCCGCCCCCGGTACCCGTCACATTGCTCTATCCGCACCAGCGCTTTCTCTCTCCCGCCGTGCGGGCATTTGCTGAGTGGATGAGCGAGGTGGTTTGAGGGGAGTATTGCTTGCATTTAGCGCTTCGCGATGGAGGGTAGGGTTCCAGCAGAAATATCTGGTCTGCT
>NZ_JBMDYO010000154.1:0-257 GCF_049310885.1 Pleomorphochaeta sp. DL1XJH-081
CCGGAACGGTCGCATCCGTAGCAGGAGCTTCGACCGCGTCTGGAGTTTCCACCGCGGCCGGAGCTGCTTCGACCGTGGCTGTCTCGGCATCTTCCTCTTTGGTTTCGGCGAGCTTAGCCGCTAGTTGTTGTTCGTCAAGGATGGCGGCGTTTTCCGCCGGGGTCTGAGAGGAGGCCATACAGTGGGATAGTCGGTCGATTGATTGTATACGGAGGTAAGGGCTTTGAGAGTGTGTATGTGTATGTGTATGTGTGTGG
>NZ_JBMDYO010000155.1:0-256 GCF_049310885.1 Pleomorphochaeta sp. DL1XJH-081
CCTCAACAAAGTAGCCTGAACTGAACAAACCTTACTGCCAGAGTACAATTACCTAAGCTAAAGTCATCATCATCATTGTCTCACAACTTATCCCAATTCTGAAAACATCACCCCGAGATCAGCAGAAAACTCCCATGTACAGAATTCCTCCTCTATACAATTTTATGTATTTTGCTCAAAGATAGACTACCTGATATCTAAAAACAAAAACAAAAAAGGGAAAAAAGAAGATAAAAGACACTGTTGTGCTCGTCCT
>NZ_JBMDYO010000156.1:0-256 GCF_049310885.1 Pleomorphochaeta sp. DL1XJH-081
GTACTTCGCAACTGGATTGTAGGTAAAGAGAGCAACTATCTGGAAAACCTCCAGCCACACATTGATGCTCTGAGACTCGATGTCATTGTGATCCAATTCAACTATGGATTCTTTAATCATCGAGAACTGTCGGCGTTTATTCGTCGCCAGCATGACGCCGGTCGTTCAGTTGTTATGACGATGCACTCAACTGTGGATCCGCTGGAAAAAGAGCCGAGCTGGAATTTCCGTCTTGCTGAAATGAAAGAGGCGCTGG
>NZ_JBMDYO010000157.1:0-255 GCF_049310885.1 Pleomorphochaeta sp. DL1XJH-081
TCCAGGCCCAGGCAGCCCGGCATCACCGGATCGCCGATAAAGTGGCAACCGAAGAACCACAGGTCAGGATTGATGTCGAGTTCTGCCTCAACATAACCTTTATCGTAGTTACCACCGGTTTCGGTCATTTTGATGACGCGGTCCATCATCAGCATGTTTGGTGCCGGTAACTGCGGGCCTTTCGCGCCGAACAGTTCACCACGACCAGAGGCAAGAAGATCTTCTTTTGTATAGGATTCGCGTTTATCTACCATG
>NZ_JBMDYO010000158.1:0-255 GCF_049310885.1 Pleomorphochaeta sp. DL1XJH-081
GCTCAATCGTTTCCATCACGGCAGCGGTTCGCGGGCATTTCCAACTGATGACCGGGTAGAGCAGCTTACCCTGCGCATCGACCAGCGCGCCATCGACGCCGAAAGTAGTCACCGTAATACCGCGAACAACACACTCCGACAGGGCGCTGGAGAGTGACCTGCAGCAGTCGGCGAAACGTTGCAGGATGGCGTCCAGCGACCACTGATGCCAGGCGCTATTTTCTGCGGCAATGTCGCTGGCGTTAGCGGTTGAGG
>NZ_JBMDYO010000160.1:0-254 GCF_049310885.1 Pleomorphochaeta sp. DL1XJH-081
CGCAGACTGGGATAGGCTGGAAAACGCGCTCTCAGCCTCTCTGGAAGCGCAGGGATTACAATGGTCGGTAAATCCCGGTGAAGGTGCCTTCTATGGCCCTAAACTGGAGTTTGTGTTACGCGACGCGATTGGTCGTGACTGGCAGTGCGGAACGCTACAGGTGGATATGAATCTGCCTGAGCGATTTGATATTGGCTATATTGCCGAGGATGGCTCGACAAAACGCCCGGTGATGTTGCACAGGGCGCTCTTCG
>NZ_JBMDYO010000161.1:0-253 GCF_049310885.1 Pleomorphochaeta sp. DL1XJH-081
GGACACTTTATTCCACAGCGGTTCGCTCTCCACCTCATTGGTATCGATATAGCCCGCGCCAGGGATATGGCTCAGCAGATAGAGCTTCGGCGCTCCCCAGGCGGCTTCAAACACTTTCCAGTCGCCTGCCGGGGCGGCGGCGACCGCTTTCCCTTGCTGTAGGTCGTGCAGCCACTGGGGGTAGACCAGCTGTTCAAAGTGCGGCAGCTTTTGCAGACGGTCGGTCTGGCTCAGCGCATCGCTCAGGGTGCTG
>NZ_JBMDYO010000162.1:0-253 GCF_049310885.1 Pleomorphochaeta sp. DL1XJH-081
GAAACTACTAAGTGCGCATCCGCACTTAACGCGCGGATGATTTTTGGCACCGCAGCCACCACAGCTACGCAAAAATTTCGGCGACCGGACAGCAAATCATTTTGCCGTTTTCGTGACGCAGCCGTTCCGCGCAATCGACAAACTGGCAGTACAGAAAACTCACGAAGTGCACGAAGTGCGCACTTATACAAACTTCACTTCGTTTCGTTTGTCGTGCGGTCTGCGACGCGCAAAAAAACCGAGAAACGGCGGG
>NZ_JBMDYO010000163.1:0-253 GCF_049310885.1 Pleomorphochaeta sp. DL1XJH-081
TTCTCATTGCATATGGCATGTAGTTTATGCCATCACTTTTTTTTATTTTATAACCATCCGGAAGAATATCATCCCCCTCTGCACACTTCCCATCCACAGGGACTGCAGGATATAGTCTGAGAGTCTCTGTGAGAGCTGCATGAAGATATTGCATCCTATCGAGAGCTGCCTCACTCAACTCGACCACAAATTCATGGACAGATAATTGATCTCTCACCTCTGTCGCTGATTTCACTTCTTGTAACACCTTTTC
>NZ_JBMDYO010000164.1:0-253 GCF_049310885.1 Pleomorphochaeta sp. DL1XJH-081
GCTTCATGCCAGCCGCATCACCTAAGAGAATTCAACCTGCTCGCGGGCGGTTGCTTCCTTGTGGGAGAACCCCGGCTGCTCCACGCGGATAAAGGCGCAGAGGAAAAAGGCCACCACGTACAATGCGGTATAGGCGATCACCACCCCGATGGTGCTGAAGAACGGCAGCAGCACCACGGCAATCGCCGGCGCGAGAAAGTTCGACATCCCCGCCGACAGGTTATAGACCGAAATGGCCGCACCTTTATGCTTC
>NZ_JBMDYO010000165.1:0-252 GCF_049310885.1 Pleomorphochaeta sp. DL1XJH-081
GGTGCTGAGGATCCGGGTAGAAGGTGCAGGCGGCGATAAACAGGCAGCCCGGGTACCGCTGGTTGCTTACGCAGGTGGTGAGTGCGGCATAGCGTGCCAGCAGCTTTTGCTCTGCGCTTAAGGTCTCGTCCAGCAGGAGCTGACGACGCCAGGCATCCACCTGCTGGCTCAGATAGCGAAGCGCGTCGTACAGCAGCGCTTCGCGGTCAGGCCAGAAGCGTTTCAGGTCGCTCGTCGGGCAGGACACGCGCT
>NZ_JBMDYO010000166.1:0-252 GCF_049310885.1 Pleomorphochaeta sp. DL1XJH-081
TCCCCATGTTCGGGTGCACCGACCCCGTTCAAGTGGTGAAGGAGTTGGACGAGGTGGTCTCCCTCCACCCCAATGCCTTCGTCAGAATCATCGGATTCGACAACATCCGTCAGGTGCAGATCATCAGTTTCATCGCCCACAGGCCCCCAGGCTACTGAGCACCACTCTCTCTCTCTCTCTCTCTCCAAATCAAGCCATGAATTGATTTTCACGGCGTGGGGTTGAAGGAAGGAATGCATGTTTCTCTTAGGG
>NZ_JBMDYO010000167.1:0-252 GCF_049310885.1 Pleomorphochaeta sp. DL1XJH-081
TTTTGGTTCCGAACACCCTTACCAATTGATCCGGATGCACCTCAAAAGTTTGGAATAATTGGTGATCTTGGTCAAACATACAATTCTCTTTCGACTCTTGAACATTGCAAGCAGACAGGTGCAGAGACTATATTATTTGTTGGAGATCTTTCGTACGCTGATAGATACACATATCATGACGTTGGTGTCCGCTGGGACTCATGGGGTCGTTTTGTTGAACGTAGCATGGCATACCAGCCATGGATTTGGACC
>NZ_JBMDYO010000168.1:0-252 GCF_049310885.1 Pleomorphochaeta sp. DL1XJH-081
GCAGGCAGCATCATGGTCGTTCAAAATCGACCCTAGGAGTTTGTGGACTGCAATGCAATCCTTAAGCCTCCAATTTCTACCTGGCCCAAGTGCTCCATTTGAGGAAGACAGGTCGCCAGACGATTCTTCTATCAATTTTATAGCCTCTTCTTTTCTGTGTGGTTCCAAAACAAACATCATTTCTGCTACAGCAGCTCTGTGCCTCAAGGAATCCCTATGTTTCTCTAGGAAAATATAGTTTGCCTCGCTTAG
>NZ_JBMDYO010000169.1:0-251 GCF_049310885.1 Pleomorphochaeta sp. DL1XJH-081
TTGAGCAGATGCATCTGCTGTCGTATCAGTTTGAAGTGGTTCAGGACGTGGCAATGCAAAACGATTGCCACGCTTGTTTTCAAACTTCGGTGCGTGATCGATAGCAAGCTGGTCTACTGTTGGTGCAGGATACAAAGGTGTCGCTGGTCGTACAGTTGCATCGGCAGGGTACTCAAGTGGGGCGAGTTGCTTTGCATTTTTATAATCTAAAGAGTGATTATTGAGTGCGAAGCGACCACAGCCAGCTAAAC
>NZ_JBMDYO010000170.1:0-251 GCF_049310885.1 Pleomorphochaeta sp. DL1XJH-081
ATGGCAATGATCACCGCGATTTTCACGATCCTGATGCGTAAGCAGATTGCCCTGCTGTATAACGATAACCCTGAGGTGGTGCTACTGGCCTCACAGCTGATGCTGCTGGCGGCGATTTATCAGATTTCCGACTCCATTCAGGTGATCGGCAGCGGTATTCTGCGCGGTTATAAAGATACGCGTTCGATCTTCTTTATTACCTTCACCGCTTACTGGGTACTTGGCCTGCCAAGCGGTTATCTGCTGGCGCT
>NZ_JBMDYO010000171.1:0-251 GCF_049310885.1 Pleomorphochaeta sp. DL1XJH-081
GTACATTGCGCAGCATCTGGATGGAGGTATCCAGCAGGCGTTCGCCCCAACGCGATAGCCCGCTAATGAGCCCGAGCGTCAGGCCGATGGAGCCGCCAATGGCGAAGCCAAGTAAGGCGCGCCAGGAACTGATGGCCAGGTGTTGCCACAGCTCGCCGCTGGCGGAGAGCGTCCAGAAAGCTTTCAGTACCCCCTCCGGAGAGGGGAGAATACGGGTTGAGAGCCAGCCTACCGATGACGCCAATTGCCAG
>NZ_JBMDYO010000172.1:0-251 GCF_049310885.1 Pleomorphochaeta sp. DL1XJH-081
TACAGGAGGAACTGCAGCATTTTCCTCGCATTCAAGTGCGACTGAAAGTTCAGAAACACACTACCGCTGGTAATCCTAGTGCTCGTCTTAATGTTAGAATGGAAAAGACAAAGAGGCATAAGAAAACACCGAGAGCTTTTACTCCTCGCTTTCCAAAGGTTAAAGACGAAGCTTGGTGGTTGGTCCTGGCAAATACCTCATCCTCTCACCTATATGCATTGAAGAGAGTTTCTTTCACAGATGTGTCTGTC
>NZ_JBMDYO010000173.1:0-250 GCF_049310885.1 Pleomorphochaeta sp. DL1XJH-081
TAATTCTGCGCGCTATGCCCGCCGCGCCGCCGCAAATTCCGTGGCATGCCGGTTACAACTACTTTGCAGTCGAGAAGGGCGGCGAGCTGTGGAACGACATGGAGAAATCTGGCGCCTTCGCCCTGCATCTGGCAGGCGAGTTCCCCGGCCTGGATATGGAATTTTGGGCTATCCGTAGCCCGTCGGAATAAGAAAGCGAGCGTTGATGATGCAGGAACAACAGGCCGCTGCCAGCCATGGCGTAAGCGGC
>NZ_JBMDYO010000174.1:0-250 GCF_049310885.1 Pleomorphochaeta sp. DL1XJH-081
GGACCGTTGCCGGCAGGCAGAGCAACCATGAAGGGTTTTACATGCCCCCGGGCATCCGCCATCTGGGCACCCTGTCCCTGTACCGGGCCGTGGCCTGGTGGGGGCTGTTTCTGGGCCGGGAGTTTACCCGCGATGACGTCAGCGAGGCGTTCAGCATTGAGCCCCGCCGTGCCAGCGGTATCCTCAATTACATCTGTAACCGTCACAATGACGACGACATTTGCTTTGATTCCCGCCTGCACCCCGTGCG
>NZ_JBMDYO010000175.1:0-250 GCF_049310885.1 Pleomorphochaeta sp. DL1XJH-081
GCTTCCCTGTCGAAGTTGAAGTTCCTCGTGACTATCGACCCGCTCAATACCGAAACGTCCACCTTCTGGCAAAACCATGGTGAGTCGAACGATGTCGATCCGGCGAAAATCCAGACCGAAGTGTTCCGTCTGCCCTCCACCTGCTTCGCCGAAGAGAATGGGTCTATCGTCAACTCCGGCCGCTGGCTGCAGTGGCACTGGAAGGGCGCGGACGCCCCGGGGATCGCCGTCACCGATGGTGAAATTCTCG
>NZ_JBMDYO010000176.1:0-250 GCF_049310885.1 Pleomorphochaeta sp. DL1XJH-081
TGATTACCAGATGATTACTCTGCTTGACTTCTTCCATAACCACGTAGGTACGGGTGTCGTTTACGCCCGGCAGGCGCAGCAGGGTTTCGCCCAGCAATTTACGATACGCTGACATGTCCGGTACGCGGGTTTTCAACAGATAGTCAAAATCACCGGATACCAAGTGACACTCTTGAATTTCTTCAAGTTTTTGTACTGCGGCGTTAAATTGCTCAAACACATCTGGCGCACCACGATTCAGAGTAATCTC
>NZ_JBMDYO010000177.1:0-249 GCF_049310885.1 Pleomorphochaeta sp. DL1XJH-081
CTACAAATTTAGCATGTTCAAAGGTGATCTCATAGCTGGCCTTACTATTGCAAGTCTCTGCATCCCTCAGGATATTGGATATGCAAAACTGGCGGGTTTGGATGCTCAGTTTGGATTGTATAGCAGTTTTGTTCCACCGCTGATATATGCGATGATGGGGAGCTCGCGAGATATAGCGATAGGGCCGGTGGCGGTGGTGTCTCTGTTGCTGGGGACTATGCTTCAAGAAGTGTTGGATCCCAAGACGCG
>NZ_JBMDYO010000178.1:0-249 GCF_049310885.1 Pleomorphochaeta sp. DL1XJH-081
TGGAAGAAAGGTGGTTCTCCTGTTTCCGGACAGACGGCGGCAACGTTCAGTAAGGCATCAGCATCATCCGGTGATGCGGGTGCGTATACCTGCGAGATTTCTGATTCAGCAAGCCCTGTTAACAAGGTGACCTCCACTTCCTGCACTGTTACCGTCAGTTAATGAGGATAGATGTGATGACTAAAAATATCCGCAATCTGGCACTGGCAACGATGTCGGGGTTTCGCCATAAAACTGTTGATGTGCCTG
>NZ_JBMDYO010000179.1:0-249 GCF_049310885.1 Pleomorphochaeta sp. DL1XJH-081
GCAGCATGAGGATGATATTGATCATATCTCAGCTTTTCTGCCGTATTGAGAAAGCTGAGATAATGACTCAATATGAGATGGTTGTCTGGTACCCGAAAAATTGGGCAAACATAAACCTGTACGTTCGCTACATCAGACATCACTAAGCTGTGCTGTAGTGCTGATGTACTTTGTCAGAACCGGTGTAAGGTAATCATAAACTGCTTCTACATGGGTAACGTGTGGATTATGACCTGCGCCAGCGATGAT
>NZ_JBMDYO010000180.1:0-248 GCF_049310885.1 Pleomorphochaeta sp. DL1XJH-081
TTGATTTGTTCGATTTCATGCGGCGTTTTCGACGCATACGTTTTTTGGTATTTGTAGAGCTCGATGACTTTCCCAGAATTAAAGCCTTATCCTTGTCGGCTTCTTCCTGAATCTTCTGAGCCTGTTCTTTAATGAATAGCCAGATTGAAATACCAATATCACCAAGATTAAGAAGCTTTGAGGCATTCTCAGGTGTATATGGCTTTTCAGATTCAACCGTTTTACCGTCTACGATTTCGGCAAATACC
>NZ_JBMDYO010000181.1:0-248 GCF_049310885.1 Pleomorphochaeta sp. DL1XJH-081
GTCCATCCTTCTTAAGAAAACTGCAGAATTGATAAGCAAAATCTAGATCTTGATGGCGCCCCAGAAGGAAATTCCGACTTCAAAGTGAAAATCCCATAATTTTTTTTTTACTATCTCTAGGTCGTCAAACTTAGCTGCAATATTCCAATAAAGATGATTATTTTGCTCGTTTTACAAGAATTCTTGCCACCCCTCTTCACTCTGCTTCATTTTTTTGGAACTGGGAAAATCAAGAGAAAGTATTGAAG
>NZ_JBMDYO010000182.1:0-247 GCF_049310885.1 Pleomorphochaeta sp. DL1XJH-081
ATTTTCATGTCATTATTACGCGAAAAATTCGGAGCACTCTGCGGCGATATCGGGAAAAAGAAGCGAAGACTTTCGATGTGAGTTGGCTATAATACCGAGCACTTGTTTGCCATACATTTTAAAGGAAACAGACATGAGCTTACTCAACGTACCTGCGGGCAAAGATCTGCCGGAAGACATCTACGTCGTGATCGAAATCCCGGCGAACGCAGATCCTATCAAATACGAAGTCGACAAAGAGAGCGGT
>NZ_JBMDYO010000183.1:0-247 GCF_049310885.1 Pleomorphochaeta sp. DL1XJH-081
GGCGGGAGAACACTAAATGCTGCTTCCACCTAAAGGCGATGACCGTGTACACTTGACTACATCTCATCACCTTTCCTTTGTCTTCCTGCATTTTAACACGCACTAGAAAGGCAGACTGGCAGAGTTAAACAATCCGAATCACGACACATATTAAAAACTACAACACCCTCCTCAGTTTCCTATATGCAAATTACAGATGGATTATGACATTCAAGCCCACCTCCTCCAGGAGCAGATAAAGCCCGTG
>NZ_JBMDYO010000184.1:0-247 GCF_049310885.1 Pleomorphochaeta sp. DL1XJH-081
TAAAGAGTAAGCAACCTCGGTCCAGTTTCCAGAAGTCAGGTTACGATGGATGAAGATGGCGAGGATGATCTGGTGGTGTCTGTTGTTGAGTTGAAAGTTTAAGCTGACAATTGCATGTCTTCATACATGTAGTTGTTGGGATTGAGTTGATGTCTCAGCTGCAAGATAATTTCTTTTGATATGTCTTTTGATATAAATCTGTGATGGTTTGTTGCTACAATGAGCCTTGTGCTCAAAACAATTTCCC
>NZ_JBMDYO010000185.1:0-247 GCF_049310885.1 Pleomorphochaeta sp. DL1XJH-081
CTCCCCAAGATTTAGCCTTTGCCTCTGCTTTGGCAACCAGTGCTGTCGCTATTCCCTTCCGTCGAAATCTTTCTCGGACAGTAACGTTCGATATGTACGCAATTCCTGCCCTGGCCGTGATCAGAATACATGTATCGGGCCTCAAAGGTATTGGTGGAATTCAAACTCAAGACATATGTCAGAGGCAGTGTAGTATGGAATATGATGGCAGTCCGACGACGTACCTTCTTTGTCGATGAGGCCCTGT
>NZ_JBMDYO010000186.1:0-246 GCF_049310885.1 Pleomorphochaeta sp. DL1XJH-081
GAAGAATATTGCTTACAGTTCTGTGGTCCTTCTGGTGCAGATGCGACTGAGGCAGCAATTAAACTTGCTAAAACTTACACTGGCCGTAGCTCAGTGATCAGTTTCTCTGGTGGTTACCATGGTATGACTCATGGTTCACTTGCAATGACTGGTAACTTAAGTGCAAAAAATGCAGTGAATGGCTTAATGCCAGGCGTACAATTCATGCCATATCCGCATGAATATCGCTGCCCACTTGGTTTAGGT
>NZ_JBMDYO010000187.1:0-246 GCF_049310885.1 Pleomorphochaeta sp. DL1XJH-081
GCATTTCTACCATGATCAACCTGTACGATTATTCACATTTACATAATAAAAAAAGAAAAAAAAACAAACATAATTTTTTTACTGCAGGCTAAAGAATTGACTAGGATGTAGTGCAATACAACATCCAGATTAACAAATTGTGAATGGCTGGTGAACTTTGAGAAAGATACAGATATGAAGGTATTGCTCTGGGTTCATCAAGTTTTTCACCAACCAGCCAAACGGAATATCCAGCCTCGGTTCAAT
>NZ_JBMDYO010000188.1:0-246 GCF_049310885.1 Pleomorphochaeta sp. DL1XJH-081
CTTTGCAAAAGAGCTAGCAGCAGGCTTGCCAACAGCAATATCGGTGGCGGCAAGTGATAGCCAATTTGGTGATGACCTACAACAACTTTTCCATTGTGGTAAAAGCTTTCGGGTTTATAAAAACCCAGATATGGTTGGGGTGCAACTTGGTGGCGCAGTCAAAAATGTGATTGCTATCGGGGCGGGTATTTCAGATGGCATGGGCTTTGGTGCCAATGCACGGACTGCTTTGATCACCCGTGGCCT
>NZ_JBMDYO010000189.1:0-245 GCF_049310885.1 Pleomorphochaeta sp. DL1XJH-081
TGTAGATGTAGTGAATTCACATGTAGCATTATTACATCACCGTCAGATAATTTTATCTTTATTGCTAATATGGAAGGAGCAATACATATATAGTACGATTATTAGTTCGATTCCATCAAATAATGGTGAGTCCTCCTCAATAAGCTTGAAGTGGCATTCCAAGTATAGATTTGACATATTCCCTCCTTGCACGATGATCCTCTTGTGGTCTATTGAACGGCGTCCACACGGGCTCTCCCACAAAC
>NZ_JBMDYO010000190.1:0-245 GCF_049310885.1 Pleomorphochaeta sp. DL1XJH-081
GTTACATACTATCGAGACGAGCACAATAGCTACACGGGCAATACCTACAAGTTCCACATGGAGAGAGTACGACATTCATCGACTGTATCATGCCCAGTTCCTCTTGGATCGAAGCTGAGTGAGCTTGTCTCTCCACAGAGCTGCATCCCTGTATCGTTCTTCAACAGCAGCAATTAACATGTTGCGCACCAAATTGAATTCTTTCGTCTGAATGCACGGCTGTCCAGTTGGTCTATCCAGTTGAG
>NZ_JBMDYO010000191.1:0-245 GCF_049310885.1 Pleomorphochaeta sp. DL1XJH-081
GTTTTTTTTGCATTGCTGATGGCTGAGTTTCAAGACATCGGTGTCTGTTCAACTCTACAGGTGCTGATATTTGAGGTAAATGTACAGAAAAAAATTGTAATGAAACTGCAATTTTTTGTCAAATTTTATAAAATATTACACCCTCCTGATTCTAGGTTGGGTATTTATGTTGTATTCTAGTTTATATTCCCAGGTTGAGCTTTTGATCACATTGTCTTCTTTGGTTCCCATAAATAATAAACACC
>NZ_JBMDYO010000192.1:0-245 GCF_049310885.1 Pleomorphochaeta sp. DL1XJH-081
GGGTATTGTTGGCTATGGCGATGTCGGTGAGCGCGGTGGCGTAGCTCTCGGCCGCGGTGTTCGCCATCCTGGCGCCGGACGCGCCGCGACCGCCGCGGGGTTTGAAGGTGAGCCGGGCGAGCTTGAAGTTTGATGAGAGGGAGAATTTGAGTGCTGGTTTGGTTTGGATTTGCGCCGACGGCGGCGAGCGGGAACGGAATGCGATTGGAGTTTGCTGCAGGGCGGCGGCCATTATAGCGTCGGAG
>NZ_JBMDYO010000193.1:0-244 GCF_049310885.1 Pleomorphochaeta sp. DL1XJH-081
GGCGATATTCTCAAACGCGAAGGTCTCGTGCCGGACAGAAAGCGAAAGCACAGAGCCCCAGGTAACCGACAGCCGCTGACCCCCATCCGGGAAATCAATCAGGTCTGGAGCGCTGATTTTAAAGGTAAGTTCAGGTTGCTGAGCCGGGAATACTGCCATCCGTTTACTTTGACGGATAACCACAGCCGCTATCTTCTGAGCTGCAGAGGTAACCATCATGAGAACACCGCTTTCGCCCGGCAGT
>NZ_JBMDYO010000194.1:0-242 GCF_049310885.1 Pleomorphochaeta sp. DL1XJH-081
GTCTGCGTCGCAGGCGAACCCATCGGCGGTACCGTTCCCACAGTCGAGATACACCCGTTTATTTTTCAGCGTATTGCCTTCCACATCCCACGCCAGAATTAAGCGGTTCGGTGTCGCCCGGCTTTCCACCACGTATAAGGTCTTTTCATCCGGCGAGAAACACAAACCATTTGGCCCTTTTACGTCGCCCAGTACCACGCTCAGTTTGCGGCTTTCCGGCTCCAGACAATAGACGTTTTGCG
>NZ_JBMDYO010000195.1:0-242 GCF_049310885.1 Pleomorphochaeta sp. DL1XJH-081
GGTAGGCCTGCTGGAAGAGGCCCTGCTGGAAGTGATGGCGGCCGATCCTATCCACCAGCGGATCTGCAAAGAGTTGGGTAAAAATCTGCCGTTCACCCGTCTGGATGAGCTGGCCCACAACGCGCTGGCCAAAAGATTAATCAGTCAGGATGAGGCCGCCATTCTTACCCGTGCAGAGCATAGCCGTCTGCGCAGCATTAACGTCGACGACTTTGCGCCAGAGGAGCTGGCGACAAAGCCGG
>NZ_JBMDYO010000196.1:0-242 GCF_049310885.1 Pleomorphochaeta sp. DL1XJH-081
CCGCATTTTGTTATCAGTGCAGCAGCCTTCTCGCGTGCTCTTGATCTTGTCGGATATCGTAGGAGAGTCGCCGCCTTGGTGGTGGTGACTGGTGGTGCGATTGCTCCTTGATGAAATGCACATGCTGCTGCTGCAGCAGTCGCAGTTGCCATTCTGAGTGAGGTGGGAGTTTGGTTTATGTATGTGAGTGGAGGAGGAAGAATGCCATAGAGCTGGAATTAATGGAATCAAGAATTGATGAT
>NZ_JBMDYO010000197.1:0-241 GCF_049310885.1 Pleomorphochaeta sp. DL1XJH-081
TAAACTTTTGGGGTGTGATATCAGCCGAGCTTTGTTGCATAAGCTCTGTAATCTGATTATTAATCACACGATCATCCCAATATGCTGGCCAAACTGCAAGTACGGCTTTCACCGCAATTGCAAATATGACCACCCCAAATAAAATTGCTAAATACGAAGTACCCTGTTGTGCCTTACGCATTTTTGTTTTCCTAATGGTTGTTTTTAATCTATTTTCCCATTTCGGTTAAAGCTTGGCAGG
>NZ_JBMDYO010000198.1:0-241 GCF_049310885.1 Pleomorphochaeta sp. DL1XJH-081
TTTCAGAGTGTCTGTAATTAAAGGATGGTTGTAAGTATTGAGTTGGGAGTTGTTGACCAAGAAATAATTTTTAGGGATGTCCGAGAGTGAGAGCTGTGCGCCCCCTGTTGTAATGGTGTAAGTAGAGAGAGGTGAGAGAAGGGGGGCCTGTGGTAATTTAAGAACTTTTTGAGGGCATTTTTGAGATTTGATTAGGGCGGAATCTGTATAAAGAATTTTATGGTATATAGTTGGCACTGAG
>NZ_JBMDYO010000199.1:0-240 GCF_049310885.1 Pleomorphochaeta sp. DL1XJH-081
TTCATTACCATGTTTAAAAAAGGCCTGGGGCAGACGCCAGGCCAGTATCTGACGGGCGAGTTACTGCTTCCCCACAATTAAAGAGACCAGCCCCGCCGCAATCAGTGGGCCGACCGGCACGCCGCGAAACAGCGCGACGCCAAGTACCGTACCGACCAGCAGCCCGGCGACGAGCTGCGGTTGGTTTCCCATCAGCGTAATGCCGCGACCGCCCAGCCAGGAGACGAAAACGCCGACGGC
>NZ_JBMDYO010000200.1:0-240 GCF_049310885.1 Pleomorphochaeta sp. DL1XJH-081
GTCAAGGCTTCACGAAGCCTCAGTGGGTGTTGCCGTTCTTCCTTTTTATATTTGTTCCGTATTTGTTCCCGGATACGTCCAGGGAAAAGCTGTGCTATCATAGAAAAGTCTGTCCCAAACTGCTGCACAGCCTCATAGAACAGTTCAGTGTCCTGTTTTGACCATCTTGCTCTGGGTGTTTTTTCCATTCTAGACTGATAATTGAAATATTCTGAGGTGTCTTCAGCAATAGGGTTCTCT
>NZ_JBMDYO010000201.1:0-240 GCF_049310885.1 Pleomorphochaeta sp. DL1XJH-081
TCCAATCCCTTCCCTCTTCTCTCTCCCTCCCTTCTTCCTCCCTCCTCTCCTTCTCCCCTCCTTCCTTTCCCCTCCCCCTTTCTTCCTTCCCTTTCTTTCTCTTCTCTTCTTCCTCTTCTTTTCTTTCCTCCTTCCTCCCCTCTTCCCTTTTTTCTTCCCCTCTTCTCTTCCCTCTCTCCCTCCCTTCCTCCTTTCCTTCTTCCTTCTTTTCCCTCCTTTCTTTCTCCCTCCTCCCTCCTT
>NZ_JBMDYO010000202.1:0-239 GCF_049310885.1 Pleomorphochaeta sp. DL1XJH-081
GGACGTATATTGCGTTTTCATGGGGAGTTTGAACAATTTATGTGCACAAATAAAGCAATACGGATTATCAAGAAACAGCAACGAAGCAATGGTTGTGATCGAGGCGTATAGGACGCTCCGAGACAGAGGACCCTATCCGGCCGATCAAGTTATCAAGGATCTAGATGGTTCCTTCGCTTTTGTGCTTTACGACAGCAAACTTGGAACTGTTTTCACCGCCCTGGGATCCGACGGCGGAG
>NZ_JBMDYO010000203.1:0-239 GCF_049310885.1 Pleomorphochaeta sp. DL1XJH-081
CTTGCTATTTCTTAGTATAGCTTTCAAATACCTAAGGAAAGAAAAAAGAAAACTTCCTCCGACTCCTTTCCCTGCACTCCCTCTCTTAGGACATCTCCACCTCCTAAAATTCCCTCTTCATCGCACCTATCATTCTCTCTCTCTCAGACTTGGCCCCATTTTCTCTCTCCGCTTCGGCAACCGTC
Source organism: Pleomorphochaeta sp. DL1XJH-081 (assembly GCF_049310885.1). Lineage (NCBI taxonomy): Bacteria > Pseudomonadati > Spirochaetota > Spirochaetia > Spirochaetales > Sphaerochaetaceae > Pleomorphochaeta > Pleomorphochaeta sp. DL1XJH-081. The sequence continues at coordinate 186 of NZ_JBMDYO010000203.1, forward strand.
TCATGGTGGTGGTGTCGTCCCCCGCCGTCGCAGAGGAATGCTTCACCACGAACG
>NZ_JBMDYO010000204.1:0-239 GCF_049310885.1 Pleomorphochaeta sp. DL1XJH-081
TTTTGAGCAAACTTATCCCATTCGCTGGAAAAAACAACATTTACAGCGTTAGTTTGATGAAATCCAAGTCTGGTTCCACCGATTCCAGCAAATAAATCGATCATGCGATATCTGCCATTCTCGTTGTTTGGGTAAGGTGGTGTGTCTGGAAAGTCCATAACTGCTTTTAGTTCCGCCCCAGTAGGTTTTGTTTCCCCGCGCTCCCATCTTCTTATGGTTCTGTCTCCATATTTTGAAAG
>NZ_JBMDYO010000205.1:0-239 GCF_049310885.1 Pleomorphochaeta sp. DL1XJH-081
GCCAAGTAGAGTAAAAATTACTAATTATCGAAACTAAAAGTAAATACATATCTCTTGCAAACATTACTCTAACCATAGCCTTCTACGGCCATCCTAGAACAGAAGTAAGTACGTATGTTGATGCCAGAGAAGCTGGGTACAAGAGCACAACAACATAACCAAACCAGCGAGGGAATGTGGTGCGGAAACCTGTAAGGGCCGTCATCAAGGTGTTCATTGTCATAACTACGAGAACTTCT
>NZ_JBMDYO010000206.1:0-239 GCF_049310885.1 Pleomorphochaeta sp. DL1XJH-081
GGCTAAGCTTTGGGCACCAGCCCTTACTGCTTGCGCATTAGCAACAAGTATCGCGCTTGTTGGTTGTAGCAAAGGCTCCGATGAGAAACAGCAAGCTGCTGCTGCTCAGAAAATGCCGCCTGCAGAAGTAGGTGTTATTGTTGCTCAACCACAAAGTGTTGAACAAAGCGTTGAGCTTTCAGGCCGTACTTCAGCATATCAAATTTCTGAAGTTCGTCCTCAGACAAGTGGCGTGATTT
>NZ_JBMDYO010000207.1:0-239 GCF_049310885.1 Pleomorphochaeta sp. DL1XJH-081
ATTCAGAATGAAATATTTTTGAGCGTAAACATTAATCCAAGCGATCTTGATTCAGAAAAATTCAGGGATAAACTACTAGGATTAATTTCTGAATATAACATCCCATATAAAACAATCCTTCTTGAAATTACGGAGCGTCAAGGAGGGGATTTTGAAGGTATGAAAATTCACATTGATAAATATAAAAATCATGGTGTCAGGTTTGCCATCGATGACTTTGGGACAGGATATTCTAATCT
>NZ_JBMDYO010000208.1:0-238 GCF_049310885.1 Pleomorphochaeta sp. DL1XJH-081
CCTGCACTGGGAATTTATGTTCACCCGTTCAATGTTTGAGACGGATGATATGATCGCCCAGCATCAGCTGCTCACCCGCGTGGCGGCGCTGATCGACAACCACACTATCGAAACCACCCTTGGCGAACACTACGGCGCCATCACCGCCGCCAATCTGCAGAAAGCGCATCGCCAGCTGGAAACCGGACGCGCCGTCGGCAAGATCGTGCTGGAGGGGTTTTAAGATGATATCGCTTAT
>NZ_JBMDYO010000209.1:0-238 GCF_049310885.1 Pleomorphochaeta sp. DL1XJH-081
GCTCTTCTTTTTTTTTTTTTTTTTTCTTTTTTCTTTACTACCTTTGCAGAGAAAAAAGAACTCGTAAAAGAATAAAAAACCCGAGAAAATCTTAGCCGGGCCTATGCCTCTTGTGTGCGGCCTTTCCATCGGATTTGAAGGCGCCGCTTGAGTCGCCTTCGGACGAAGCATCCATTGATTTAGTGAAGGATGTGGAGAGATCAGAATAGAGGTCAACAACCCTTCTGATATTGTTGTT
>NZ_JBMDYO010000210.1:0-238 GCF_049310885.1 Pleomorphochaeta sp. DL1XJH-081
GTGCGATTCAGGATGAAGTCATCCTCGTCGCCGCCGATCTGACCCCGTCTGAAACCGCACAGCTGAACCTGAAAAAAGTGCTGGGTTTCATCACCGATGCGGGCGGTCGTACCTCCCACACCTCTATCATGGCGCGTTCCCTGGAATTGCCGGCCATCGTGGGCACCGGCAGCATCACGGCGCAGGTGAAGAACGGCGACTATCTGATTCTCGACGCGGTGAACAACCAGGTTCTGAT
>NZ_JBMDYO010000211.1:0-236 GCF_049310885.1 Pleomorphochaeta sp. DL1XJH-081
GGGGATAGGTGTGCTACCTTATCATACCAGCATTAGTTTAACATACAAATATTTCTAATGCTTGTTTTTTTTTTTTAAATTTGAGCTTGTATTTACTACACCAAGGAGTTTCTTGTTGCATAAAAAAACATTGACTCTGACCTTATTTATGTTTTTTCTTGATAGATTCTCCTGAATATGTTTTCACACAGTTTCCTTGAACCAATATATATGGATATATCCTTTTCTAATTTGCA
>NZ_JBMDYO010000212.1:0-235 GCF_049310885.1 Pleomorphochaeta sp. DL1XJH-081
GTAGGTTCTCCATCAAAATATGTTTTCTGAGGGGCGACGCCGAGAACCAAGGTCTCAGTGGGGGCGGCGACCTCCGAGTAGCTCAGGTCAGGATACATCTTGCAACCGCCACAGCCGCTGCCGCAGCCGCAGCTAGATCCGCAGCCACAGTTTCCTCCACAGCAAGACATGTTGTTGATTGATTAAACGGAAAAGGGAATGAGAAGAGAGATTTGTTCGAAATGAGAAATTGGAG
>NZ_JBMDYO010000213.1:0-235 GCF_049310885.1 Pleomorphochaeta sp. DL1XJH-081
TGAAATTGCTGGCGGAACGCGGCGTGCAGGTGTTCTTCACTCAGGTCTTTCGCGACAGCTTTTTCCATGCCGATATGCACCCTGGCAACATCTTCGTAAGCTATGAACACCCGGAAAACCCGAAATATATCGGCATTGATTGCGGGATTGTTGGCTCGCTAAACAAAGAAGATAAACGCTATCTGGCAGAAAACTTTATCGCCTTCTTTAATCGCGACTATCGCAAAGTGGCAGA
>NZ_JBMDYO010000214.1:0-235 GCF_049310885.1 Pleomorphochaeta sp. DL1XJH-081
GGTGAGACAAGGCGGACTGGGTCTGGTGCAGGGCCGCTGCCGCACCCGCCAGTGAACCGCTGTTCCGCAACGCTTGCAGCGTTTTCAGATGTTTAATTTCGATCATGAAAGTCCTTCACTTCGCCATGAGCAATTTGCGCTTGAGGAATATACAGTAACTGTCAATTATGGATGTGTAAACATCTGGACGTCTAAAACTCGTCATATTTCGACTTGCAGATGCGTTGGCTGCCTT
>NZ_JBMDYO010000215.1:0-235 GCF_049310885.1 Pleomorphochaeta sp. DL1XJH-081
CGACTAAGGATCATTTGCGGAAGTCCCAGTCGCGGTCCCTGCAGCGCATGCAGAGACATCACCGCCGCCCCCAGCATCTGACCGACCAGCAGCCCGACCAGCGACCACACTACATCGCCGCCCAGCACAACGGCTAAAGCGCCAGTGACAATCGCCGTAATTTGCAGATTGCCGCCAAACCAAAGGGTGAACTGGCTAAAAGGGTGTCCATGCCGTTCGCTTTCCGGGATGTAAT
>NZ_JBMDYO010000216.1:0-235 GCF_049310885.1 Pleomorphochaeta sp. DL1XJH-081
CAGAGAGAGAAGGAGGGCTCGACAGAAACTATGTCAAACTAGCAATTTCTTCCTCTCCCCCTTTACAGGTATCTATGCATGTCTGTAACTCTTTCTTTGTGTGTGTGTATGTGGTTTCTCCTTTTCTTTTTCTATCTGTATTCAAGCTTGTGTATGAGAGAAAATTGCAGTTGAGTTCTTGTAAGAGAAATCCTTTGGATTCTCTCTGCAAATCAAAGCAAAGGCTTTGGGCTTT
>NZ_JBMDYO010000217.1:0-234 GCF_049310885.1 Pleomorphochaeta sp. DL1XJH-081
CAGCAGCTGAGCACGTGTCTCAATCCCTTCCACCGCCCATTTACCGATCGACATCGGCCAGGTCAGCCAGGAGAGCACCGGATACAAGCCATCGGCCATATCGCCGCCTTCGTCGCGCAAGGTAAAGCTTCCATAGAACGGCAACTGAACATACGGGCCATAGCCAACGCCATAATGCCCAAGTGTACTGCCGAAACGATGTGGCTCAACCCGCTGTAGCTGCGGATTCGCCAT
>NZ_JBMDYO010000218.1:0-234 GCF_049310885.1 Pleomorphochaeta sp. DL1XJH-081
AGACCTTTAATTATTGCATACAATTTTGTTTGCCAAGCTGAAATACCCAATTTCATTTCTTTCTTCTTCACTCATTTCCACACATAGGAATAGCGAGTCAACAACACACAATCACACGGCCAACTTCTTTAAATATTTCATACAATTTTGTTTGCGAAGTTGAGATACCTATTTTCATTTCTTTCTTCTTCAATCACTTCCACACATAGGAATAGCGAGTCAACAACACACAAT
>NZ_JBMDYO010000219.1:0-233 GCF_049310885.1 Pleomorphochaeta sp. DL1XJH-081
GATGGATTAATTGACTTCGCAGAAGCCATAAGAGTTTTTGGGGAACCACAAAAGAAAGATACTAATGTCAATCAAAGTCAATCAATTAACAGTCAAAACTTGACAGAAGTTGACCTATTAAAACGTCAAGTTGACATACTGGAAAAACAGTTAAATCAAGCACTGTTTAGAGAAAATCAATCACTAGAACGTGAATCGTTTTATCAAGATCAGATCGAGGCCATGCAGCGCTT
>NZ_JBMDYO010000220.1:0-232 GCF_049310885.1 Pleomorphochaeta sp. DL1XJH-081
CTAAACAATCCAGCATGATGACATCAGCCCCTTTTGCCAGTAATTCTTTCCCGGCATCAATGATTTTTTGTTCTGAATCATGAATGGGGTTACCCAATGAAAATACCGGCGATTTCTGCAAAATTTGCCATTTTTGCGCCTGAACGGGCAGCATCTCCTCAACCGGAACGATAACCCCCACCTGATGATCTTCAACAATAGAGGAAACCAGTGGAGGCAATATTCGCGACGG
>NZ_JBMDYO010000221.1:0-231 GCF_049310885.1 Pleomorphochaeta sp. DL1XJH-081
CTTCATTCTCAACGGCACGCGCGAAGTGCCGCGCCTGTTGTTGCATGAAAAACGCCGCACCATCGGCCTGCGCGTGCCGGACCATGCCATTACCCTGGCACTGCTTGCCGAGCTGGGTGAGCCCTTGATGAGCGTCAGCCTGATCCTGCCCGGCGACGCCGAACCCATGACCGACCCCTACGAAATTCGCCAGCGTCTGGAGCACCATGTCGACCTGGTCATCGATGGCGG
>NZ_JBMDYO010000222.1:0-231 GCF_049310885.1 Pleomorphochaeta sp. DL1XJH-081
TGGCTGATGATGTTCGACGAAGTCCAGGCCGGCATGGGCCGCACGGGCAAGTGGTTCGCCCACCAGTGGGCCGGCATCATCCCCGACGTGATGACCCTGGCCAAGGGCCTGGGCTCGGGCGTGCCCATCGGCGCCGTCGTGGCCCATGGCAAGGCGGCCACCGTGCTGCAGCCGGGCAACCACGGCTCCACCTTCGGCGGCAATCCGCTGGCCATGCGTGCGGGCATCGAG
>NZ_JBMDYO010000223.1:0-231 GCF_049310885.1 Pleomorphochaeta sp. DL1XJH-081
CCAGGACTGGTGCTTCAGGCCTGATAAACCGCTCACTTTGTTAACAACAGTGCTCAGATTTTAATGCATTATTAAAGATGCAGCTTTTCTGGCTGGCGCGTCCAGGATGCGCCAGGCTGGAAGAAGACCTTCAATCTGATGACGATGCTGTAGCAAAGTGAGCCTTTATGACTGACAAATCTGTTCCATTCTCGGTGCTCGATCTGGCGCCGATCCCGCAAGGATCTTCTG
>NZ_JBMDYO010000224.1:0-231 GCF_049310885.1 Pleomorphochaeta sp. DL1XJH-081
GAAATTGCAGCAAGCTATGCCGCTGGCTTGCTTGGTTCTTTGGCATACATGCGAATGCTTGGTAACAGTATTGATTCCATGGGAGCTGGAGGAGCAAGAGGGGTTATCAAGGGAGCAATTGGGCAGCCAAGGCTGTTGGTTCCTGTTGTCCTGGTGATGGTATATAATCGATGGAACGGGATTTTGGTACCCGAGTATGGATTCATGCATCTTGATTTGATTCCAATGCTG
>NZ_JBMDYO010000225.1:0-231 GCF_049310885.1 Pleomorphochaeta sp. DL1XJH-081
GAAGAGAGAGAGAGAGAGAGATAAGATTTTGAAGGCGGCACAAAAAAACAAGAACCACACTCATAGCAATGGCCTCAGCTTCACTCCTCAAGTCATCTCCCGTCCTCGACAAATCCGACTTCGTCAAGGGCGGCCAGACCCTCCTCCGCCAGCCCTCCGCCGCCGCCGTCCGCTGCAGCCCCACCGCCGCCCCGTCTTCTCTCTCCATCCGCGCCTCCTCCTACGCCGATG
>NZ_JBMDYO010000226.1:0-229 GCF_049310885.1 Pleomorphochaeta sp. DL1XJH-081
TGGATTGAGACATGGAGGGATACAGACATGAAGTATGTTCCTTGTTGTCCACACAACTTTCTAAAGAGCTCAACGGCCTAATCGGATGCACTCCACATCTTCGATTTCTTGCAAACTTGCCCCTATTGATCTTGCTCAAGTTGATGTTTTCACCATCTACAAATTTTTGATTTCCTCCTACACCAACTCCTTCCGACAACCTATAATCCCCAAGAAGTGCAGTTGTGTC
>NZ_JBMDYO010000227.1:0-229 GCF_049310885.1 Pleomorphochaeta sp. DL1XJH-081
TCCCAAGCCGCGGTCTGATCGGCTTCCGTTCAGAGTTCATGACCATGACCTCCGGTACCGGTCTGCTGTACTCCACCTTCAGCCACTACGACGACGTTCGTCCGGGCGAAGTGGGCCAGCGTAACAACGGCGTACTGATCTCCAACGGTCAGGGTAAAGCGGTAGCGTTCGCGCTGTTCGGTCTGCAGGATCGCGGTAAGCTGTTCCTCGGCCACGGCGCTGAAGTTTA
>NZ_JBMDYO010000228.1:0-229 GCF_049310885.1 Pleomorphochaeta sp. DL1XJH-081
TCGAAGCCGAGCAGCTCTTTGGTTGCCTGCGGCAGTATAACGGCGACATTACCCTGCAGCCGGGACTGGTTCATCAGGCGAACGGCGGCGTGCTGATTATTTCCTTACGAACCCTTCTGGCGCAGCCGTTACTGTGGATGCGTCTGAAAGCCATCGTTAGCCGCGAGCGTTTTGACTGGGTGGCCTTTGACGAGTCGCGTCCATTACCGGTCTCCGTGCCATCCATGCC
>NZ_JBMDYO010000229.1:0-229 GCF_049310885.1 Pleomorphochaeta sp. DL1XJH-081
GTTCAGCAGACAGGATTTAAAGGAGATACCTTTTTGATCGAGGTAGCGCTTCAGCAGGTGCGGGTAAGAGGTGGCGATGCGTTTGCCGTCCAGCGCCGCCGGGCCATTCCAGGCTTCATCCACCGGAGTCGCCAGCGACAGGCGGCAGCCGCCGAAGTCGAGACGGCGCAGGGTGAAGTAGCGCGGGTCTTCGCCCTGGGCGCGGCGGCTGAGCAGCTCTTCTTCCAGC
>NZ_JBMDYO010000230.1:0-224 GCF_049310885.1 Pleomorphochaeta sp. DL1XJH-081
GCTGGGAAGCTCCTCGGAACGCGCAGTTGGTACCGGTACAGACGGATACATGGATACTGTCCCCATTCTTTTGAGAACTGTTCATACAGGACCTCCCGATTATTTCTCGCCTTCCAGTATATGGGAGATATCCATCGGAATAAAGGCTTTTGCAGAAAAAAATATCCGATTGGCGGCACCCATGCCGGCAATCGGACTTCCTTATTCTACTCTTTCAGCTCTTT
>NZ_JBMDYO010000231.1:0-208 GCF_049310885.1 Pleomorphochaeta sp. DL1XJH-081
ATTTCCAAACGAAGCGAGGGCAGCGAGGCCACAACGTGGATCACATTTCCAAGCGAAGTGAGAGTAGCGGGGCCACAACGTGGATCACATTTCCAAGCGAAGTGAGAGTAGCGGGGCCACAACGTGGCCACATTACCGAACGAGCGCAGGAAACAAAAGCTTGCTTGTATTACCGAACGAGCGCAGGAAACAAAAGCTTGCTTGTATT